>JACVCH010000012.1 GCA_016742175.1 Rhizobiaceae bacterium
GTGTAGATGAGTTCGGCCGTGCGCCCCGCGAGATCCTGTCCCGGCCCGGACGACCCGGCCTGCGCGATCACAGGGTAGCCCTGGATCGGCCGCGCGGCGTTCAGCGGGCCGCGTACCGTGAAGTGCTCGCCGCGGTGATGCGGGATGTGCAGCTTCGCCGGATCGAAGTACTGCCCGCTCGCCTTGTCGCGGATGAAGGCGTCGTCCTCCCAGCTGTCCCACAGGCCGAAGACCAGGTCGACGAACTCGCCGGCGCGGCGGTACCGCGCGCCGTGTTCCATGTGCTTCTCCCGGCCGAAGTTCAGCGCCTCCTGCTCGGACCAGGAGGTCACCACGTTCCAGCCGACACGGCCTTCCGTGATGTGGTCCAGCGAAGCGAAGAAACGGGCGAGGTGAAAGGGCTCGTAATAGGTGGTCGAGGCCGTCGCGATGAAGCCCATCCGCTCGGTCACCGCGGACAGGGCCGAGAGCAGGGTCATCGGCTCGAAGACGTCGATGCGGCTGGCGGAGCTCAACTGCGCCTCGTCCTTGGCCGAGGATCGCACCGCGAGCCCATCCGCCCAGAACATGAAGTGGAACTTCGCCTTCTCGGCCTCCTTCGCCAGGCGCTTCCACATCCGGACGTCGATGGCGGCGCCGAGATGCGCATCCGCCATCCGCCACCCGCCGCCATGCGCGCCGTTCGCCACCAGGTTCAGGCCGAGCTTCATCGTCCGCTGGGTCATCGTGGGCTATCCGTCACTCGGCCGCCGCGGAGCGCGCGCGCTCCTCGGCATATCGGTTCACATGCGGCTTCAGGCCGAGATTCTCCCGCAGCGTCTTGCCCTCATAGGCCTTGCGGAACAGGCCGCGGCGCTGGAGCTCGGGCGTGATGAACTCGACGAAGTCGTCGCAGCAGCCCGGCAAATAGGGTGGCAGGATGTTGAAGCCGTCGCAGGCTTCCGCCTCGTACCATTCCTGCAGGCCGTCCACGACGTCGGAGGCCGTCCCGATCAGGTAGAACCCGCCGCCCACGATCTGCTTGTAGAGTTGCCGGATAGAGAGGTTCTGGGACCGCGCGCGTTGCATGATGCGCTCGGTGCTGCTGCGAACTTCCGCTTCCCGCTGCGGCTCCGGCCCCGGGCCGTCGATGTCGAAGCCGGTGAGGTCGCCAAGCGCGGCATAGACGCGCGCGAGGCCCACCAGCGGATCCGTCATGTCCTGCAGCCGATCGAACTTGGCCTGCGCCTCGGCGCGCGTCGCCGCGACGATCGTGCGAACGCCAGGCATGATCTTGAGGTCATCCCAGTCGCGGCCATGCTTGGCCATGCGGCCCTTCACGTCGTCATAGTAGGTCTTGGCGGCCTGGAGGGAATCCGCCGCCGCGTAGACGACGTCGGCCGTGGCGGCGGCGATCTCGCGCCCAGGTTCCGATGCGCCTGCCTGCACCAACACCGGCCGTCCCTGCGGCATGCCAGCGACGTTGAGCGGCCCGCGCACCTGGAAATGCTTCCCGCGGTGATTCAGCAGGTGCATCCTGCTCTCGTCGTAGAACAGCCCACCTTCCTTGTCATAGACGAGGGAGTCCGGCTCCCAGCAATCCCACAGGCCCTTGACCACTTCGACGAACTCGGCAGCGCGCTCGTAGCGCGTGTCGTAGTCGAGATGCTCCTCGCGGTTGAAATTCTTCGCTTCCGCCTCGGACCAGGAGGTAACGATGTTCCAGCCCGCGCGGCCGCCACTGATCAGGTCCAGCGTCGCGAACTTGCGGGCGACGTGATAGGGCTCGTTGTAGGTGGTCGACGCCGTGGTCACGAGGCCGATGTTCTTGGTCAGGACGGCGAGCGCCGGCAGCAGCGTCAGCGGCTCCATCTCGACCAGCTCGTAGCCCGAACGTGCCAGGGAGCCGCGCGGCTCGTCGCGTTCGCGCAACCCGATGCCGTCCGCGAAGAAGATCATGTCGAACAGCCCGCGTTCGGCCATCTGCGCGTTGTGCGCGTAATGGTCGAAGCGCAGCGTGCCGTCCGCCGGCACCTCCGGATGGCGCCACGCGGCGGGGTGATACCCCAGGCCACGCATCGACATCCCGAGCTTCATCATGCCACGCCGAGCCATGCAGACCACCCTCCACGCGGCGCCATTGCGCCAAGGGCGACGCCAAGCGCCGCCTGGTTGCCAAACTGAGGCGACGGCCGCCGAAGCGGCCGGAGGGTGAGGCCACAAGGATGCATAGGCCGCATCGCAGGCGCAAGGCCCTCGCGCTCCGCGGTCGCTAGACCTCGAGCAGCTGATCCATCGTCGCGGCTGCGCGCACGATCTTGGCGAAGCGCTCGACGGCGCGGGAGCGTGGTACGCCAGCCGGGAAGACCAGGGCCGCGGCATAGTCCACGCGCGGCCGGAAGCGGCGGATCACGACAGCCGGATCGCGCACCGCGGAGGCGGTGAAGGGATCCACCAACGCGAGGCCGACGCCATGCGCCACCAGCCGGCACAGAACCTCCGAAGCCGTCGATTCCGCCAGCACGGGCACGGCGATGCCCGCAACCCGCAGCAGGGCATCGAGGCGCGCGGAGATCTGGCTGCTCGACCCGAGACTCAGCAATTGCTGGCCCCGCAGATCCTCGATCTCGATGGCCGACCTGCGGGCGAGCGCATGCCCGGCCGGGACGGCGCAGACGGCCTCGAGACCGGGCAGCAGTTCAACATCCACCCCGGGATACTCGGGCCCCGCATAGGCGATGCCGACGTCGAACTGCCGCAGCGACACCCGTTCGAGCGTGGTCGACGAGACGTGGCTGTGCAGGGCGACATAGGTCTCCGGATGCTCCCGCAGGAAGCGCGGCAGAAGGGCCGGCAGGAAGCCATGCGCCGGCCCCGCCATGGCCGAGATGCGCAGACTGCCGTGCCAGGCGCGCTTGATCTCGTGCGCCGTCCGCTCGATGCGGCCGAGGCTGACGAAGCTGCGCTGAACCTCCTCGAACAACAGGCCTGCCTCGGCATTCGGGGCGATCTGATTGCCGCGGCGCTGGAACAGTCGGAGTTGCAGCGTATCCTGCATGTCGCGCATCAGGCGGCTCACCGCCGGCTGGGTCAGCCCCAGCATCTCGGCGGCGCCGGAGATCGATCCGTGCAGCATCACCGCGCGGAATGCCTCGACCTGGCGCTGCGTCAGACGACGTTGCATCGCGGCTTCATAACATCTGCGCATGAAGCATGCTGAATATGGCATTTGACCGCAATAGCAGGCGCTTCCTAGGCTCCCGTTGACGTCGGACAACCGGTGTCACGGGAGAAGTGCTTCGCACGCGGCCGAGGCCCCAGGGGGGACGCGCTGTGACCGACCAGGCGAATTGTCAGGACCCGTCTTTCTTGCCGCTGCCGCAGGCGACGATGCACGCCGGCAGCCCGCGCCTCAACAGCGACCAGCACCAACAGATGCGCCGGGAGGATCGCCATCCCCGAGGGTGAGAGCGAGGGGATGGCGGTCCAGCCCGCCGATATGCCGACTGCAAGGAGCAGAGAGCGGATGACGACACGTCGCACGGCGCCGAGGCCACCACGGTGATGCACCGCTCGGTTCCCCTGCGCGCCGCACCCGCGGACATCGGCTGAAGAGGATCCGGTCCTTGGGAACGGTTCGCTACATCCTCCGGCGCCTGATCTTCTCCGCCTTCCTGATCATCGGCGTGAGCATGATCCTCTTCGCCATGATTAACGCGATCGGCAATCCGATCGAGATCCTCCTCGCAGAACGCCCAGGCATCACGGACGAGATCATCGAGTCCATCACCCAGT
The DNA here is from genome assembly GCA_016742175.1 of Rhizobiaceae bacterium. Lineage (GTDB taxonomy): Bacteria > Pseudomonadota > Alphaproteobacteria > Rhizobiales > Rhizobiaceae > Aliihoeflea. The sequence continues at coordinate 3,775 of JACVCH010000012.1, forward strand.
ATTACGGCCTCGGCGGCAGCGTGACGGACCGCTATTTCACCTGGCTGGGTGCGATCATCCGCTTCGATTTCGGCACCAGCATCATCTACAACCTACCCGTCTCCGAGATGCTCCTGACCTACGGGCTCGAGACGCTGAAGATCCAGATCCCGGCGATCCTGATCGCGCTTTTGATCTTCGGCATCGCGCGGGGCATCATTCCGCCATCGCAGCAGGAGAGCATGGCGGTCTACGTCCTGATCGTCGCCATCGGCCTTGCCAACTGGGCGCAGTTCGCGCGTACGGTGCGCGGCGCGACGATGGTGGAGCGGCAGAAGGACTACGTCTCGGCCGCCCGCATCATGGGCGTCCACCCGATCCTGATCCTCGGCCGGCACGTCTTGCCGAACGTCATGGGGCCGGTGATGGTCATCGCGACGATCGGCCTTGCCCTTGCGATTATCGAGGAGGCGACGCTGTCCTTCCTCGGCGTCGGCGTTCCGCCCACGCAGCCCTCGCTCGGCACGCTGATCCGCATCGGCCAGCAATATCTCTTCTCCGGCGAGTGGTGGATCCTGTTCTTCCCCGCCCTGACGCTCGTCCTGCTTGCGCTTTCGGTCAACCTACTGGGCGACTGGCTGCGCGACGCGCTCAACCCGCGACTGAGGTAAGCGCCATGCAACCCGTCCTTTCCGTCAAGAACCTGACCGTCCAGTTTCCCACGCGCCGTGGGACGCTGACGGCGGTCGACAACATCTCCTTCGACATCATGCCGGGCGAAGTGCTCGGCGTGGTGGGCGAATCCGGCGCCGGCAAGTCGATGACCGGTTCGGCCGTCATCGGCCTGATCGAGCCGCCCGGCCGCATCTCGAGCGGCGAGATCCTGCTTCAGGGCGAGCGCATCGACAATCTGGGCCCCGACCAGATGCGGCGCTATCGCGGCAAGCGCATCGGCATGGTCTTCCAGGACCCGCTGACCTCGCTCAATCCGCTCTATACGGTCGCCGAGCAGCTCATCGAGACGATCCGCACCCATATGCCGCTGTCGCCGGCCGATGCGCGCAAGCGCGCCATCAAACTGCTCGACGACGTCGGCATCCCGGCGGCGGAGCGACGCATCGACGACTATCCGCACCAGTTCTCGGGCGGCATGCGCCAGCGCGTCGTCATCGCGCTCGCGCTCTGCGCCGACCCGGCGCTGGTCATCGCCGACGAGCCGACAACCGCGCTTGACGTCTCGGTGCAGGCGCAGATCATCGACGTGATGAAGAACATGTGCGCCGAATACGGCGCGGCGATCATGCTGATCACCCACGACATGGGCGTCATCGCCGAGACGGCCGATCGCGTGGCGGTCATGTATGCCGGGCGCATCGCCGAGATCGGGCCTGTGCGCGACGTCATCACCGACGCCAAGCACCCCTACACGGCCGGCCTGATGGGTTCGATCCCGACGCTCGCCACCAACTCCGACCGCCTGACGCAGATCCCGGGTTCCATGCCGCGCCTGTCGGCCATTCCGAAGGGCTGCGCCTTCAACCCACGCTGCCCGCATGCCTTCGACCGCTGCTTCGTCGAGCGTCCCGAGCCGATCGCCTCGGGCACCCGCCGCGTCGCCTGCTGGCTGCATGCGCCCGAGGAGCAAGCCGCATGACGACCTCCAACCCCCTCGTCGAAGTCAACAAGCTGTCACGCCGGTTCGACGTCTCGAAGCCGTGGCTGAACCGCGTCATCGAGCGGACGGACAAGGCCTATGTGCGCGCCGTCGACGACGTCACCTTCCGCATCAACAAGGGCGAGACGCTTGCGCTCGTCGGCGAATCCGGCTCGGGCAAGTCGACCATCGCGCGGCTGATCGTCGGCCTGCTCGATCCGTCTGAAGGCGACATCCATTTCGACGGCAAGTCGCTGAAGAAGGGCCTGAAGGGCGGCGAGGCGCGGCGCCTGCGCCGCCGCTTCCAGATGATCTTCCAGGACCCGTTCGCCAGCCTCAACCCGCGCTGGCGCGTGACCGACATCATCGGCGAGCCGCTGAAGGTGTTCGAGGGCGGGCTGTCGTCGCTGGAGCGGCGCAAGCGCGTCGGCGAACTCCTGACGCTGGTCGGGCTGTCGCCGGAGGACGGCGTCAAGTTCCCGCACGAATTCTCGGGCGGCCAGCGCCAACGCGTGGCGATCGCCCGCGCGCTCGCGGCACGTCCCGACTTCATCGTCTGCGACGAGCCGACCTCGGCGCTCGACGTCTCGGTGCAGGCGCAGATCCTCAATTTGATGAAGGATCTGCAGGACGAGTTCGGCCTGACGTTCCTCTTCATCAGCCACGATCTTTCGGTCGTGCGACACATGGCGAACCGGATCGGCGTCCTCTATCTCGGCCGTCTCGCCGAGGTCGCCGATTCCAAGACGCTCTTCGCCAAGCCGCGCCACCCCTACACGCGCATGCTGCTCGACGCCGTGCCGGACCTCGAAATGACCGGGCGCAAGCGCAAGAAGGTCGAGGGTGAGATCCCCAACCCGATCAACCCGCCGCCCGGCTGCGCCTTCCATCCCCGCTGCCCGTTCGCAAACGAGCGCTGCCGGATGGAAATTCCGCAGCTCCTGTGGAACGGTGAGGGCGAGACGGCTTGTCACGGTGTCGAGGAAGGTCGCATCTGACAAAACGGCTCGGTGCAAGGAGACGATGAAGAGCGGCGCGACCTGCGCCCTCTTCCAAGAAAAAGAGGGAGGACGAGATGAAGCAGGGATGGCAAGACGATGTCCTGTCTTTCTGGTTCGGCGAACTGACCGCCGAGGACTGGTATTCGGGCAAGCGCGAGGTGGACGAGAAGATCCGCTCGCGCTTTACCGAACTCTACGAGCAGTTGAAGACCGGGCTCGACCCGGACAAGGTCGACGACCAGCACACCGCGCTCGCCGCGGTGATCGCGCTCGATCAGTTTCCGCGCAACATGTTCCGCGGCGAGGCCGATGCCTTCGGCACCGACAATCTCGCCATCGAGATCGCGCGAAACGCGGCGGAGAAGCGGCTCGATCACGGGCTCACCAACACCGAGAAGCAGTTTCTCTACATGCCCTTCATGCATTCGGAGATTTCGGCCGACCAGGAGCGTTGCGTCGACCTCTTCCGTTCGCTCGACAACGAGAACAGCCTGAAATACGCGATCGAACATCGCGACATCATCCAGGAATTCGGACGGTTCCCGCACCGGAACAAGGCACTCGGGCGCCAGACGACGGACGCGGAACGCAAATTCATGGAAGGGCATGCTGGTTACGGTCAATGAAGGCAGGGCCGGTCACGGGCAATAGAAGTGCCTTCCGCTGCGGCACGGCTTGCACGGCGGCGAATTGTGGCCCTAGATAGGCACGAGCAACAAATTCATGGATGCAGGCGGGCATCCGGCGCTGGGTGAGCGGGCAACTCAAGAATCCAGCCGCATCAGTCGACCGATCCCGCCTCCATGCACAACATCTTGAGGGAGGACGAATTGGCCAAAGCGACCGAGAAGACGAGCAAGGCTGCGAAGGACGACGCAAAGCCGGCAGCGAAGAAGCCTGCCGCCAAGAAGGCGCCGGCGGCCAAGGCTGCGACAGCCGAAAAGCCTGCGTCCGCGAAGGCCAGCCCGACCGCCAAGCCGAAATCGGCACCGGCCAAGACAGCCGCCAAGAAGCCGGTGGCAACCGCCGCTGCCGCACCCGTCGACGCACCGGCGAAGACCGCTGCCGCCAAGGTTTCCACACCGAAGACCACGGCAAAGCCGGCCGCCACCAAACCGGCCGCGAAGAAGCCTGCGGCCAAGGCCGCAAAGCCCGCTGCGGAAAAGGCAGCGGAAGCGCCGGCGGCTTCGAAGACCAAGGCGCCCGTCGCCAAGCCCAAGGCCGCCGCCACGGCGCCGAAGGCTGAGCCTGCCGCGACCCCGGCAGCGGCCAAGCCGTCGGCGGCCAAGGCCGACAAGCCCTGGATCGCCAACTATCCGAACGGCGTTCCGGCCGAAATCGCGCCGCTCGAATATCAGTCGCTCGGCGATCTGATGGTCGAGTCCTGCCGCAAATACGGCTCGAAGCCCGCCTTCACCTGCATGGGCAAGTCGATCATCTTCACCGAACTCGAAAAGCAGTCGGCCGCCTTCGCCGCCTATCTGCAGGGCAAGGGCCTGTCGAAGGGTGCGCGCGTCGCGATCATGATGCCGAACGTGCTGCAGTACCCAATCGCGATGATGGCGGTGCTGCGGGCCGGCTACACGGTCGTCAACGTCAACCCGCTCTACACACCGCGCGAACTCGAGCACCAGCTCAACGATTCGGGCGCCGAAGCGATCGTCATCCTCGAGAACTTCGCGGCGACGCTGCAGCAGGTCATCGGCCGCACCAAGGTGAAGCACGTCGTCGTCGCCGCGATGGGAGACCGGCTCGGGCTCAAGGGCATCGTCGTCAACCTCGTCGTGCGCCGCGTCAAGAAGATGGTGCCGAACTGGTCGCTGCCGGGCCATGTCGCCTTCAACGACGCGCTGAAGGAAGGCGCCAAGAAGACGTTCCGCAAGATCGACGTCGGCCAGGACGACGTCGCCTTCCTGCAATATACGGGCGGGACGACGGGCGTTTCGAAGGGCGCGACGCTGCTTCACCGCAACGTCCTCGCCAATGTCGCGCAGAACGCGCTGTGGGTCGAGGCGGCCTATTCGAAGAAGCCGAAGCCGAAGGACGTCGTCTATATCTGCGCGCTGCCGCTCTACCACATCTATGCGCTGACGGTGAACGCGCTGATGGGCATGCAGCAGGGCGCGCAGAACATCCTGATCCCCAACCCGCGCGACATTCCGGCCTTCGTCAAGGAACTCCAGAAGACGCCGTTCCACGTCTTCCCGGGCCTCAACACGCTGTTCAACGCGCTTCTCAACAATGCCGACTTCCAGAAGCTCGACTTCAAGCCGCTGATCCTGACCTTCGGCGGCGGCATGGCGGTGCAGAAGCCCGTCGCCGACCGTTGGCAGAAGCTCACCGGCATTGTCATTGCCGAAGGCTACGGCCTCTCGGAGACGGCGCCAGTCGCGACCGCCAACCGCTTCGACGCCGACGAGTTCTCGGGCACGATCGGCATGCCGATCCCGTCGACCGAAATCGTCATCCGCGACGAGGACGGCAAGGACGTGAAGTTCGGCGAAGTCGGCGAAATCTGCATTCGCGGGCCGCAGGTCATGGCCGGCTACTGGAACCGGCCGGACGAGACCAAGAAGGTCATGACCGACGACGGCTTCTTCAAGTCCGGTGACATGGGCTTCATCGACGCGCGCGGCTACGTCAAGATCGTCGACCGCAAGAAGGACATGATCCTCGTCTCCGGCTTCAACGTCTATCCGAACGAGCTCGAAGAGGTCGTCGCCGAGCATCCGGGCGTCCTCGAAGTCGCCGCCGTCGGCGTGCCGGACGAGCATTCGGGCGAAGTGCCGAAGCTTTTCGTCGTGAAGAAGGACGAGAAGCTGACCGAGCAGGAAATCATCGATTTCACGCGCGACAAGCTGACCGGCTACAAACGCCCGCGCCACGTGGAATTCCGCAAGGAACTGCCGAAGACGAATGTCGGGAAGATCCTGCGGCGCGAGCTGCGGTAGAAGAGCATTTGATGGGACAGCGCTTTGCGGCGCCCCCCTCTGTCCTGCCGGACATCTCCCCCGCGAGGGGGGAGATTAAGCACGGCGAGGACGAGACCGATCTCCCCCCTCGCGGGGGAGATGGGCGGCAGCCCAGAGGGGGGCGCGACGGATCGCGGCCTTACCGGCCGTTCAAATACTCCGGCAACTCCGCAATCGACCCAAGCACCACATGCGCCAGCGGCTCCAGCGTCGCGCGGGTGCCGGTTCCGCTGAGGACGGCGACGCGCAGGCCGGCGCCGGCCGCCCTGCCCGTTTCCATGTCGTGATTGTTGTCGCCGACCATCGCGATTTCGGACGGTTTCAGGCCGGCCATGTCGGCGAAGGCGATGATGACGTCGGGGGCGGGCTTGGGATTGGCGACGGCGTCGTAGCCGAAGCAGGCATCGAAGAGCTGCGAGACGCCGAGCGTCGCCAGCGTGCGCTCCGCGCCACGGGTGGAATCGTTGGTCGCCACGGCGAGGCGGAAGCCGCGCCCGTGCAGCGCCGATAGCGCATCGATGATGCCGGGCAGTGCGACGGCGCGGGCAGCGCCTTCGACAGCGGTCACGGTGTCGAAATGGGCGACGCGCTCGCGCCGTTCCGCCGCGCTCGACAGCGGATACCAGCAATCGACGATCTCGGCATTGGTGCCGGCCGCGAACACGGAATCGGCCCGGAACTTCCCTGCCTGATAGTCGTAGCCGGCGCGCCCCATCAGGACGTTCGCCTCAGCGCGGTCGCCGCCTGCGGCTTCCAGCGCCAGATGGTCGCCGACCGCGAACCAGGTCGCGTTGAAATCGACCAGCGTGCCGTCCTTGTCGAACAGGATCGCCTTGATCGCCATCAGGCGTCGCCGCGCAGCGCATGGATGCGGGCGACGAGCCCGGCCGTCGACCCGTCGCGGCAGGCCGTCCCTTCCTTGCCCTCGACGATGGGCAGAAGGCCGGTCGCGAGTTCCTTGCCGAGCTCGACGCCCCATTGGTCGAAGGCGTTGATCCCGAAAAGCTGCGCCTCGACGAAGACGCGGTGTTCGTAGAGCGCGATCAGCCGGCCGAGCGTGAAGGGGTCGAGGGTACGGTAGAGGATCGTCAACGACGGCCGGTTGCCGGAGAAGACCCGATGCGGCGCGATCTTCTCGACCTCGGCGGCGTCCATGCCCTTGGCGAGCATCTGCGCCCGCGCTTCCTCCAGCGTCCGGCCCTTCATCAGCGCTTCCGACTGCGCGAGGCAATTGGCGAGGAGCAGATCGTGCTGGTGCTTCAGTTCCGGCTCGTGCCCTTCGGCCGCGACGAGGAATTCGACCGGGACAACATCCGTGCCCTGGTGGAGAAGCTGGAAGAAAGCGTGCTGGCCGTTGGTGCCTGGCTCGCCCCAGACGACCGGGCCGGTGGGCGTCGCGACCGGCTCGCCGTCGACCGTGACGCCCTTGCCGTTCGATTCCATGTCGAGTTGCTGCAGATAGGCCGGCAGGCGCGCGAGGCGCTGGTCGTAAGGGATGATCGCGCGCGAGGGGAAGCGGCAGGCGACGCGGTGGAACCAGCCGATCAGGCCGAGCATGACCGGCAGGTTCTGCGCCAGAGGCGCTTCCGCCAAATGACGGTCGATGGAATGCGCCCCGGCGAGCAAACTGCGGAAATTTTCGGGACCGATGGCGAGCATGATGGGGAGGCCGATCGCCGACCAGAGCGAATAGCGCCCGCCGACCCAGTCCCAGAAGCCGAAGATGCGGTCTTCGCGAATGCCGAACGCGCCGACCTTGTCGAGCGCGGTCGAGACGGCGGCGAAGTGGTCGGCGACGGCCGCCTCCCCCAGCGCGTCGGCGATCCAACGTTTGGCGGTTTGCGCATTCGTCATCGTTTCGATGGTGGTGAAGGTCTTCGAGGCGACGATGAAGAAGGTCGTCGCCGGATCGAGCCCCTGCAGCGTGTCGGCGATGTGGGCGCCGTCGACATTGGAGACGAAGTGAAGCCGCGGGCCGTCGTGATAGGGCGCGAGCGCCAGCGTCGCCATGGCCGGGCCGAGATCGGAGCCGCCGATGCCGATATTGACGACGTCCTTGATGGGTCCGCCGCGCAATTCGTCCGCGAAGGCGGCCATCTGGTCCAGCACGCGGTGGATGCCTGGGACCACATCCTCGCCGTCGACGAGCAGCGAGGCCTCGCGCGGCAGGCGCAGCGCGGTATGGAGGACGGCGCGTCCCTCGGTGATGTTGATCGGCCGGCCGGAGAGCATGGCGTCGCGCTTGGCCGCAAGATTTGCCGCCTCGGCAAGCGCGACCAGAAGGTCGATCGTCTCAGCGTCCACCGCGCATTTGGAATAGTCCAGAAGAAGGTCGTCCAACGTCAGCGAGAACGTCTCGAACCGGCCGGGATCAGCGGCGAAAAGGGCGCGCATGTCGACCGGCGCGCGGGTCGCCTGATGTGCGATGATCTCGGTACGGGCGGCTTCAAGCGTGGGGTTTTGCAAGCGGGGAACCTTCAGGCTGACAGGGTCGCGAAGGTTAATCAGCGCCCGCCTGCGAGCGCAAGGGTAGCCCTTGCGTCAAGGACCAATCACTTTTGCACACTGGATGGATCAATAAATATCATTGGCGCAACCAATTGGACCAGACTTGATCCGGTTGGACCACAGGCATAGGCTGGTTCGCATGTGAAGGATATCGCCATGGCTGCTCGCACTGATCCCGCAATCTGGTCCGGACTGTTCCGCATCTCGCCCGAATCGGGCCAGACGCTGCAGGCGCAAATCCGCCAGGCGATCGTCGCCGCCATTCTCGACCGCCAGATCGCGGCCTCGATGCCCCTGCCCTCCTGCCGGGTGCTGGCGGAGAAGCTGGGCGTGGCGCGCGGCACCGTGGTCCTCGCCTTCCAGCAGCTCGTCGACCAGGGCTTCCTGATCGCCAAGGAGCGGCGGGGTCATTTCGTCAATCCGGAAATGCTGACCATGCCGGCGCGCGCGCCCGGCGCGATCCGCAAGAGCGATCCGACGCTCGACTGGAAGAGCCGGCGCAAGGTCGCCGCCTCCGAAATGCCCGAGCCGTCGAAGCAGGAAAACTGGATCAGGGCCTCCTACCCCTTCGTCTACGGGCAGTTCGATCCGGGCCTGTTCCCGACCGCCGAATGGCGCGAGTGCAACCGCATGGCGCTGGCGGTGCTCGAAATCCGCAACTGGGCGTCGGACATGGTCGACCGGGACGACCCGCTTTTGATCGAGCAAATCCAGGCGCGGCTCCTGCCCCGGCGCGGCATCTTCGCCAATCCGGACGAGATCATCGTCACGCTCGGCGCGCAGCATGCGCTCTACATGCTGGCGACGCTGCTGATGGGCCGCGGCACCAAGGTCGCGATGGAGAATCCCGGCTATCCGGATGCACGCTCGATCTTCCGGCTCTCCGGCGCCGATGTCGTGCCGGTGTCGGTCGACCGCGAAGGCATCGACCCCGACGCCATCCCCGACGATTGCGGCTTCGCTTTCGTGACGCCGAGCCATCAGTGCCCGACAATGGTGTCGCTGTCCGAGGAGCGGCGGCAGAAGCTGATCGCGGACGCGCAGAAGCACGACCGCATCATCATCGAGGACGGCTATGACAGCCAGCTCGTCGACGACGCGCCGCAGCAGGCGCTGCGCGGGCTCGACCGCTCCGGGCGCGTCATCTATGTCGGCTCGATGTCGAAGACGCTCGCGCCGGGCCTGCGGCTCGGCTACATCGTCGCCTCGGCCGAGCTGATCGCCGAATTGCGTGCGCTGCGCCGCTTCATGCTACGCCACCCGCCGGCCAACAACCAGCGCGCGGTTGCGCTGTTCCTCTCGCTCGGCCACCACGAGGCCCTGGTGCGCCGGCTGTCGACTGCCTTCCAGGAACGGCGCGAGCGGCTGATCGGCGCGGTGTCGTCCTACCTGCCCGAATGGCGGATCACCGACACGCCGGGCGGCACCTCGCTCTGGCTCGAAGGCCCGCACGGCACCAGCGGCAAGGCGCTGGCCGAACTCGCCGCCTCGCGCAGCGTGCTGATCGAGCCGGGCGCGCGCTTCTTCGACCAGCCGGAGAAGAATGGCCGCTTCGTGCGGCTCGGCATCTCGTCGATCGCGCTCCAGCACATCGAGCCCGGCATCCGCGAACTTGCGACTGCCGCCGGGCGGCGACCGGCCGCCGCCTGAGCCGAAATTGGTCCATCGGGCGAAATCCCGGTGGACTAACCGACCGGCATTTTCGGACGCATAGTTGAGCCACCAGATCCGCTTGGGTGGAGCGTCAGATGCCGGTCGTTCTCGAAGATCACGAAGCCCAAAGGTCGCGCCGCTCGGGCGGGCGCGAGGCAAGGCGGGCGATCCGCGCGGCCCCCCTCGCCGAGGATATCCGCCCCGTCCGTGCCGGGCTCGAAGGCGGGCGGTACAAGCCGCTTGACCGCGCCGATCTCGACCGCATCCACGAAGCGGTGCTGACCGTCCTGGAGACGGTCGGCTTCGCCAATGCGATCCCGTCCTGCCTCGAGGCGTTGACCCGCGCCGGGGCGATCCATGGCCCCGACAAGCGCATCCGGTTCCCGCGCCGGCTGGTGTTCGACACGATCCGCAACGCCGCGCGCGGATTCACGCTGCACGGGCAGGAGCCGCAGCACGATCTGGTGCTCCAGGGCACCCGCGTCCATTACGGCACGGCCGGAGCGGCGGTGCATGTCGTCGATGTGGAAAAGCGTGAGTACCGCGAGTCGCTGCTGCAGGACATCTACGATGCGGCCCGCATCGTCGACCGGATGGACAACATCCATTTCTTCCAGCGACCGATGGTGCCGCGCGACATTCCCGACCCGTTCGAGATGGATCTGAACACGCTCTATGCCTGCGTGACCGGGACGACCAAGCATGTCGGCACCTCCTTCACCACTGCCGACAATGTGCGCCCGGCGCTCGACATGCTCTACGCGATCGCCGGCAGCGAGGAGAAGTTTCGCGCGCGTCCCTTCGTGTCGAACTCCAATTGCTTCGTCGTGCCGCCGATGAAGTTTGCCGAAGACGCCTGCGGCGTGCTCGAGGAATGCGTCAAGGGCGGCATCCCAATCCTACTGCTTTCGGCCGGACAGGCGGGCGCAACCGCGCCGGCGGCGATTGCCGGCGCGGTCGTGCAGGCGGTGGCCGAGGTGCTGGCCGGGCTCGTCTATGTCAATGCGCTGAAGCCCGGTCATCCGGCGATCTTCGGCACGTGGCCCTTCGTTTCCGATTTGCGCACGGGCGCGATGTCTGGCGGCTCGGCCGAGCAAGCACTGCTGACGGCGGCTTGCGCGCAGATGGCGCAATATTACGACCTGCCGGGTGGATCGGCCGCCGGCATGGCGGATTCCAAGCTGCCGGACATCCAGTCCGGCTTCGAAAAGGGGATTACGGACGTGATGGCGGGTCTCTCCGGGCTCAATCTCGTCTATGAGGCCGCCGGCATGCACGCCTCGCTGCTCGGCTTCTGCCTCGAAAGCCTGATCATCGACAACGACATGATCGGCCAGTGCCTGCGCTGCGTGCGCGGCATCGACATGTCGGAGGCCGCGCTGTCGATCGACGCAATCAGCGACGTCTGCCTCAACGGGCCAGGCCATTATCTTGGCCATCGGCAGACGCTCGACCTGATGCAGCGCGAATATTTCTACCCCGCCATCGCCGACCGGTTCAGCCCCAAGGAATGGGCCGAAAAGGGCAAGCCCGACATTCTCCAGCGCGCCATCGCCGAGAAGAAACGCGTTCTGGCGACGCACTTCCCGCGCCATGTCTCGCGCGTGCTCGACGACCAGTTGCGTGCGCGGTATCCGGAAATCCGCCTGCCGCGCAGCGCGATGGGCTACTGACCTTGGTGTAATGGACAAGATGACGGCGCTGGGCTAGGCGTTGGCAAGACCAACCGAGGGAGGGATTTCTGCAATGGCGATGATCATCGAGGGCGAGGAGAAGATCGAAGCGCCTGTGCAGACGGTCTGGGAAGCGCTCAACGATCCCGAAATCCTGCGCGAATGCATTCCCGGCTGCGAGAGCCTCGACAAGAAATCCGACACCGAGATGGCCGCGATCGTCTCGCTCAAGATCGGCCCGATCAAGGCGCGTTTCAACGGCGAAGTGCAGCTCGTCAACCTCAATCCGCCGCATTCCTACACGATCCAGGGCGAAGGCAAGGGCGGCATCGCCGGCTTCGCCAAGGGCGGCGCGGACGTGTCGCTGAAGGAAGACGGCGACGCCACAATCCTGACCTATGCCGCCAAGGCCGATGTCGGCGGCAAGATGGCCCAGCTCGGCTCGCGCCTGATCACCTCGACCTCGAAGAAGCTGGCGGGCGAGTTCTTCTCGAATTTCAACGCGAAGGTGAGTGGCAGCCGGGCGGAGGCGTGAGCGTTCGCGACACCTGAAAGACGGGCGTCATCCCGGCCGAAGTCCGAGCATAGCGAGGCGAGAGCCGGAAGCCATTCCGTGACCTTCGACGGCACGGAATGGATCCCGGATACGCGCCTGTCGCTTCGCGCCATGCGCGTTCCGGGATGACGCCGGACCTACTCAGCCCTTGCGCGCTGCGCGAAAGTCGGCTGGGCGCTTTTGGAGGAAGGCAGCGACGCCTTCCTTGTAGTCGTCCGACATACCCGCCTCGCGCTGGTATTTGCGTTCTGCATCGAGCTGCGCGTCGAGCGAGTTGGTCGATGCCTCTTGGATCGCCTTCTTGGTCAGCGCGTAGGCGTTGGTCGGGCCCTTGGCCAAGGTTTCGACCAGCTTGATCGCCTCGTCCATCAGCTTGTCGTCGTCGACGGCCTTCCAGATCAGGCCCCAATTGGCGGCATCCTCGGCGGAGAGCGGTTCGGCCGTCAGGGCGAGCGCCTTGGCGCGTGCTTCGCCGAGGTGCCGGGTCAGCCAGTAGGTGCCGCCGGCGTCGGGGACGAGCGCTATCTTGGAGAAGGCCTGGATGAACTTCGCCGACTTCGCGGCCAGCACGATGTCGCAGGAAAAGGCGATGTTCGCACCCGCCCCGGCCGCGACGCCGTTGACCGCGCAGACGACCGGCTTTTCCATCGCGCGCAGCTTGCGCACCAGCGGATTGTAGAAATTTTCCAGCGTCTTGCCGAGGTCGGGTCGCTCACCCATCATCGCCGGGTCGCGGTCCGAAAGGTCCTGGCCCGCGCAAAATCCACGGCCGGCGCCGGTCAAGAGGATCGCGCCGCAATCGGCGCTCCTCTCGCATTCATCGAGCGCGGCGCGCAGCGCATGGTGCTGCGCCTCGTTGAACGAATTCAGCCGGTCCGGCCGGTTGAGCGTGATGACGGAATAGCCGTCCCGCTTCTCGTGAATGACGACGTCCTGGCTCATGGCCTCCCCTCCCTCTTCCTGCTTACTCGAAGACGATCTTCGGCGTCGCCGCTTCGCTTGCGGCCACCTCCGCGCGCAGCCGCTCGAGCACTTTTCTCGCGATTTCCCGATACACGCCTGCCTGCGGGCCGGTCGGGTTCGAAACCACGACCGGCGTTCCGGCGTCCGACGTCTCGCGCACATCCATCGTCAGCGGCACGGCGCCGAGGAACGGCACGCCGAGGCGTTCGGCCTCGCGCTCGGCCCCGCCATGGCCGAAGATGTCGTAGCGCGCTCCGGTGTCGGGCGCGATGAAATAGCTCATATTCTCGACGATGCCGAGCAGCGGCACGTCGACCTTCCTGAACATGTTGAGACCCTTGCGGGCGTCGATCAGGGCGAGGTCCTGCGGCGTCGAGACGATCACCGCGCCGGCGAGCGGCACGTTCTGCGCCATCGTCAGTTGCGCGTCGCCGGTGCCGGGGGGCATGTCGACCACGAGCACGTCGAGTTCGCCCCACTGCACTTCGCGCAGCATCTGCGTCAGCGCCGACATGACCATCGGCCCGCGCCAGATCATCGGCGTCTCCTCCTCGACGAGGAAGCCCATCGACATGACCTTGACGCCATAATTTTCCATCGGCTTCAGCGTCTTGCCGTCGACCGTCTCCGGCTTCCCCCTGATGCCGAGAAGACGCGGCATGGACGGGCCATAGATGTCGGCATCGAGAATGCCGATCTTGAGGCCGAGCGCGGCAAGGCCGAGCGCGATGTTGACCGCCGTCGTCGACTTGCCAACGCCGCCCTTGCCGGAGGCGACCGCGATGATCGAGCCGATGCCCGGCACGCCGCGCTTGCCGGACTGCGTCGACGGCGGGGCCGCCGGAGGCGCGGGACGCGGGGCGGGCTTTGGCGCGGGACGCGGGGGCGCTGCTTCCATGCCGCCGCCCTTCTTTTCCGCCGTCAGCGCCACGACCGCGCCGGCAACGCCGGGGATCGCCTTGACGACACGCTCGGCGGCCGCGCGCAGCGGCTCCAACTCCTGCGCGCGGGCGGAGGGAACGGTGATCGAGAAGAACACCTTGGAATCGGCGATGAAGATATCCGAAACGAGCCCGAGCGAGACCAGATCGCCCTCGAAATCGGGGCCCTTCACGGTCTTGAGCGCTTCGAGGACGGTTTCCTTGGTGACGGTCATGATGCACGTTTCGCTAAAATGGACTGATGAGCAGATAGGCCATTATCGGCTGCGAACCAAGCGGCGAAGTTTTTCGCACGATCGATGTAGGGGCGCGGGCGGCACCTGCGTCCTTTGGCAACAACCAACCGGGAAGGAGTTCGACATGCAGGACAAGCTGACCACGTGGCTCTGGTTCGAGACCGAGGCCGAGGAGGCGGCGCGTGGCTGAGGCTTTCGCGGCAGCGTCCCGCGCGATAGGGTCCGGCCATGATCGACCGGCTGGAATTCTTCATCGCGCTGGCGCGGGCGCAGCATTTCGGCCGCGCCGCCGAGGAACTCGGCATCACCCAGCCGACGCTTTCGGCCGCGATCAAGGCGCTGGAGGACCAGCTTGGCGTGATGCTCGTCAAGCGCGGCTCGCGCTTCCAGGGGCTGACCGCCGAGGGCGAGCAGGTGCTGGTCTGGGCGCGGCGGATCACCGGCGACGCGCGGACCATGAAGGAGGAGATGCGCGCGGCGCGGCATGGCCTGTCTGGCCGCATCCGCATAGCGGCGATCCCCACCGCGCTCGCCATGATCCCGCGACTGACGACGCCGTTTCGCGACCATCATCCCGGCGTCACCTTCTCGGTCCTGTCGCGCACTTCGATCGAGGTTCTGACGCTGCTCGGCAATTTCGATATCGATGTCGGCATTACCTACCTCGACAACGAGCCGCTCGGCCGCGTCGTCTCGGTGCCGCTTTATTCGGAGCGCTACCAGCTCATCACCGCCGCCGGCACGCAGTTTTCCGATCGTCAATCGGTCACTTGGGCCGAAGTGTCGGGCCTGCCGCTCTGCCTCCTGACGCCCGACATGCAGAACCGGCGCATCATCGACCAGCATCTGGCCGAGGCCGGCAGCGTCGCCCGGCCGACGCTGGAATCGAACTCGATGATCGTGCTGTTTTCGCATATCCGCACCGGCAAATGGTCGTCGATCATGCCGCTGAACCTTGCCGAGACCTTCGGCTTCGCCGAGCCGATCCGCGCCATCCCCATCGTCGAGCCGGACGCCAGTCACGTCGTCGGTCTGGTGGCCGCCGATCGTAGGCCGCACACGCCGCTCGTGGCGGCGCTTCTGGACGAGGCGATGACGCTTGCAGGCGACTTCCATGCCGAGCGCTGACCTAATGTCATCGTGAGGATCGCTTGATAGACTTCTTCTATCAAACGACGAGACAGCTTTATTGATTCCAGTGCATTTCTGCGGCTTGATCGAAACTGCACACATGCCTTGATCAGGGAGGGCGCTGCGTGACGATGCAGCAGGCAAGTACCCAGATCGCAGCGAAGACCGCTGCCATCATCGCCGAGTATCAGGGGCTGGAAGGCCCGCTGCTGCCCATCCTGCACGGCATTCAGGACGAATTCGGCTTCGTGCCGCAGGATGCCCTTCCGGTGATCGCCGATGCGCTGAACATCTCCAATGCCGAGGTGCATGGCGTCGTGACCTTCTATCACGACTACCGTCGCGCCCCTGCGGGCCGCCACGTCGTCAAGCTGTGCCGCGCGGAAGCGTGCCAGTCGATGGGCGGCGATGCGCTGGCCGCGAGGCTGCAGGCGCTGCTCGGCATCGGCTTCCACGAGACGTCGGCCGACGGCGCGGTGACGCTGGAGCCCGTCTACTGCCTCGGCCTGTGCGCCTGCGCGCCCTCCGCCATGGTCGACGGCGAGGTGATCGGCCGGCTGGACGCAGAGCGGATCGAAGAAATCGCGGCGGAGGTCCGGGCATGATGTCGGCGACTGTTTTCGCGCGTCACAGCCCCCTCTGGCCTGCCGGCCATCTCCCCCTCAAGGGGGGAGATCACGCGGTGTCGACGACGAGACTGATCTCCCCCCTTGAGGGGGAGATGGCCGGCAGGCCAGAGGGGGGTAATGCCGGTGGGGAGGCGTTCGAATGACCGCGATTATCTACATCCCCCGCGATTCCGGGGCGCTGGCGCTCGGCGCCGAAAAGGTCGCGACGACCGTTCAGGCCGAGCTTGCCGCGCGCAATGTCGATGCGAAGATCGTGCGCACGGGTTCGCGCGGGCTCTACTGGCTGGAGCCGATGGTCGAGGTGGAGACGGCGAATGGCCGTGTCGCCTATGGCCCGGTGCGTCCGTCCGACGTCGCTTCGCTGTTCGACGCCGATTTCGTTGCCGGTGGTGAACACGCGAAATCGCTCGGCAAGCCGGAGGAGATTCCGTTCATCGCCCGCCAGACGCGCCTCACCTTCGCGCGCTGCGGCATCATCGATCCGGTGTCGCTCGACGACTACCGCGCCCTTGGCGGTCTCGCCGGGCTCGAAAAGGCCGTCGCGATGGAGCCGATCGACATCGTCGCGACCGTGACCGAATCCGGCCTGCGCGGGCGCGGCGGCGCGGGCTTTCCGACCGGCATCAAGTGGAAGACCGTCCACGACGCGCCGGGCGCGCGCAAATACATCGTCTGCAACGCCGACGAGGGCGACTCGGGCACCTTCGCCGACCGCATGATCATGGAGGGCGATCCCTTCGTCCTCATCGAGGGCATGGCGATCGCCGGCATCGCCACGGGCGCGACCAAGGGCTACATCTACATCCGTTCGGAATATCCGCACGCCGTCGCGACCATGAATGTGGCGATCGAGGTCGCGCGCGGCGCGGGCGTCCTCGGGCCGCGCGTGCTCGGCTCGGCGCATGCGTTCGACATGGAAGTTCGCGTCGGCGCGGGCGCCTATGTCTGCGGCGAGGAGACCTCGCTCCTGAACTCGCTGGAAGGCAAGCGCGGCGTGGTGCGCGCCAAGCCGCCGCTCCCCGCGCTGCAGGGGCTCTTCGGCAAGCCGACCGTCGTCAACAACGTCATCTCGCTCGCCTCCGTGCCGATCATCCTCGACAAGGGCGCGGCGCATTACAAGGATTTCGGCATGGGCCGCTCGCGCGGCACCATCCCGATCCAGATCGCCGGCAACGTCAAGCATGGCGGGCTGTTCGAGGCCGCGTTCGGGCTCAGCCTGGGCGAGATCGTCGACGAAATCGGCGGCGGGACGGCTTCGGGTCGCCCCGTCAAGGCGGTGCAGGTCGGCGGGCCGCTGGGCGCCTATTTCCCGCGCGCACTGTTCGACACGCCGTTCGACTACGAGGCGTTCGCCGCAAAGGACGGTCTGATCGGCCATGCCGGCATCGTCGTCTTCGACGACAGCGCCGACATGCTCTCCCAGGCGCGGTTCGCGATGGAGTTCTGCGCGGTCGAATCCTGCGGCAAATGCACGCCCTGCCGCATCGGCTCAACGCGCGGGGTCGAGACGCTCGACCGGATCGGCGCCGGCATCGAGCCGGAGGCGAACCTCGCGCTCGTCTCCGACCTCTGCAACACGATGAAATTCGGTTCGCTCTGCGCGCTGGGTGGTTTCACGCCCTATCCGGTGATGAGCGCCATCACGCATTTTCCCGATGATTTCAGGCCGCGCGAAGTCGCGCAGGCTGCGGAATAGAACATGTCTGCGTTTGGCGACCCCCACTCCGGCCCTTCGGGCCACCTCTCCCCCGAACGACGGGGGAGAGGAAAGACTGCCCCAACGCCGGCGCTTTTCCAGCTTGGGTTCCTCTCCCCCGTCGATCGGGGGAGAGGTGCCGAGCGCAGCGAGGCGGAGTGGGGGTCGACCGACGCCCGCTGCGGCGCTAATTCTTGTCCAGGAGCCTTCTGATGGGTCTCGTTCACGAAACCGACTACGGCACGCCCGCCGCGAAATCCGAACGCCAGGTGACGCTGACGATCGACGGCCGCTCGGTCACCGTGCCCGAAGGCACGTCGATTATGCGGGCGGCGATGGAGATCGGCACCGAGATTCCGAAGCTGTGCGCGACGGACATGCTGGATTCCTTCGGGTCCTGCCGCGTTTGCGTCGTCGAGATCGAGGGCCGGGGCGGCACGCCGGCCTCCTGCACGACGCCTGTCGCGGAAGGCATTTCCGTAAGGACGCAATCGGACCGGCTGGGTGCGATCCGGCGCGGCGTCATGGAGCTTTACGTTTCGGACCATCCGCTTGGCTGGGACGCAAATTCCGGTCTCGGCGGCAGCGAATTCGATGCTGTGCTGAAAACTGTCGGCTTCACAGAGAACCGCTATGGCCATGAGGGCCGCAACCATGTGGCGCCCGGCAATGGCTCCCTCAACATCGACTATATCGCGCGCGATACCTCCAACCCCTACTTCGCGTATGACCCGGCGCAGTGCATCGTATGCTCGCGCTGCGTTCGCGCGTGTGAGGAGGTTCAGGGCACGTTCGCGCTGACGGTCGAAGGGCGCGGATTTGACTCGCGCATTGCGGCGGGGCCGACCAATTTTCTTGAATCCGAATGTGTTTCCTGCGGCGCCTGCGTGCAGGCCTGCCCGACCGATGCGCTGCGCGAAAAATCGGTGCTTGAAAAGGGCATGCCGACGAGCTCGGTCGTCACGACCTGCGCCTATTGCGGTGTCGGCTGCTCGTTCAAGGCGGAAATGCAGGGCGAGGACCTGATCCGCATGGTGCCGTGGAAGGACGGCAAGGCCAATCGCGGGCATTCGTGCGTCAAAGGCCGCTTTGCCTACGGCTATTCGACCCACAAGGACCGCATCCTCAACCCAATGGTCCGCGACAAGATTAGCGATCCCTGGCGCGAGGTGACGTGGGACGAGGCCTTCGCGCATATCGCGAAGGAATTCCGCCGCATCCAGTACCAGTACGGCAAGGGCGCGATCGGCGGCATCACCTCCTCGCGCTGCACCAACGAGGAGACCTATCTCGTCCAGAAGCTGGTGCGGCAGGGCTTTGGCAACAACAATGTCGATACCTGCGCGCGCGTCTGCCATTCGCCGACCGGATACGGGCTCGGCCAGACCTACGGTACGTCCGCCGGAACGCAGGATTTCGACTCGGTCGAGCAGACCGACGTCGTAATGATCATCGGCGCCAACCCGACCGACGGGCATCCGGTCTTCGCCTCGCGGCTGAAGAAGCGCCTGCGCCAGGGCGCCAAGCTGATCGTGCTCGACCCGCGCCGCACCGACATCGTGCGCTCGCCGCATATCGAGGCGCAGCACCATCTGCCGCTGAAGCCCGGCACCAATGTCGCGGTCCTGACCGCGCTTGCCCATGTCGTCGTGACCGAAGGCCTCTTCGACGAGGCGTTCGTGCGCGAGCGCTGCGACTGGTCGGAGTTCGAGGACTGGGCTTCCTTCGTCGCCGAGGAACAGAACTCGCCGGAAGTCGTCGGCGCACTCGCCGGCATCGATCCGGAAGAGATTCGCGGCGCGGCGCGGCTTTACGCCACCGGCGGCAATGGCGCGATCTATTACGGGCTCGGCGTGACCGAGCATTCCCAAGGCTCGACCACGGTGATGGCGATCGCCAACCTTGCCATGGCGACCGGCAATATCGGCCGGCCGGGCGTCGGCGTGAACCCGCTGCGCGGGCAGAACAACGTGCAGGGCTCGTGCGACATGGGCTCGTTCCCGCACGAACTGCCGGGCTACCGCCACGTCTCCGGCGACGCGGTCCGCGACATCTATGAGAGCCTCTGGGGCACCAGGATCGACAACGAACCGGGCCTGCGCATCCCCAACATGCTGGACGCCGCCGTCGAAGGCACGTTCATGGGCATCTACATCCAGGGCGAGGACATTCTCCAGTCCGACCCGGATACGAAGCACGTCTCCGCCGGTCTCGCCGCCATGGAATGCGTGGTTGTCCACGACCTCTTCCTCAACGAGACGGCGAACTACGCCCATGTCTTCCTGCCGGGATCGACCTTCCTCGAGAAGGACGGGACCTTCACCAATGCCGAGCGCCGCATCAACCGCGTGCGCAAGGTGATGGCGCCGAAGAACGGGCTTGCCGACTGGGAAGTGACGCAGCGGCTCGCGCAGACGATGGGGCTTTCCTGGACCTACACGCATCCTTCGCAGATCATGGACGAGGTGGCGAAGACCACGCCGTCCTTCGCGGGCGTCTCGTTCGACCTTCTCGACAAGGTCGGATCGGTGCAGTGGCCCTGCAACGAAAAGGCCCCGCTCGGCACGCCGATCATGCATGTCGACGGCTTCGTGCGCGGCAAGGGCAAGTTCATCCGCACAGAATATGTCGCGACCGACGAGAAGACCGGGCCGCGCTTCCCGCTGCTTTTGACCACCGGGCGCATCCTGTCGCAGTACAATGTCGGCGCGCAGACGCGGCGCACGGAAAACGTCGTCTGGCACGACGAGGACCGGCTGGAAATTCACCCGCACGACGCCGAACAACGCGGCCTGCGCGACGGCGACTGGGTACGGCTGGCGAGCCGCGCCGGCGAGACGACGCTGCGTTCGCTGATCACCGAGCGCGTCGCGCCGGGCGTGGTCTACACGACCTTCCACCACCCGAACACGCAGGCCAACGTCATCACCACCGACTTCTCCGACTGGGCGACGAACTGTCCGGAATACAAGGTCACGGCGGTTCAGGTGACGCCATCGAACGGTCCTTCAGACTGGCAGGTGGACTACCAGGACCAGGCGCGGCAGTCGCGGCGGATCGCGCGGCCGCTGGAGGCGGGGGAGTGAGGGAAACCTGAGATGGCGAGTTCCTTCGCGCCCCCCACTGTCCTGCCGGACATCTCCCCCGCGAGGGGGGAGATCAGCCAATCGCAAAGGATAACGCGCGTGATCTCCCCCCTCGCGGGGGAGATGTCCGGCAGGACAGAGGGGGGCGCCGTGGAGCGGGACGCTCCCATAGGCTCGCGCCGATGACCCGCCCTCCGACAACCACCCTCCCTCGCCTCGCCCATCGCGCCGCCGGCACCTCCACCGCCGACCGCAACGTGCCGGAGGAAACGCCGGTCGCGCTGTCTTATGGCGGCACCACCCATGCGGTGATGATGGCCTCGCCGGCCGATCTGGAGGATTTCGCGATCGGCTTCTCGCTGACCGAAGGCATCATCGCGTCACCCGACGAGATCGAGGCGATCGACGTCGAGGACCATGGGGCGGGGATCGACATCCAGATCCGCCTTTTCGACAAGGCGAACACGCGATTCGAGGCGCGGCGGCGGCGTCTTGCCGGGCCGGTGGGCTGCGGGCTGTGCGGCATCGAATCCATCGAGGAGGCGATGCGTGCCGTGCGCGGCGTATCCGACGCGGCGCTGGCGCTTTCCGCGCACGACATCACGCAAGCAGTCCGGCTCCTGTCCAAGGTGCAGCCGCTCCACAAGGAAACCGGCGCCGTACACGCTGCAGGATTTTACGTTCCGGGCCGCGGCATCGTCCTCGCCCGCGAGGATGTCGGCCGGCACAATGCGCTCGACAAGCTTGCCGGTGCGTTGGCGAAGGCCGGCGTCGCCGGCACGTCCGGCGCGGTCGTCGTCACCAGCCGCGTTTCCGTGGAGATGGTGCAGAAGACGGCCGCCATCGGCGCGTCCTTCATCATCGCCGTCTCCGCACCGACGGCGCTCGCGATCCGGACCGCCGAAGAAGCCGGCATGAGCCTCGTCGCGCTGGTGCGCGGCGACGAATTCGACATCTTCACCCACCCCGAACGTCTGACGCCCGAGAGCAGCACCCATGTCGCATGAGGCCTTCAACCCCTATACGAAGCTGATCCGCATGGCGAACCAGATCGGCACCTTCTTCGAGTCGAAGCCGCACGATCTCGGCGTCGCGGGCGTCGCCGAACACATCAACAAGTTCTGGGAGCCGCGCATGCGCGGGCACTTCTTCGAGGTCGTCGACAAGGGCGGCGAAGGGCTGAGCCCGATCGTGCTCGAAGCAGCAGCCTCAATCCGCCGTCCCGGCCAGCCGGTGACGCCCGAACAGTCGCGCCAGGCCAATGCCGGCGTGCCGGGCGACAAGGGCGAGGAATCAGGCGAGACGAAGTCGCGCATCGCCGCATCGCAGGGTTGAAAAAAAGGCCGGGCAATGCCCGGCCTTCGTTTCGGATCAGAACATCGGCGGATAGGGCCGGCCGCCGCGGTCGAGCGTGATCCAGCGTGTTTCGGTGAAGGTTTCGAGTGACCAGCGGCCGCCATGCTTGCCGACGCCCGATGCCTTGAAGCCGCCGAAGGGGACGTGCGGCTCGTCGTTCACCGACGAACAGTTGATGTGGCAATTACCGGTGTCGAGCCTGTTGACGATGGCGAGACCCCTTGCCTCGTCGCGTGTCATGACGCCGGCGGACAGGCCGTACTCGCTGTCGTTGGCGATCTCGATGGCTTCTTCGTCGGTGCGGAACGGGATCACCGGCACGACGGGGCCGAAGGTCTCGTCCTGGTAGAGCTTCATGTCCGGCGTCACGCCGGTCAGGATCGTCGGCTCGACGAAGCGGCCCTCGATCTTGCCGCCGAGCACGACCTTCGCACCTTTTGCAATCGCGTCTTCGAGTTGCTCCTTCACCTTGGCAACCTGCTTGTCGTTGATGAGCGGACCGATGATGTGCTCCTTGCTCTTGGTCGGATCACCGACCTTGAGCTTCTTCGCGCGCTCGACGAACTTCGCCAGGAAATCGTCGAAGATCTTCTCGTGCACGAGCACCTTTTCGACCGACATGCAGATCTGGCCCTGATGCATGAACGAGCCGAAATTGGCGGCCTGCGTGGCGCGCTCCATCTCGGCGTCGTCGCAGACGATCAGGGAATCCTTGCCGCCGAGTTCGACGCAGCACTTCTTCAGATGCGCGCCGGCCTTGGCCGCGACCTGGCGGCCGACGGCTGTCGAGCCGGTGAAGGAGATGCCCTTCACGTAAGGATGCTCGATCAGTTCATCGCCGACCTCGGCCACGTTCTCGCGCGAGCAGGTGACGACGTTGAAGACGCCCTTGGGCAGGCCGGCTTCCTCGAAGATTTCGGCGAAGAGCAGGCCACCGAGATAAGGCGTTTCCTCGGACGGCTTGAGGACGATCGTGTTGCCGGCGACGAGTGGAAACAGGAAGCCGCGCGCGGTGAGGATGCAGGGGAAATTCCAGGGCGAGATGACCGAGACGACGCCCATCGGGCGGCGCGTCGCCATCGACACCTTGCCGTATTCCGACGGCATGACCTCGCCGATCGGATTCCAGACCGACGCTGCGGCGGCGTGGAAGACTTCCGTCACGTAGCCTGTCTCGAACATGCCCTTGCCGAACCAGCCGCCGCCTTCGGCCTGGATCGCGTCGACGATCTCCATCTTGCGGCGCTCCCAGATTTCGGCCGCCTTGTGGAGATAGTGGGCGCGCTTGGAGAAGGGCAGCGCGGCCCATTCGGGAAACGCCTTGTGCGCGGCCTCGATGGCGGCCGCTGTCTCGGCGCGGCCGGAATCCGGGACTTCGGCCCAGACCGAGCCATCGGCCGGGTTCAGATCCTTGAAGGTCTTCTTCGTCGCGGACCAGCCGCCGCCGATATACATGCCTTCGAAAACACGAGCCATTCTCAAGCCTCCTTATGCTTCTTCCGCTTTTTGGGCGATTTCTTCTTCGGGTGGGAATCGGCGTCCAGCTTCGCCGCCGGTTGCGGCGGGATCGTGAACGCGGCGAGGGTCTTGCGGCGCGCGGCGACGTGCTGCGCCTGGATGGCCGCGGCGCGGGCGACGACGCTGGAAAGATCGATGCGCTGCGGCACCAGGGGCGCCGCCGGCTCGTTATGGTCGATGTCGAAGCCGGCGCTGTTGTGTCCGACAAGGCCGTGGCCGCCATTGAGCTTTGCGGCCGGCGCTGCGACCTGCTTGCGCGGCAGGACGGGTCGTTCGACCGGCTTGCGGCGGCCGGCGACGTGGGCAGCGAGCCGCCTGGTCGCGCGGTCGGCGAGCGCGGCTGCATCGAGCGCGAGGTCAGTCCGGCGCGGTTCAGCCGATGGCGTCACGAAGGCCGGGCGCTTCGGCGGCGGCGGGGTGCCTGCGCCACGCGTCAGGCGGCTCGACGCCACGTGTGCCGCGAGCCGTTCATGCGCGCGCTGTGCCAGTTCCGCCGCCTGTTCGGACAGACGGTCGGCGTCGACGGAGGCCGGCTTCGGCTGCGCCGTTTCCCTAGCGGCGACCTCCCATGGATCGGGACCGGCTTTCGGGTCGTAGCGGCCGGCAAAGGCGCTTGGCGCAGCATTTTCGCGACGCAGATAGCGCACGAAGGCCGTCTGGATCGCGCCGGCGCGCCGCGCGAGGTCGCCCGCCATCCGCCCCATCGCCTCGAGCGTGGCCGGCAGAGCGAGGAACGGCGGCAGCGCGATGCCACGCCTTGCGGTGCGCCTGGCATCGTCCGTCTTGCCGCCGCCGAGATAGGCGTTGGCGACGGCCGGGTCGTTCATCAGATTGACCGCCGTATCCTCGCCGGTGATGAGGCCGTTCTCGATCAGATAGCCGCGGTCTGCGATCTTGAGGCTGAGCTTGGCGTTCTGCTCAACGAGCAGGATGCCGACGCCGGTGGCGGCAACGGCCTTCAGCGACTTGAACAGTTCCTTGGACAAGAGCGGCGACAGGCCGAGCGAGGGCTCGTCGAGCATTAGGATGTCGGGCTTGGACATCAGCGCGCGGCCGATCGCCACCATCTGCTGTTCGCCGCCCGACATGGTGCGCGCGATCTGGCCTTTGCGCTCGCCAAGGCGCGGGAAGAGCTCGTAGATGCGCTTCAGCGTCTCCGCTTCGCCTTGCCGCGCACGGCCGGCGAAGGCACCGAGCTGGAGGTTCTCCGCCACGGTCAGGTCGCCGAAGATGCCGCGGCCTTCCGGCACGAGCGCGATGCCCTCCTCGACGATCCGGTGCGCCTTGACGCCGCGGATCGGCTTGCCGTTCATCGTGATTTCGGTGCCGGGTTCGGTCTTCACGAGGCCGGCGATGGCCTTGAGCAGGCTCGACTTGCCGGCGCCATTCGCACCGAGAATGACGCAGATCTCGCCCTTGGCGATTTTCGCGGAGACGCCTTCGAGCGCGAGGTGGCGGCCGTAGCGGACGCCGAGATTCTTGACCTCAAGCATCGTCGTCGTCCCCGAGATAGGCGCGCACGACTTCCGGGTCGGACAGGACCTTCGCAACGTCGCCCTCGGCGATTTTCGTGCCGGTGTTCATGACGACGCAGCGGTCGCACAGCGTGCGGATCGCGTCCATCACGTGCTCGACCATGATGATGGTGCGGCCTTCGCGGCGCAGATCGTCGATGAGGGCGATGCCGATCTGCAGCTCCGTCGGGTTGAGGCCGGCCAGCCATTCGTCCAGCAGCAGCACGCGCGGATCGGACGCCAGCGCACGCGCCAGTTCGATACGCTTCTGGTCGATATAGGTCATCGAAGCGACCGGCATGTCCGCCCTGCCCTCGAGCCCGACGCGGGCGAGAAGCCGGCGGGCAAGTGCATGGGCATCCGTGCCCCACAGCCGGTTGCGCGCGAAGACGGCGCCGGCCATGACGTTTCCCTCCGCCGTCATCGACGGCAGGATGCGCACGAGCTGGAAGGTACGCGCGACGCCCTGTCGGGCGATGTGGTGCGCGGCGTGGCCGGAAATGCGCTCGCCCTTCAGCCGGATTTCGCCGGCGCTGGGGCGCAGCGCGCCGGAGATCAGGTTGAGCATCGTCGTCTTGCCGGACCCGTTTGGCCCGATCAGCCCGAGAAGTTCGCCTTCGCGGACGTCGAAGGAGACGTCGTTGACGGCGACGAGGCCGCCGAACTTCTTCTGCGCGCGGTCGACGGAGAGGATGGCGGTCATGCGACCTTCTCCTCGCCCACGGCATTTTCCGTCCGCTTCATCCGCGCACGCAACTGCTCCAGCCGTCCCGTCACGCCGTCCGGCAGGAGGTAGACGATGGCGAGGAAGGCGAGGCCCATGACGATGGGCGTGTGGTTCGGAAACTGGGCCGAGACCTGGTCGAACAGGATGGTGAAGGGCACGACGCCGACCAGCGGCCCCCAGAGGCGCTTGGTGCCGCCGAGCAGCGCCATGATGACGACGAGGAACGAGATCATCGGGTTGAAGGCGGATGGCGGCTCGATATAGGCGTAGCGCGGGGCGGAGATCGCGCCGGCAATGCCGATGAAGGCGCCGGAGATCATGAAGAGGATGATCTTGGCCCGCGCGGTGTCGATGCCGACATGGCGCGCCACGGTCTCATCATTGCCGATGATCTTCATGGCGAAGCCGAGCCGCGAGCGGCCGATCAGCCAGCCGGTGACGAAGACGGCGACGGTCAGCGCCAGCAGCATCCAGTAGATGTGCATCTCAGTGAAGTCGGTGAAGACGTAGAGGCCCATTCGCGTCGAGACCTTGGTCTGCGTCCACGAGACCAACTGGCGCACGAGTTCGGCCAAGCCCAGCGTGAAGATGACGAAATAGACGCCGGAAAGCCGCAGCGTCGCGAGGCCGACGAGCCCAGCCAGCACGGCTGCGACCACTCCGCCACCGAGCACGAGGGCGAAGAACGGCACGTGGTCGACCCACAGTCCGACCGTATAGGTGCCAAGGCCGAAGAAGGCGGCCGTGGCGAGCGAGATGTAGTGTGTCGGGCCGGAGAAGAGCGTCCAGGCCGTGCAAAGCGCGGCGTAGAGCATCAGATTGACGCCGAGCGAGAGGTAGTAGCCCTGGCTGAAAAGCGGCAGCGTCGCGAGCGCGGCGATGGCGATCGCACCGAGAAGGCCAATGCGGATTTCCGACTGGTCGAGCGTCATGTCGTCTGCCTCCCGAACATGCCCTGCGGGCGGAAGAGGAGGACGATGATGAAGAGCGCATAGGTCGCGGCGATGGTGAGGCCGGGATCGATCAGGCTCGCGACCGCCGTCTCGGTGATGCCGAGGATGAGGGCTGCGAGCACCGCGCCGCGGATGTCGCCGACGCCGCCCATGATGACGATGATCAGCGCCTTCATGGTGAAGACGACGCCCATCGACGCGTTGAACGTGTAGAAGGTCGACAAAAGCGCCCCGCCGCAGGCCGTCAGCGCGCCGCCGAGCGCAAAGGCGAAAGCCGCGGTCTTGGCGACGTCGATTGCGACGAGTCTGGCCGAATTCGGATCGACGGCGACGGCGCGAACGGCCGTGCCCTGCCGCGTCCGGTAGAGGAAGAAGTAGAGCCCGATTGCGATGGCGACCGCCGCCCCGAAGGCGACCACGCGGTTGAGGCCAAACGGATTGCCGAGGATCATGAAGCGCTCGGCGAGGAAGGTGTAGGAGAAGTAGGAACCGCCGAAGACAAGCAGCATCAGTCCCTGCAGCAGGAAGAGCAGGCCGAAGGTCGCGAGGATCGAATCCACCTCCAGCATGCCGCGGTTCTTCGCGCGGTCGACCAGCGGCTTCAGGAGCACCGAGTAGATCGCCCAGTTGACGGCGAAGGCGGCCGGCGCGATGACGAGCAGCCCGAGAAGCGGGTTGATCTGCATGGCCGTGAACAACCAGAAGGCGATGAAGCAGGCCGCGACGAAGGTCTCGCCATTGGCAAGGTTCATGATGCGCGCGACGCCATATTGCAGCGTCAGCCCCAGCGCGATCAGCGCATAGGTGCCGCCCAGCAATATGCCTGTGACGATGATCTGCATTTCCTAGATTACCACTTCGTCCGTATCACGACAGGCAGGAAGGGCCTCGTCCCGGAAGGGAAATGCCGCGCAGCGGCGTTTGCCTATCCGGGACCCATTCCGTTAAGTCGTCGTCACGGAATGGGTCCCGGCTCTCATCTCGCGATGCTCGATTTCGGCCGGGATGACGCGCGTCGTTCCTATTCCCAGCCGTCCTTCTTGACCGGCTCGATCGCCCCGTCGATGCCGTTGGCGGCGACGCCGTAGAAAACGCCGTCCTTCCACTGGCCGACGGTCCAAAGGTTGCGGTTGACGTTGTTCTCGAACTTAACCTCGCCCATGACCGTGTCGAAGGTGCCGGTCTTGATCGCCTCGACGACGGCCTCGCGGTCCTTGGTGCCGGCGGCTTCGATCGCCTGTTCGAGGACCTGGAGGCCCGAATAGGTCACCGCGCTCGCCCAGTAGTCAGCGTCCGCGCCCGTCACTTCCTTGTGCTTGGCCCGGTACTCCTTAATCTTCTCGTCGTCCGGATTGGTGCCGCCGGCACCCAGGATGCCGTTGGCGACGGCTCCGAAACGCCCGGCATAGGCCGGGAAGGACGTGCCGACGCCGACATAGAACGCGCCGACTTCGAGGCCCTGGATCTGCGCCTGCTCCGTCAGGGCGAAGGTGTCGCCGGGATAGGAGAAACCGACGAAGGCGTCGGGCGCCGCGGCCTTGGCCTGGCTGATGATCGGCGAGACGTCCTGCGTGCCGAGCGGATAGGACGCCTCGTAGACGATCTCGAAGCCGGCCGCTTCGAGCGCCGGCTTGCCGGCGCCGGCAAGTTCGAGCCCGAAGGCGTCTGCGACGTGGACGAGCGCGACCTTGTTGCCGATCTCGCCGGCATCCATCAGCTTCTTCAAGGCAGCCGCCGTGCCTTCGGCCAGTTCCTTCGAGGTGCCGAGCATCCAGAACGAGTTCGGCCAGCGGCCGGCGAACTCCTCGACGCCGTCGGTGATGGCGCTCGTGGTGATGTGCGGATAGCCGTAGCGCGCGATGAGCGGGGCCGTCGCGACGTTGAGGCCGGTCGAATAGGGCGTGACGATGAAGTCGACATTGTCGACGGTGGCGAGACGCTGGATGTTCTGGACGGCGGTCTCGGCCGAGGTGCGGTCGTCATATTCGACCAGCTCGATCTTCATCTGCTGGTCGCCGACCTTGAGGCCGCCGCGCTCGTTCACCTCGGATACCCAGAGCTGGATGTTCGGCCAGTGGCTGACCGTCGCGCCGGCCGCGAGCGGGCCGGTCTTGGGCGCGCTGGCGCCGATCTTGATGGTCTCCTGCGCGGCCGCGTGGCCGATGAAGGCCAGCGACGCGGCGCCGGCGGCAAGTGCGATGAACGTACGTCTGATCATTTCCTGTCTCCTCCCAAATGTTGCCGATTTCCGGCGGCGTGCCGCCGGCAGTCCTCCTCAGATCGGATAGTCTGGCTTTCCGTTCTGTATGGTGATCCACCGCAGTTCGGTGAATTCCTCGATGCCGGCCCGGCCGCCGAACCGCCCGTGGCCGGACGACTTGACGCCGCCGAATGGCATTTGCGGCTCGTCGTGGATGGTGGCCGAATTGATGTGGCAGATGCCGGTCTCGAGCCGCTGCGCTATCGAGAGCGCGCGGGTGACGTCGCGGCTGAAGACTGCCGCCGAGAGGCCGTATTCGGTGTCGTTGGCGATCGAAACGGCTTCGTCGACCTCCGTAAAGCGGACGAGCGATGCGACCGGGCCGAAGCTTTCCTCGTAGTAGAGGCGCATGTTAGGCGTCACGCCGTCGAGGATCGTCGCGTCGAGCCAGACCGAGCGCTGCTCGCCGCCGATGACGAGGCGGGCGCCCTTCTGCACGGCATCGTCGACCAGCGCCTTGACGCGCGCGGCGGCCTGCTCGCTGATCATCGGGCCGATCGCGCTTGCGCCATCGCGCGGGTCGCCGAGCCGCATGCCGGCGACGACGGCGGCGAGCTTCTCGAGGAACGCGTCGGCCACCGTGTCCTGCACCACCAGCCGCTCGGTCGACATGCAGATCTGGCCCTGGTTGAAGAACGAGCCGAAGGCCGCGGCGCGCGCGGCCTCGTCGAGATCGGCGTCTTCGAGGACGATCAGCGGCGCCTTGCCGCCAAGTTCGAGCAGCGCCCGCTTCAGGTGGCGCGCGGCCATTTCCGCGATGATGCGGCCCGAGCGCGTCGAGCCGGTGAAGTTGACGCGGCGAACGGCCGCGTGCGCGATCAGCGCCTCGACGATCTCGGCCGCGTGGTCTTCCTGGTTATGTACGACGGCGATGGCGCCCTCGGGCAGGCCGGCATCGGCGAAGATTTCGCAGACCAGCGCGTGCGTGCCGGGGCACAGCTCCGACGCCTTGAAGACGACCGTGTTGCCGCAGGCGAGCGGCGTCGCGATCGAACGGACCGAGAGGACGATCGGCGCATTCCACGGCGCCAGCGAGAGAACGACGCCGCAGGGCTGGCGGATGGCCATGGCGAAGGAGCCGGCGCGATCCGCCGGAACGACTTCGCCGGCGATCTGCGTCGTCAGCGCCGCCGCCTCGCGCAGGATGGCGGCGCCGAGCCGGCAGTTCAGCTCGCCCCAAGCGCGCGTGCCGCCGGTCTCGGCGCAGATTTTCGCGATCAGTTCCTCGCTGCGCTCCAACAGGATGTCGGCGGCGCGGTTGAGGATCGCCCGACGCTCGGACGGCGGGGTCTGCGACCATTTCGGGAAGGCGGCGGCGGCGCGGTTGGCGGCATGGCGGGCCTCGGCGATGCTCGACGCGTGGACGCGCGTGACCACCGTGCCCGTCAGCGGGCCGATCCGCTCCAGATGGGGTGCCTCGACGGCCTCCCCGACGGGAGCCGCGAGCCGCGCTGCCTTTGCCAATTCATCCTCCCGCGAAGCGAACTCGACGCTTCAGCCGCCACGGCTCCTTCGGAGCTCCGTTCTCCCGGCGACGATGCAATTCAAGCGCAAGCCGTGGGCACTTGATATGAATAAAACTGGCGATCTATTGTAGAAATCGGGCGCTTGATTGGGTGATCATATGGACGTCGACACGATCGATTGCGGGCTGCATGCGCGCTTCTGGTCCTTCAACGGGGCAGGAAGCGACGTCGCGCGCCAACTCGTGCTGGTGACCGACGGCGGCGGCGAGGCGGAGGCCGGCGGCCAGAGGTTCACGATCGCGGCCCCTGCCCTCGTCTGGCTTGGCGACCTGAAGCCCGGACGCCTCAGGCTCGAAGCCGGCGCGACGGGCCTGCGGGCGCGGATCGGCGACGGAACGCTGGTCGAAGCGATCGGCGACGAGGCGCAATCGGTCGGCCTGCGTTATCTGGTCGATCGCGACTTCACGCTCTCGCTTGCCGGCCACGCCGATGCAGCGGGCGTCATCGAGCGCTGCCTGACCGCCGTGATTACGGAACGGCGCCAGCCGCAGGAGGCGTCGGCGCTGCTGCTCTCGGCGCTCCTGCGCATCGTGCTCGTGTCGATGCTGCGCGTTTCCGGCGGGCAGGAATCGCTGCCGGGCATCGGCGAGCGGATGAGCCTCCTGCAGCGGTTCCGCCAGCTCGTGGAGATGAACTTCCGCAATCACTGGCCGGTCGCGCGCTATGCCGCTGCGCTTGGCGTCTCGGCTGACCGGCTGCACGCGATCTGCACTGACGGGGTGGGCAAATCGCCGAAGGCCCTGGTTTCCGAGCGACTTGCGCGCGAGGCGATGTTGCGGCTGGAGCGCTCGTCGCTGACGATCCAGCAGCTCGGCCATTCGCTCGGGTTTTCCGATCCGGCGCATTTTTCGAGTTTCTTCCGCAAGATGACCGGAACGCCGCCCGGTCGCTATCGCCGCGCGGTCATCGACGCGCATGCGGATCAGAGCCGCGCCGTGCACGTTCCCAGCTTTGCGGAATGGCCGTGATCAGGATGCCGTGTGCCGCCGGCGCACGCTTGACGGCCGTCCGTCGATCGTCAGGCGGGAATCGTTGCGCTGCTTGCGCGATACGATTTTGCCCTTCGAGACCACGCAGAGCCGGTTGGGCCGCAGGCGCAGCGCCTCGATCGGATTGCCGGCGTCGAGCACGACGAGGCTTGCGACGTTCCCGACCTCGAGCCCATAGCCTTCGAGCCCCATGATCGCTGCATTTTCCGTCGTCACCATGTCGAAACAGCGGCGCATGTCGGCCGGGCTCGTCATTTGGGCCACGTGCAGGCCCATGAAGGCGACGTCCAGCATGTCGGCGGTGCCGAGCGAATACCACGGGTCGAGGACGCAATCCTGGCCGAAGCCGACGCGGATGCCGGCCTTCAGCATCTCGGGCACGCGGGTCATGCCGCGGCGCTTCGGATAGCTGTCGTGGCGGCCCTGGAGGACGATGTTGATGAGCGGGTTCGGCACGGCTGAAACCTCCGCCTCGGCCATCAGCGGCAGGAGCTTGGAGACGTAGTAATTGTCCATCGAGTGCATCGAGGTCAGGTGCGATCCGTTCACCCGGCCGTGAAGGCCGAGGCGCTGCGTCTCGCAGGCCAGTTGCTCGATATGGCGCGACAGCGGATCATCCGTCTCGTCGCAGTGCATGTCGACGCGCAGGCCGCGTTCCGCTGCGATCTCGCAAAGCTCGGTCACCGAGCGGCGGCCGTCCTCCATCGTGCGCTCGAAATGCGGAATGCCGCCGACCACGTCCACGCCCATGTCGAGGGCGCGGATGGTGTTTTCGCGCGCGGTGGGGTCGCGGTAGAAGCCGTCCTGCGGGAAGGCGACGAGTTGCAGGTCGAGATAGGGCGCGACGGTCTTCCTCACATCGAGCAGCGCCTCGACGGCGAGCAGCCGGTCGTCGCAGGTGTCGACATGGGTGCGGATGGCGAGGAGCCCCATCGAGACCGCCCAGTCACAATAGGCGAGCGCCCGTTCCTTCACCGCCTCGTGCGTCAGGAGCGGCTTCAGCTCGCCCCAAAGGCCGATCCCTTCCAGAAGCGTGCCCGAGGCGTTGATGCGCGGCGTGCCGTAGGAAAGCGTCGCGTCCATGTGGAAGTGCGGGTCGACGAAAGGCGGCGCGACGAGATCGCCGGCGGCATCGATCACCTCGCCCGCCTCGGCATCCAGCTTGGCCTCGATCGCGGCGATGCGCCCGCCGCTGATGCCGATATCGGCGACGCGGCCATCCGTCAGCGTGCCGCCCCTCACAATCAAATCGAAACTCATCGCCGCCCCTTCATCGCTTCCATCATCAAGTCACGCAGGCAAGCATGATCGCCTCGCGCAGCTCTTCGATGCCGCCATTCTTCTCGGAGGTCGTGGCGAGCACGACGGGAAACGCGGCCGGCCGGCGCTTGATCTTCGCCGTCGTCTCGTCGATCAGCGGCTGGACGCCGGCGGACTTGATCTTGTCGGTCTTGGTCAGCACCACCTGGTAGGAGCAGGCGGCCTTGTCGAGCAGGTCCATCACGTCGGAATCGATCTGCTTCACGCCGTGGCGGGCGTCGACCAGCAGATAAACGCGCTTCAGCGTCACGCGGCCCTTGAGGTAGTCGAAGACAAGCTTCGTCCAGGCGTCGACCTGAGCCTTGGGCGCCTTGGCGAAGCCGTAGCCGGGCATGTCGACCAGTGCCATCGGCGGCAGGTCGCCGGGCTGGCCGGAATAGCCGTCGGGCACGAAATAGTTGAGTTCCTGCGTGCGGCCCGGCGTGTTCGACGTGCGCGCGAGACCCTTCTTGACGACGAGCGCATTGATCAGCGACGACTTGCCGACGTTCGAACGGCCGGCAAAGGCGATCTCGGGCGGCCCTTCGG
Organism: Rhizobiaceae bacterium; assembly: GCA_016742175.1. Classification (GTDB taxonomy): domain Bacteria; phylum Pseudomonadota; class Alphaproteobacteria; order Rhizobiales; family Rhizobiaceae; genus Aliihoeflea. The sequence goes on from JACVCH010000012.1 coordinate 37,144, forward strand.
GCGGCAGGAATTTCATCGACGGCACGCCGCGGATGAAGATCCAGTTCTTGGGGAACGGGATGGCCTCGATCGGCGCCGGGCGGGGGTCTTCCATGTCGCTCAACGTCAACTCTCCGTGGCCATGATCGCCACGGATGGCATTGAGCTTTCGCGCCGGCTTGTCAACCGCAAGTCGGGAAACGCCCGGCCGGCTCTGCGTCGGCCGGGCCGTGCGCCTTACGGCAGGAGCACGCGATTGACGACGTGAATGACGCCGTTCGACTGGTTGACGTCCGCCGTGGTCACGACGCTCGTCGTGCCCTTGCCGTCCATGACGGCGACGCCGCGGCCGGACGGGACGACGGTCAGCGTGCCGCCCTGGACGGTGGTGAGCTGCGCTTCGCCGCCGCCGGCATTGGCGCGGCGCAGAAGCTCGGGGCCGCTGAGCTTGCCCGGAACGACGTGATAGGTCAGCACGCCGGTGAGTTGGTCCTTGTTCTCGGGCATCAGGAGCGTATCGACTGTGCCGGCCGGCAGCATGGTGAAGGCGTCGTTCACTGGCGCGAAAACCGTGAATGGGCCGGGGCCGGACAGGGTGCCGGCGAGGTCGGCGGCCTGCACGGCCGCGACCAGCGTGGTGTGGACGGGCGAATTCACCGCGTTCTCGACGATGTTGCGCTCGACGAGCATCGGCGCGCCGCCGACGGTCGGATTTTCCTGCGCGCCCGCGGGCGCGGCCAGCGCGATAGCCGCGGAAACCAAAAGGGTCGTGATCGAAAGTTTCTTCATGATGCCTCTCCCAAGGAAATGTCTTCGTTGACGGTTCCAGTTACGGACAAGTCCGGGAGACAGTTTCGGTCTTCACCGAAGCGTGAAAACGAAAAAGCCCCGCGCGAGGCGGGGCTTTCAAGGCGAGGTCTGCTATTCGGCAGGTTCCTTCGATTTCTTGCGGAACATGCCGGTCAAATTGTCCCAGAGTTCGATCTTGGCGCCCTGGCGCTTCATGATCACGCCCTGCTGGAGCACCGACAGGGTGTTGTTCCATGCCCAGTAGATCACCAGGCCGGCCGGGAACGTCGCCAGCATGAAGGTGAAAACCACCGGCATCCAGTTGAAGATCATCGCCTGCGTCGGATCGGGCGGCGTCGGGTTCATGCGCATCTGCACGAACATCGTGATGCCCATGATCAACGGCCAGACGCCGATCATCAGGAAGGACGGCACGTCGTAGGGCAGAAGGCCGAACAGGTTGAACAGCGAGGTCGGGTCGGGCGCCGACAGATCCTCGATCCAGCCAAAGAACGGCGCATGGCGCATTTCGATGGTGACGTAGATGACCTTGTAGAGCGCGAAGAAGACGGGAATCTGCAGAAGGATCGGCCAGCAGCCTGCGATCGGATTGATCTTTTCCTTCTTGTAGAGCTCCATCATCTCCTGCTGCTGCTTCATCCGGTCGTCCGCATATTTCTCGCGGATTTCCATCAGCTTGGGCTGCACCTTCTTCATGTTCGCCATCGACACGTAGGACTTGTTGGCGAGCGGGAAGAAGATGAGCTTGACCAGAACGGTCGTGGCGAGGATCGCGACGCCGAAATTGCCGAACAGGCGGAAGAACCAGTCGATGACGAAGAACATCGGCTTGGTGATGAAATAGAACCAGCCCCAGTCGATCAGCAGCTCGAACTGGCGGATGCCGTATTCGTCCTGGTAGCCGTCGATGACGTCGACCACCTTGGCGCCGGCGAAGACGCGGGTCTCGATGTCGGCCGACTGGCCGGGCGCGAGGGACACCGCATCGGACAAATAGTCCGCCTGATAGCGCACGCGGCCGTCGTCGAAATAGGAATAGCGCGGCTGGAACGCCTGGCCGGCCGCCGGCACCATCGCCACCGCCCAATACTTGTCGGTGATGCCGAGCCAGCCATCATTGCTCTTGCCGGGCGTGATCTGGCGATCCTCGGCGAGCGTCGAATAGTCGATCTCCTGCAGCCCCTCTTCGCCCGTCACCCCGATCAGGCCTTCGTGAAGCACGAAGATGCCTTCGATGTCGGGTGTGCCGACGCGCGTGATGCGGCCGTAATTCATCAGCTCGACCTGCTCGCCGCCGGCGTTCGTGACGCTGTCGGCGATGGTGAACATATAGTCCGCATCGACCGCAATCGTGCGCTCGAAGGTCAGGCCTGCATCGTTGGTGTAGGTCAGCGTGACGGGGCTGTCCTGCGTCAGTTGCGGATTGCCCTCGACGCTCCAGACCGTCTGCGGGCCCGGCACCGTGCCGGCATTGCCCCCAGCGACATAGCCGGTCTCGGCATAGTAGCCGTCGGCAAGGGCCGACGGATTCAGGAGCGAGATGTTCGGCGAATTCGGCTCGACCGTGACGCGGTAGTCCTTGAGGAGAAGGTCGTCGATGCGCGCGCCGGTCAGGTTGATCGAGCCGGAAAGGCGCGGCGTGTCGATCGCAATGCGGCCCGATCCGGCGATCGCGGCCTCGCGCGTCTGGGGAACGGCGCCGGCCGCTCCGCTGCCGGGAACCTCGGCCGCCGTGCCCGGCGCCGTCGGCACGTCTCCATCACCAGCCGCGCCGCCGGCGGCCTGACCCTGAGGGGTCGTCGCCTGCTGCTGCTGCGCCTGGATCTCGGCTGCCTCGCGCTGCGCTTCGATGCGGGGGTTCATGTAGAACACCTGCCAGAGCGTCAGGATCACGACGGAAAGCGCGATCGTGATGAAGAAGTTGCGGTTGTTTTCCATCAAGGAATCCCTATCCCCGCTCAGCGAAATCGGCGGGAGAGCTCTGCCTTCAATTCGTCGAACGGCGTCTTGAGCAGTTCGCGGCGGCCGACGATGACATAGTCGGTGCCAGGCGCCATGTCACGCGCCGCATGGACGCGAACGGCTTCTTTCAGACGACGGCGGATGCGGTTACGGACCACCGCATTGCCGACTTTCTTGGTGACGGTGAAGCCGACGCGCGGTTCGCCCGCGTCGTCACGCCGCAGCGCCTCCAACAGAAAAAGCCGCCCCCGGCGCTTCTCGCCCCGGCGAACGGCCAGAAACTGGGCGCGCTTCTTCAAGCGCGCCGGTGCATTCTCTTGCGGCCGGTCGGTCAATACCTTCGCCCTTCGGCATCCGGCGTCGCGAGGATTATGCGGACAGACGCTTGCGGCCGCGGGCGCGGCGGGCAGCGATGACCTTCTGACCACCCTTGGTGGCCATGCGCGCACGGAAACCATGGCGGCGCTTGCGGACGAGTTTGGACGGCTGATAAGTACGCTTCATTTATTTAATACCGCGGCGTGCGGCCCTTCTTGGTAGCTGTCTCATAGGACGAGAGCTTCGGCCGGCCATGCGCAACATAAGTCGCGCCAGAACCTGGGCCCGAGCGTGCGCGGCTTATAGAAAGAACGATGGCCCGAGTCAATAAATGCCGAAGCGGCAGTCACGGTGCGGTGATGCGCACGCAAGCCCGTGTCAATAGAGCTTGAAACGGGCCCTGCGGCATTGCTGCAGCGTCGCGGCTGGGCCATGTGTAACTGCGTCAACCGCAGGAGCAGTCCTTGCCAGCCAAACTCGCCGATGCCAAAGCCATGCGCGACATGCCGCGATCTCCCCTTCGCGCCGTGGCATCCGACCCGCGCGAGCGGACAAAGGACGTCGCCATGACCGCCGGCCGGCCGCGATCCATCTGGCGCTTCGTTCCACTGGCGATCATCGCCGGCGGCCTTGCGCTCGGCTACGGGCTCGGCTGGCACGAATATCTGAGCCTCGGCGAACTGGCCGCGCGCAAGGATGATTTGCAGGCCTATGCCGCGTCCTTCGGCGTGCTCGCCCCCGTGCTGTTCGGCCTTCTATACATGGTGGCGACGGCCTTCGCCTTTCCGGCCGCCGGCGCGCTGACCGTCTTCGGCGGCTTCCTGTTCGGCTGGGCGGTCGCGGGCACGGTGGTCGCGGTCTCGGCGACGATCGGGGCGACACTGATCTTCCTTGCCGCCCGCTCCGCGCTCGGCGATGCGCTGAGGAGCCGCGTCAGGGGCCGCGCCGAGGCGCTGTCGAAGGGCTTCGAGGACAATGCCTTCGGCTATCTCCTTGTCCTGCGCATGACCCCCGTCCTGCCCTTCTTCGTCGTCAACGTCGCCCCTGCCCTCTTCAAGGTGCGGCTGTCGACCTATGTCGCGACGACCTTCTTCGGCATCCTGCCGGGCACATTCGTGCTCGCCTATCTCGGCGCCGGGGTCGACAGCGTGCTGACCGCGGCGAACGAAGCGGGCGAGACGCCGACCCTTGCCGACATCGTCACGCCCGAAATCACTCTTGCCCTTGCCGGCTTGGCGCTGCTCGCCGTTTCGGCCATGCTGATCAAGACCTACTGGACCCGCAGGACCGCTTCGAAGGCGTCCGCTGCCGACTGAACGGACGCCCATGCCGAAACATCTTTCGCCCGACATCTGCGTCATCGGCGCCGGTTCCGGCGGCCTGTCGGTCGCGGCGGCCGCGGCCGCCTTCGGCGTCGAGGTGGTGCTGGTCGAACGCGGAAAGATGGGCGGCGACTGCCTCAACTATGGCTGCGTGCCGTCGAAGGCGCTGATTGCCGCGGGCAAGCGGGCGCACGCCATGCGCACCGCCTCGATCTTCGGCATCGGCGCGGTCGAGCCGGCGATCGATTTCACCGCCGTCCACACGCATGTGCGCAAGGTCATCGACGCAATCGCGCCCAACGATTCCATCGAACGCTTCGAAGGACTCGGCGTCACTGTCCTCCAGGCGGAAGGCCGGTTCGTCGACGAAAAGACGCTGGCGGCGGGCGATCATCTGATCACCGCCCGGCGCTTCGTCATCGCGACCGGTTCCTCGCCCGTCATCCCGCCGATCCCCGGCATCGACACGGTCGACGCGCTGACCAACGAGACCATCTTCGACCTCGAGGAACTGCCCGCGCAGCTCATCATCATCGGCGGCGGCCCGATCGGGCTCGAACTTGCGCAGGCGCATCGCCGGCTCGGCGCGCGCGTCACGGTCGTCGAGGCACAGGCCTGCCTGTCGCGCGAGGACCCGGAGCTTGCCGCCATCGCGCTCGATACGCTTCGCGAAGAAGGCATCGCGCTCCACGACCACCATGCCGTCACGCGGATCGAGCGGACGGGCTCCGGCCTTCGCCTCTTCGCCAAGCCTTCGAATGGCGACGAAATCGCGATCGAAGGCTCGCATCTCCTGGTCGCCGCCGGCCGCGCCCCGAACCTCGCCTCGCTCGACCTCGACGCGGCAAAGGTGCGCTTCGACAAGAAGGGCATCAGCGTCGACGCCGGCCTGCGCAGTTCCAACCGGCGCGTCTATGCGATCGGCGACGTCGCCGGCGGGCCGCAATTCACCCATGTCGCCAATTACCACGCGGGCATCGTGATCCGCGCGCTCCTGTTCCGCCTGCCGGCGAAAATCGACTATTCGGCGCTGCCGCGCGCGACCTTTCTCGACCCCGAACTCGTTCAGGTCGGCCTGACGGAGGCCGAAGCGCGCAAGGCGCATGGCGACATCCGCACCCTCGCCTGGCCGGTCCACGACAACGACCGCGCGCAGGCCGAGCGCGAGACGAAGGGCGTGATCAAGCTGATGGCGGACCGGCGCGGGCGCATCGTCGGCGTCTCAATCCTCGCCAAGGGCGCATCCGAGATGGGGAACTTCTGGTCGCTGGCGCTGTCGAAGAAGATGCGGCTGCGCGACCTCACCGGCTTCGTCTCGCCCTATCCGACCGTTGGGGAAATTGGCAAACGCGCCGCCATGTCCTATTTTGGAGGCATGGCCCGTAAGCCCCTGATCCGGCGAATCGTCCGCCTGCTTCGGGTGTTCGGCTAGGGGCCGGGGAGACGCGGCGTGAGGGACAGCGAAACCGACGGCAGGCCCGAGACGCTCGACAGGCGCGCAAGCGTCGCGCTCGGGCGCGGGTTGTCGATGAAGCTGTTGGTCCTGACCATGCTTTTCGTGCTCATCGCCGAAGTGCTGATCTTCATCCCCTCGATCGCCAATTTCCGCCTGCGCTGGCTGGAAGAGAGACTGAGCACGGCGGCCGCCGTCGCCACGGTGCTCGTCGGCGAGGACGCCTCGACACTTTCGCGCGCCACGCAGGACGAGGTGCTCGCCTCCCTTGGCGCCAAGGCGGTCGCGGTGCGCGACGAGGGCATGTCGCAGTTGCTCGTCGCAGCCGAAATGCCGCCGCAGGTCGACGAGCACATCGCGCTCGCCGCAACGTCGCCATTGACCGCCGTGCGCGACGCCCTCTCGACGGCGCTGTGGGGCGGCGAGCGCATGCTGCGCGTCTTCGGGCCGGTCGGCGACAGCGCGAAGGAATTCGAGCTGATCATCCCCGACAAGGACCTTCGCACGGCGATGATGGTCTATGCCCGCAACGTCGCCGTCCTGTCGCTCATCATCTCGGTGATCACGGCCGGCCTCGTCTTCTGGGCGATCAACCGCATGATGATCCGCCCCGTCCGGCGCATGACGCATTCCATGCTCGCCTTTTCGGCCGCGCCGGACGATCCCGCACGCGTCATCCGACCGGAACGGCGCACGGACGAAATCGGCATCGCGCAGCGCGAACTCGCTTCCATGCAGGGCGAATTGCAGCGCACGCTCGGCGAGCAGCGGCACTTGGCCGAACTCGGCCTCGCCGTCTCCAAGATCAACCACGACATGCGCAACATGCTGGCGGCCGCGCAACTGATGTCCGACCGGTTGCGCCTCATCGACAATCCGACCGTCCAGTCCTTCGTGCCGAAGCTGGTGCGCACGCTCGACCGTGCCGTCTCCTATTCCGAGGGCGTGCTCGCCTATGGCCGCACGCAGGAGGCGCCCCCCTCGCGCCGCAAGCTGCGTCTGACGCAAATGGTCGACGATGTCGGCGAAATCCTTGGCCTCGCTCCCGAGGGCGATATCGAGTTCGTGAATGCGGTGGACCCGGGGCTCGAGGTCGAGGCGGACGCCGATCACCTGTTCCGCGTTCTCGCCAATCTGGCGCGCAATGCCGTCCAGGCCATGCAGACGGATACGGAAAGCGCCGTCGTCAAGCGGCTGACCATCGGCGCGATGCGGGAAGGAACGGTCTCGAAGATCACGATCGAGGATACCGGCCCCGGCCTGCCCAAGCGGGCCCGCGAAAATCTCTTCGCCGCCTTCCGCGGCGCGGCGCGCAGCGGCGGCACCGGCCTCGGGCTTGCCATCGCGTACGAATTGGTGCGCGCCCATGCCGGGACGCTGGAACTGGTCGAGACGCGCGGCGGGCGCACGGTCTTCGAGATCTGCATCCCCGACCAGCCGATCGCGCTCGACGAGGCGCGCAAGACCATCCGCCGCCCCGCCTGAGCTCGACCATGCCGCGCCGGCGTATCGTCGAACGACTGCCCAAACGGAATGATCGGGCCGCGCATTTTTCTCGAAACGCCGCTTGCTTTTCGACGGCTCAATGGCTAGGTAACGGCCACTTCAGGTGCCGGTTCACCGGCACCGCGATCGCATCGTGATCGCTGCGCGCCCGTAGCTCAGCTGGATAGAGCACCAGACTACGAATCTGGGGGTCAGAGGTTCGAATCCTTTCGGGCGCGCCATTTTTTTCAATTTAATCAACCAGCTACATAAAGTCTCGTTTATTTGAGCGACGAGGAACTCACGAGTCACCACCGAGTCGCCACCGTGATCTCTCAACGTGTTTGAGAGAAGCGTCATGTCCGATGGACAAGCCAGTGACTTATCGACTCAGTGACCGCCTCGACGGCTACGGCGGCGTTCGGGCACACGTTCGCGAATCTCTGGGCTAGGCGGCTTTGCGCCCCATGCACGAACCCGCTTCGCGGGAGGGGCGCCTTGGCTGAGATGGCGTAGTATTCGTAGCCTTTGAGCGGGTAGCGGCGGACGCCGACCATAGAGTTCCCTTCAACGAGAGGAACTCGCCATGGCTACCCCATCGACCGATGCACCCGTTTCGCCGCTTCGTCAGCGCATGCAGCACGACATGCTCATGCGGGGCCTCGGCTCCCACACGCGGCAGGACTACGTCCGTCACGTCCGGCGCTTCGCCGCGTTTATCGGCCGCTCGCCCGACACCGCGACGCCAGAGGATATCCGCCGCTTCCAGCTTGATCAGCATGAGAAGGGCGTCGGACCTGCGACCATCAACGGCACGGTCTCGGCGCTGCGGTTCCTGTTTCTGGTGACACTGCAGCGGCGGGATCTGTCGCGGGCACTGGTGATCACGCGCTATCGCCGCAAGCTGCCGGATGTGCTCAGCGTTGAGGAAGCGGGGCGGCTGCTCGAAGCTGCACCAGGCCTCAAGTACAAGGCCGCGCTCGGCGTCGCCTATGGCGCAGGCCTGCGCGTGTCCGAGGTCGCGCACCTCAAGGTCGATGACGTCGACTCGGGGCGCATGCTCCTCCGTGTCGAGCAGGGCAAGGGCCGCAAGGATCGCAACGCGATGCTCTCGCCGCAGCTCCTCGAACTGCTGCGTCTGTGGTGGCGCGAAGGCAGGCGACGCGGGGTCATGCTTCCGCATGGCTGGCTGTTCCCGGGCCGCGGCCGCACCGATCCGATCTCGTCGCGGCAACTGCATCGCGCGGTCCAGGAGGCCGCCGAAGTCGCTGGCATCCGCAAGCGCGTCAGCCCGCACACGCTGCGTCACAGCTTCGCCACTCACCTGCTCGAACAGGACGTCGACATCCGCGTCATCCAGGTGCTGCTCGGCCACAGCAAGCTTGAGACGACCGCGCTCTACGCCAAGGTCTCGACCCGGACGATCCATGCTGTCACCGGGCCGCTCGACCGCCTGATGGCGCTGATGGAGGGCAAGACGCCGCCCGGCTGAGCCGTGCGCGCCTCGGTCGAGGTCGCCGACATCTTCCGCGCAGCAGGGCCTGCCTACCGGGCCGCCCATGCCGGGCACCTAAGCCTCGCCCAGCTCAAGGTCATGTCGGCGATCGAGAACTGCCGCACCGCGGCTCTCGGCGGTCACGTCGAGGCCTGCGAGGACTGCGGCCAGTGGCGCATCGCCTACAACTCCTGCCGCAACCGGCACTGCCCGAAGTGCCAGGGCGCGGCGGCGTGGACGTGGCTTGCCGAGCGCGAGGCCGACCTGCTGCCGGTCGGCTACTTCCACGTCGTGTTCACGCTGCCAGCCGAGGTCGCCGACATCGCGCTCCAGAACAAGGCGCTCGTCTACGACCTGCTGTTCAAGACGGCGTCGGAGACGATGCTGACGATTGCCGCCGATCCGAAGCATCTCGGCGCGCGCATCGGCATCACCGCCGTGCTCCACACCTGGGGATCGGCGATGATCCACCATCCGCACGTGCACATGATCGTGCCGGGCGGCGGCATCGCGCCCGATGGAAGTCGATGGATCTCCTCGCGGCCGGCATTCCTGCTTCCGGTGCGCGTGCTTGGCAAGCTGTTCCGACGGCTCTTCCTCACGCGGCTGCTCGCTCTGCGCGACGCCGGGCAACTCGGCTTCTTCGGGACCATGGCGCACCTCACCGAGCGACGCGCCTTCCTGCGCCACCTTGCTCGTGTCCGGACAAAGCGTTGGGTGGTTTACGCCAAAGCGCCGTTCGCCGGACCGGAGGCTGTGCTCGCCTACCTGTCGCGCTACACCCACCGGGTCGCGATCTCGAACCGCCGCCTCATCGCGTTCGATGATCGCGGCGTCACCTTCCGCTACAAGGATTACCGTCGTGACGGCGAGGACCGGCAGCAGGTGATGACGCTAGCGGTCGATGAGTTCATCCGCCGCTTCCTGATCCATGTCCTGCCGCGCGGCTTCCATCGCATCCGGCACTACGGTCTGCTCGCCGGCTCCGCCCGCAAGGCCAGCCTCGCGCTCGCCCGCGAACTCCTGGATGTCGCCACGCCGCCCGATGTCGACACACCAGTCGAACCGGACGACCACCGCCCGCCATGCCCCTGCTGCGGCGGGCGCATGACCATCATCGAGACGCTTGAGCGCTGGAGGCAACCGCGCGGACCGCCGCGCGCATCGGCGACGAACCGGGAGACCGACGCGTGACCCGGCATGGCATGGTCCTGGCATCAGCCGCAGACGTTCCGCCTCCGGCAACGAACCCGCGCGCGCCTGCGGTGACTGTCGCCGCCGACAGGCCCACGACGAGCAACCTGCGGGGCCGACAATACCGCGCCGAGGCGCAACGAAGTGGCCTGTCCGCATCCACCACCGCGCTTCCCAGCGTCGGTCGCACCATCGCCGACATCGGCCGCAGATCGAAATCCCCATAGCCATCGACTGTGGCCCGCGGGTTCCTGCATGAGAGGCTTTCGTACGCCTGCCGGCACCCGAAACCCTTATATGGGGATCGTCAACTACAAAACGGCCTCACATTAGCATTGTCAGGTGTCTCCGGGGTAAATCGCAGATCCATTTGGTGGGTCCGATTGCGTGACGCGGTTCGCGAACGAACCCAGTCCACCTTATATTCGGTCAGGTCGCATGCGCCTGTTCCATGATCCCGCTTGCGGCGGATTTGGACCCAAGAGACGATACCATTCTTCAACGGCGGCTGTTTGAGGCCATGAGTTTCGTCGGTTCGTCTACCGAGGATCTGCCAGGCCCGATCGGCCCTGGGAGATTGCTGAAGTCGAGCGGCGTTTACGCTGATGGTGTCGTCAGGGCCGCCCCTTCTATGACAACTCCAGCGTTCACGTATTTCCACAGCGCGACAAGCAGTTTACGGGCAAGCGCGACGATCGCCGTCTTCTTATACCGGCCACCATTCTGGGTGACTCGCGCCCTGAACCACTGACTGAGCGCGGAATTGGGTTGATGGCGCACCCAGAGCCACGCAACCTGGACAAGTGTCGATCGGAGCCTGGGGTTGCCGGACTTCGAGACCCCCTGCTCGCAATTTACCTGCCCACTTTGCCAAGGCGTTGGCACCAAACCAGCGTAGGCGGCAACCTGTCGTCGATTGTCAAACTTGCGCGATAATCCCTCAGACCACAGGACGGCGGCAAATTCCGGACCGATGCCCTTGAGGTTGAGCAGGAGGGCCGGTGTTGGTACATCTGCCGCGACGAGCATGGCGTCGCGTGCCTCTTCAACATCCTTGATCTGCTGGATCAGCAACTCGAGGCGATCAAGTTCGCGGCTGATCTGCGCCTTGAGCGCTGGCGGCAATGGCCGTCCATCTCCGGTGACAAGAGCGTCGAGACATTTGCGTCGATCGCCCTTCAACGGTTCGTATCCGGACACACCTTGGCTGAACAAAAGGCCCTTTATCCTGTTGACGTGCCTGATCCGCTCGTTCGTCAGCGCCTTCCGCTCCCGCACCAACCGGCGGCGGTCTTCCTCCTCCGGCGTTGGCACTCGCAACATCGCGCAAACCCGAGGCTCGCCGCGGTTGTAGGCCAACAACGCTCGAACCAGTGCTTCCCCATCTATCCTGTCGGTCTTGGCCCGCCGACGGCGACGCGATGTGGCAATGGATGCCGGGTCAACGACATAACTCTCGATGCCTTCGCGTTCGAGGACCCGATGAATCCAGAATCCATCCAGACCAGCTTCCTGAATTGATATGACGCGGAAGCTCCGCCCTGTCCGCACTTCCGCCTTTCGTTGCAGTTCCGCGACGTGATCGAGCAAACCCGGAATGTCGCCCCCTAACACGGTGTGTCTCGACATCCTCTCGCCCCCACCAGGCGAAAGCGAGGTCACAAGCCATTTCGAACGAGACAGTTCTAATGAGACAAATATTGCGGCAAGATCGACGCGGATAGCGGCCGGTGCTTTGGTGCTGTTGGCGTGCATGCTGACCTCCAGGTGATGTTTGGCGACCTTACTCTGGCAGAGCGTTGGTCGCTTTCCATCCCCATAGGATCTTCACCATGCCGGACGTTCGGGCTTTAATAAACGATCCCCAAAAGCGGACATGCAATAAGTCTGACACTGACAGGCTTTTCCTGGAGATAAATAAGACATGTCCGGAGATGCGACGGACGCATTCACCATCGATTAAGGGACGGGATAACATAATACTTTTTGAGCCTGAGAGATCCAGTCGCCTAAACGTCCAACTTATACGGGGAGCAGCAGCGAGCAGTGTTTGTTAAAGCGACCGGGGGCCATTGTGCGACTCTAGGAATTGGAAAGCAAATCGGCCATCATGAAGCGTTCTGTATGGTCGAATATTTTGATTCTCCTACTTCCGAAAGCGTGGTTTACAATATTGACCGAAAGTTTATAGAGCGCATTAGTATTGCTAAACAAACTCGCGTCTATTGCTTCGATTCAAAAAACGCGAAGTGGGAAATTGGCCACTTACTGGACGATAGTGGCGATAGCCAACTAATCCAGTTCGCCGAGAACAGAACAAGACGCTTGAGTTGTGATTCGGTGTTCGTCAGATGCAGTCTCCCAATCGGGGATCCTACATCATTTCTAGCCAATTTGATAACCGAAAGCCCTCGATTTTCAACCGGGCGAAGCGCTTTCGTACGCTCTCAAACGTACCAACGCGCAGCGTCGAAGGGTATGTCTGCACTGCTTGCATGCGCTGTGGAACTCGAACCGCATCAGGTTGAGATTGTGCGACGCATCTTACAAGATCCGGTGCAGCGTTACCTGCTCGCCGACGAAGTAGGGCTCGGAAAGACAATCGAAGCCGGCGTCCTCATCCGTCAATGCGTCCTCGATATGGGACCGGGCTGTACGGTTCTAGTGACCGTCCCTGCGCCGCTGGTAAACCAGTGGCGCACAGAGCTTTCCGACAAGTTCTTTCTTGGACATCACCTCAATCGCAGCGTTCATGTGATTTCACATGACGACGATGAACACATTCGAGCGATCCTGCCGAAGGCGACGATGCTCGTCATCGATGAGGCGCACCACTTGATCGATCTCGGTATCGCAAATGCAACTGGTGTGTACCAAGACATCGCCGCCGTTGCACAAGAAATTGAGCGAGTCCTTTTGTTGTCGGCAACACCTGCGCTGCATAACGAGCGCGGATTTTTGAGGATGCTCCATCTCCTCGATCCGCTGACATATCCGCTCGATGGCGAGGATTCGTTCCGACGCAAGGTGGAGAGCCGACAGGAGGTGGCAGAAATCATCGCCGGCTTAACATCGGAAAATGTGTTGTTTCTCGATCATGTGCTTGATCAATTGCGCCAGCTTTTTCCACGAGACGAAATACTTCAGGAACACGTTGCGAAACTCGCTGACATTGTAGACACGATGCCTGACGGTAGCGACCCAGTTCTGAATAGGGCGATCGACGAATTGCATGCCCATCTGAGCGAAGTTTACAGACTGCACCGGCGCATCTTGCGTCATCGTCGTCGGACCCTTGGTGCACTCGTTCCAGGTAGATCAGGGGCCGAAGTCGTGCATTACCGCAGCAGCGATCGGGCAGCCCTTAGCGATGCAATGGCAAATTGGCAGTTTCGGGAGGCGACAAAGATCGACGAAGCCGGCGAAGCCCTCTGGGCGGATCGCGCGAAAACCTTTTGGCGCGTGCTTGATCGCGGATCGCAATATCCGAGTTCCGGGGCCGGAATAGTTAGTCTTCTGGCGCAGCGACCCGGCAAGATTAGTGATACAGCACGGTTCGATGCGGTCCGCCAGTGTCTGGGTCGCTCCGGTCTATTCGAAGATCGCGCCGACGCGCTCATCAAGGCGCTTGAGCCGTTAGTGAGTACGGACACGAAATGCATCGTGTTTTGTTCCGATACCAAGTCTGCCGATCGTCTAGCAAAGAGGATCGCTGACCGACTGGGTATAAAGGTCGACCGCCATGATCCCGGCAGCGACCGTTGGACGGCCTTTAATGACGACATCAACCGACTCGTTCTTGTTTGCGATCGACGGGCGGAAGAGGGCCTCAATCTCCAAGGCGGCAAGAAGACTGTGGTCCACTACGACGTTCCGTTCAATCCGAATCGAATCGAACAACGTTTAGGCCGTGCCGATCGCTACGGATCTGAACACGCCGTGCGCTCTGTCGTGCTCGCTTGCGAGGACGATCCGTTTGAGATGGCTTGGATCGACTATCTCGATTCGGCGCTTAGAGTATTCGACCGATCCGTGGCGAGCCTTCAATACTTGTTAGAAAACACTATGCGAAACCTAGCGCTTCCTCTGTTGATCGAAGGCCCAGAAGGGATCACTGAACTCACGGCGAAGAGCAAAGGAGAGCATGGGGAGATCGAGCGAGAAATCTCGGCGATTGATCAGCAGGATGGCCTCGACGCCCTCGGCACCCCCCCGGAAACTCTCTTCGACGATCTTTCCGCAGTCGAGGAGAACTGGCTCACGATAGCAGGAGATACAAATACGTGGGTTGAACACACGCTGCAATTTGAGCGTCTGGAGGAGCCGCGCCTCGCCCCGAGCATTGGTGAAGCGACGCCCTTCCGATATACTTACTCCACCGTTCCTCGGCGCCATACGCTCATTCCGCTCCAAACTTTTTTGGCACATAGCGACGCTGTCAGTGGCCCCGCTCGGAGTCATCCGCGAGAAAACACGACGATCAGAACTATGCCCTACACGTATCGCCGGCGAACCGCGCTGCATCCGCGTGCGCGCGCCAATGGTGTGGGGTTGCTTCGCTATGGCGATGACCTAATCGGCGGAATCTCGGCTTTCACAGAGTCGGATGATCGCGGCCGATGTTTTGCCATGTGGCGTTTCGCCCCCGATTACTCTGGTGACCCTGTTGCGGACATCTACTTTCGGTTCGACTTCGTTATTGAAACCGACATCAACGCTGCTGCCTGCGTACTGGTGGATCATGATCGCGACACGCGCGCCGCGCGAGCTGCGGTGCGTCGACGTGGCGATATGGCGCTCGCGCCTTTCTACCGATCCATTTGGCTCGACCGGGAGCTTACGCGCGTGCGTGACGCATCGCTGCTTTCGCGTCTAGAGCGCCCTTATTCAGTCGAACCGGATCGCAGCGGATCGTTTGATCTCGACCTTGATGCGCGGCGGTGGCGGCGGTTGTTTGCACTGCAGGTTCCCGAGTTGTCATATTGGTCTGAGCTTTGCCATAAAGCGCGTACGAAAGCCGAGGATACGCTGAGGACTGAGCCAGATTTAATCGTCAGTCTTGCGCATGCCGAGGAACGCGCTGCCCGCATTGATCGCGGACATATTGGCCAATTACGCGCGCGTGCCTGCGCCGATGCTACTGTTCTGAAAGACGACGAACTAGTTTTCGAGGGGCTACTTGCTGCGGCCTTACGAAGTGGCATACGTGTCCCTCAGGTCCGGCTCGATACGATTGGTGTAGTCTTCGTCTCCGATAGTTCTGCCGCGACCGATCGAATTTCGGGTGGCACCTAGTGGCGGAGCTTGACTTCGGCAGTTTGCAAGATGTCCTGCTGGACCTCAAAAAGCTGGAATGCCAGTTTTCCATGTCGGACGGCGTGTTTGACAGACTTGCGCAGATTCTGCGCGCGTCGCAGGGGGCCAGTCGGCTCCAGAGCCCGCAGGATGCGATGGCGCTCTTTAGGCACGTGCTGCGGCGGCAGTCGCTACGCTCCGGCCAACAAGCCCAACTGCGAGTCCCTTCGGGCGCCGGTTGGCCAGACCGCACGGAGTGGGCCGGTTGTGGTATCCGCGCCCATAGCGAAGCGAACGGCCATTTCCTTATCGAAGCTCGACCGTGGCGCGCTGATTGGCTTGAAGAAAGCGACAATCCCGTCTTTGAGGATATCTTCGCGGAGCGGAACGTCCGGCTCGACTGGCAACGACCGATCGATCCATTTCTCGGCGAGGCGAGCGGCTTCGACAGTTATGTGTCGCCCGGTCAGCGCGAGGCCGTGCGGAGCGCCTTCTTGTTGCCGGCCGGAGAGACACTCGTCATTTCCTTGCCGACCGGGTCAGGCAAAAGCTTCGTTGCCCAGGCCCCCGTGCTCGCTCGTGGTTTGGAAGGCGGTCTATCGCTTTGTGTCGTGCCCACGACCGCGCTGGGGCTTGATCAGGCGCGGCAGATGCTTCAGATGCTCAAGCGCCGCTTTCCACGCCGAGAGGTGCCCGCGCTTGCGTGGCACGCGGGCCTCGGCGCGGCAGATCGCGCCGGAATCAAGGCCGCGATCCGCGAGGGTCGCCAAGGCATTCTTTACTGTTCGCCGGAGGCCGTGACGGGCGCGCTTCTGCCCTCGCTCTACGATGCGGCGCGCGCTGGCCTGCTTTCTTACCTCATCGTCGATGAGGCTCATCTGGTCAGCCAGTGGGGCGACGGTTTTCGTCCTGCCTTTCAAATGCTTGCTGGCGTGCGGCGCGGGTTGCTGGATGCTTGTCCCGACGCTCGCCGCTTCAGGACGCTGCTGATGTCGGCGACCCTGACGCCCGACACGTTGCAAACGATCGACGCGCTGTTCGGCCCGGCGCGCACTGTACAAATGGTCGCCTCGGTCCATCTTCGGCCAGAGCCGCAGTATTGGGTGCACCGCGAGGACGATCCAGAGGAGAAGGATCGGAAGGTTCTTGAACTGCTGAGACACGCGCCGCGACCCTTCATTCTTTACGTGACGAAGCGAAACGATGCAAAACGATGGGCGAGACTGCTACGTGGCAAGGGCTATGCGCGGATCGATTGCTTTCATGGCGAGACAGCAGATGCCGACCGTCGTCGCATCATAGACCAATGGTCCGAAAACCGCCTCGATGGGATCGTCGCTACGTCTGCCTTCGGAGTGGGTATCGACAAGCGCGACGTTCGCACCGTCATCCACGCTGCCGTGCCCGAGACGCTCGATCGCTTCTACCAGGAGGTGGGACGCGGCGGACGCGATGGCTCTCCCTCGGCTTCATTCTTGATCTACTCGCGCGAAGACCAAGAGACCGCCAACCAAATTGCGTCGCCGTCCCTGATCAGCGACGACCTTGCGTTTGAGCGGTGGTCGACAATGTACGGTCACAGCACGCAACTGGACACGATCGGGCAGTTGCTCGAGGTGGATCTGGCGGTGGTTCCCCCACGGCTTCGGCGACAGTCGGACTACAATCAATCCTGGAACATGCGCACGCTGATCATGATGGCTCGAGCCGGCATGCTCGGATTGGAATCACAACCGCCAGCCCGCATTGCCCAGCAGGAGGAAGAGAGCGGAGCAGCCTTCGAACTTCGCAGCGAAGAGCATTGGTCGGAATATTTTCAGCGGACCGTCGTGGGCATGTCTGAGTTGGGGCATCTGAGTCGCGAACGGTTCGACGCGCGGATCGGTCAGGAACGGCAGCGTTCGTTCGATGCTGCGACCGAAAATCGTGAAATGCTCGCCAGACTGCTGAGCGGGTCGACCGAAATTTCGTTGCTGCTGGACCTGCTCTATCGCAGCAACGCGCCGGGGCGCTCGGTAATTGTGTCGCGCGCGTGCGGCGGATGCCCGGCCCATCGGCGCGAGGGAACGGTCAATACCGATTATTCGGCGCCTCCCGCCTACGGGATCGAGCAGGTCGGCCATTTCGACCTCAGTTTGTTCGTCGATCGTTTCCCGCAGCTTGATTTGAGCGAGCCGATCATCATGCCCATCGACGACCCGACCGATGATGTTTCGCTTGTAGGCCTGCTACGCGATTTTGTCGCGATGTTCGGCGTTCGGGAGATCGCTACCTCCGCCACGTTCCGTCAGCAAAATCCCGCGTTGTCGAGCCTTCACAAGCAGAGCAGCGAACATGTACTGCTTCTGCAGATGCTCGAAGAGGAAGCAATTCGTCCCTCGTCCTATGAACTCCCGCGTGTCACGGTTTGGACTGGTCCGCCCGCTACGACCCTGCCAAAGCACCTGTTCACCATCAACCGCCCGCTGCATGTAATCATGGCGCCGGCCTCGACGCCGGACCCCTGGAACTACGCGCGCCGCATCGCCGACACCGGTTCCAATGTGCTAGCGGTCGATCAATTCAAGATCGGAGCACGCCTGTGAGTATCCTCAACCAAGCCAGTGACGGGCTGTTCAACGTGCTGATCGTGTTGGTTCGCGCACTTGTCCGTTTCGGTCCAAAGGGTCGCGAGGATCTGATCCTCGCATGCGGCGGCGCGATCGACGCCTTCGACACCAGTCAGTTGACTAGAACCCTGAATCGCTGGACCGAACTTGGTCTTTTCGACGAGGAAGGCGGGTCCGTCGTCATCACCGAACCCTACCGTTCTGCGCTCGGCAAGAGCGCCGACGAAGCCGAAGCACGCCTGCCGAAGGTGGCTCGGACAGTGGTATTGCAGCCGACGAACAACACGCGTTTCTGGGAAAGCGAGGGTGCCAAGAGCGCGGACCTGTCGCGCGGCGTGGCGTGGATGCTCGCTCAGGACGTCTATGCGCTAGACGTCAATTCCGACCGACTGGCTGAGCTTGAAGGGCGCCAGTTGATTGACAGCGGAACGCAGAAGATCGCCCAGAACAATACGCGCTGGAATGGCCTTAAGACGTGGATGCTGTATCTCGGGTTCGCGCGCGATGGCATGCAGTGGGCAGTCGATCCCACGCAGGCGCTGCGCGAGGCACTTCCAGACATTTACGGGTCGTACCGCGAATTATCCGCGCCTGCGTTCGTAGAGCGTGCAGCCTCGGTTCTTCCGGTCCTCGACGGGGGCGCCTACCGGATTCAGGTTGAGGGCGCCTTAAAGGAAAGCGTTTGGCCCCGCCGCCGTGCCGGCATCGCCTCATCGTCACTGTCGCGAGCAATCCAGCGTCTCGATCGTGAGGGCTTTGTCACAATTTCGAACAGGAGCGACACTGAAGGCGTCGTGTCGCTCACCGGCAGCAATGCGCGAACCTGGCGGGATGTATCGCATGTGGCCCTGGTCCAAGCAGGAAAGGCGCGCTAATGCTCGAGAGATATTGGCCGGAAGCGGATGAGGTCAACGCGTGCATCAAGAACGAAGCCGAGACGGCGGACGTATCAGTGCTGCTGGCGGTTCATCAACCCACTCCGCTCTCGACGCGAAATGCCGGCACAAATATTGAGACTGCGGCATCCGAGCAGGAGTTGCTCGATGCCTTTCTTTCCGACGACGTGCCGGGCGGATATCTGCTTTTTCCGATCACCGGCCCTTCCGGCGTGGGCAAGTCGCACATCATCCGTTGGCTCGACGCGCAGCTTCAGCGTTTGCCCCAGCGCGAACGTCTTCACATCATCCGTATTCCCAAAAGCGCAAGTCTCCGACGCGTCGTCGAACTTATCTTGGAGCCCCTAGAAGGCGACATACGGTTCGAAAAACCGCGTTCGGAACTTTCGCGCGCAGTCGCGGAAGTCGACAAGCGCAAGGCCGTAGTGCTGTTCCGCGCGCAGATCGAGAATGCGTTGGCGAGCCGCGAGGAAGCTCTGCTGCTGGAGATTCGTGAACATTCGGATCGGGCGGCAGAGTTGAGGCCGCTGCTTGGCCATGCTCGGATGCTGCCGAAGCTATTCGGCGACGCGGCGCTGAAGGACCATTTTGACGAGACCGTCCTCGCCCGGGTGATCGCACGCGCCCTCCGTGGCCGGGACGACGATGCTGAAGGTGACGAGACCCAATCGCAGTTCTTTGCTGAGGATCTGCTCCTTCCCGACACGGTAAATCTCAACGAAGCGGCGCTACCGGTAAAGACCTATTATCAGACCCAACTTGCGGTCCAGGACACCCGCCGCCGCCAAGGCGCGGCCGACCTTCTTAACACGATAGTCGATGCGGCGATCGGCAACGTCTTTCAACTCGAGCAGAGCACTGGCGGCATTACCTTGCAGGACATCATCCTCGGGATCCGCGAGATCCTGCTGAAGGATGATATGGACCTGATCCTCCTCGTCGAGGACTTCGCCGCGCTGTCGGGCATTCAAGACGTGCTGCTCAAGGTCTGCGTGCAGGAGGGCACTCATGACGGCAAGAAGGTGCGCGCCACGATGCGCACGGCGCTCGCGCTCACCGACGGCTATCTCGCCTCGCGCGACACGATCTTGACGCGGGCGCAACGCGTCTGGGTGATCGGCCACCGCGAGCAGAGCGACAATGAAATCAAGGGCGCCGTGATCGAGATGGTCGGCGCCTATCTAAATGCGGCCCGCTGGGGAGAAGATGGCCTGCGCAAACGCTTCGAGCGTCGGGGTGCCGACGCCGGGATCACCGGCTGGTTGCCCGCCTGGCATGACGAAGAGCAGAACGACAAGGAAGCTGAAGCATTGGCAGCCTTCGGCTTTTCCCCGCGCGGACATGCGCTTTTTCCGTTCAACCATCTAGCGATTGAGCAACTCGTCCAGCAGCATCTGACCGTGGCCACTCGGCTCGTCTTCAACCCGCGTCGGGTGATCAACGAAATCCTGCGCCGTCCACTCCTTATGCGGGGCACGTTCGTCAGCGGGAATTTCCCGCCGCCTGAATTCCACGGGGTGCGTCCCAATGTCTATCTTGCGGGACTGATCCGGCAGACAAGTCAACCTGAGCCCGTCAAGCGGCGCCTTGCTTCCGCGTTAGCCGTTTGGGCCGGCAATGCGGCGAATCATGCTGCGCTTTCCCATGTGTCGCCAGCGATCTTCTCAACCTTTTCGCTGCCGACGCCGGCCGAACTCGCCAACGTGGTATTCGTACCCGAACAGACACCAGCAATTGAGCCCGCCAGACCGACGCGCTACGAAGACGCGCCGCCCGCGCCGACGCCGCCAGTTGCGACCGAGCAGGATCCGCAGGTCGCGGCATGGTCTACCAAGCTTGATGCTTGGGCTAGTGGGATAGAACTTGTTCAGGCCGATGCGCGCGCACTTCGTAACGCCTTAGCGGATATGCTGAAGGGGGCAATCAATTGGCCGACGCTACGTCTCCCGGATCAAGCGATCGACGCTCGCTCGCTCTGGATCGCCGGAGTCCGCAACAACCCTGTGGTCGGGCGAATCCTCGTCGTTTGTGACAGCCACGAGGACGAGGACGGCACGCTCCGCGAAGGCTTCCTCGGCGCGCTGAGGTTCGGCTTCAACGGTCATCGCTGGAACTACCCTGAGGCGGACATCGACTATGTCGCAAGCGCTGCCATTATAGACCGTCTGCTCGTCCAGTTGACCCCGAAACTCGTTGCGGAAGCGAATGCGCAGACCGCGGTGATCGGGCGCGCTCTGCTCAATCAATCGCGCATTGTGGGTCTATCCCCTCCGATTCGCCCTGCCGGGGCCGAACCACTTCTACGCGGGCTTTTCTCGCCGCCGCCGCAGGTCGAGACGCAAGCATTCGAAGAAGGATGGGACCAACTTCGCGCCCAAGCGACGGGGTCGGTCAACGGCAAGAGTCCGCGCGCGGTGCTGCAGGAACTCCTGCTCGACCGCAGCGCAAGTTTCCAAGGGACGGGTAGCAAGCCCTTCGCGGTCGACAGCCCTCGCCTGCTGGACGCGCTTGCCAACGACCTGCCGGCAGGGTCGCTTCCGGAAGGTTTGCCGGACGAGGCGCGGACCTTCATCCCGACCATGACAGACGCGCGCATCTGGGGGAAACTGCAGGCAGTCATCTCCAAGCTTCGTGTCTTCCGCAGTGAGATTGCGGACTATATCGACGAAAGCCTAGACAAGGGCGCCTTTGTTGCCGACCTGCGCGAGATCATCCCTTTATTGCAGAAAACAAACTGTTGGCCTGCCAATGTCGCAATTAAGCTCAGCGAGTTCGAAATTCGCCTGGCGGAGTTTCAGACCAGCCGTTTCGTAGATTTGGTGGAAAAGACGACGACCATCGTCGACGGGGCGGACCGTGAACAGATCCCAAAGTTGCTCAACGCGCTTGGGTCACTCGACTTGGGGTTGATACAGCGCACCATGTCGTTTCTGACTATAGCTAATGAGATCGTGTCTCAAGCGGAGCCCCGCGTCGCACAGCAGGAGGCGGTTCGAGGTCAATCGGATCCCAGCGCTGTTGCGGCGGAGATCGCCAACCTGCTCGAGGGCCTCATCGAAACGCCGCACATGGCAGCGGAGACGACAGTATGAGCAACTCACTTCCTGCTCGCGTCAGGGCGCTTCGCGAACGGTTGGTTGCTCTTGACCGGCTTGGTGCGAATGTCGAGGAAACCGGGCTGCTTGAGGATCTGCGCTTGGACCTCTCGCCGCCCGCTTCCGAGCTTAACCGCGCCTTAGCCCAGCGCGCGCTGCTGATGGGGTCCGGTATCGAGACGCCAGAGCCGCCGACGCTCGAGACGGCACGAAAGCGAGCGGCGGCGCTGCTCGAGCGGTTCACCACGGAGCGGAAAGCGGCCACGCTAAAAAAGGGGACTGGATGGGCCAATCTGCTCAAGGAAACGAAGGCGGCCTCCGCCGATGTCTCTGTCTCGGTCATGCGCACTTGGAAAGGATATCGACAGACCGTTTTTACCGGCGAGGCTCCAGCATTGGTGAAAGGCCGTATCGCCTTCACGCCGGCGAACAGTGCCGCGTACACGACCTATGAACAGCTCCACCAGACGTTTCGATCTGAATTTGAGAAACTCCCGGCGGACAAGGCCGCGATCGAACGAGTGAAGGCACTGGCGGCACGACTGACAGAGACGGCGAAAGAGTTCGATTTCGACGTTCCGGCGGACGTGAAGCGCTACCTCGAGGCCATTCAGAGCGGGGGAGCGAAGCTCGACCTTCTGACCGACGCGGTCCTCAAGTGGCTTAGAGAGAATGATGCCTTTGACAACTACCGCATCGTGCCGCGGAGCCCAGATGGAAGCCGATGAAGCCCTACTCCTCGCCGTGCTGGATGAGATCGAACAGCGTGAGGCTCGGCTCCTTACGTGGGGCCTGGTCGACGGCCACGTGTCTGTCGGCGAGTTGCACGGCATCGTCAACATGCTGCTCGACGATCCGAAAATAAACGGTGGGGTCTCTTTTGCGGACGCGAGTCAGGTCATGGCTGGACTGACCGATCGTGCCCTTCTGTTCGACATCGGCGAGGAAGCAGGCTCGCAGTACCGGTCGCGGATGGCGGAAGGAGTGAGGCTCCTGTTCCGATTGCGACAGCTGTTTCCGAAACATCGGGGTCCGATAGGTTGGCAGGCCGCGCCAACCCTTGTAGCCGACTTCCGTTTTATTTGGCGCCGCCGCCGCTATCCGCGGCGCGAGATTGAAGCTGCGGCGTCGCTCGCGAAGATTGCATCAGCAACGCCTGATCAGGCTGCGCGCGCCGCCCTTTCGGCGCTCATCGAAAGCTATGGGCCGCGATTTGCGCTCGCAGGCTTTCAGGTCGCTGCGGCTGCGCGGATCCTTGGCGGCTTCGAAGGTTCGCGGTCGACGGCTACGTTGGTTAGTGCCGGGACCGGTAGTGGCAAGACTTTAGCCTTCTACCTCCCGGCGCTCTCGCGTGCCGCCTCGCATATCCAGCGTGACGCCGTGGGCGAGCGTTGGGTCAAAGTTCTCGCGCTCTATCCGCGCAACGAACTTCTAAAGGACCAGTTCGCCGAGGTATACGGTCAGGCGCGCCGTCTTGATGCCTTGCTCGCGGGGCGCGGACGCAGGAAGCTCCTCATCGGCACGTTCTTCGGTCCGACGCCCCGCTCTGCCGAGAAAGCGCACGAGGCGCGCAGCGGTTGGCGGCAAACGTCGGCTGGTCTCATCTGCGAGTATCTTCGGTGTCCCTCGCCGGAATGCGTCGGCGACATGGCCTGGCGTGATGCCGATCGGCGCGCCGGGCGTGAGCGGCTCGAATGCCTCGGATGCTCAGCTGCAATCGAGAGCGACGAGATTATTCTCACCCGTGAGCGGCTGCAGCGGGAGGCGCCGGACATCCTGTTCACCACCACCGAAATGCTCAACCAGCGCATGGGGGACGACCGCTTCCGGCATTTGTTCGGGATCGGCGAGCGGGCACAGCGACCGGTGGAGATGATGCTGCTGGACGAGGTCCATACTTATGCCGGCAGTTCCGGTGCGCAGGTGGCTTTCCTCTTGCGCCGCTGGCGACGGCTTCTCCGGCGGCATGTCAGCTTTGTTGGTTTGTCGGCCACACTCAAGGACGGCGCCCGTTTCTTTGCACAGTTGACTGGCTTGTACGAGCAGGCGTCGGTCGAGATCACTCCCCGCAACAGCGATATGATCGCGGAGGGTGCCGAGTATTTGCTCGCGCTGCGCGGTGATCCCGTGTCTCGCACGGCCTTATTGTCGACGACGATCCAAACGGGAATGCTCCTCTCCCGGCTCCTCGACGCGCCGGATGAACGGAAGAGCCAGGGCATCGTCGGCGAGCGAGTCTTCCTGTTCACCGACGATATCGACGTCACGAACCGCATGTATTTCGCTATGCTCGATGCCGAGGGTCGGCGCAGCAGCGGCGCGCCCGACCTGGCGAACAAGCCGGACGGCGGTCTCGCATCGCTGCGGCGACCGCTGCCCGTCCAGCATCGCAAACTCCATGGACAGGATTGGGAAGCCGTGGTGGAGATCGGTCACAGTCTCCAGCCGCAGGACCGCAAGTCGGTTGGGCGGGTCATGTCGATGGACCCAGGGGTTGGCAACAATCTCGACATCATCGTCGCGACCGCGTCGCTCGAGGTGGGATTCAATGATCCCCGTGTCGGCGCGGTCATTCAGCACAAGGCACCCCGTGACGTCGCGCAGTTCCTGCAGCGCAAGGGTCGCGCTGGCCGATCGCGCCGGATGCGTCCTTGGACCGTTGCGGTGCTCTCGGACTATGGCCGTGATCGCCTTGCCTATCAGGGCTATGACCTTCTATTCGATCCAGAATTGCCGTTGCGCACGCTCCCGATCGGCAACCGTTATGTGATGCGCATGCAGGCGGTCTATGCCACGCTCGACTTTCTGAGCCAGATGTTGGATTCCTCACGCCAAGGAAGCGTGTGGCTAGACCTGTCGACCAGCACGGACAGCAACTATCAGCGAGCCCGCCAGACGGCGCTGGCCGGTCTGATCCGCCGCATCCTCACGATCCCGGCCGAACTCGACCGCTACACCTCCTATCTCGCCTCGTCGCTGAAAATTGAAGAAGACGCGGTCGCGCCTCTGCTCTGGGACCATCCGCGACCACTGATGACGCAGGTTCTGCCGACTGCGCTTCGGCGCCTCGAAAGCAACTGGCGTGCTTGGGGCCAGCCGGGCGAGGATCATCAGGTCTTCAATTCGCCGCTGCCCGAGTTCGCGCCGGCCAACCTGTTCAGCGATTTGAACGTACCCGAAGTCGATATTGTCCTGCCGCAACCGGGCAGCGCGACGCCCGAGCGGGTCGCCATGCCGATCGCACAGGCCCTGCGCGAGTTCGCCCCTGGCCGCGTATCGCGGCGATACGGCATCAGCCATGCGTTCGAGCGTCACTGGTTATGCCCGGCGCTCGACCAGAACCGCGAGCAGGCTGTGCCGCTTGAGTCATTTGCCCGTCTCGAACGCCTCGGCGATTGGCGCGTCAACGTCGGCGGTTTGCTGCGGCAGGTCCCCGTCTATCGGCCGCGTGTTCTCGAGGTTCAGCCGCCACCGGGCACCTTGGGCGATACCTCCAACGCTCGTCTTCGCTGGCGCAGTCAACTTGTCGCACGCGATGAGGGCATGGTACTCGATCCGCCGCGTGGGAGTCCTTGGACCCCGCTGATCGAGGATGTGCGGTTCTACTCCCACGAGGGACTGAGCCCGATCGAGGTCCGCCGTCTGGCGCTTGGAAGTGACGCGGGCATTCGCTTCCGCGATGGCGGCTCGCTCGCCAAGGAGTTTCACTTCGAGGTCGGAGGAGAAGCTGTCGCGCTCGGGTTTAGTCTAGCGGTCGATGCTATGTGCATCCGCCTGCGGTTCCCCGACGCGTTGTGGTCGAACCTCGGAGCGGAGTCGGATCCGCGCTATCGGGCGATGCGCACGGCGCGCTTCCACCATCTTGCGTTGCATGGGCAGCTTGGCGAACACGTAGACAATCTGTTCGCACGCGAATGGCTAGCGCATCTGATGCTTGCAGCCCTCAGCAACGAATCGATGGCGCGTGGTATCTCGTTGCGGGAAGCAGCCGCACGGCTGGCGGACGGAAACGCAGAGTTCAGCCTCGATCAGACGCTCAACATCTTGTTTCAGTCCGCGGTTGTCGATGATGCCAATGCCCAGGGCAACCAGCAGGACAAGTTGCGCCAAGATCTGGCCAGTTACGTCGCTGATCGGCAAGTGGTTGCCAGCCTGTTCGACTTAGCTGCCGTCCTTTGGACGCCTATCGATCCAAACTGGGAGCCATGGCTGCGCGAGCGATACGCTTCGACCGTCGGCGCGGCTGCGCTCAGCGCCATTTCAAGCCTTTGCCCGCAAATCGATAGCGACAGCCTCATCCTCGATGTGACAGCCGGCCCGCGCGAAGATGATGACGTGCTCGCCGGTATACCCAATGGCGAGATCTGGATTAGCGAGATGACGCCGGGCGGCAATGGGCAGATCGAGGTGGCGCAGAGTCAATATGTCGAGGATCCACGACGCTTCTTCAGCCTCATGACCGCAGCGTTGCGCGACAATGACTTCTCGCTCAGCGATTATCAACTGGGTCGCTTCCTCACCTCGGTCGTGGAGAGCGATAGCGCCGATCCGTTGCCGACTGCGGTGCGTGCGTTCCGAAGTGCCTCGGGCGCGGAGGAAAACCACGCGAGCTTTACCGCACTGCGTCACACGCTGGCGGAGGAAGGCTTTGTCACTTTTCACGCATTCATAGTCGCGCTCGCCAATCGCATCCTCCGGCCCGGAACTAGCAGCGACAGCGACGCCTTCTTTCTCGACGCGATGCGCCTTTGGGATGCCGAGGAGGTGCGGCTCGGTATCGAACTGGATGCCCGCGTGCTCGCGCACCGTCTCGCGCGCTCCGACGACATCGATGCGGCGCTGGCTCTCTCCGGCATGGACCCGCCGACAGTCGATCCGGGCCAGTGGCGCTTCGGCGTGATCTATGGACTGCTATGGCCGCGCGGCGCGCACATCCGGCAATCGGGCCTTCGACCCTATTCGCCATTCGCCGATTTGCCATTGCCTGATCCGCTGCTGTTGCGGTCCTACTTGGCGGAGGATGCCGCGCTGATCGATGTCGAAGCGGAGGGCTGGCAGGAGCTTTGCCTCGACCGCCTTGCGGAGGTAGGCGCGGCGACGCTGATCTGCCGAATGGCGGCTTCATCGCTGCTGGCGGACGCGCTGAGCTTCCTGGCTACCAACCCCGCTCAGTCAGGCTATCTCTCGGTCTTTGCCCGGGTGCAGGCGGTGCGGCGGGTGGAGAACGCCTTCCATGTCGTACTCGATGTCCCGGAGGCGCTGCAATGAGTTTCGAGACAAGACGGATCTTCAAGAGCGCGGTGACCAGCCAGAATCTCATCCGCGAACTCCTCCAGATGATGTTTCTCGGGGAGCTTCTCGCCCCTGGCGGAGAGCGTGCCTGGCTGGTCAGCCCTTGGATCAGCAACGTGGTGCTGTTCGATAATCGTGCCGGCGGTTTGGGCTCGATCAATCCCGAGTGGGGCAACCGCGAGATCAGATTGATCGAGGTCTTGACCGATGTCATGGCGCGCGGCACCTCGCTCGGTATCGCGACGAGCCTGGACGGTCACAACGATCCCCTCATCGATGCGCTCGCCATGGCCGCAGATGAGGCGGGCCTGAACGATAAGTTGTGCGTCGTCCGACGTCAGCATCTTCACATCAAGGGCGTGCTGCTCAAACGAGGCCTGCTCACCGGCTCGATGAACCTCACGTACAACGGCCTCGAACTGAACGAAGAGATGGTGGTGTACGACACCACGCCAAAGACGCTCGCCGAAGCGCGGATCAACTTCGAATCCTACGTGGGCATGGGCGTATGATCGACCATTTGGCCGCGTGTGAGCAGAAGTGGCTGGAACGCTTCTTTACGTCGCCGAACGAGCTTAGCTGGACATCGCTCGTCGACGGGTCAGCGCCTGCAGACCAGGCAGACCAGGTTCGGCGGTGGCTCTCGCATCTCGGCGCCAAGCGAACCAACGCGCCGCTCGTTCTCCCATTTGTGCGCGGCGGAGAAGTTACGGGCTGGTATGCTACCACCCAGGGGCCGGCAGGCGGGTATGAGCTGAGGGATGAACTCAATGCTTGGCTCGGCCCCACTTGGCTGAGCCGCTTCGAGCGAGTCCCGGACGATGCTGCCGATCCGATGGCAACTGCGCTTCGCCGTCGCTTCGAGGGGACGATCTATCGCTTCACCGGCCCGGACGCCGCCGCCATGCGAACGATCACGGGTCGACTGAACGATTTTGCCGCGTTGCTTGAACTCAAGCCGAGCGCGCCGCGTGCGCTTATCCGCCCGGTCGGTGCGATACGGGGCGATTTCGAGCGAGCACTGCTGGCCGGCGATGAGGCACGGGCCCAGGCGATGATCGCCGAGTTGAAGCAGACAGGCCGCCTCAACGAGGAGAACCTCAAATTTCTCGAGGTTCGGCTGAGCGCTGGCCTGGGTTTTTGGCCGCAGATTGCGCGCGATCACTGGCTCATTAAGACCCTCGCGGAGCTTGCGGCTCCGCCGCAGATTGTCGCCGATCTCATCGAGGCGCTCTACCGAACTTATGTCGACGGCTCTGAGGCGAGCGGCGACCGGGCTGCGCTGCGGGAAGCCTTTTCCCTCCATGTCGCGACCCCCTATCCCAAGCTTTTTGCCTCCCGTCGCGGCATTCGCGCACCCCGGGTGGTCAAGGCATTCGCGTTGTTTGAGCAGTTGCAGGCGAGCCCCGACCCGGCGATCGTCGCCTCGTTGCTCGCCTTATTGCCTGCGGGAACGGACACCGCGCTGTTCGAAACGGCTCCTGTCCCAGAATCCAAGCCTGCAACTGTCACGACAATGGACGAGGCAGACGAAGCTTTTGACGACGGGCAGATCGATCGCGCTTTTGAATTTTACCTGCGGTTGCCGCCGAGCAGAAAGACGATTAGCAGGTTGGTGTCCTGCGTAGGCTCGATCGGCACTGACGAGGCTCGGGATCGCCTGCTTGGGCTAGTTGAAGGTTCCAATCCGGCGGTTCTCGACTCCTTGGCACCCGCCGTTGCGACAAAGATCGAAAGCCTGAGGCAGTGGCAGACTGACGATGCTGCGCCCGCGCAACCTGCAGCCGAGGTAACACCCTGGTTGCGGTGGGCTGAGCAGTTGCAGGCGGGCCAAAATCTCGCCGCTGCCGAACGCGACGCGCAAACCGCTGCCACAAGTTGGGATGCGTCGGCTGTAAGAGATAGCGGCAAACTCGCTCAACGTTTTGCCGATATCATCGGAGGTCTCGACGGCGAGGCCAGCGCTGTCAGTCGCACTGCGGTACCGCAAATCTTCGCAAGCTTCTTCCACGACGAGGACAAGGTGTCACCGGCCGCGAAGCCGATCGCATCCATGCTGTTTCTGTTGATCGCGATGGATGATTTTCTTTCACGACCCGACCTGGACCTGATCGCCCGATTGACGACTTTGCTGATCGAGCAGGGATTGTCATCGTCCGAATACGTATCGCTGATGGGTGATCTCGAAGATGTGCAGAAGCGGATAGGCTCCTACGCCTATCTGCCTTGGAGTCTGGACCTCAGCGAGGCGCTAGCTATCCTGCCATGCCCGTCAGACGACGCGCGCGACGCGCGGCTGAGACTCTTTCTGCAAGTACTCGGCCAGACTGCTAGCTTCGCCCATCGTCTGATGCCGGCCGATCTGCTGCCATTAGAGACGCTAACTAAAGACTACGGTGTCGGCGAGGAGGCTATCACGGCGCTAAGGCGAAGCGCGGAG
The DNA here is from genome assembly GCA_016742175.1 of Rhizobiaceae bacterium. Taxonomy (GTDB): domain Bacteria; phylum Pseudomonadota; class Alphaproteobacteria; order Rhizobiales; family Rhizobiaceae; genus Aliihoeflea. The sequence goes on from JACVCH010000012.1 coordinate 66,789, forward strand.
GTGGTGGAGGCTGACGCACCATCCCCGCCCAGCCTTGGTGGGAAGACGATTGGCATCTACACACTCGCGGAGGCGGCCGGAATTCGCGCCAAGTCAGCTCTCGAGGCGCTGTTCCCAGGCTGCAAGGTGGTCATGAATTCGGATCTAGTCGCAACTGCGCAACTTACGAGTCTAGCGAAGGCGGCCGATTTGTTCGTGTTCACCTGGAAGAGCAGCAGCCACCAAGCCTTCTACTGCGTTAAAGATGCCTTGGCGGGCAAGGATCCGATCTGGGCGCCAGGCAAGGGAACAGCGAGCATCTTGCGAGCAGTCCTCGACCATCTTAGAGGCACCGGTGACTGAGTTAGATCGAACAGGTATGACCACCGCTTGCCAATAGGGCCTATGCCACCTTGTGGCGTTCATAAATAGTGAACATCAGGGCCTCAGATTCCACACCCGATTGTCCCGCGATCGAACCCATGCGAGTACCGGCAGCGCCGCGACGACCATCCACAGTTTGCCAAGAACCTGACCCGGGAGAAGGTCGAGCCCCCCGAAAGCGAGGGTGAGAAAGACGATGCTATCGATGATTAAGCCTACGATACTGCTGGCGGTGGCAGCCAAGATCAAACCGCGACGCTGAAGCGGAGTGTATACTAGCAGATCTGCAACCTCCGACAGAGCGAAGGCTGCCGTTGAGGCGACGATCAGTGCCGGGGGTGCGAAAAATACAGATAGGATCGCCCCGATAGCGATGGCCGCAACCGACCAGGCGAGACCGAGCCGCCTTTGGACAAGATCGCGTAAGACAAGCGCTGCCCCGATGGCGAGGACCCCGCTTGGCGCGTAAATTCCAGGCGCAACTGGGATGAGGCACGGACCATCTGGCACGCAGACTGTGCCCACATTTCCGATCATCCAATTGGCAAGCGGGATCGTGCATGCGAACGCCGCCAAGAATAAGCCACCCTCGATACGTTGCCTTCTATCAAGGTTACGCAATGGCATTCTCCAGAGCCGCAGTGCGGAACTTTTCATATCCACGAGCGCGCAGATCACAAGCGGGACATTCGCCGCAGCCGCGCCCCCATTCGTTGATATGCTCGACGTCACCATTGTAGCAGGTCAACGTCCCATCCCGGATCAGTTCGACGAGAGGAGCACCACCCAGTTTGTCTGCAAGCGACCACGTCTCAGCTTTGTTGATCCACATCAATGGCGTTTCCAAAACAAACCGGCTCTCCATGCCGAGATTGAGGGCGACTTGCAGAGCTTTGATCGTGTCGTCCCGGCAGTCGGGATACCCGGAAAAATCTGTTTCGCAGACTCCGGTGACCACATGCTTCAGGCCTCGGCGATAAGCGACCGCTGCGGCGAAGGTAAGAAATAAGATGTTGCGGCCAGGCACAAACGTATTCGGCAGACCAGATGACATTGTCGCAATTTCAACTTCGCGCGTTAAGGCGGTATCGCTGATTTCGCCAAGCACAGCGAGATTGAGCACCCGATCGTCGCCAAGCCTCGCGGCCCATCCCGGGAAGGCTTTCGCCAGGCCGGCGCGGAATTCGATACGCGCATCGAGTTCCGCGCGGTGACGTTGTCCGTAGTCAAAGCCAATTGTCTCGACGCGGTCAAAGCGGTTCAGCGCCCAGACGAGACACGTCGCGGAGTCTTGGCCGCCCGAGAAAAGTACGAGTGCACTGCTATCCGTCATTGCGTGTTCTCGGAACCATAATAGCTGCAGGCGCCCGTGTCGCTGTCGCGGCGAACGGTGACCCGCCACAAGTTCGGACAGACCGGCGCGACTCTTTGCCAAATCCAAAATGACAGATTTTCGATCGTACTTGGACCAAGATCGGCAATCTCGTCCAAAAGGCGGTGATCAAGCCCATCGCGGGCCTCTTCGAGAGCTTGTTCAAAAAGCGCCAGGTCTACGATCATGCCGGTACGCGGATCTGGAAGACCGCGCACGGCGACTTCTGCTCGATAGGAATGTCCGTGAATGCGTCGGCTGGGCTCAACGTCCACAGTTCGTTGGAGCGTGTGAGCGGCGTCAAAACGAAATTCCCTGCTGAGTTCGTACATTATCGAATGCCCATGAATTTGTGTGTTTGCAACGATAATCGCCAGCGCGGGTGCTGCAGGCAGTAGGCAATCGCTGCCGCAGTATTGGTCTCGCGCGCGATGTCATCGCGAGGTTGAAGAAAAAAATGTTCGAAAGCGAGATTTTCGAACGAAAGCGGGTCTACTCCTTCTTGGGGAAAGACCAGCTTCAACTCATTCCCTGAGGTTTGGATTAAGGGCGTTTCACCCTTGGGACTGACAGTAATCCAGTCGATCTTGGTCGGAGCGGGAAGCGATCCGTTGGTTTCAAGCGCAACCTCGAATCGAGCCGCATGAAGAGCCGAGACAAGCTCCTCTCCCACCTGCAAAAGCGGTTCGCCGCCGGTCAGAACCACGAACCGGTCTGTGTCTCCACCGCCCCACATCGCCTCGATGCCAGCCACAAGTGATTGAGCATCCACGAAGCGCCCGCCGCCGTCGCCATCGGTACCGACGAAGTCCGTATCGCAAAACTTGCATGCTGCTGTCGCCCGATCACGCTCCCGCCCGCTCCACAGATTGCATCCGGCAAAACGACAGAATACAGCAGGGCGCCCCGTATGGCGTCCTTCGCCTTGAAGGGAATAGAACATTTCCTTGACGGCATAGGACATACTCAGGCCGCCTTTTCGGTTTCGGCCAGGCGTCGCTTGAGCACCTGGACGAGATGAAAAGACAACTGGCGCACATCGGCCGGAACGTTCTGGAGCCCATTCCAACGCCGACGCTCTGCTCCAAATTCCCACTCGCCCGCGCTCCAGGCGGTTTTTCCTTTGAGCAATCGCAGACCAGCGGCGAACTCGTCCCGAGTCGAGGCGCCCGTGACGCTATTCAAAAAATCCATGACATAGCCGAGAGCAATGATGCCGGTGCCATGGAGCAACCGAGATGACTTCGGTGTGTGTCCGATCCAATCCTCCGCGAAGACGTGCCGAACAGCGTGATAGAATTCACTCATCGTGGTCACTCCCTTCTCCAGCAGGAGTTGATCCTCACCGGCGTAGAGGCGGAGCGTCCCGTCACTGAGGGAATTCATAATTACCCTTTGGAGGACGGTATCGCGGATGACGCCTTTGGGGTTTGTTTGCTGTTTGATCAGCCCTCTTAGTGAGGATCCTTCGCGATAGTTCAGCGCTTCAGTAACAAGAGCGGCTTGCGACCGACTTGACATTCTTGCCGGAAGATCTCCGACTTTAGGCAGAAGCTCATAAACAAGCGCTTTTGGCAGCGGGCGGGTGTTGTTGACCAAGATGAACTGCTTTTGAAGCTCCTCCTCGGTTTCGCAAAGAAAGCCCGAAACCAGCACCTCGAACTCGCGTTCGCGAAGTTCTGAAAGTGCTGTAAAGCGCTGTTGCCCATCCACGATCCAGCCGGGAGGGCCATTGGAGGTATCCACAACGAGTTGGTGAAGACGGCCCTCCGGACTCGTTGCTGGCTCCAGCCAGGCACCGCCCATGAACGCGACCACGATGGCGTTCGGCAAGATCGCGTTTGGCTTTTCAAGGTAGTCGCGGATCTCGCGAATGTGGCCTGCAATTTGAGGCCTTTGAAAGCCTTGCAAGGTGCCGCCAGTATCTCGTCCCGCTCGCTCAATGCGAGCAATGCGCGCTACCTCGGAAGCTTTCGCCACGAACGTGAAAACTGCCAGCTTGTCGCTCTGGATCGGCGCAAGGGCGTCGAACCTAATATGGTGGGAATGGCTCATACAGTTTCCTGTCGAAATTCGGATAGGTGCGTGTGAAAGACGTGAAGGTTGTGAATGCCGCGGCGCTTGTTACGATTGGATGTTCGGAAAATTACTGCCTCAACACCGCTCTCCCGGCAAACCCTGCAACTGCAGTTGTCCCAAGGTCGATCGCCAAGGGTTTGCGCATAGGCTTTTCGCTGTCGCTTAACGGCATCAGCACGACGCCCGGGCGATGCCTCTTCGTCCCAGTTCAGAGCGGCCCAATAGTCCATCACACTATCAAGCGCCGGCTCCAAGGCCACGTTGCCATCAGCATAAGCCCGCACATGACGCAGGGCAGCGTCCTCGAGACGTCGCGCATCTTCCTGGTTGAGACTACCTTCCAGCGCCTTTTGCTTGAGCTTGTTGTTTTGAGTGGCCTGGGGAATGCGAATTGCCGTGTAGTAAGACAGGTCGCCGCCGGGCGTGCGCGCCCAATAATTCTTTCGGGCATCTTTAAACGCTCGCAAAAGAGGTGACGTCGTATCGAAGCTGGTTACTTTGAACCTGTCGAGCACGGCGAGTTCCTCGATCTTTCCAAAGCCCAAAAGGTGCAGCCGAACGTGCTCGGGGATTGCGTCCCGCAGGGCGCTTAAGACACGGCTGATTTGTTCAATCCTCAAAGGTACTGTGCCCCCAATCGCCAAGTAGTCGTAGCCCATATCCGCCAAGTTGCACGCCGCTTGTGCCATGCTTTCGGCAGACCATCCTTGGATGACGCCCATCGGCGTGAACTGGGGTCCGAGTGCCTTCGCCGCTTTGTGGAACTCGCTAGCATTCTGGAGGGTAATTTCGTATCGCGAGCGCACATCCTCAGGAACGTCGCTCAAACGCCGCGTTACGCTTATGTCGTCGAAATCGAAGATAAGGTGATCCGGTGAGCATCCGTGCGTAAAGCCGCCGTCGGCGTAAAACTCGGCTGTGTCGTCCGCGTGGTAGGGTGGTTCCGGCAGATTGCGATACGAAAAGGCGCCGCAGTCACCCAGCATGATGCTCCCGGGGAATCGATCAAGGGGATACCGCAAGAATCGACGAGCGCCTTCTCGACGAAACCGCATGAGCTGCGCCTCAGAGTACTTCCCGGGGTGCCCAATGTCGCCGACGATGCCGCGAGATACCAGAATCCCGTCATAAGGGGCCTGATCAAGGAACTCATGCGGGTACGCGTCGTCGCGATGGACCGCCCGGCCCTTGCCGTTTCGATCTTCAATGAAATCGTATTCGGGGTCGATAGTGTCGACGCTGTCGGCAAATACGAACCGCATTACGCAACCTTCGCAAAGGCATGCATATGGTCGAGGCGCGCCAAATGACCGGATAACATTTTGATGTCGCGTCCAACGTTTTGAATGTCGTTCCAGTCTCGCTGAAGTTCCGTCCACCTGCCTGTCGTCCAACGGCAATATGGAGCGATCCGTGACAGAGACTGTGTCGCGTGGAGGAGCAGGTCCGTCCCTGGCGCTGCACGCGACATGATCCGGTCCATCAAGAGGCTCATCGCCTCAATGCCCGCTGAGTGCATGAGTCGACTTTCTGTGGCTGGACGGCCCCACGCTTCCGGAAACACCGTGCGCACAGCGCTCCAGTAGGCGACAAGTGTGCGGTACATGGCATCAATGTCGGCGGGCGATTCTGCTGTCGCCTTGTATGGAGCAAGACAGCCAAGCGCACTGTTGATGCTGTTTCTGATCGCTTTGATCAAGGCCGAGTCCGTCACGACTGCAGTGGCAGAATCCTCGGACAGTCTCTTGATCAAGCCGAAGAACGGAGACTCTGCAGACGTTTGCAGGAGATTGACCAATTCACTGGGAATTTTCCGAGACGAAAGGTCACGCGGGAAGGTGGTGTCCACCTCGGGGAGCAATTCGTTGATCAAGCGAGGATCAAGGGGCCTGGCCTTATTGACCAAGATGAATTGCTCACGATGAACTGACAGTTCTTCCGATACGAAGGCAATAACAGGAACCGGGAAGGTTTTGTTCTGAGCCTGGGAAAGCGCGAGTGAGCGCTGCTGCCCATCAACGATCCAGGCCGCCTTTGGACCATTGATGGGCAGGGGGATCCGCAGCGTCCCCGCTTCACAAGAGCGTACATCACCGCTCGGCCGTTCGCCCCGCGCCTGCGTAAAGCGCGCCCGGGGTGAAATGGCGAGAATGATAGCATTCGGGAAGAGCACGGGACCTTGATCTAAGAAATCTGTTATCGCTTGAACGTGACTCAGGATTCCTTTGCGCTGAAATCCCTGCAGCCCTCCCTCGCTATCGCGGTGGACACGGCTAATTTCGGCAATTTTCAGCAGGTCAGCACCAGCCACAAAAAACGCGTAGACCGCTTTGTCCGCCTGTTCCGTGCGAACTGCCCGTACTGCGAGCGTAGGCTCCGCTGCTTTGCGCGGGCGTGTCATGACAACTTCCTTTCGGTCAAAGCAGCTTGATAGAGCCGACTAAATCGCGCTTGCTCACAGGCAACTCCCTCTTCGTCCCGAAGCGCGCGCAAGATGCGGGCGACGCCTGTTTCGGTCTGGAGGCGAACCCCAATCAACTCAAGGATTTCCGCATCAGTCCGCCGCGGCCTAAGGGGTCTCGCAGGCGGTGTCACATTGTCTAAGGCGCTAACGACAGCCGCATGGTCAGCGTCACGGTCTTGATCATCATTGCCTGAGACCAGCCCTACAAAGTGATGCAGCGCCCGCTGAGAAAAGTCCGCCCGCGTCCCGGGACTGATCGCGTCAAAACGCGCGTCGTAAGGCACGAGCGCCGGATGCAACGCTGCCGGCAGCACGGGAGCCAATGAAGCGCCAAATATTCGCAATCGCTTCAAAACGTCCGGCCGCAGCGTACCGAGGCTCTCGCCCACCATTTGGGCATATGGACGTGTTAGCGCGATCAGAATACGCCCGGAGGCCGCGCCAACAACATCATCCCACTGATCCGACAGAGGAGACGATAGAAGACCAGAGAACCAAGCCGCTGCGTCGAATTCACCTCGGACTTTAGCTGCGACAGACTCCGCATGGCCAGAAGAGACCGTTAGCCCGTACGTTGGCACGTGGCGATCGGCAGGCACCAGACCCAACCCGGCCGAAAGCACGTAGAGCCTTGCCTTAGCGTTCTTTGCTGCCTTGACCGCCAGCGAGAACCCGCGCCCCGCATAAAGATCCGCCACAGCGATTTCCGCTGGCAGAGTCTGAACTTTCTTAATCCACGCAGCTTGGACTGCGTCCTGCGGGCCTGGTGGCAAAGCTGCCGGCGTCGAGCAGAACTGAGGTCGCGCTCTTTTTCGAAACGCACAGATTGTGATGATCACATCAACTTTCTTTGGTGTCGTTTCCCTTGGCGCGTTCATTTTTCACCCAATAAATGCGCACTAGACACTTCCGACTGCACCGAAGAAATCGATAAGACCTCTACATATGGTGTACCGGAGTGTGCGCCCTACCACCTGTGTGCGCCATTTACGGTGCCGCTAGATAGCTACAGCAACAGTGAGGGTTTGGCAAAGGGGTGGTCGATAAATGCTATCCACGCTGCACAGATTTTCGAAATGTCCGCAGTTATTGCATCCATTTTGAATCATCTTGCGCACTAATGCGTCCCTGGAAGCGTGCTTGACGAACTCTCTGCCAGTGTCGCAGGTGTCTCAAGCATGATGGACTCCATACGGCAGCCCTAAAATCGCACGGGTCCGCCTCCGCGTGGTGAGAATTGCGCAACTGCGGACAACAGAGGGACTGCTCATTGTTGTGGGAGGACTGGCGTGGGGAGGCAAAGTCGCTTGGGTCCCTCCCCGTCGCAGGGGCGTCCCGCGGGGTGCGCGGAGCCCCGGTGTCTGATAGATTTCGTTTATCGTAGAGGGGCTCTTTAGGCGGAAAACCTAATTGCGTTCGCCCTCAGCTTACCTCTCTCAGAATCTCAGGCGATCCCCTCTCGACAATAGGAGTTCTTATTTTAGCCAGCGTCTGGGAGCGGATTTTGGGTGTCATCGCGGGTGTGACGCTGTGACGGGTAAATTAGCCGTGTCACATTGCTTCTGTCACATCGTTCAACCAATTCATCTTATTGCGTTTTTTCCTTCAACATCTACTAAGTGTGACGAGTGTGACAGGGTTCTCTAAAGAATCAAAAATTAAGTTTTGGGGCGCTGCGGCAAGGCAGTGCCAGACCCTTTCCCGGAGTTCCTTCTTTGCTAAGGCAGGACGCCTGCAACCTGTCACAGCGTCACAGAGGTAGTTAAACATTGAACTTCCCAGAGGTTCGGAGTGTGACAAGAAGAGTGACAGGAATATTAGCCTGTCACGTGCTGTCTACAGCAACTGCGCGGCAGAAGCCGCCCATCTGTTCGAGAAGATCAACCACAGACTGCTGACGCTGGATCGCGAGCGCTGTAGCCGCGAGGCATCTCCCACCGGCATCGATCATCGAGCAAGGGCATCAAGACCTGCGAGAGCGGCAGGCCGTGCGGCTATGACGAAGGCAAGAAGATCAAAGGCCGCAAGCGTCACGCGTTGGTCGAAACCGACGGTCGGGCGCTGGTGCTGTTCCCGCACCCTGCCAGCAGACCGGATCGCGACGGTGCGGGTCCGGTGCTGCAGGCCTCTCCGCGACCGTTTCCCTTTCCGCAAAGTCTTCGCAGACGCAGGCTATCAGGACCGCGCGTCGCGGAAGCCACCTCCATCGCCGTCGAGATCGTCAAGCGGAAGCCCGATCAGGTCGGCTTTGCCGTACAGCCGAGGCGATAGGTGGTCGAACGCTTTTCGCCTGGATCAGCCGCAACCGAAGGCTCTGGAAGGACGCGGAGGCCACCATCGAATCCGCCACCGCATTCCTCTGCGCCCCAGCCGTCATGATCCTCGTCAGACGCATCGCGCGAACTCACGGGCAGTTTCGCCACGGACTCTAAGGTATTAAGTCGGATCGAACAGAAGAGGCTTGCGTTCTGCTGAACAGGGGTCGAGCGCGCCTGAGTGGCCTCCATCAGGTCCTCGATAGCTGGGGTCGATACGAAGCGGTTCTTCGAACGCCGTTTTACCTTGTTGGTCCACTATAGCGGACATTTATCTGCCTAGCTTCGAGCGACGCACAGCCTCGCTCAGCGCGCGACTTGTCGCCGTTTCGTCAGCCCCGACATTGCCGCGCGAAAGGACGATATAGTTAGAGCGAAGACGTCGTGCCGACTCAATGGAGCCGAAAATCGTAAAGATGTTATCGATGGTGCGTGCGAGATAGCGGTTCATAGCGGCTCCTACTGTTGCGCCGCAATATATTCATTCTCGCACTGCACGCAACGATTGATCGGGTATGGGAGCACTGCGCCATTTGCGTATCGCAATGTCGCGACGGATTGATCTACACCCTTCGGCCGGAAAGGGCCCTTGCTGCACGCCAAGCGAACACCAGAGCGGGACCGAGCGTAATCCCCGGGCCTGGATAGGCTCCGCCCATTACCGAGCGCATATCGTTTCCACAAGCATGAAGATTTGCAAATGCCTGTCTGCCGTCACGAAGTACTCGACCATCATTGTCGACATCTAGACCAGCGGCGGTACCAAGATCCGAAATCACGACCTCAATGCCGTAGAAGGGTCCGCTATCGATCGGCGCCAGGCATGGATTAGGCTTGCAGTCCGGGTCCCCGAAGTGGCGCTGGTATTCGTCGCTGCCGCGACCAAAGATCGTATCCTCGCCGAGAATGGCATCAGCATTAGTCCGCGCCACGGTTACTGCGAGTTGGTACGGATCAATCGAAAGCTTGCGAGCAAGTTCGCTAATCGACTGCGCTTCAACAAGATAGCCGTTGGCAAGCATGGAGCGACGTCCGATGCCGAATGGCTTTGCGGCGCCAAGACCATATCGCCTTAGGAAGTTTCGATCGCAGATCAGAAACGCGCGCGCCGTCTGCCCCTTTGGCGTGACCGCCAGTAGTGCCTGACAGAAATGATGATAGTTCATCGCCTCATTGACGAAGCGCTTACCCTCAGAGGTGACAGCGATGACGCCGGGTTTGCCTCGATCAGTGACAGTGTGGGGAAACCGCGCCGCCGACCCATCACTTCGCGTAAAGCGAGATAAAGGTACCCAGAGCGCATTGTCGCCCATCATCGACCTCATGCGGCCGCCAACCGAAAGCGCGGCTCGAATTGTATCTCCCGCGTCCACAGGTTGGGCCGCCGATGCAAGGCCGGCCTCTAGTGGCAGGTAATGCGCGCGCAGTTCCGGGTCTTGGGAAAAGCCCCCCCCAGAAAGGATCACTCCACGGCGCGCATTGATGATCAGGCGGTGCCCCCGGCGTTCAAGTTCAACGTCGGTGACGCGCGCGCCTTCCGTCACGATACGGATAAGATTAGTCGACGTGGAGATTGTCACGCCGGCCGCAAGGCAGCGATCGAGCAGCCTCGCCGCCAGCGCGTTTCCCAGCACCAGCCGCCCGCCACGCCCGATCGTCAGGCGATCAAGAAGGTGCCGGGCACCGAGACTTGCGATCCTGACCATGTTGCGCCAAGAGGAAAGGGGTTTACGGAAGGCCGGAAGGTCGGCGCGGTCGACCATCATGCCTCCGAAGAGAGTCATCTCCGGTAATGGAGGGGCAAGAAGATCTCGATGGCGGCCGAGGTGCCTGATGTCGAATGGCCGGGCTTCGAGCACACGCCCCCCCAGCGTGGCGCCGGCCGCGGCCTGATAGTAGTCCGGATATCGCAGCACCGGCTGCAATTCGAGTCCTATGTGTGCGCGCAGAAAATCGATCGCTGGGCCAGCCGAACGGACAAAGGTGGCGAGCAGCGGATCGTCGGCACCATCAGGCACGGTAGCGTGGAGATAGCGTGTGGCGGCCTCAAGCGAATCCGGCATGCCGGCTTCTTCTGCCAGCCTGTTGGCCGGCGCCCACACCATACCACCCGAGATTGCGGTAGTTCCCCCGATCCGCTCCGCCTTGTCCACCAGAAGTACATTCAACCCGTCAAAGGCCGCGCAAGCCGCTGCAGTCAATCCCGCAGCCCCTCCCCCGACCACGACGACGTCGTAGGCAGGCTCGATCGGAATGTCGGCGCCGGCTCGCGGATTTCCTTTGAACCCGCTCATCGCAAGCATCTCAAACTTTTGCCCTGCGCCGGAAGGTGCGTGAGAACAGATTGCGCACGAAGGTGCTCTGGAAGCTTAGCGAGATGATGATTAGTGCTAGGAATAGGATCGCCAGCGGGCGGGTGACGAACGGCTCCACGCTGCCCCCCGAAGCCAGCAGCGCACGTCGCAGACTGACGTCGGCCATGTTCCCTAGCAGCAGGCCGATCACGGCCGGGGCGATCGGGTAGCCGATCTCCTCTAGCAGGTAGACCACTACGCCGAAGAAGAACATCATGTAAATGTTGAACATGTTGAGACCGAGGGAATAAGAGCCCAGCACGGCAAGGAAGGCGACCACAGGCATGAGGATGGCGGTGGGGATGCGCAGCACCTGCACCGAGATGCGCACCATTAGGAGGCCGAGCACGAGGATCGTTAGCGAGGCCCACGCCAGCATGGCGGCCATCTGCGGGATGAAGTTGGGAAACTCAAATGCAAGCATCGGACCTGGCCGCACGCCATGCAGGTTGAGCGCGCCGAGGAGCATCGCCGCCGGCGGCGACCCAGGGACGCCGAGCGTCAGGACTGGGATGATGGCGCCGCCGATGCAGGCGTTATTGGCGGTCTCGGCGGCGATGACGCCGCGAACATTACCGGTGCCGTAGCTTTCTGGTTTGGGATCGAGCTTGCGAGCGGCGTCGTATGAGGCCCAGGCAGCAATGTCCTCGCCCACGCCGGGAATGACGCCGACGCCCACGCCGATTGCGCCGGAGCGCATTACGCCAAACTTGTTGCGCCAGATTGCAAGCCAATCTGGCATGAGGCTGCCGATATTGGTGACGATTGTCTGCTTCATTTCGCGGTCGCGCAGGACGCGGAAGACCTGCGGAAGGGCGAAGCCGCCGAGGATGACCGGAACGACGTCGATGCCGCCCGCAAGGTTCGGATTGCCAAAGGTGAAGCGCTGGTAGCCCTGGATAGTTTCGATGCCAATACCGGCGAGCATGAGTCCGAAGATGCCCGCGATCCAGCCTTTTACGGGCATATCTGGCGCGGTCAGAGATCCACAGATCAGCACGCCGAACAGCGCCAGCAGGAAGAACTCAACCGACGTGAAGTTGAGCGCCAGCTCGACCAGGAGGGGAGAAAGGAGAACCATGGCAATCAGGCCGATGATCGTGCCAATCACGCTGGCCAGCGTGGCGGTGGCAATGGCAATACCGCTCTTGCCCTGCTTGGCCAGGATGTGACCGTCAATGGCTGTCGCCGCGCCCGCTGCCGATCCAGGAATTCCGAGCAGGATGGAGGAGTGGGAGGGTCCGTAAATGGCGCCGACATAGGCGCCAATCAGCGCGACCATGGCGAGCTCGGTCGAGAAGCCGAAGGTCAGCGTGCTGAGCAGCGCCACGGCAAGCGTTGCGGTTAGACCGGGTAGTGCACCAAAAATAATGCCGAGCGCCGTTGCCGATACCATCACCAGCATGTTGATCGGCGTTGCGATTTCGACGAGTTGGACAAGGAAGGATTGAAGCATGTCGCGTCTCGCGGCTGGTTGCCCCTCAGGGCATTGGCACGAACAGGTGCGTAGTGAAGATGTAGGCCATCAGGGTCGGCACAGCTGCGGCGATGGCGGCGGTTGCGGCGATTCTCATAGGCAGCTTCTTCCCCGAATCAGGCCACCAGAACGCAGCGATGAAAAGAAAAAGGAATATGGCGCTGACGACACGGAAATCGGCCGAACCAATTCCGAAGAAGATGTAGACGCCGACCAAAACCATCATGAAGACGACGTTCTGCACACCGCGATTTTGTGGCAGGCCGCGCACCCAACCTGTGAACATGGCGCTGATGTCCGTTCCCCCCACTTCCTTCCAGGCCGCGACCAGAACCCGGGCGCTGAATATGACCAGAAGAGTACCCAGAATGGCGGGATAGAGGCCGGGCGACAGATACCATTGCGAACCGCCGCCGGTGCGCGCGCTCGACCAGGGCATCTGGCTGGCAGCATACAGCATGACCAGTCCTAAGACGATCATGAAACTTGAAAAGACGATGTCGGCCTTTCGCCGTGCTCTTTCGGGCAGCATCGATTTCCTCCCGTCCCGCTAAATGACATCCCCGTGAAGCACTTGAACGGCGGCGGCCGCTCATGGCCACCGCCGTTGTCTCAATCATCAGGGCTTTTCAATGCCCAGTTCGTCCGGCGACGTGGTCGCAATGCCCAGATCGAACAACGCCCAGCTCATCGCGTCTTCCATCTTCTGCAGCTCAGCTTCCGCCTCGTCGCCGTAGAGACCCGAGATCACCATCAGCCGCTCCTGGGCGAGTTGTTGAATCGACGGATCCTGAATCGCAGCCTCGAATGCTTCGTCAATGATCGCGACGGTTTCCTCGGGGGTGTCTTTCGGGATGGCCATGCCGAGCCACTGGCGGGTTGGGATGTCTTGAACTTTGGGATAGTCGGCGCCGACGGCCTCGATCTCGCCGATCTCAGGGAAGTCGAACGGCTCCATTTCGGTCATTGCGATTGGCCGCAGTCGCCCAGCGCGAATGAACTCGGCTTGCTCGCCGACGCCGCTGACCACTGCGTCCACCTCGCCGCTCATGGCGGCAATGTGGGCCGGTGCGCTGCCGTCATACGGCACGTACGTAAATTCAACGTCGGCCGCCTGACCGGACGCCAGTGCCTTCATGTGCCAAACGCAGCCGAGCGGGCAATGCGAAATGCGCACGCTGCCGGGATTCTCTTTCGATGCATCGACCATGTCCTGGAAAGACTTATAGGGCGAATTTTCGGGCACGGAGATCACCCCCGGCCAACCGCCCACCATGTACCAACGCCAGTCCGGCGTGCCAGTGTCGTGGTAGCCCATTACCTTGACCACTTGCATGGCCTCGGAGGCACCGAGCCAACTATGGCCATCGTGATCCTGATTCCAGACATGTGTCATTGCCACGCCGCCGCCGCCGCCTGTGCGGTTGACCGCATTGATCCGCGTGCCCAGATGCTTCTGCATCGCTTCAGCGAGCAGACGATTTGTGACATCGGTTCCACCACCGGCCGCAGCCCAGATAGAGACCTCGATGGGCTTGCTTGGAAAATCCTGCGCCTGTGCGGCACCACCTACGACCAAGGCGGCCGCCATTACGAAACTAGCAATTTGTGCTTTCATGTTGCGTATCCTCCACTTTTGACAGGTATTGTTGTTCTCCAATTACGGCCACCCAATCTCCCGACCGCAATTGCCCAACGGTGCCGGCCTTACATATTGAACAGCACCAGCCGTTCCTCGGTCATGTCGCGAATGGCGTAACGCGGCCCCTCGCGACCAATGCCGCTATCCTTGACTCCGCCATATGCCAGTTGGTCGGTGCGCCATGTCGAGGTACCGTTAAGAATGACGCCACCGGTGCGGAGCCGCTTGACCGCCCGCATTGCGAGCTCGAGCCGCGCCGTAAAGATGCCACACTGGAGGCCGAAAGGGCTGTCGCTGATCGTGTCGAAGACCTTCTCAACGTCGTCGAAAGCCTGCAACGAAACCACGGGGCCAAACACCTCCTGGCAGACGACTTTCATATCCGGCTTCACGCCCGACAGCACGGTAGGCTCGAGTTGTGCGCCAGTGCGACCGCCGCCGGCCATCAACCTCGCACCCTGTGAGACCGCTTCCTCAACCCAGCTTTCCACACGGCGCGCGGCAGCTTCGTCGATAAGAGTGCCTACATCGGTGTCGGGATCGAGCGGATCACCGAATTTCAGTTTGCCGACCTCTTCGGCGACGCTCTTGCTGAAGGTCTCGATGACCGAGGAGTGCACAAACACGTTCTGCACCGAGATACAACTTTGGCCGGCAAGGCGCATCGCGTTGCGCGCGACAAGCGGCGCGGCGGTTTTAAGATCTCCATCTTCGCAAATGATGGTCTGACCAGTACCCCCGAGTTCGAGTGCCACGCGGCGAAGCCCGCTTGCAGCCTTTATTTCGGCGCCGACGCGAGTTGAGCCGGTGAAGGTAATGAAATCCACCCTTGGATCGCGCACTAGAAGCTGCCCGATTTCGTTGCCGTAGAGCGAATTGACTGAACCGGCGGGCGCACCTGCATCGACGAACAGGCGAACGAGTTCATGCACAGTGCGCGGCGCTTGCGGCGGCGGCTTAATAACGATCGAATTGCCTGCGGCCAGTGCCGGGGCGATCTTATGAGCGGCGAGATTGAAGGGTGCGTTGAAGGGCGTTATGCCGGCGACGACACCTATGGGAAAGCGCAATAAGAAGGCAATCTTCCCGGCACCCATGGCTGTTCCATCGAGCGGCACGTGTTCACCTTCAATGCGGATCGCCTCCTCAGCCGAGAGGGACAGCGTGTCCTGCGAGCGAATGATCTCGTTCCGCGAATCCTTGATGGCCTTGCCTGTCTCGCGTGACATGATCTCGGCGATCATGTCGGCTCGCTCCAGCAATAGTGCGATAGCACGGCGCAGCACGGCGGCCCGTTCGAAGCCGGGCATGGCAGCCATCACTTTCTTAGCGCGAACAGCGGCATTGAGCGCATCGTCGAGATCGACGCGGGTCGATTCGGGAGCACGCGACACGATATCGCCGCGATAAGGGTCGCGCACGTCGAGAAGCGTGTCCGCTTCGCGCCATGCGCCGTCTATAAGCATGGGGACAGTGGTCGGCTGCTCGCGCTGGCTCACTTTACGATCTCCTCCCTGTCTACCATTCGATCACGATAGGCATTGCAATCTGGTTGTTGACCGACCTTATGTTGCGAGAATATGGAATGTCAATTCATAATACGAAATGATTGAGACCGGTCCGGTCTGATATCATGAATGATGCAAGGTGACGAAATGAACAAAAGCGCGCGCGGGGCTCTGATCATATGGCACGACATGCCGGAAGAGCAAAGAGACGAGATGTTGGCTTGGTACAATAGTGAGCACCATGCGGAGCGCGTGGACATAGAGGGCTTTCATGGGGTCCGGCGCTACCATGCAGTCGAGGCGGACCACCAACTGTTCATACATTACGAGACGTCGGGGCCCGAGGTGCTATCGTCGGAGTCCTACCTCGCGCGGGTCAACGCACCGACCGCGTGGAGCTTGAAGTGCCAGCGGTTAATCCGCAACAATTCACGCACCGTGTGCGCCCTTGAGAGCCGGCACGGCACCGCGCGGGGCGGATTCGTGGTGACGCACGCACTCCGTGGAACAGTTGATGAAGAGCGCGCTCAGTCCTTCGCCGCACAGCGAAAGGCAGCCGGCCAAGTGCCAGGGTTTTTGGCCTGGGAGGCATTTCGCGCCGATAATGGCGCTTCGGCGCTGCCGAGTGCAGAGAAGTCGCTACGGGGCAAGGCCGATGACCACATCGCCGGGTTGCATGTATTTCACGTCATGGACCTCGGATCCGCGCGCGCTGTCCGTGACACGCTCCTGCAGGTTCCCGCACTTTTGGGTACCGAAACTGGCATTTTCCAGCTTGCGTTCTCTCTATCGCCATCAGAACGGTAAAACTGCGTTGACATACTACAATGAGAAACGCTATTTCATAATGGCGCATTAACATCGGTACTATGAGGTCCGCGTCTTCGGACGCGACATCGTCCCCGGTGCGTTCACCAAAGACGCATGTCCACAGGAGCCGAGAGGAGGCACTCATGTCGAAGGTCAGGGTCGCCGCGTTCGGCACCGGCTTCTTCAGCCATTATCACTATGACGCGTGGAACCGTATAGAGGGAGTCGAGCTCGTCGGCCTGTGCGTCAATTCCAATCGGGAGCGGGCGCAGGAATTCGCGACCCAATACAACGTCCCGGAGATCTTTACGGATCCCGTCGAGATGCTTGATCGCACCCGTCCCGACCTCGTCGACATCATCACGACGCCTGAAAGCCACACTGCGCTGGTCGAGATTGCTGCCTCACGCGACATCGCTATGATCTGCCAGAAGCCGCTCGCACCGTCGCTAGAAGAAGCGCATGCGATGGTCAAGTCCGCCGAGGAGGCGGGCGCGCTTCTGATTGCGCACGAGAACTGGCGCTTCAAGCCTTGGAACCGCGAGGTGGCGAAGCTGCTGCGCGCCGGTGCCATTGGCGAGCCCTACAATATCAGCTTCCGCATGCGGCCCGGCGACGGCCAGGGGCCGCACGCCTATCTCGATCGCCAGCCCTATTTCCAGAAGATGCCGCGCTTCCTCGTCCACGAGACCGGTGTTCACATGATCGACGTGTTCCGCTTTCTGATGGGCGAGATGAGCGGCGTGTTCGCCAGGCTGCAGCGTCTCAACCCCGCCATCAAAGGCGAGGACGCTGGGATACTGACATTCGGCTTCGTCAATGGGGCCGCCGGCGTGCTCGACGGAAATCGTCTCGCCGACTTTGAGGCCGAGAACCCCCGGCTGACCATGGGCATCCTGCTGGTCGAAGGGTCCGAAGGCTCGATCCGCCTCGACGGCGCCGGTCGGCTCTTCCTACGCGGCAAGGGCGGCGCGGAACGCGAGCACCTCTTCTCATGGACCGATCGCGGCTACGCTGGCGACTGCGTCCATGCGCTGCAGGCGCATGTGATCGCCCATCTGCGCGATGGAACGCCGGTGGAGAATACCGGCCGCGAATATCTCCGAAACGTGGAGATCGTCGAAGCCGTCTACCAATCCAACGAAGAAGGTCGGTGGATCGCGCTTTGACGCGACTGGCCATGTCGAAAGGGAGAAGCATGCGTTACGAGAACATAGTGGTGACGGGAGGAAGTGGGCGGTTGGGCCGCCATGTCGTCGAACTGCTCGCGCCGCAGGCGAAGCTGACCGTCATCGACGTCGCACCGCCGGCGCGCGACGACGTCGCCCACGAGAATGTCAGCATTACCGACTACGAAGCGCTGAAGCGCGTATTCGCCGGCAAGGACGCGATCGTCCATCTTGCCGCCATTCCCAATCCGCGCACATCGAGCCCGGAAAAGTGCTTCGGGGTCAACACCACCGGCACCTGGGCCGTGCTGCAGGCGGCCGAGGATGCAGGCGTCAAGCGCGTCATCGTTTGCTCCAGCGATTCCACCACCGGGCTTCACTACAATCCTCCCGGCTGGGTGCCGCAGTTTTTGCCCGTAGACGAGACTCATCCACTGCGGGCGATTGAGCCATACTCGCTCTCGAAGGTTGTGACCGAGGTGGTGGCCAGGTCCTTCGCCGATCGAGGCAAGCTCGAGATCCTCGTCATCCGCCCCGCCCATATTGTCTTCGAGCCGGAATATCCCGAGATCGCGGATCGCGGCAGCGACGTTCAGAACTATCATCTGTGGGGCTATGTGGCGCCCGAAGACGTTGCAGAGGGATTCCGACTCGCGTTGGAAGTCGAGGATGGCTCTTACGACGTGTTCTTCATCGCTGCAGAGGACGGCATGAATACCAGGCCAACGCTCGAACTCCTCAAGGAGCGTTTCGGCGAAGTGCCGGAGGTCCGCAACGCCGAACTCTACAAGTCCAATCCGACCGCGGCCGTGTTCGGCATCGAGCATGCGCGCAAGAAGCTCGGTTACGCGCCGAGCAAGACCTGGCGCGACTTCAAAAAGGCCTGAGCACCGCCGACTGGGTGTCACTTATAGGTTCGAATTCAAGGAAGGCTTCCACGTGACCAACAAACCCGAAGGCATCTTTGCCATCAATCTTTATTCCTACATCTTTTCCCACACAGCCGCCGACGCGGTGCGCCATCTCGCCGACCAGGGCTATCCCGGCTTCGAACTGATGATGTTCCCGAACCATCTGTGGTATGGCAGCGGAAGCACGGCTCAGCGAAAGGAACTGGCAAAGGTGCAGAGCCAGACCGGCGTCAAGTTCGTCTCGTCAAACATGCCCAACATCGACCTTAATATCGCCGGCGCGGCGAAGGAGATGCGCGACTACTCGCTCGCGCTGCTGGAGAACTTCATCGAGGTCTCGGGCGAACTGGGTGTGCCCAAGATGGTGATCGGGCCCGGCAAGGCGAACCCACTCTTCCCAGCGTCGAAGGAATTTCTGCACGGATGCTTCTTCGAGGCGCTGGACCGGTTGGTGCCGGTGGCGGAGAAGAACGGCGTCACGCTACTGCTGGAGAACATGCCGTTCGCCTTCCTGCCAGACGCGGATTCGATGGTGGCGATCCTCGACCAGTACGGCAATGACGACATCGGCATCATCTACGACGTTGCCAACGGTCATTTCATCGACGAAGCACCGGCGGAAGGACTGCGTAAGGTGAAGGACCGGCTGCAATTGGTCCATTTCTCAGACACCAACCAGAAAGTTTACAAGCACGATGCCGTGGGCCTTGGCGATGTGCCCTTCGAGAGCGTCCCCGCCGTCCTCAAGGAAATTGGATACGACGAGTACCCGGTGTTGGAAGTGGTGTCGCAGGATCCCGACCGCGACACCCGCGACAGCGCCGCCAAGCTGGCGGCACAGGGCTACGCCTGAACGGCCGAAGGGAGGCACTCATGACAGTAATTTGCGGATACATTGGCGCCGGCAAGATGGGCGGGCGCATGATCGAGCGGCTGCTGCACGCGGGCAACGAGGTGGTGTTGTGGGGGCGTTCTCCCGATAAGCTGAAGCCATATGAGGAGGCCGGCGCATCAATCGCGCCGACCGCCGCCGAATTGTGCCGCCGCTGTGACGTTGTGATCACCTCCGTGTCCGACACCGCGGCAATGCGCGCCGTGGTGTTCGGGCCCGAGGGTATCGCCCAAGGCGCCGGACCCCACAAGATTCTCGTCGACATGTCCACCATCTCGCCGATCGAGACTGAAGAGATGGCCGCTTCCCTGGCTGAAAAGACGGGCATGATCTGGATCGACGCGCCCGTCTCCGGCGGAACTGGTGGGGCGGCCAACGGCACCCTGGCGGTGATGGCGGGTGGACCAGAGGACGCAATCGAACGCGTGCGCCCCGTGCTCGAGCCACTGTGCCGCAACCTGACGCGCGTGGGCGACAGCGGCGCCGGCCAGAAGGCCAAGATGGTCAACCAGACGCTGGTCTCGACCATGTTCGTGCTGCTGTCGGAGGTGCTGAACTTCGCCGAGAAGATCGGCATCGACGCAAGCACGATCCCGCAGGCCCTGAACGGCGGATACGGCGATTCCAACCTGCTGCAGCGCGAGTGGCCGCGGATGGTGAAGCGGCAGTTTGGGGGGACCGGCCCGCACGACACGGCGCTGCAGGTTCTGGCGGTGGTGCGCCTGACGGCAACGGCCGCTGCCTCGCTTATGCCGCTGAATTCACTTGCCGGGGAGATGATCCGTCAACGCGTCCATGAGGGCCATGGGGGCGAGGACATGGCTGCCTTGTTCAAGCTCTACGATCGCAAAAGCACGTAGCGGCGCACGTCGCGCCGCGGAAAGGCCGAATACATGTCTCAACCGCCATCCGCGAAGACGCCCCGGGTCTGGCTCATAACCGGCTGCTCAAGCGGCCTGGGGCGCGCCTTCGCAAACGAGGTGCTTGCCCGCGGCGATGCCGCGGTGGTGAGCGCACGCAACACCGACGCCGTCGCCGACATCGTCGCCGCCCATCCGGAAACGGCGCTGGCGGTGGACCTTGACGTCACCTCCGACTCAAGTGTGGAAAGCGCGGTCGAGCGCGCGGTCGCCTGGCGCGGCCGCATCGACGTGCTGGTGAACAATGCCGGCTTCGGCACGGTCGGCGCGACCGAGGAGATCGACGATGTCGAAGGCCGCGCCGCCTTCGAGGCCAATTTCTTCGGCGTGCACCGGATGCTCAAGGCCGTGCTGCCGCACATGCGTGCACAGGCAGGCGGCCATGTTCTGAATATCTCATCGATGCTGGGCTTCTCGGGCACTGCCGGCTTCTCCTTTTATAGCGCCGCAAAGTTCGCGGTCGAAGGGCTTTCGGAATCGCTGGCCAAGGAAGTGGCACCGTTCGGCATCAAGGTGACGATCATCGAGCCGGGCCCCTTCCGCACCGATTTCCGCAACAGGTCGCTCCACACGGCCCCGCTTCACGAGGCCTATCGCGAGACCCTCGGACCATTCCGCGAGAACATGATGGCGGCCGACGGCAAGCAGCCCGGCGACCCCGCCAAGGCGGCAGCCCTGGTGTTCGACATGCTGGATGAAGGCGACGCGCCGCTTCGTCTGCCGCTGGGTGAAATCTGCATCGGCCAGATGCGTCAGAAAATCGAGCAGGTCGAGGGCGACATCGCCCGCTGGGAGACCCGCTCGCGCGCCACCGCTTTCGACTGAAATTTCATATCGTCGGTTGACTTTTCACAATATGGAAAGTTAGCTTGACCAAACATAAGAACGAGTGTGATCCCATGCCCAAAGGCGCAGAACTGATCGTCGATTTCCTCGTCAAGGAGAAGGTGCCGTACGTGTTCGGCATCTGCGGCCACGGCAATGTCGGAATGCTCGACGCCCTCTACGACGCGAAGGACGACCTCAAACTGATCTCGCCGCGCCACGAGCAGACGGCGGGTCACATGGCCGACGGCTATTTCCGCGTCCGCCACGAACCGGTGGCGACACTGACCTCGTGCGGGCCCGGTTCGTCCAACATGGTGATGCCGCTGGCGCTCGCCATGACCGATTCATCCGCCATGATGGCCATAACCGCCAACGTGCCGACCTCTCAGTTCAACCGCAGCCCGTTCCAGGAGATCAACGGCCACTTCCAAGCCGATTTCCCCTCGGTTATCAAGCCGGTGGTCAAGCGCAGCTTCCAGCCGACCCGCGTCGAGATGCTGCCGCTTGCACTGCGCCAGGGCATGCAGACAATGCTGTCGGGACGTGCCGGCCCGGTGCAGATCGACGTTCCCTACAACCTGTTCCAGGAGAGCGCCGAGGTTGAACTCGAGCACAGCCAGGCGACGCGACTCAACGCCCGACGCTCGGGTGCCAACGAGGAGGACGTGCGAACGGCGATGGACATGATCCTGGCCGCCGAGCGCCCGGTGCTGTTCGTCGGCCACGGCGTCACCCTGTCCGAAGCGAGCGAGGAACTGACGGCGTTCGCGCATCGCCTGTCGATCCCGGTCATCTCGTCGCCCAACGGCATGGGCACGCTCGATATGGATGATCCGCTGTCGCTGGGCTTCATCGGCCGCAACGGATCCTACCCAGCCAACGAGGCGGGCCGCAGAGCCGATCTCGTGATCGTGGTCGGGGCCCGCTTCGACGACAGGTCGGCTTCGTCCTGGCTGAAGGGCTATTCCTGGAATTTTCCGCAGACCAAGCTGATCCACGCCGATGTCGACCATGCCGAGATCGGCCGCAACTATGCGCCCGACCTGCCGATCCTGGCCGACGCGCGCACTTTCCTGCGCCAGTTGCTTACCGAGATCGATCGCCGCAACGTGCCGACTGGCCCGCGCCTCAACGACTGGCGCGCGCGCACCATCGACTGGGCGCGCGAGTGGGAAGCCTTTGTCGGCCCCAAATTCGAGATGCACGCCAGCCCAATTCGTCCCGAACGCATCGTCCACGATTGCCAGCGCATCCTCCCAAGCGACGCGATCATGACCTTCGATGCCGGCATCCACCACAACTGGTTCATGCAGTTCTGGAAGGCGCGCAATCCCGCCTCCATGCTGAACAGTTGGGGTTTCTCCGGCATGGGGTTCGGTCCGTCGGCGGCGCTCGGGGCGAAGCTCGCGGCACCGGATCGCCCGGTCATCTCCGTGTGCGGCGACGGCGGCTTCACCATGGTTCCGCATGTGCTCTGTACGGCAGTCGAATACAACATCCCGGTCGTCTGGGTGGTGTGGAATAACTTCGCCTGGGGCGCGATACGCGACATCCAGTACGGACAGTTCGAGGGCCGCGAGATCGGCACCGCCTTCTATTCGGGCGACGACGGCAAGCCCTATAATCCCGACTTCGCGGCCTGGGCGCGTGCTTCGGGCGTGGCAGCCAAGACCGTGACGCGCTCGCAGGATTTCGCCGGCGCGCTAGAAGAGGCGGTCAAGGCGAACCGTCCCTACCTGCTTGACGTGCATGTCGATGCCGACATCCGGCCGCCCAGTACCGGCACATGGCAACTACCGCCGCGCCCGCACAAGGAGCCGGCATTCGGCAAGCCCTATTACGTCGAGGCCTGAAGCGCTTATCATGACGGCCTTAAGCCAGAGTCACGGAAGACACTGATGCGCATACTAGTTACCGGCGGCGGCGGCTTCATCGGTGCCGCCCTTTGCGGCGCCCTTGCTGCGCGCGGCGACCACGTGCTGGCCGTCGACATCGGCAAGAGCCGCAATCTCGCAGCCGTGCTCGAAGCCCATCCCGACAGGGCGAGCTATCGCCATGGCGAGGTAACGGAGTGGGCTCAGCTAGCGCAGTGCTTCAAAGAGTTCGCCCCTGATTCGGTCGTCCACTGCGCGGCGATCGTCGGCGTCACCAACTCTGAAGCCGCGCCCGTGGCGACGTTGCGCATCAACGTCGAGGGATCCCTCAACGTTTTCAATCTCGCCAGGCTGTTCGACCTCAGACGCGTAGTTAACCTGTCGAGCGAGGAGGTGTACGGCCATTTCGAGGCCGACCGGATCGATGAGACCCACGCCTGCCGGCCGGTCAAGCTCTACGGGATCAGCAAGTACACCGTTGAACAGTTGGCCCGCGACTTTAGCGAGAGCCACGGACTCTCGATTGTCAATGTGCGCACATGCTGGGTTTACGGTCCGGGCCTGCCGCGACCGCGCATTCCCAAGACGCTGGTCGACGCTGCCGTCGCCGGTACGCCGCTCCACCTTCCATCCGGCGCCGATTTCCGGGTCGACCATACCTATATCGACGATTGCGTCGACGGGTTGATCCGGATCCTCGACGCCGGCGCCCTGCCCCACGACACCTACAACATCGCCTCCGGTGAAGCTGTGTCGCTCTCCGAAATCGTAGCTGCCGTCAAGGCGGCGGTGCCCCACGCGGACGTCACCGTGACGGCAGGCGAATACCGCCATGGTGGCGATCTCAGGGCCGTCCGGAAAGGGGCACTGGACGTGACGCGAGCGCGTCGCGATTTCGGTTATGTTCCGCGCTTCGACATTCGCAAGGGCATCACCGCCTATGTTGAGGCTGCCCGCAAACAGACCCAAGGAGCCCAATGATGAGCGAGCGAAAGACTGTTATCCACAACATCGCGGAAGTGCCGTGGCACGAACTGCCGGGGCATCATGGCGGGGCGCTGTCCAAACTCCTGGTGCATCCCGACACGGCCCAGTCGCGGCTGATCGACCATCGAATCTCGTCATACGAGCCCAAGGCCTATGTGGCGCGCCACAAGCACAAGGTGCAGGAGCAGATCTATCACGTGCTCGACGGCGAGGGCCTATTCGAGTTCGGTGACGAGAAGCGCGTGGTGCGCCGGCACGACGTCATTTTCATCCCGCCTGGGATCGAGCACGCGTTTTATAATACGGGGCTGGCCAATCTGGTATTTCTCGTCATCACGACGCCAGTCAATGACGAATAGAGCCCATAGCGACCAAGTTTGCCGCGATGCGAAGTGACGCTGCCAAGATGAGGCAGACTGGCGCGCGAAAGCATGCCGCTCTATAATTAGGATTGCGGTGATGGCGAGTATCGCGTCGCTGAATCGATGATGGAGCCCGCATGAGCAGCATGGTGATGGAAACTGAGTCCACGGACGCGAAGACCAAAGAGCGAACCGGTGTCCAGTCCCTTGAGCGGGCCTTCAAGCTGCTCGAGACGGTGGCGTCGCATCCGCAGGGAATCAGCCTCGCCGACCTATCGAAGAGCGTCGGGCTGCACAACAGCACTACGTTCCATCTGGTACGCACCATGGTGTCGCTGGGTTATGTCCGCCAGTCGCCCGACACCAAAAAATATCACGTCGGCAGCATGATCTTCGGCCTCGCCGCGGCTTCGCGCAGCGAGTCGGAGATGGTGGCATTGGCGATGCCTATCCTGGAGGAACTAGCAGAACTGTCCGGCGAGAGTTCTCACCTCGCGATCATGACAGGGAACGAAATCGTGATCGCGGGCAGGGTTTCCGGAAGCGGCGTGTTCCAGATGCAGGAGCGGACCGGCGGCGTGCGACCAGGGCATGCTACCGCGCTCGGCAAAGTGCTTCTGGCACCGCTCGCCATGGCGCAGGTGGACAGGTATTTTGAAGCTAATCCACCGACACCGCTGACCGCTAAGACGATGGTCGACCCTCAACGCATACGTGAAGAACTGCGCCAGACGCTGTCGGCCGGCCTCGCATATGATGACGGCGAATTTAACGATGAGGCGCGCTGCGTTGCCGCGCCGGTGAAGGACTTCACCGGCCAGACTATCGCCGCCATTGGCATTTCCGCACCGATTTGGCGGCTTACGTTGCAATCGCTGCAGGAAAAAAGCTCCCTGGTACTGAAGGCTTCGGAGAAGCTGTCGGCGGAACTACGCGGCGCCCCATAGCCGTTAGGCTATAAATTCTCCACTCATTTCATATTGTGAATTTGATTCTCTTAATGTAGCAGTTTCTCGATGCCCTGTCCGGGCGCGAGAGGAGCTTCAGATGGCGAAGATACTGGTCACCGGTGCAGGCGGCATGCTTGGTGGCGCGATCGTTGACGAGTTACGGAAGTATGGGCACGAGGTCGCCGGGCTCGATCGGCGCAAAGGTGAGGCCGACATCGCCTGGCATGTCGGCGACATGACCGATCGCGCGCTGGTCAACGCGGCCGCGGCCGGCCAGAATGCCATCATTCATGTCGCCGCGCTTCCGAACATTTGGTCGGGCACCGGGGAGGAACTGATCCGCATCAACGTGGTCGGCACCTGGCAGGTGCTGGATGCTGCCGAGCAGGCGGGCGTTCGGAGGGTGGTGATTTGCTCTAGCGATTCCGTCGTCGGCTACACGGTACGCGAAGGCGCGATGCTGCCGCCGCTCTATCTGCCGGTGGACGAGAGCCATCCGCGCCGGGCCACCGATCCGTACGGCCTTAGCAAGGTGCTCAATGAGGACACGGGACGCAGCTTCGCGCTGCGCGGCAAGATCGAAGTGGTGGCGCTGCGGCCGGTATTCGTGGCCTACGAGGCCATGTATGGCGAATTGCGCGCCCGCGCCGCCGATCCCGACAACTACACGCCCCGCATGGCCGGCGGCCCGTCCGGGGCCGGCGGCGGCATGGCATGGCACTATGTCGAGCCGCGCGATGCGGCGCGAGCCTTCCGCCTGGCGCTGGACGTCAAGGTCGACGGCTTCGAGGAATTCTTCCTGTCGGCCAACAATACGCTGGCGCCCGAGGCGACGCTCGAGCGGCTGGAGCGCATTCTGGGCTACCTGCCCGAGGTGCGAAATCGCGAGCTCTACGAGAACAACCCCTACGCGCCGCTCTACGACCTGACCAAGGCGCGAGAGCAACTCGGCTTCGAGGCCAAGATCGATCTGCGCTCCGTGCTCGACCTCGACAAGGACAGTTAAGCGGTGCTGGTTCACACCGCGCACCTGACCTGCCGCGCCGATGCGATCGACGCCTTCCGCGAGCGCCTTCTGCGCCACGCGACCGCGACGCTCACGGCGGAGGAAGGATGCCTGCGCTTCGACATCCACCAGGATCGCGAGCGGCCGGAACGTTTCTTCCTTCATGAGGTCTATGCCGACCAGGCGGCCCTCGATGTCCATCGCCTTGCGCCGCACTACTTGGCGTTTCGAGACGACACTAGCAATCAGGTCGTTGAGAGGTTGTGGTGGTTCTGGGACCTGCTCGACGGCAAGCGCCCCTGATAATTTTACAATATGAAATTGACATTCTCATTGTCGCATGGTGCTCTTCCACCGGTTGAAAATCGGGAGGATTTCACGTGGCAGGTACGGCACGCAGCGGCGCCGACATCATCGTCGACGAACTCGTCGACTACGGCATGCCCTACATTTTTGGGGTGTGCGGACACGGCAATGTCGGCTTTCTTGACTCGGCCTATCGGGCCTCTAACAAAATCAAGACAATCTCGGTTCATCATGAGCAGACAGCCGGCTACATGGCCGATGCCTATTTCAAGATTAAGAACGAGGCGGTGGCGACCTTCACCTCCTGCGGGCCGGGCTCATGCAACCTGGTGATCTCGTTGGCCGCAGCGATGGCCGATTCTTCGGCCTTTCTGGCCGTTACTGCGAACGTGCCGACGAGCCAGTTCAACCGCAACCCGTTCCAGGAAACTGGCTTCCAGAACCAGGGGGACTTTCCCTCGGTGATCCGCCCTTACGTCAAGCGGAGCTACCAGCCGACGCGCGCTGACATGGTGCCGCTGGCGATCAAGCAAGGCCTTCAACAACTGACCAGCGGGCGCCCGGGCCCGGTTAATCTCGACGTGCCGCTTAACGTGTTTGTGGAGACGACGGAGAATGGTCATGCGAGCGCCGATCCGGAACTCAGCAGCGGCTCGATCGGCAATCCGGCGCAACTCGCGAAGGCCGTCGAGGAACTGCGCGCGGCCGAACGACCGGTCATCGTTGCCGGACAGGGCGTACTTCTCGCCCAGGCCTCGGATGCATTACGATTGTTGGCCGAGAGGCTGCGTATACCGGTGGTCACCAGCCCAAATGGCAAGGGCGCCATTGACGACCGCCACGAGCTTGCCTTTGGCACGATCGGCCGCAACGGCACCTATTCGGCCAATGAGGCGACCAAGAACGCGGACGTCGTCTTAGCGCTCGGTTTCAGCTTCGACGACCGCTCGACCAGCGCCTGGCTGGACGGCTACACGTTCTCAGTGCCGCCAACACGGATCATCCAGGTCGACATCGACCCGCAGGAACTCGGCCGGAACTATCCCACCCATCGCGGCATCCTCGGGGACGTCAGGGCGACGCTGGAGTTCATGCTGAAAGACATAGTCCGCGAGCACCAGGGGGAGATCTCCTCTGCGCGCGGCGAATGGATCGAGCGGCTCGGCCGTGCGCTCGCGACTTGGAACAGCTTCCAGGCTACGCACGCATCGTCGCAGCAAGTACCGCTTAGACCCGAGCGCGTGGTAGATGCGCTCAACCGCTCGCTGCCCGAAAACGCCATCGTCGCCTCCGATGTGGGTGTCCACCACAACTGGATCGTCCAGCTACTGGAAACGCGCCGTCCGCGACAATTGCTGCAGAGCTGGGGCTTCGCGGCGATGGGCTATGCGACGTCTGGCATTCTGGGCGCCAAGCTGGCTGCGCCGGACCGGCCCTGCATTTCCGTTTCGGGGGATGGCTCGTTCCTGATGACGCCGCACGTGCTGGCAACGGCTAAGGAATACGACATTCCGGCGGTCTGGGTGGTTTGGAACAACCACGGCTACGGCTCGATCCGCGACCTGCAGCTTGGCTTCTTCGGCGGCCGCGAACTGGCGACGAGCTTCACCATCGACAAAACGGGCGAACTCTACAGCCCCGACTTCTGCAAGATGGCGGATTCGTTCGGCGTCGCGTCGGCGAAGGTCGATGCAGCCGACCAACTCGAAGACGCTATAGCCGCGGCGTTGAAGGCCAATGTGCCTTATCTGATTGAAGTTCCGGTCGATCGCGACATCAAGCCGGTTGGCACCGGAAGCTGGGCGCTTCCCCCGATCCCGCACGCGGAACCAAACTTCCTTATGCAGGCGCGGCAGATGGGCCTGACCGTCTGACGCAAATCCACGTCACACGCACGCCCGTCCACATCGGAGAACCCCATGAGCAAAAGCTTCCTACCGGTCGATCTGTCCGGCTATCGCGTCGTCATCACCGCAGCCGGCTCCGGCATTGGCAAGGTCTCGGCCGAAGGCTTCCTGGCACGCGGCGCGCGCGTCTATGTCAGCGACATCCAGCCCGAGCCCCTCTCCGCCACCATCGCCGCCACCGACGGCCTGGAAGGCAGCATCGCCGATGTTGCAGATGAAGCCGCGGTCGATCGCATGTTCGCCGACGCGCTCGCCAAGCTCGGCGGCATCGACGTCCTGATCAACAATGCAGGCGTGCCCGGTCCCGCCTGCGGGATAGAGAAAGTTACGCCGGAGGACGTCGAGAAGACGTTGGCCGTCAACGTCAAATCGCAGTTTCATTGCAGCGCCAGAGCGGTCAAGTCCATGCGCGAGTCGGGCGGCGGCTCGATCATCAACATGAGCTCTGTCGCGGGCCGTCTCGCCTTCCCTAACCGCACCCCTTACGCGGCGGCCAAATGGGGCGTCATCGGCTTCAGCAAGAGCCTGGCGATGGAGGTTGGCCGCGACAACATCCGCGTCAATGCTATCTTGCCTGGACATGTCGAGGGCGATCGATTCCGCAGCGTTTGGGCGCGGCGCGCCATAGAGGACGGTCTCGAACCTGAGACGGTCATCGACGAGGTTCTGGATCGCGTCGCTCTTGGGCGCACCGTCGCCGTTGAGGACATCGTCAACATGCAACTGTTTCTGGCTTCGCCCTTCGGTGCATCGGTCAGCGGACAGGCGCTGAGCGTGTGCGGCGGCGTCGAGATGATGCGCTGAGTGAGAAGGAGCCAGGACATGACGCGGGAATTGGCCGTCAACTGCTACTCCTACATATGGAAACTGTCGACTTACGACACCATCGCCCACATCGCCGACATGGGCTATCGCGGCATGGAACTGATGGTGAACTGGCCGCATCTTTGGCCGTCCGACCTGGGCACCGAAGGCCGGCGCCGCGTGCGTCGTCTCCTCGAAGAGCGCGCCATGCGCATCCTGTCGCTCGCCCCGCCGATGCTCGACCTTAACCTGGTCAGCCCGGCGCCGGAGATGCGACGCTACACGCTCGACCATTATATCGCAGTCATCAGGCTGGCGGCCGAATGGA
This sequence comes from Rhizobiaceae bacterium, assembly GCA_016742175.1. GTDB lineage: Bacteria > Pseudomonadota > Alphaproteobacteria > Rhizobiales > Rhizobiaceae > Aliihoeflea. The sequence continues at coordinate 96,417 of JACVCH010000012.1, forward strand.
ACGTGCCATGGGTGGTCGTGGTGCCGGGCAAGACACACCCCCTGCTGCCGCTGCCCGACCATTATCGCGACCGCTGGTTCGATGACGCTCTTCTGGAATTAGACCGCGCCGCCGAGGCCGAAGGCATCGAAATCGCGGTGGAAAACGTCCCCAACTCGTTCCTGCCCCATGCTGAGCACTTGATGGAGCGGCTGGCGCTGATCGGCAATGATCGCATCGGCATCACCTACGACGTCGCCAACGCCGTCTTTGCCGGCGAGGATCCCGCGCATGGGCTGGAGGTCGTGGCGCCGAGATTGCGCTTCGTCCATTTGTCCGACACGGGCGTGAAGGTGTGGGCGCATGCGAAAGTGGGGACCGGGGTCGTCCCGTTCGATCGGATCGGCGACGCACTGGAGCGAATTGGCTTCGAGGGTCCCTCCACTATGGAGATCATCTCGGACCGTCCCGACGAGGACATCCTGGCGAGCCATGCCGCGTTGTCGCGGTTTGGCTGGAACGCGCCGCCGAAGCGCTGACCTGCGTCAGGAGCGGTGCGCCTCGGAGCCGAGACGACGCCGCTCAAGCGCGTAGAGCACCAGGGCTGCGTAGCGGTAGATGCCGTGCACGAATTTGCTGTAGGGCATGGTCACGAACAGGGCCAACACGAAGCCAAGATGCAGCGCCAGCAGGATGCCCATTGCAGGCGTCTGGCGCAGCAGCATCAGCAGTATCCCGGTCAGGCCGGTGCCGAACAGCATGCCTATGAAGGCCGTATTTATGCCGCTGCGCTCGGCGTCGTTGAACTCCGGGTCGCGCCTAATCCGAGCAAGAAACAGACCGACCGGACCGACGATCAGGCCCAGCCCGCCGAGCGTGCCGAGCACCTTGGGCGGCATATACCAGGCATAGGGCGCCGGCATGTCGAACAGGTAGTGCATGAGCGTGGCGCTGGTGGTCGCCGCGAAGCAAAGCAGGAAGCCATAGAAGGTCAGGTGGTGGTAGAAGCGTCGGTTGTCCGTCGGCCTCTCATCCTCGTTGTAGCAGCCGACGCCGCCGCCATCGAGGTAGCGCAACGTGCCGGCGTCGCGCAGCGCCTGCAAGAGCGAGCCGCCTCCGACCGGCTCCGGGATCTGCTCGCGCGCGGCACGCCAGAAGCTGCGAAACCCCATGGCCAGCGCCACCAGTGCGAACAGGAACGCTGCGCCGAACAGCGTGACCATCGCCTCATGCGGCATCAGGGCATAAAAGGAGGACGGATCGCGATGCGCCTCGACCAGCACCGCAGGCTGGTGCCACAAGACGAAACCGAGGATGAACCCGGCGACGCCGAGTGCTGCCGCCAGCGAAATGGCAAGTCCGTTGTGATCGAAGAGCGAGCGCAAGAAGCCGGGCCAGGCGTGGTCGCGATAGGACCGCGCGCGAACAGTCGCCAGCGTGCGCGGCACGTTGACCTCGAATTCGTGCGGCGGCGAGAACTGGCAGTCGACATAGCAGGCGCCGCAGCCATGGCAGAGATTGGCCAAGTAGTCGAGATCACCGGCGCCGAAGGAGCGGCGCATCTCCATGGCCGGGAAGACCGCGCACAGGCCTTCGCAATAACGGCAGGCATTGCAGATGGTCATGAGCCGTTCTGCTTCGGCGTGATGGTCAGCCAACTGCATGTCGTGCCGCTTCCTCTCCGGCGATGCGCCCAAAGACGCCGCCAATGGTCATCCCGATGCCGGCCGCGTAGCCGCGCCCCAGCACGTTGCCGGCCATGATCTCGCCGGCCGCGAACATGTTCTCGGACGGGCCCACATTGGCCATGCGCACGCGCGCGTGGCGGTCGACCCGTGTTCCCAGATAGGTGAAAGTGATACCCGGGCGCACCGGATAGGCGTAAAATGGTGCCTCGTCGATCCGACGCGCCCAGTGGGTCTTCGGTGGGTTAAGTCCTTCCGTGCGGCAATCGTCGAGCACTGTGTGATCGAAGCTGCCGGATCGTACTGCGCCGTTGAAGTCGCCGACGGTCGCCTCTAGGCGGGCTGCATCGAGGCCGAGCTTGCCAGCGAGCTCGGCGATGCTGCCCGCGGTGATCGGCGGATAGAGCGACGGCATGAACATCTTCAGCGACTTGGCATCAAATAGGATGTAGGCGATTTGGTCGGGCTGGTCGGCGACCAGCCGGCCCCAAATCGCATAGCGCTTGGGCCAGAAATCCTCGCCCTCGTCATAGAAGCGCCTGGCTTCACTGTTCACCACGATGCCGAATACCACGCAGTCGAGACGCGTGATGATGCCCCCGTCGAACTTTGGAGCGCGGGCGTCGATGGCGACGGCGTGGCACTGCGTCGGGTCGCCGACCGTCTCGACCCCGGCGTCGATCAGCATGCGTAAGACGTCGCCACGATTGTAGGGTGTGCCGCGGATGAGGAAGTTCTCGGCACGATCGCCCCAGCTCGCCTTGAGCCACTCCAGATTAGCCTCGAAGCCGCCGGCGGCGGCGACGAAGCTGCGTGCCTCGATGCGAGTCGTGCCGTTCAGGATCGCGGCGCGGAAGCGGCCGTTGTCGATCTCCAGGGCCGTGATGGGCGTATCGTACCTGACCTCGACGCCAAGCTTCTCGGCGGTCAGATAGAGCGCGTTGAGCATGGCGCGGCCGCCGCCCAAGAAAAAGGAATTGGTGCGCCCGAGGCTGAGCGTCCCGCCCAGAGACGGCTGGAAGCGGACGCCTTGCTCGCCGATCCAGCCAAGCATGTGGCTCGACTTGGCGATCATGTACCTGGCCAAATCTTCGTCGGTCTGCCCCTGCGTGACGCGTAGGAGGTCGTCCCAAAACTCGTCCTCGGTATAGGGACCAGTCAGATGCTCGGTGGCTGTCTCGTGCGCGCAGCGCATGTTGCGCGTGTGGCGCGTGTTGCCGCCTCGATAGAATTTCGGCGCCGCCTCGACGACGAGCACGCGTGCGCCGGCTCGGCGTGCCGCGATCGCCGCGCACAGGGCGGCATTGCCGCCACCTGCCACGAGTACGTCCCAGGTTTCGCCCATTCGTCACTCCGCCTGCATGTGAGGCACCCATACACCCGACCATTTTTGCATACAAGTGCATACTGTTGGATTTGCGAGTGGGTCTGTGGTTTGCTGCCGCTACGCATTGAGGATTTTGTATTGGCTGACCCGGTCCCGAAACACCTGCCTTCATCGGCCACATCGCGCAGCGAGCAGGTCTACGAGGCATTGCGCAGACGCATCCGCTCCGGCGAACTAATGGCTGGCATGCGCGTGCGCGAGGAGGAACTCGCCGCCTCGCTCGGGGTCAGCCGCACCCCGGTACGAGAAGCGCTGGGGCGGCTCCAGATCCGAGGCATGGTGGAAAGCGCCGGCGGCGGGCTCGCGGTTACGGTGCTGTCGCGCTCTCAGGTGATGGAGGTCTACGCGATGCGCGAGATTCTCGAGGGGGCGGCCGCTCGCTTCGCAGCAGAGAACGCGACCGCTGCTGACATTACCGCTCTGCGCCATGTTCATGCGCGGTTCGAGAACTTTAAGGGCGACCCTGGTGGATTCGCGCGTCTCAATATCGCCTTCCACGATGCGATCTACGAAGCCGCTCGCAATCGGTACCAGAAGCGCATGCTTGACGACCTCAACGACGCACTCGCTCTTCTACCTGACACCACGTTTGCGGTTAAGGGCCGGAGTAGGTCCGCAGCCGACGAGCATGGAGCCATTCTTGACGCAATCGCTGCACGCGATCCAGACGCAGCGGAGAAAGCCGCGCGAACGCATATCGCGCGCGCGCTCGAGGCACGTTTGTTTCTCATCTATTCCGTCGGGCAGACTGACAGCGAACTGCAGAATTGAGGGCCAAACCGCGTCATCCAACAGGAGTCACCGTTGGCCACATGTATGGCGATCAGGCGAAACCTGTCACAGCGTCACAGCAGCCCGCAACGACTGAATTCCCCAGAAGTTCGGAGACAAGGGGTGTGACAGGCTTATCTACTTGTCACGCGTTATGTGCACCAACTGTGCGACGGAAACCGCCCACGGTGAGAATAGAGATCCTCGAACCGGACAGTGCTCCAAGGGTCCGATTCCTGGAACCGGACAATGCTCCGAAGGTCCGAAGGCGGTCGAACGGGTGAGAGTTTCGTCCAACTGAAAGGGACTCTAGCGCGCCTCAGCGGCCTAAATCAGGTCCTTGATGTCGGGATCTAAACCAAACGGTTCGTCGAACGCCGCCTTATCTGGTTGATCCACGACCCGCCAGCCCCGCTTCCGTTCGAGCGCCGTGGCCTCAAGCCGTACTTTCCAGCGAGCGGAAATTTGGAAGCGCCGAGCGGTTTTCGATTTGCTGCCGTCCCTAGCCCCTTCTGTGTCCCAACTGCCGCGGAGGAGGCCGAGCGCGCGGTCGACGTTTTGGACGTGCTGATGGCTCTCCGCTACCTTCGATCTACCGAGGGCATGGAGAGAGGCGTCTGAGACCCGGAAGGCGCACCGAACAACCCACGTTGTCTCAGGGTCGAGGTCGATGTCCTCGCCGTTAGTAAATTTGAACTTGGACAGGTCATACTCGGCGAGCAGATGGGCGAGCAGGACCGGCGTGTCGGCCCAAAGTTCGATCTGTTCGGCCCAATTTTCATGTAGTTCCATGGTGCGGGCCTCCTCTTGGTGGTGGGTCGCTTCTTGGAGCGCTGCCCCGGTGAGTGTGAGTGGGAGCGAGCCTCCCGGTTGGGACAGGCGCATCCGGCGATAGACGGCCACGGCCGACGCCCAAATCGCGTCGCGCGCTGCCGCGAGAGCGTCGAGGTCGATCATGTTGCCCCATGCGATCTGCGAATTGATCGGCCAGTAGGAGCGGTTGCCGGTCGGGTCCTTCAGATATTTCGAGTCATTAGTCGTGCCCCAAAAGACGGCCTGTCGGGGGAACTCGGACGTGCGACGGTCATAAGCCATCCGAACGTCGTCGGTCGTGCGCCGCAGGAACATTTTTGCCGCGTTGTGATCCGACTTGTGCAGGCCCGACAACTCGGGAAGTTCGACGCCGGCCTTGCCGGCAATGGCCTCGGCGATCGCCTGCCGGTCATCCAGCTTGCAGTCGAGTTCGCCGAACCAGTCGCCATAGAGTATCTTGATGAAGGTTGATTTGCCGATACCCTGCGGGCCGGCGATGATCGGGGCGTAGTCGAACTTTTGGCCTGGTTCGTAGATGCGCGTGACCGAGGCGACCATGACCCAGCGTGCCGCCTGACGGTGATACTCCGTGTCGGGCACCTTCAGGTAGTCGACGAAGAGGCGGTCGATCAGCGTCTCGTCGGCATTCTCCCAATCGAGCCCGTCGAAGTAGTCACGGACCGGGTGGAAGCTGTTGCGCCGCGCGGCGGACACGACGGCGAGATTGAGGTCCCGATCGGTCACGCGCATCCCGTAGCCCCTCCTCCCTGCCCCGTTGGGAGCTTCGAGGATCATGCGGACCGTGTGGTCGTTGTATTCCTGCCAGCGATCTCCGTTGACCGGATCGCGGCAGGGCAGCGCCGGGGCGATGTCCAACTTCGACATGATCGATCGGCGCAAGGTGATCTGCTTCGTGAACTCGTTGAAGGCGATGGCTTCGAACATGCGCGCGTCGTTGTGCATGATAACGGCCGCGTTGTGCGACGAGTTGGCGATCTTGCCGTTCTGGTCGAGTTCGAGTTCGCGCGGGAACCAGTCCTTCGGGGGCTTCTTGCGCTTGGGCTTGGCGGATTTGGACGGACCGGCAGACGCCGCCCCACGATCCGAAATGTCGCCTACCAGATCAGCGATGTCAGGGTCGTCGGAAGGATCGAAGCCGCCTGAATCCGCGGTCTCTTCGTCAGCCTCTTCGGGCTCTTCCTCGTCATCGTCGTAGTAGTCGTCCGACACGTCGTCGAACATGGCCGCCATGTCATAGCGCGATTCGGCTTGGCTCTTCTGGAAGCCCGGGTCTTCGCGGGCGAACTCGACCATCGCCTTATACGACGGCAGCTTGGTCGGCGGCGTGCCCTTCTCGACATCTTCGTCCTTATGCCCAAAAAGGTGAATTCGAACCAGATCGAAGGAATTGACCAGCATGTCGGCGCAGGGGTCCGAGCCGTGGTGCGAATAGAGGAACAGGCCGCCGTCCTCGACGACTGCGCCGCTCGTGGACGTGCCCTTCAGGTAGGAATATCGGGGCTTGTTCGAGAAGTCGTCGGCGGGCGCGTAGCAGTCGGACAGGAAGGTCTCGATCGCCGACGGGATGTCATAGGTTCGACACCAATCGCCGACCGGCCCCTTCTTGGTCGTCGGGTCTTCGGCCTTCTCGGCCGAGTTGCGCAGTTCGTCCTCGTCGGCCGCCCGGGGGAGCTTGGAAATGTCGCGCCAGGTGCCGAAGCTGTCGAGGATCGCGTCGACGTCGAGGGTCGCGCCCTTGTTGTGGTGGTAGAACCAGTCGCCATCAGCCGAAACCGTCGGCTTGAACATCATCTGCGCGCGCCGGAACGACACCTTGTCGACCTGAGACATGTTGGGATCGAGCATCTGCGAAATGATGCGGGCGAGCGCGGGGTATTCGTCGGGCTGTGCCGGCCGGGACAGCGGCGCGAATAGGCGAAGGCGCGGCTTCTCATCGGTGTGCCGCCGAGACGAGTGAACTAGAAACTCAAACTCGGATAGGCCGGACAGGCCGAGTTCGATCTGGTCCACGAGCGCGGTTGTGGCGTAGTCGATGTCAAGAGACAGGAGATCGCGCGGCTGGACATTGCGGTTGTTGCGCTTGCCCTTGTCAACGTGCGCGCCGATCAGCCAGCCGTCGACCGATTTGAGGCGGTCTTGATCGGCCTTCGAAAGCTTGTCGAACTGTTTCCGGCGCTCTTTCGTCCGGGTCGGATTCTCGAACATCTTGCGGAAATCGCCCCACGGCTTCGTGAGGTTCTTCGCCTTGCCGAGATTGTTTCCTGAGCCTTCGGCATACCTGACGAGAACGGCATCATTTGACATGCCGGCTCGCTCGAAGTTCGAGCATCAGAAGGCGCAGCGAATTGACCGGAATCTCGCGCGGCGAGCCCTTCGTGAACCAGTTGTAGACCGTGGTCGTCTTGACGCCCGTCAGATCGCCGATTGCGGCAGGGGAAAGGAAATGGGCGCTCTGGAGATTGCGAAGAGTGGTTAAACGCCATGCGGCATCGTCCCAGCACGCGTCGTCGCGCGCCGGTACTTTGATCTTCTTCATGTGGAAGCTTTCAATAGCTAGCAGGTTGCCTGAGGACGAGAAGTCGAGCGTGGCGGAATCCGCCTGTGCTAAAGAGAGACGCTCTCAACCCTCTTTCGATTTTGCCCACTCGACTAGATCCTCAACCCGATACCTGCACGCGCGTCCGATGCGGACCACAGGCGGCGTACCCGGCGTTCGGTGAAAGCGCCACTTTTCCAAGGTGGACTGGCTCAATCCCAGCAGCCGCGCGGCCTCGGGTGTGGCAATCAGTAGTGGCTGACTATGCTCTATCATCACTGCATCCTTCCTGGTGTCATGGGGAAGGAGCAGACACCGATTTCCTGAGCAGTTGAAGGGAGGCGCCTACACCTAATAATCGGATGCTGGGCGCGCTGAATTTTTGACGTGAGGATGCGCACCGAACCATTGCTGCACATATCGAGCGACCGTGGACTCACCATCATCCTGCCCATTGGGGAGCGCTGGGAGAACGCATTCATTCCCTATCCAATTCACGATTTTCGTTTCTGCTAATCGCCTTGGCCTCTTCCGTTTTGGATTTCCCTTGGTGAAACACGAGTCCGGGAATTGCTCGCCAAACGAATCGAGAATCTCGAACACTTTCTGGCGCCTTTGTCCGTAGAGCCGTTCGTTTTGCGCCTTGGCTTTCGTCTGCTGGGAAGCCCGAAAGGCTGCACCTGAGCGCGGTTCGCCGAAAAGCCAGGCTTCGAGCTCCCTGTCAGCCTCGGAAAACTTCTGCCAGGGCGGATTGATGTTGAGTTCACCGGCCCGTTTCATCCACTCCCGCGCGTCGGTCGCACCCCTGCCGTAGGCGCTGACCAGAAGCCTATGGATACGCTTTACCTCGCGCGCAAAATCTAGGGCATGCCTGTGCCAATCGCTTTTGCGGCGCGGCCGCTGTAGTCCCGGAAGCAGCCTGAGACGCACTCCATCTTGGAACGCAGCGTCGATTGGCGTGCACGGATCAATGCCGACCAGTAGGTGAGCGGCATCAAAGGGGCGAATAGCCTTCCATTGAAGCCGGGTCCTCAAGACATCCAGCTTGAAATGAAAGCTAGATGGGTAAGCGACCTCTTGCTCACAGATCTCGTCTATCGGATCTTCCATTATGTGCCCGTCTGCCGGTCGACGCGGCGAGACCGCGGGCATGGCGGATGCGCGATGTCAGTGTGGCGACTTAGAGACGATTGAATGGTCCCGGCGATCGCGTTGGCGGCTTGGCGCAACGGGTCGGTGGCTAAATGAGCGTAGCGTGCGGTTGTCTTCGGGTCGGCATGGCCAAGAAGTCCACCGATCAGGGGCAGTCCCAGGCCACTGCCGGCACCGAAGGACGCAAAGGAATGCCGAAGGTCATGGAGGCGGAGCCCCTCCAGTCCGGCGTGTCGCGTCACCATGCGCCACGGCTTCTTGAGATCCGATCGTGGCTGCTCGTTCGGCAAACCCGCACTTTCGGACGCGATTACATACCGTCCCAGAACAGGCAGGGAGTCGAGGATTTCCACAGCAGGCGTCGACAGCACCACGGCCTTCTTGCCGGTCTTGGAATCGGGCAACAGCAGCAGGTGTCGATCTCGATCGTAGTGATCCCATTCCAGCCGAAGGACCTCCCGCAATCGCATGCCCGTGAAGATCAACAATCGAAGCGCCGCCGCCACATGTGCCGTGATGATCGTTCGCCGCTGTTTGGGGATGTGCTTGGCGTTCGGTTGCTCGCCGTCGATCTGCCATTCGATACCGACAGTTTCAGCCTGTCGGATCGCGGCGCCTAACCGCGCCAGTTCGTCCCTGGACAAGAAGCGTTCGCGGCCGATCTCTTCGAATTTCTCGATCCGCAAGGCGGGATTGCGATGATCCTCCGGGACAAAGCCGGTGTCAGACGCCCAGTTGAAAATCGACGACAGGATCCGCAAGACCTGATTGGCCACATATTTACCGCCGCGGGTGGTTGTCATAGACGCGCGCGGCTTCGCGCTCGCCCTACGGGCCTGCGTGCCTTTTTCCGCGATATCGCTGTGGAGGCGCGCGACATCCTGTCGGGTGAGCGCAATGGCGCGCTTTGTGCCGATGCGGGGATAGACGTGCGTTTCAAGCACCTGTCGATAATGGGCCGCTGTGCTCGCCTTGCGCTTAGCCACAATATGCCTCCGGAACCAGGCTTCGGCGATATCCTTGATGGTGTCGCCAGCCCGTTCTTCTGCGCGCTCGGCGGCGGGATCTGCGCCAAGGCGGACGCGGGCCAGGATGTCCTTCGCCGCTGCACGGGCCACTTCGGGCGTCATGGTTTCATTGAGCGGCCCAAGCGTGACGCGTCGCTTAGCAGCGCCCCTCCCCCCGGCCCCGGCGCGATACTCGCAAATCCAGGACGCCTTGCCGGTTGGGAACAGGCGCAGCCCGAAACCGGGCAGATCAGCATCCCAGTAGGTCACAGTCTTGTCGGCGGGCCGCAATGCTGCAAGCGCCCGTCGTCCAATCTTCAATGTGGGCATGTCCCGTCCCCCCCTGCCCGCTGAGTCACCACCGAGTCACCACCGTGACGTCAAATGGGAGGATACAGGGTCTGGCGCAAGGATAGAATATGCAAAACAAATCAGATGGTTAATGCAAGGCGGAGCAAGTGGGTGAAACGTGGTGAAAGCTCGAAAATGAAGCTACGAATCTGGGGGTCAGAGGTTCGAATCCTTTCGGGCGCGCCATTTTCTTCAACAAATTCATGAACTTACGAGATTTTGGCGCACGCGCCGTTTTGGCGCGTTTGGGCCAAACTTGGTCTGAAAATTCGTGACAACAAGTGGTCAACTGCCCCGCAAACTTTCTATAACCTATTGTTTTTATACATTTTTATGACTCTGAATGGTGTCAGCGTTTGGTCAGAGCGCGTTCTTTCGTGTAAATTTGTATAGAAAGCATCAGCTTTGATAGCGATTTGATAATTTACTGTTTTTATTGCACTTTTTGATTTGGGTCATCGAGCTAATTTGGTGCTCAACCCAACAATCGGCGGCAGCTTTTCACACATGCGGCGGGATGTGGGCATCTAGTGGATCGCGCCCTTTGGAGCGAGCACATAAGAAGAACCCCTACAGCGCTGCCGCTCGCTGGTGATTTCCAGCAGGCGGACGTATCCCTACAATTGGCGTGGCCACTCCGCTGACAACGCCGCGATTGCCGTTCAATCAACCAGCCAGCCGAGCTTGCACGGTTGGGACACAGCTTTCAGAAATCGGAAGGATAGCGGTGCACGTCCGGCCAGGAAGCTCCGAGGATTCTGTAGTGCTTCCTGGCGATCGCAAGCGGCGGCTGACGCGCTGGTGAACGAGGCTGAGGAATGTCCTGATGAAGGTAGTGTTCGCTGGATTGCCGGGCTGCTCAGGAAAATGGAGAACTACCCAGCCGAACCATCGCCAAGAGAAACGATGGCGTGAAGGGCCCTGCGCAACGCCGGGCCCTCCGCTTAATCACTCGAACACGATGTTCATGCGCTGAGCCTCGATCATGGAATCGAGCACGTTGTCCAGTTGCTCGTATGCCCCTCGATCGCGCCCCATGAGCATCAGCTTCTGGTAGCCGCGACTTAGCTTTGCGGCGCTTGACGCCAGCAGGCGGATAAGGGCGTCAGGAACGTTTACGACCATCCACCGCTGCTTCTTCTCGTTGTATCGGACGAAGTAGGAAAGCGTGCTCAGTATGGGGAAGATGATCGAATCTGCAACCGCGACGATCTTTCCGTTAACATCGCGCTCGACGGCCCCGCGCCCCTCGTAAAGACGAAGCCCCTCGAAGTAAGTCGCGGTGCCAAGCTTTTCCCGAAGCGCCCAAGCGGGGCCTGCCATGTCGAGATAGAACTTGTAGCGTGCCTTCGCCCCTTCATGATCCTTATGGCTCGGATCGCGGGCCGCGAGAATATCGCGGGAGAAATTGGCCGCCACTGTTGCTTTCTGATAGTACGCTTGCACCCGATAATTGGCCCACTGCTTTCCCTCGGGGATGAGGTCCTTCGGCATCAGACAGTGAAGAGTCTGCAGGAGCTTTTCAGTCTCGATGTAGTCGTCCCCAGTGTCGGTTTCCGACTTCTTCAGCTTCAGATCAGGGTAGTGAGCACGAAAGTGCTCATCGAGTTCATCATAATAGCGCTTGGCGCCTGCGATAGACAGGTAGGAAACGTTTGTCGACGTGTTGCGAGCAATCGCGGCAAGGGTTAGCTTTTCTTCATCGTCGTCGACGAGGATTTCTGCACGAACATGGATGTCCGGAGGCGGGGTGCCGTCCTTCTCACAGAGGGCCAGAAAGCGCTTGATCTCGCCACGGGTCTGAGCACCGTCAATGATGGACGCCTCACGCAGAACCGCCTGACGCTTGTCGTCGGTGACCTTGATGTTTGTCGCCTTGATGGTGATGCCGGAATGACGCTGGATAAACCGCTCGCTCTCTTCCCGGAGCGTAGCTTCGATTTCCTTGTGCGTCGTGTTCCTCTTATTCCCATTGTAGTCGGGAATGTAATCGCGGACATTGCCGCGCGTGTCGAGCTTCAGAACTTCAGCGATGGGGATTACCGCTATGAATGCCTTCGAGCCGTAGGCATCTTCCTCGGCAGAGGTCACGTTGCGGATAATTGAATAGTTGAGGGTTACGGAACCCTCAGAAGAGGTCACGTTCATTACTTTCTCCATTCGCTCAGGGGTGACACAGTCGTGGAACATCCACGCTGAAACCTGTAGCGTTGCTGAGTTACTCGCGCCGCGCGACGAAAGTCAAGTGGACTTTTCCGAGGCCCACACCTCAGCGCGACATCACGGGAACGGTTCGGAACCCTCATCTGAGTCTTGTTCATCGTACGAACGAGGGATGGGTGCTAGCCCGAGTCCTGTGCGGCGAGATGCGGCCAGCGTTCCAGCGTGCGATACCAAGGTTGACCAATGCCCAGTCGCGGCATCATGCTCTGGTCGGCTACCTCCCGGCGGGGAGGCGGAATCCTTTGGAAGATCGAACGCCGTGGCTGGTGCGACGCCCATTCAGCATCACAGGCGACAAAGAGGGCGTCCGCCCATGCCTCGATCGCCATCCGCTTCAATTCAAGGCGCTGCGAGTAATCATATGCGATGCGAGTGATGTCTGCCGCGACCATCGGTGCCTGCCCGGTCGAAACATCTGCATGGTCGAGAACAGCGGATATCGCGTCGCCACGCACTGCCAGGTCGGCGCAGACGATGGCGAAGGTTCTCCGGATATCGTGGGGCGTGAAGTAGGTGATGCCTTCAAGAAGGTCTGGTGCCTTGTCCAGCCCTTCAGAAATCCAGCGTCACAATACAACTAGACCTACCCAGCTTCGAAAGCGAAAGGCACGCCGCATGGGAAAAGCGGCCGCGCAAGGACCCCAGCGCCTTTACACGACCTTGGGATCAATGGGGTCGAATGCTTTTTGCTATGTCCGGACCTGAGAAACGAGAATCGGATGGATCAGCATGACCGATAGGACAAGCACCTTTGAGCTACCAAACCTAGGTAAGACAGCCTCATGCCATCCCACGACTGACCTTAGTTTTCCGCACTGCCCACAGTAAGCAGGGTATCATCAATAATACGGCGTGCCCGGTTTAGGTTGTCGCCGCTTCTGGCTCGCTCAAACAGATGAATGTATGTCCGCAATGTGAAAGAGGCGTTTGAATGCCCCAGCAGTCTGCTGATTGTCGGCAACGGCAAGCCTTCGTCGAAGAGAAGCGAGGCGTAGAAGTGCCGAAGCCTGTGAATTCCCCAACGCTCTTCGATACCGGCTTCTCGAAGCGAGGGAAACCAGTAGTCGCGATTGATGTTAGAGTGCGACAGCGGGCGTCCGTTCTTTGTGCAGAAAACCAAGCCGTGATCGTGGCTCGCCAAGAGATCATCGAGCATTGAGGCAACTCGTTTCGGCACCGGCACTAAACGGTGCCCAGCAGCTGACTTTGGCAGACCGACAGTCCCACCCCGGTCACATCGCTGATACACGTGAATAGTCAACTTAACTCGATCGAAGGCTTCGCGTGGCAAGCCACGGATCTCGCTGTTTCTTAGGCCACACAGTGAGGCCAGTAAGATTAGGGGCACGCCGCGAGACCACCGCGCGCCCAATTCATCCGGAGCATTCTTCAATGTGAGCAGTTCCGAAAACAGACGCTGCATCTGCTCGAATGTCGGAATTTCGTCGAGGCTTACAGCTCCCGCTCGCGCGCGATGCGAAGCCGTGATCACTTTCACCTTCGCAGCTGGATTGGATACCATCCGCCCGATCAAATGCATATAGCTAAATATATTGGACAGCAGCCGTATTGCATTTCTGGTTGTGATCCTCGACGCACCTGATTTCATCATGTCATCGCGAAATTCGCGTATGGTCAGAGGGGTTATCGCACCGAGATACTTTCTCGCCAATATTAGTAATATATGCAGCCGAAGTTGAGGCTCATATCCTGAAATCGTATATCTCTCTAACGGAAACTCCCCATCTCGACCGATTTTACTTGCCTCGATAAACAGGCGTGAAGCCATCTCCAAACGAATATCACCCGCCCTCGATTTTATGTCTGCATACAAGGCGTCACGTGGGACGTTTTTATTATTGACCAGCTTTATGAACTTCTCGGCTTCGACTTTTGTTTTGAAATGACGGCGCATTCTCAAGGCTTATCCCCTTCGCTCCGGTTTAACCATATCTAGGGGTTGAAGTGGCGGCCTCCCCTGTCGCCGTGCTAGCCGGCGGGGGATGGTGAGACGCTGGAAACACGACCGCCCGCCGTCGCTCGAGGAGTTCGCGACGACCTTCCCCGACGACTGGACGTGCGCAGCCTACCTGGCCAAGAAGCGGTGGCCGGACGGCTTCGTGTGTCCGCACTGCGGCGGCCGCCGCGGGTGGAAGCTCAGGTCGAAGCCCTGGGTCTGGGAGTGCGGCGGAGAGAAGGCGACCAAGGACGGCGAACTCGAGCCCTGCCGGAAGCAGGTTTCCGTCATCTCCGGCACCGTGATGCACGGAACCCACCTGCCGCTCCGGACCTGGTTCCTGGCCGCCCATCTGGTCGCCACGCATTCAAACGGCATCTCGGCGCTTCAGCTCCAGGGCAAGCTCGGAATCCGGTCCTACAAGACCGCGTGGCTGCTGCTGCACAAGCTCAGGCGCGCCATGGTCGATCCGGAACGGGAGAAGCTCGGAGGCTGGGACGTCACCGTCCAAGTCGACGAGAGCGAGATGCCGTTCCGTCGCAAGGCCAACCTGGTCGAGCGCTTCCAAGGCGTTCCCGACGCCGACAAGATCATGGTCGCAGGCGCGGTCGAGTGTCTTGAAGACGGCATCATGGGGCGGGTGAGGCTCAACGTCATCTCCTCCCGGGCGCGCGACGACCTGTTCCTGTTCCTGAATCGCGTCATCGAGGACGGCAGCGTCGTCGTGACCGACGGACATACGGCCTACAAGGGCATGCCTTGGCTTCACCAGCCGAAAGTGCTGCCCAAAACGGTGCCCGCCCATATCGTCCTGAAGCACATCCACCGCCTGTTCTCGCTCATGAAGCGGTGGGCGCTGGGCGTGTACCACGGCTTGCGCAAGAAGCACGCCGACATCTACCTCCAGGAGTTCGTTTTCCGCTTCAACCGCCGCCGCAGCTACCGTTCGTCCTTCGACAGCCTGCTGCGGATCGGCTCGAAGGTCGGGGCCGCCACCTATTGGGACATCACCGAGCGCGAACCCGTCTTCCGCGACCTAAAGGACGCCGTGCGCGGGGAGCGGGACGAAGCCGCCCGGGAGGACGCCTTCAAGCGCGCGCGGCTGGCGAACGTGCCGATGCAGTACGCCAAGCTCTTGCTTGATCCGGACTACCCGCCGGAGCCGAGGCGCTATCGCCGGAAGAAGCCGCGGCGGCCCGTGCTGGCCAAAGAGCGATCGGCGTTCGTGGTCGCACCGTTCCAAGCGGCCTAATCGCGTTTTCCCGACGCCTCGTCGCAGATGCGTGGCGATGGCGCGCCTATTGAGGAAGTGTCCTCATGAGCCGCCGCCGCTTCGCCGACCACACCCTGCTCACCCAGTCCGCATCCTTCTGGTTGCCGCCTGGGGCATGGGATAGTGAAGGCGCGCCCCCGTTTTCGTGCGGGGAGGATCGAAATCGGTGAACAAGGACCAATGCCGTCTCAACCTTGCAGACGGGACCCTTGGAATCGCTGCATGCATGATCAGCGCAGCGGCCGCTACCTCATCAATGATGCACCACATGTAGTGGTACCGGAGCGAACGGGATAAGCCTTGCATTCTCCTATTGCCCGCATAAAAAGATACCCGGTAATACAGGTATATTTTATTTCGCGTGCGGACTTTGATAATTTGTATATTTTTTCCATTGCTTTTCATTCCTCATTATCATCGATATCGCCGTTTTTTAAATTCATATTTTGTCAACATTATCTTTACGTCAAATATCGCATTATGCGATATCATATTTTCTGCAATAGTCGCTTTGACTATAGTTACGTCGGCTATTTAATTTAACAATTACACTAATTGTTTTCTAACATAATGACGGGTTTTAGTTTTTCCGTCGCTTCAATTAATGTATATTGTCGATCGATGCTATCTTTTCAGTAGTAATTCGGATTCAAATCGAACGCCAATGATGCTTTACAGGTGGTGACGCGAATATCGCAGGACGCAATGGTCGCTAAAGAATTTCACAAAATTTCTTGGTAAAATGTGGAAAAACGCCCCTATTTGAGGTCAAAAACCGCGCAAATGGTGGGTTTGCGGAAATCTACGAATCTAGGGGTCAGAGGTTCGAATCCTTTCGGGCGCGCCATAATTCATGTGTACGACCCGGAGACATGGGTAACAGTTTGTACCTAAGACATGGGTGACAACCTCGTGCCGAACGGGTTGTCGATGGTCTGCAAGGTCCTCTGTTCCAGGTCGATGTATCCGAGATCATAGTGCAT
>JACVCH010000013.1 GCA_016742175.1 Rhizobiaceae bacterium
TCTAGACAAAACGTGTCCGCCAAAGTCTCGTTCGGAACTCTCATCCCTTTCGGGCTTCAAGTCCCGCGAGCACTTCGCCGCCCACGTTTCTCTTTCTTCTCAATATGCAATTGTCAAAGAACAGACATTCGCCCAACCGGCAAAACGTCCCGGCCCATCCGCTTGCGCCTCAAGACCTCAAAGTCAGCGCTCACATAAGAGCGATACTTCGTTGTGTCAACCAACTTTCGCGAAACTCAGAGGAAAACCTCCTCGTCGCCAGCAGCGTCGCCGCTGTCGTTGTTGAGCGGGTTATAGTCCCCACTCCCCAAAACTGTCAACGACCAATTCAAAGTTTTTGCGAAAGTTTTGTGTCACCCAACGGAACGCCCCACGGAAGATTTGCGCGAACGCCCTCCCCTACGCGCGCGTGCCTAACTAGGGCCCCATTGGACCCGCACGGGGCGGGAAGCCGTGGATGGGCCGCGCCCGTTCCGGCCCTTTCGTTGACTTCGCCGGTTCCGGCGGGCAATTGTCCGTCACGGACTGCACATCGGCCGCCAATTCGACGAATCGGCGCGCCCCATGAAGAGATGGCATGAACGATTTCGATCTGGCCGCACGGGAACTGGGGGACGAGCCGCCGCTCAACGGCGCCGGCCGCAGCGGCCCGCCGGACCGCCGCGAGATCTCCGCGCGCTGGCTGTCCGGCACCTTCCTGACCGGCATCACCTCGAGCATCCTGATGGGCGTCGCGCTGTTCGCCGCGCTCGACGCGGGCAATGTCGTGCTGCGCGCCTCGCAGGCCGCCACCCCGCCGCCCGGCGACGTCTCGGCCGCCGCCTCCGGCGAAGCCACCAAGACCGGCCGCCTCGTCGCCGCGCGCATCCTGGCGAGCACGTCGGATCGCCAGCGCATGGAAATCTCGACGCTTCAGCGCGAGGACGACGTCGACATCGTGCGCACCGTCCCGTTCGTCCATGTCGACATGGCGCTGGCCGCCGGCCACACGACCGACCGCGACTATCCCGCCTTCGATCCGCTGGAAGTCTTCGCCGAGGAGGCGCCGCCTGCGCCGACCGTCGCGATGGGCCAGATCTACGGCGCCAAGGTCGAGAGCGAAGTCAGCCTGCGCACCACCGCCTTCCCGCTCGATTCGGCGACGTTCGACACGCGCAGCGAATTGTCGGCCGAGGAGGTGGAGGCCGTCGTGCGCAACACCGGCGCGATCCTGACCGACGGCGACATCCAGGTCGCCGCGCTTCATTATGTCGACCCGCAGCGCTTCGGCGACGGCCTCGCCGGCACCGCGCTCGGCAATTACGGCATCCGTGTCGTGCCCGAGAACGTCTCGATCGCCCCGCGCGATTCGGCCGCCGAACCGACGCCCGAATTCGCCGAGGACATGGTGGTCGCGCGCAGCGAGGAGCCGATCGCTGAGCTTCTCGCCGAGGCCGGCTACGACGATCCGCCATCCGCGGCGATGGCCGAGGCGGTCGCCAAGATGGTCGACAGCGAGACGCTGCCCGCCGGTTCGGTGCTGCGCATCGGCCTCGAGATCAGCGGCGAGCGTGCACGCATCATGCGCGCGAGCCTCTATCAGGAGGCCTCCCACCGCGCGACGGTCGCGATCGACGACCGCGGCCAGTTCGTGCCCGGCGACGAGCCGGAGCCGAACCCGGCGATCTCGATCGCCATGCAGGGCTCGATCCCCGTCGTCGGCTCGGCGGGCAATCTGCCCACCGTCTATGACGGCATCTACCGCGCCGCCTATTCCTATGGGCTGAACCGCGACATGACGCGGCAGCTCATCCGGCTCCTCGCCGCCGAGGTCGACTACCAGGCGCGGCTCGGGCCCACCGACCGCATCGAGCTGTTCTTCTCCAATCCCGATGCCGACGACAACGCGACCGGCGATTCGGAACTTCTCTATGTCAGCGCCTCCTTCGGCGCGACGACGCGCAACTTCTATCGATTCCAGATGGAAGACGGCACGCTGGATTATTTCGACCAGGAGGGCCGCTCGGCGCGCCAGTTCCTGCTGCGCAATCCGGTCCCCAACGGGCGCTTCACCTCCGGTTTCGGCGGCCGCCGCCACCCGATCCTCGGCTATGTCCGCGCGCATACCGGCGTCGACTGGGCCGCGCCGCGCGGCACGCCGATCATCGCCTCGGGCAACGGCACGGTCGAGGAAGCCGGCTGGACCGGCGGCTATGGCCGCCAGACGATCATCCGCCACGCCAATGGCTACGTCTCGTCCTACAGCCACCAGCACGCCATCGCCGATGGCGTTCGTCCCGGCGCGCGCGTGCGCCAGGGCCAGGTCATCGGCTATGTCGGCTCGACGGGCCTGTCGACCGGCAACCATCTCCACTATGAGCTGATCGTCAACGGCACCAAGGTCGACCCGATGCGGGTGCGCCTGCCGCAGAACCGTTCGCTCGAAGGCGAGGAACTGGAAGCGTTCAACTACGAGCGCGAGCGCATCGACGCACTCCTGAACGGCGATCCGGTGCCGCCGCTGCGCATGGCCGCGACCAACTGAGGCGCAAGAAAAAGGGCCGCCCACGAAAGCAGCCCTTTTTCGTTCCGGTAGCCCGAACGCCTATTCCTGGAATTCGACCGTCACGCCCTTCGAGACGAGCTTGGCGAGTTCCTGTGCGTCCCAGTTGGTCAGGCGGATGCAGCCATTCGAATAGGTCTTGCCGATCTTCGACGGTTCCGGCGTGCCGTGGATGCCGTAGGTCGGCTTCGACAGCGCGATCCAGACCGAGCCGACGGGACCGTTCGGGCCGGGCGGGATGGTCAGGACCTTGTCGTTGTCGCCCTGCTTGAAGTTGATCTTCGGATTGTAGGTGTATTCCGGATCGAGCGCGATCCGCTCCACCGTGTGCGAGCCGGTCGGTGACGGCGTCGATTCCGAGCCGATCGTCGCCGGATAGGCGACCACGAGCCTGCCGCTGGCATCGAACGCCCGCACCTGCTTGGCGCTCTTGTCGGCGACGATCCGCGCAACGGGCTCGCGCTTCGGGCGCGGCACGTTGGCGACGCGGATGCGCGTGCCCGGTCGCTCGAAATTGACGCCCGGATTGAGCGCGCGCAGATAGTTCTCGTCCATGTGGAAGCGTTCGGCGAGCTTTTCGGTGACCGAGGTGTAGCCCAGCGTGTCGAGCTGCGCCTTCTCGCTGTAGTCCTCCGGCACCGACGCGATGAACGGCCCTGCCGCATCGACGGGCGTGATCTCGTATTCGACGAAGGCGTCGCCGCCGGTATCCTGCAGCACGGCTTCGATCGACTGCGTGTCGTAGGTGCGCAGCGCTTCGCCGCGCAGTTCCTGATAGGTGGCGATCGCCTTGTTGACGTTGTCGCCCATGCGCCCGTCGATCACGCCCGGCGAGGCGCCGATGCGCGACAGGATGATCTGGATCTTGGCGACGTCCTCGCTGGCCCCGGCAAGCGAAGCCCGCGGGGTCGAGATCGACGGTGGCTGCGTGCCCGGATCGATCTCGATCACGGTGCCCGGTTGGGTGAGACCTGCAGGCTCTTCGCCGGAAACACTGGCCGTCGCCTCGCCGCCGAGGGGCTGGCGCTCGACGCCGCCCTGGATCGATGGCTGGGGCTGCGGGGCTGCCAGTTGCGGCGTGCTCGGCTGCGGCTGTGGCGCGGCGAGCTGCGGCGTGCTCGGCTGGGGTTGCGGCGCGACCATCTGCGGCTGCTGCGGCGGCGCGGGGATCTGCGGCGGCTCGCGGAATTCGGGGAAACCATCGGAGCGTCCGCCGGGATAGCGGCCGAGTTCGCGCAGCCGCTGCTCGCGGCGCAGGCGCTGGTCGTCCTCGTAAGGGTCGTAGCGCTCGGGTTCCACATAGTCGCCGCCCCACGGATCGGGCTCGATGAAACGCTCGCGCTCGACCGCACCCGCGCCCTCGCCGACGATGGCGATCACCTCGCCCGTATAGGGATCGACGAGCACCTCGCGGCCGAACTGGTCGTAATAGACGTCGACCTCGCGCTGGGCGACCTGAACCCCTGCGCGCGCATCGACGCGCCGTTCGGGCGGCTCGGCAACGGAGATGACGGCGCCTGCGGTGCCGGCCGAAAGGAGCATGCCGAGAAGGGTGAGGGAAAACGGTCGTGCGATCATTTCTATCAAACCAACCAGATGCATTACGGTTGCAAGCGGTGATCAAACTTGATCACCGCCTCGCGGCGAGAGGCCGGACTATGGTTCATGAAGAATGAACGGGACATGAAAATGGCCGGCCCGGGCCGCAATTGCGGCACAAGCCAGCCGGATGCCGAGCATTAGGCCGCTTCGCCGACGGCGACGCCCTGTCCGGTCGTGCGGAAGTTCAGCCTGTCCGATCCGGACGTGACCTTGACACTCGCCCCGTCGAGGATTTCGCCCAGCAGGATGCGCTCGGCGAGGGGGTCCTGAAGCTCCTTCTGCATCACCCGCTTCAGCGGCCGCGCGCCATAAGCGGGGTCGTAGCCCTTCTCCGCCAGCCAGTCGATCGCATCCTGGTCGAGCGAAAGCGTGATCTTGCGGTCGGTGAGGAGCCGCTCCAGCCGGTCGAGCTGGATCGACACGATCTTGCCCATGTCGGCGCGGCGCAGCCGGTGGAACAGGATCACTTCGTCGACGCGGTTGAGGAATTCCGGCCGGAACGAGGCCTTCACCACCGCCATCACCTCGTCGCGCGCGGCGTCGGCATCCTGGTCCTCGCCGAGCGCGACCAGATATTCGGCGCCGAGATTGGACGTCATGATGATCAGCGTGTTGCGGAAGTCGACGGTGCGGCCCTGACCGTCGGTCAGCCGCCCGTCGTCGAGCACCTGCAGGAGCACGTTGAAGACGTCGGGATGCGCCTTCTCGATCTCGTCGAACAGCACGACCTGGTAGGGCCGGCGGCGCACGGCTTCCGTCAGCGCCCCGCCCTCGTCATAGCCGACATAGCCGGGAGGCGCGCCGATCAGGCGCGAGACGGAGTGCTTCTCCATGTATTCCGACATGTCGATGCGCACCATCGCGCTCTCGTCGTCGAAGAGGAAGTTCGCGAGCGCCTTGGTCAGTTCGGTCTTGCCGACGCCGGTGGGGCCAAGGAAGATGAACGAGCCGATCGGCCGGTTGGGATCCTGCAGACCGGCGCGGGCGCGGCGAACCGCCTTCGACACGGCCTGCACGGCCTCGCCCTGGCCGACGACGCGCTTGCCGATCTCGTCCTCCATGCGCAGCAGCTTCTCGCGCTGGCCTTCCAGCATCTTGTCGACCGGAATGCCCGTCCAGCGAGAAACCACCTGCGCGACATGGTCGGGCGCGACGGTCTCCTCGACCATCGATCCTGCATTGTCCTGGCTTTCGGCCTCGGCAAGCTTCTTTTCGAGTTCGGGAATGCGGCCATAGGCAAGCTCGCCCGCGCGCTGGAACTCGCCCTTGCGCTGCGCGATGGCAAGTTCGTTGCGCGCCTCGTCGAGCTGGCCCTTGAGGTCCGCCGCAAGGCCGAGCTTTTCCTTCTCGGCCGCCCACAGACTCGTCACCCGGGCCGATTCCTCTTCGAGGTCGGCGAGTTCCTTTTCCAGCCGCGCGAGGCGATCCTTCGAGGCGACGTCCGGCTCCGTCTTCAGAGCTTCCCGCTCGATCTTGAGCTGCATGATGCGCCGGTCGACCTCGTCGAGCTCTTCCGGCTTGGAATCGACCTGCATGCGCAGCCGCGACGCGGCCTCGTCCACCAGGTCGATGGCCTTGTCCGGCAGGAAGCGGTCGGTGATGTAGCGGTTCGACAGCATCGCCGCCGAGACGAGCGCCGAGTCCGAGATCCGCACCTTGTGGTGCTGCTCGTACTTTTCCTTCAGCCCGCGCAGGATCGAGATCGTGTCCTCGACCGTGGGCTCCTCGACGAAGACCGGCTGGAAACGGCGGGCGAGCGCGGCGTCCTTCTCGACATGCTTGCGGTATTCGTCGAGCGTCGTCGCGCCGACGCAGTGAAGTTCGCCGCGCGCCAGGGCCGGCTTCAGGAGGTTCGACGCATCCATCGCGCCGTCCGCCTTGCCCGCGCCGACCAGCGTGTGCATCTCGTCGATGAAGAGAATGATGCCGCCGGCGGCCGACTGGACCTCCGACAGAACGGCCTTCAGCCGCTCCTCGAACTCGCCGCGATACTTCGCGCCAGCAATGAGCGAGCCCATGTCGAGCGCCATCAACTGCTTGTCCTTGAGACTTTCCGGCACGTCGCCATTGACGATGCGCAGCGCCAGCCCCTCGGCGATCGCCGTCTTGCCGACGCCGGGCTCGCCGATCAACACCGGATTGTTCTTGGTGCGCCGGGACAGGACCTGGATCGTGCGGCGGATTTCGTCGTCGCGGCCGATCACCGGATCGAGCTTGCCCGCCCGCGCATCGGCGGTCAGGTCGCGCGCATATTTCTTCAGCGCGTCATAGGCCTGCTCGGCCGAGGCCGAATCCGCCGTGCGGCCCTTGCGAATGTCGTTGATGACCTGGTTCAGCGCGACCGGTGTCACCCCGGCCTTGGCGAGGATGTCGGCCGTCTTCGCCGACTTCTCCATCGCCATCGCCGTCAGGAGCCGCTCGACGGTGACGAACGAATCGCCCGCCTTCTTCGCCACGTCCTCGGCGGTGGTGAACACCTTGGCGAGCGGCTGCGCGAGATAGAGCTGGCCATTGCCGCCCTCGACCTTCGGCATCGCCTCCAGCGCCGTCTCGACGCCGAGCCGCACGTCGCGCACGCGCCCGCCGGCCCGCTCGATCAGCGAGGCGGCGAGGCCTTCCTCGTCGTCGACCAGGACCTTGAGCAGATGCTCGGGCGTGAACTGCTGGTGATTGCGCGACAGCGCCATGGTCTGCGCGGACTGGATGAAGCCGCGGACCCGCTCGGAATACTTCTCGATATTCATGTCTTCCTGTCTCCGTTCCGTCCCCGGCCTGGCACGCAGCGCCGGTTCAGATTGTGGTGACGGGCCCCCGTCGTTCCGGCAGGCCCCGTTGATCGCAATATGGGAAGACCGGCGGACGCGCTCAAGTGAATCCGCATGCCACGCGACAACAAAAAAGGGCGGTGGATGACCACCGCCCTTCCCGAATTTTCATCGCCGGCCAGATCAGGCCGCCGCCTCGCCGACATCGTCGGACTTCTCGGCAGCGCCTTCGCCCTCGTCCGCCTTCAGGCGCGGACGGCGCGTGCGGCGCGGCTTGCGCTCGCCGGTGTCGTCCGCCGCTTCCGCGCTTTGCACGCTCGCGGCCAGCTCGGCCGGGCTCGACGCTACGGCTGGCACGGCAACTTCGCCGGTGGCCTGCTCGGGGCGCGGCGCGCGTTCGCGGCGGGGCGCCCGCTGCCGGCGGCTCTCACCCTGCGCGTCATCCTGGTTGAGCGCGACCTCGGCCGGAACGCCCTCGATCACCGGCTGCGGGCCGCTGCCGTCGGATGCCGCTGCCGGCTCCTCGCGGTTTTCGCGGTTGCCGCGATTGTCCCGGTCGCGATTGTCGCGATTCTGGCGGTCGCCGCGCGGCTGCTGGTTCTGGTCGCCGCGCTGGCCCTGGCCTTGATTGTTGTTGCTGTTGCCGTCGAAGCCGGCATCGTTGTCGTCGCCGTCCTCATCGTCATCATCGCGCGTGTCGCGCTGCTGCTGCTGCGTCGCGGCCTGCTGCGCAAGCGCGGTAGCGATGATGCGGTTGTAGTGCTCGGCGTGCTGGAGATAGTTCTCCGCCATCACGCGATCGCCCGAGCTCTGCGCATCCCGCGCGAGCGTCGTGTATTTTTCGGCGATCTGCTGCGCGGTGCCGCGGATCTTGACGTCCGGACCGTTGCTCTCATAGCTGCGGGTGAGCGGGTTCGGGCCCTTGCGGTTATTGTTATTATTGTTGTTGTTATTGCTGTTATTATTGTTGTTGTTGCCGCGTCCGCGCATGCGCCTGTTCTGCTGTGGCCTCATCAGTTTCTCTTCATCTTGGTAAGGAATATCCATGCGGCGCCCGGGCTTGCCCGTTCCGCAATATCGCTCCGGCGATCAGCCGCTCGAAGCGCTATCGCCACTTGTCCCGCTTTTCGGTTTCGCGTCACGCCCGGACATTCCCCGCGCGAAGCAAAGGCGTCTCATACGCAGAAGGCAGTTTGTGTCACGGGAACCGAATCGATGACAGCACTGCCTGCTTCGTCACATCCGGTAGTCAAAACCTAGCGGGATTGATTTGTCTTGCCAAGTCCTTTTTGCATGGCTTCCCCCGATCATCCGGGGTCAATCGCGCCGCTTGAAGATCAGAACGCGGTCATTGCCGCCCAGATCTTTGCGCGCCTCGTGCCGATCGAAGCCGGCCTGGTCGAAAATCGCGGTGACCACGTCCTTCTGGTCATGTCCGATCTCGACGCCGATCCATCCCTTGGCGGCAAGGTGCGCGCCGGCGCCTGTCGCGATGGCCCGGTAGCAGTCGAGCCCGTCCGCGCCGCCATCGAGCGCCCTTTGCGGGTCGAACCCGCGCACATCCATGTCGAGATCGGCGATATCCCTGGTCGCGATATAGGGCGGATTTGAGACGATCACGTCGAATTCGCCCGCGACATCCCCGAACCAGTCCGATTTCAACGTCCTGAACCGCTCCGCGACACCGTTCAGGTCGGCATTTGCGGCCGCCGTTTCAAGGGCATCGTCCGAAATATCGACCGCGACGCCGCTCGCCTGCGGAAGCTCGGCCAGGAGCGCGATCAGGATCGCACCCGTCCCGGTGCCGAGATCGAGGATGCGCAGCGGCCCCTTCCGAGCCACCGCCAGCACCGCATCGACCAGCACTTCCGTGTCCGGGCGAGGCTCCAGCGTCCCGGCCGAAATCCGCATCGGCAGGCCGTAGAATTCGCGCGTCCCAAGGATGCGGTGCACCGGCTCGCGCGCTGCCCGCCGCGTGAGCGCCGCCTCGATCGCCTCGACATGCGGCCCGGCGACGAGCTGGTCCGGCCGGGCGATCAGGTCGAGCCGCGTCGTGCCCGTCACATGCTCGACGATCAGCCGCGCGTCGATCTCGGCGCTGTCGATGCCGGCGTCTTCGAGGCGCCTCTTCGCCCGCCGCATCGTCTCGCCGAGTTCGACCGGCTCAGCCATGTGTGCCCATGTCGGCGAGAAGCTTCGACTGGTGGTCCGAGATCAGCGCGTCGATCACCTCGTCGAGTTCGCCCTGCATCACGCGGTCGAGCTTGTAGAGCGTCAAATTGATGCGGTGGTCGGTCAGCCGCCCCTGCGGGAAATTGTAGGTGCGGATGCGCTCCGAGCGGTCGCCCGAGCCGACCTGGGTGCGCCGCGATTCCGAGCGCTCGTCGGCGAGCCGCGTGCGCTCGATGTCGTAGAGCCGCGCACGCAGGATCTGCATCGCCTTGGCGCGGTTCTGGTGCTGCGACTTTTCCGCCGAGACCACCATGATGCCGGTCGGCAGATGGGTGATGCGCACGGCCGAATCCGTCGTGTTCACATGCTGTCCGCCTGCGCCCGAGGCGCGCATCGTGTCGATGCGGATGTCCTCGGCGCGGATGTCGATGTCGACTTCCTCAGCTTCCGGCAGCACGGCGACGGTCGCCGCCGACGTGTGGATACGCCCGCCGCCCTCCGTCTCGGGCACGCGCTGCACCCGGTGGACGCCCGACTCGAATTTCAGCTTGGCAAAAACGCCTTTGCCGGAAACCGTCGCGATGATTTCCTTGTAGCCGCCGACCTCGCCCTCGCTGGCCGAGATCAGTTCGATCTTCCAGCCCTGCGCCGCCGCATAGCGCTCATACATGCGGAAGAGGTCGCCGGCGAAAAGCGCCGCCTCGTCGCCGCCGGTGCCGGCGCGGATTTCGAGGATGGCGTTCTTCTCGTCGGCCGAATCCTTCGGCAGCATCAGGATCTGGATTTCCTGCTGCAGCGCCTCGACTCGTTCCTCCACCGCCGGCCGGTCGGCCTCGGCAAGCTGGCGCATCTCCTTGTCGAGCGAGCGGTCGGCCAGCATCACCTCGAGGTCGGCAAGTTCGCCCTCCGCCGCCAGCAATTCGCGCACTTTGCCGACGATGTCCTGCAGTTCGGAATATTCGGAGGCGAGCTTCACATAGGCGTCCGCCTCGGGCCCGGCCGCCATCTGCGCCTCGAGCATCTCGAAGCGCTTGATGACCTGGTCCATCCGGTCGCGCGGCAGTTCGATCATTCTGTGGAGTTCCTAAAGTGAGACGCCGTGCTGGTCGGCAAAACCGGAGAGCAGCGCGCGTATATCGGCATGTTTGGCCGTCGTGTCGAGGGCGTCGTCGAGCACCCGAGTCAGCGTGCCGAGCGGCAGGTCGCGCAACATCGCCTTGACCGGGCCGATCGCCGCCGGCGACATCGAGATTGAGCGGAACCCGACGCCCAGCAGCGCCATCGCCGGCAGCGGCCGTCCGGCCATCTCGCCGCAAAGCGTCACCGGCGTCCCATGCGCCACGCCCGCCCGCGCCACCTGGCGCAGGAGCCGCAGGAACGGCACCGAAAGCGGCGTGAACCGGTCGGCCAGGAGCGTGTTGCCGCGATCGGAGGCGGTGACGAACTGGAAAAGATCGTTCGACCCGACCGAGACGAAATCCACCTTCTCCATCAACTCGTCGAGCTGCCAGAGAAGCGAAGGCACTTCCAGCATCGCGCCGAGCTTGAAGCTCGTCGGCAGATGATGGCCGAAGCGGGCGAGATGGCGGACTTCGCGGTCGAAGATGTCGCGCGCCGCGTCGATCTCGGAAAGCTCCGTCACCATCGGCAACATGACGCGCAGTTCCCGCCCGCCGGCCGCCTTGAGCAGCGCCCGGATCTGGGTGCGCAGCAGCCCCGGCCGGTCGAGCGTCAGGCGGATCGCGCGCCAGCCGAGCGCCGGATTTTCTTCCTGCCCCGCGCCCTTGAAGTAGGGCAGCACCTTGTCGCCGCCGATGTCGATGGTCCGGAAGGTCACCGGCTTCCGGCCGGCCGCTTCGAGCACGTCGCGGTAGAGCCGCTCCTGCGCCTCGGCGCGCGGGAAGGTCGCCGCCACCATGAACTGGAGTTCGGTGCGGAAGAGCCCGATCCCGGCCGCGCCCGCCTCGGTGAGCTGCGGCAGGTCGACGGCCAGCCCCGCATTCATCATCAGGTCGATATGGATGCCGTCCTTCGTCTCCGACGGCTTGTCGCGCAGTTCGCGATAGAGCTCCTGCCGGCGGGCGCGGAAGCGCACCTTCTCGGCATAGGCCGCCTCGACGTCGGATTGCGGGCGCAAATGAACCCGCCCCTCCTCGCCGTCGACGATAATGGCGTCGCCATTCTCGGACATCGAGACGACGCCCTTCATCTGGCCGGTGACGGGAATGCCCATGGCGCGCGCGACGATCACCACGTGGCTCGTCACCGCGCCCTCTTCGAGCACCAGCCCGCGCAGCTTGTCGCGCGGATAGTCGAGCAACTCGGCCGCGCCCATCTGGCGCGCGACGACGATGGCGTCGCGGTTCATCAGTGCCGCCAGCGCCTCCGGCCCGCGCCCCATCAACTGGCGAAGCAGCCGGTTGGCAAGATCGTCGAAATCGCTCATCCGCTCGCGCAGATAGGGGTCGGTCATGTGCAGCATGCGCGCGCGCATGTCGGACTGCACCTTCTCCACCGCCGCCTCGGCGGTCAGGCCGTTGCGCACGGCCTCTTCCAGCCGCCGGATCCAGCCGCGGTCGTTGGCGAACATGCGGTAGGCTTCCAGCACCTCGCGGTGCTCGCCCTCGAAGGCGACGTCGCGGCGCGACAGCATGTCGTCGATGGACAGCCTCAGCGAGCCGAGCGCCTCGCCAAGCCGCTCCAGTTCGGTGTCCGTGTCCTCGTTGAAGAGGTTGGTGACGACGATGCGCGGCTCGTGCAGCACGACATGGCCGAGCCCGACGCCGTCATTGAGCGGCAGGCCGGCAAAGCTCACCGGGCGCGACAGGTCGAGTTCGAGGCCGGGCCGCGTCAGCCGGGCGAGATCGCCGGTCGCGATCATCTCGGCGATCACCATGGCGATGGTTTCCAGCGCCTCGACCTCGTCGTCGCGATATTGCCGCATGGTGCGGTTCTGCACGACCAGCACGCCGAGCGTGCGCCCGGCCCTCAGGACCGGAACACCGAGGAAGGAATTGTAGATTTCTTCGCCCGTTTCCGGGAGATAGGCGAAGGCGGGGTGCCTTTGCGCATCGGACAGATTGAGCGCCCGCGCGCTGGCCGCGATCGTGCCGACGAGCCCCTGGCCGAGCTTGAGCTGCGCCAGATGGACCGACCCGGGGTTCAGGCCCTCGGTGGCGTAGAGTTCGAGGATCGAATCGGCGCGCAGCACGTAGAGCGAGCAGACTTCGGCGACCATGTTGGAGGCGATCTCGCGCACGATCCGGTCGAGCCGCTCCTGCGGCTCAAGCGCTTCCGCCATGAGCTCGCGCAGCCGTCTCAGCAATACGCGCGGTCCCGCCGCCATGTCACGCATCGACCGTTCTCTCCAACGGCGCTACCCGGCCCTCGATCGTCGAGGGCCGGCAACCGACTCCGTGTCGGCCGTTCCCCTTCTTACTGCTTATCCAGCCCGTAGACGGAATGCAAAGTCCGCACGGCCAATTCAGTGTAGGCCGCGTCGATCAGGATCGAAATCTTGATCTCGGAGGTGGTGATCGCGCGGATATTGATGCCGCGGTCGGCCAGCGCCTTGAAGGCGATCGCCGCGACGCCCGCATGGCTGCGCATGCCGATGCCGATCACCGACACCTTGGCCATGCCCTCGTCGTGCTGCAGCGCGTCGAAGCCGACCTGATCCTTGTTCCGCTCCAGCACCGCGACCGCCTTGGCGACGTCGGCCGAAGGCACGGTGAAAGTCATGTCGGTGCGCGATCCGTCCTCGGAGATGTTCTGGACGATCATGTCGACATTGATGTTGGCTTCGGCGAGCGGGCCGAAGATGCCGGCGGCGACGCCCGGCCGGTCGGCGACGCGGCGCAGCGAAATCTGCGCCTCGTCCTTGGCGTAGGCGATGCCTGTTACGACTTGCTGTTCCACGATTTCATCCTCGTCGCAAATGAGCGTGCCGGGCGGGTTGTCGAAATCGCCCATGCCGGGGGCGTCCGGGTCTTCGAAGGAGGAGCGCACGAAGGTGCGCACCTTGTGTACCATGGCGAGTTCCACCGAGCGCACCTGCAGCACCTTGGCGCCGAGCGAGGCCATCTCCAGCATCTCCTCGAAGGAAATCTTGGCAAGGCGCCGGGCCTTCGGCTCGATGCGTGGGTCGGTCGTGTAGACGCCGTCGACATCCGTATAGATGTCGCAGCGATCCGCCTTGACGGCGGCGGCGATCGCGACCGCGCTCGTGTCCGACCCGCCGCGCCCGAGCGTCGCGATCCGGTTGTCGGGCGCCAGCCCCTGGAACCCGGCGATCACCGCCACCTGCCCCTCGCCGAAACGCTTTTGCAGGAACGATCCGTCGATCTCCTGGATGCGCGCGGCGCCATGGGCGTTGTCGGTCTGGATCGGAATCTGCCAGCCCTGCCAGGAGCGGGCGTGGACGCCCATGCCCTGAAGCGTGATAGCCAGCAGCCCGGCCGTCACCTGCTCGCCCGAGGCGACGACGGCGTCATATTCGCGCGCATCGTGCATCGGCGAGGCTTCGCGGCACCAGGCGACGAGTTCGTTGGTCTTGCCCGACATCGCCGAGACGACCACCGCCACCTCGTGCCCCGCATCCACCTCGCGTTTGACGTGGCGCGCGACGTTGCGAATGCGGTTGATGTCGGCGACGGAGGTTCCGCCGAACTTCATCACGATACGCGCCATGAAAGGGAATTCCTCGGGGCAAAGATCGGTTCATGCCGCCCGTTCACGAGGATCGGGCGGCGGCGCGGGTTGCATACTGAAATACCCTGACATGTGCAAGCGAGCGGGCCCGCGACGAGACGCCCGATTATTTCTTGAGCCGGTAGCCGGTCCGAAACATCCAGCTCACGATTCCAAGACAGATCGCCAGGAACACGAGCGTCATCGCCAAGCTGACCCAGACGCTCACATCCGACGTGCCGATGAAGCTCCAGCGAAAGCCCGAGACGAGATAAACGACCGGATTGGCGAGCGAGATCGTCTGCCAGACCGGCGGCAGCATGTCGAGCGAGTAGAACGTGCCGCCGAGGAACGCCAACGGCATGACGATCAACAGCGGGATGATCTGCAATTTCTCGAACCCGTCCGCCCAGATGCCGATGATGAAGCCGAACAGCGAGAAGCTGACCGAGGTCAGGACGAGAAACAGCACCATCATCAGCGGGTGCTGGATCTGCAGGTCGACGAAGAACGCCGCCGTCGCAAGGATGACGAGGCCGATCATCATCGACTTCGTCGCCGCCGCGCCGACATAGGCGAGCACGATCTCGAAATAGGAAATCGGCGCCGACAGGATTTCATAGATCGTGCCGGTGAATTTCGGGAAGTAGATGCCGAACGACGCGTTCGAGATCGACAGCGTCAGGAGCGACATCATGATCAGCCCCGGCACGATGAACGCGCCGTAGGAAACGCCGTCGATCGTCTCGATGCGCGAGCCGATCGCCGCGCCGAAGACGACGAAATAGAGCGAGGTGGAAACCACCGGCGAGATAATGCTCTGCATGATGGTGCGGAACGTGCGCGCCATCTCGAACGTGTAGATGGCCTTGACGGCGTGGAAATTCATGCCCGTTCCCTCACCAGGTCGACGAAGATGTCCTCGAGCGAGCTTTGCCGCGTCTCGAGGTCGCGAAAGCGGATGCCTTCGCTGGAAAGTTCGGCGAGAAGCGCCGTGATGCCGGTGCGCTCACCCTGCGTGTCGTAGGAATAGACGAGCCGCCGCCCGTCATCGATCACCTCCAGGCCACGCTCGGCCAATCCGGCAGGCAATTCGGACAGCGGCTCGACGAGTTCCAGCTCCAGCTTCTTCTTGCCGAAGCGCTGCATCAGCGTCGCCTTGTCCTCGACGAGGATGATCTCGCCCTTCGAGATGACGCCGATCCGGTCGGCCATCTCCTCGGCTTCCTCGATATAGTGCGTCGTCAGGATGATCGTCACGCCGGTCGCCCGCAGCCCGCGCACCATCTCCCACATGTCGCGCCGCAGCTCCACGTCGACGCCCGCCGTCGGCTCGTCGAGGAAGAGCAGCTTCGGCTCGTGCGCCAGCGCCTTGGCGATCATCACCCGCCGCTTCATGCCGCCGGAGAGGTTGATGACCTTTTCGTCCTTCTTGTCCCACAGCGACAGCGCGCGCAGCACCTTCTCGACATGGCCCGCGTCCTTGCCCTTGCCGAACAGCCCTCGGCTGAACGACACCGTCGCCCACACGCTTTCGAACGCGTCGAGCGAGACGTCCTGCGGCACCAGCCCGATGATCGACCGCGTCTTGCGGTAGTCCGCGACGATCTCGTGCCCGTCGACCCGCACCTCCCCGCCGCTCGCATTGACGACGCCGCAGACGATGCCGATCAGCGTCGTCTTGCCGGCCCCGTTCGGCCCCAAGAGCGCGAAGATTTCGCCCGGCTGCACGTCGAGGTCGACCCCCTTCAGCGCGGTGAAGCCGGACGCATACGTCTTGGTGAGATTTCGGATGGAGAGTGCGGGGGGCATGGCGGACTTTCGAAATGCGTGAGGCGCAGCGCATATAGGTCGCAGCACCAAGGACGCAATCGCCGGCTGCGATCCGACATCACCCTCCTGACATTGCGTGCGCTTGACTTTTCGCCGCCCTCGCCCGACTTGACCCTTCCTGAAGGAGACACCCGCATGTCAGACGCCCAGCGCACCACCATCGACGCCGGCGAGGTCGAACGCTTCTCGCGCCTTGCCCAGGAATGGTGGAACCCGAACGGCAAGTTCAAGCCGCTGCATAAGTTCAACCCGGTGCGCCTCGCCTATATCCGCGACCAGGTGGCGACCCATTTCGGCCGCGACCCGCGCGCCGCAAAACCCTTCGACGGCCTGCGCCTGCTCGACATCGGCTGCGGCGGCGGGCTCCTCTGCGAGCCGATGGCGCGCCTTGGCGCTGACGTCGTCGGCGCCGACGCCTCGGCAACCAACATCGAAGTGGCGAAGATCCACGCCGCCGAGGCGCGCGTGAAGATCGACTACCGCGCCACGACCGCCGAAGCCCTCGCGGACGCCGGCGAGAAGTTCGACGTGGTCCTCAACATGGAAGTCGTCGAGCACGTCGCCGACGTCGACCTGTTCCTGTCGAAATGCGCAGAGATGGTGAAGCCCGGCGGCCTGATGTTCGT
This sequence comes from Rhizobiaceae bacterium, assembly GCA_016742175.1. GTDB lineage: Bacteria > Pseudomonadota > Alphaproteobacteria > Rhizobiales > Rhizobiaceae > Aliihoeflea. The sequence continues at coordinate 16,230 of JACVCH010000013.1, forward strand.
CGCCACGATCAACCGCACGCTGAAGGCGTGGGGCCTCGCCATCATCGGCGCGGAATACGTCCTCGGCTGGCTGCCCAAGGGCACCCACCAATACGACAAGCTCGTGCGGCCCGAGGAACTCGACAAGGGCCTCGCCGACACCGGCATGTCCATCGTCGACCGCACCGGCGTCACCTATAACCCCTTGACCGACCAGTGGAACCGCTCGCGCGACCTCGACGTCAACTACATGATCTTGGCCTCAAAACCCGCCTGACTGCCCAGCGCCACGCGCGAAGACCCGTCGAGATTCGGCCCTGGGTGAGCCGAAAACGGTGGCGGTCGAGAACCGGAGCGGAGCGTACACCAGTACGTGAGCACCGGAAGCGCAGAACGCCGCCGTTTGCAGGCCGCCCAGGGCCGAATATCGGCGAGTCTGCTAGTTGTGCTCGTCCGGAAATGTAGGCAACGGCATGAAGTCGACGCCGTCCTCGGCGAGGCTCTTGACCTCCTCGACCGACGCCTCGCCATAGATGCCGCGCCGCTCGACCTCGCCGAAATGGATCTTGCGCGCTTCGTCGGCGAACTTCTCGCCGACATAGTCCGCGTTCTGGCGCACCTGATCGGCCATTTCCTTCAGCTTTGTCAGCATCTGGCGCTGTTCGGCGCCGACCGCGAGCGCGATCTTCTCCTGCTTGCGCGTCGTCGAGACCGCCGGTGCCATCAGCGCCTTGGCAACCTTGGCCGAATGGCAGGTCGGGCACGAAACGAGGCCGCGCTTCTGCTGGCCCTCATAGTCGTCATTCGAGCGGAACCAGCCATCGAACTCATGGCCGGCATCGCAAACGAGGTTGAACCGGATCATGACGCGTTGGCCAGCCCTGCAGCATTCGCGATCGTGAAGTCGCGCGCGTTCTTCAAATTCGGCACCTTGCCGCGCGCGGCGGCCGAAGCGGCGAGGTCGATCTCGGCCAGCACCACCCCCGGCTCGGCGCCATCCGCTTCGGCCAGGACCTTGCCCCACGGATCGACGATCAGCGAATGGCCATAGGTCTCGCGGCCGTCCTCGTGCAGGCCGCCCTGCGCGGCGGCGATGACGAAGGCGCCGTTCTCGATTGCGCGGGCGCGGATCAGGACGTGCCAGTGCGCCTCGCCGGTCTGCCGGGTGAAGGCGGCCGGAACGGTCAGCACCGAGGCGCCGGCGAGCGCCTGCGCGCGGAAGAGCTGCGGGAACCGCAGATCGTAGCAGACGGCGAGCCCGACGCGCGCGAAGGGCAGGTCGACGACGGTCGAGACCCTGCCCGGCTCATAGGTCGCCGATTCACGCCAGCTCTCGCCCTTGTCGAGATCGACGTCGAACATGTGGATCTTGTCGTAGGTCGCGAGCCGCGCACCGTCCGGGCCGAAGACGAAGGCGCGGTTGGCGACCTTGCCGTCCGGCCGCGCGATGGCTGTCGAGCCGACATGGACGACGATGCGAAGTTCGGCGGCGAGCCCGGCCGCGCGGGCGACCAGCGAATCCTTGTCGTCGGAGGTGATCATCGCCTTGAGGCTGTCGCGGTCGCGCACCAGAGCCCCGGTCATCTCGGGCGACTGGACATAGGTCGCGCCCTTGCCCGCCGCCTCGCGTACCAGCGCCTCGAAGTCCGCGATGTTGCGTTCCAGCGACGTCGAGGAGCGCATCTGCAGCGCGGCGACCTTCACCAATTCGCTCATGCCCGGCCTCCCTTCAGCATCGCGTCGAGCCGGCCTTCGGAGTCGAGCGCATGCAGCTCGTCCGAGCCGCCGACGTGGCGGCCACGGATGAAGACCTGCGGAAACGTCGTCCGGCCGTTGGCCTTGCCGATCATTTCCTGGCGCAGCTCGGCCGAAAAGCTCGCGTCGTGCTCGACATAGTCGACGCCCTTCTTGTCGAGCAGCCGCTTGGCGGCCGCGCAATAACCGCACATCATGCGCGTATAGATTTCGACGTCGGCCATGTATCGGGTCCGTCCTGTTGCCTTTGCCGGTCTATATAGGCTCTGCCCGTGTCCGCCGGAAGTCCCCGGGAAGCACGCGCGCGAAGGTCAGCACCGAGATTTCGCGCGCACCCGCCCGTCGCAGACACTTCGCGAGCGCCGAGACCGTCGCCCCCGTCGTGTAGACGTCGTCGACGATGCACACATGCTTCCCGGCGATCAGCGCCTTCGACCCATCGGGCACGAGAAAGGCGGCGCGGACATTGTCCTGCCGCTCCTTCGCCTTCAGCCCCACTTGCTGGCGGGTTTTCTTGACCCGGATCACGGCCTCGGCGGCAAGCGGCCGGCCGGTCTGGCGGGCGATGGCCCGCGCCAGTTCCGCCGACTGGTTGAACCGGCGGGTGAAGAAGCGCTGGCGATGGAGCGGCACCGGCACGATGAGGTCCGCATGGTCGAGAATGTCCCGGCCCGCGCGCACCATCCAGCCGCCGAGCCAGGGCGCAAGGTCGGTGCGGTCCTGATATTTGAAGCTCTGCGCCAGCCGGCGCGCCGCCCCGTCATAGGCGACTGCCGCGCGCGAGCGGTCATAGGCGGGCGGCGAGGCGATGACCGCCGGCGAGATGGCGCCCGCGCCCATGTCGTAGGCGAAGGGCACGCCGGAAACCGCGCACCAGGGCTCGTCGAGAAAATGGATGTCGCCCCAGCACGAAGCGCAGAGCGTGCCACCTTCGGCGACGATCCTGCGGCATCCGAGGCAGGTCGGCGGAAAGAACATCCGGCCCGCGATCTGTCCTGCAAGGGCGCCGGCGGACTTGATCTTTTCGAGCCGTTCCACCACGAGACTTCTCAAGCCCGGCTCCCCATATCCACCCTTGCCGGCACTGTCGCATTCAGGGACGCATGGACGCAATCTTCGATCAGACCCGCGCACTCGCCCACAAGAGGCGCGCCCTCGCACAGACCGGTCGCCACGGCGATTTCCTGATGCGCGCAGCGTCCGCCGAGCTTGCCGAGCGCCTTGTCACCGTCAGTCGCGGTTTCGACCGGGCGGTCGTGCTCCATGGCGTCGTCGACGAAGCCGCGCGCGCCGTGACCTCGACCGGCAAGGCGGGCGACATCGAGCGCGTCGAGGCGGACGCGATGTTGCTCGAAGGCACGCCCGGCATGGTCTCCCCGGTCGATCATCTGGCCCTGCCCCCGGAAAGCGCGGACCTTGCGGTCTCGCTCTATGCGCTCGGCGAGGTCGACGACGTTCCGGGAACGCTGGTCCAGATCAGGCGGCTCCTGCGGCCGGACGGCCTGTTTCTCGGCTGCCTGCCGGGCGCCGGCACGCTGAAGGAATTGCGCGAGGTGCTGCTGGCGGCCGAAGCCGAGATCACCGGCGGCGCGGCGAGCCGCGTCCACCCCTTCGTCGACATCCGCGATGCGGGCGGGCTGTTGCAGCGCGCCGGCTTCGCGCTTCCCGTCGCGGACATCGAGGAAACGATCGTCCGCTACGACACGATGTTCGACCTGATACGCGATTTGCGCGCCATGGGCGCCACCAGCAGCCTCGCCGGCGCGCGGCCGGTGCGGCGGGCGGTTCTCGTCAGGGCTGCGGAACTCTACGCCGAGCGCTTCGCCGACCCGGACGGGCGCATCCGCGCGACCTTCGCGACCGTCTGGCTTTCGGGATGGGCGCCGCATGGCTCGCAGCAGAAGCCGGCGCGGCGCGGCAGCGCGACGGTGTCGCTCGCCGAGGCGCTGAAGACACCCTAACGATGTGTCGAGTTTCGGGTCTGGGCGCGCCGAAAATGGCGAATTTCGAGAACCGGAGCGGAGCGTACATCTGTACGTGAGCACCGGAAGCGCAGAAAGTCGGCATTTGCAGGCCGCTCAGGCCTGAAAATCGATACATCCAGGGCGTGTCACTGGGTCAGGACTGCGTTGATCTTGCTTTCGCTGCCGCCCCAAAGATTGGAGATGGCCGTGCCGGTCGCCGATGCGCCGCCGATGATGGCAACGCCGATCAGCGTTGCGATCAGGCCGTATTCGATGGCCGTCGCTCCACTTTCGTCCGCCAGGAATCGTTTCAGCATGGGGCGCCTCGTCATTCAGCGTGTCCTTTTTCCTAGCACCCAGAAGTTAGGAAGCCGCCAAGAGGTGTCGTTAAGGAAGTGTGGAGCGCCCGCACCCGATTTTCGCGATCAGCACGAGCCGGAACGAGCGCCGGTGTTGCGGATGATGCAGACCGAGTTCGGGTCCTGTTGCAGGACGCTGCGCCGAATCGTGTAGCTCTCGCCGCCAGTGCGCGGCGCGATGCTGCCCGTCGACATCCGGTCGAGACCCGGCGATTCGACCGAGGCGAACATCCGGTCGCGCGCGTGCTTGTCGGCGATCGGCACGAGGATCAGCGTCAGCGCGATGGCCGCCGAGCCGAACAGAAGCGTCACGCGCAGGATGCCCGCGCTCGTCTGGCTGATGAAGGATCGGCCTGATTGCTCTTGCCCGCCGCGTGCCATGCGAAGTCCTGTTGCCCGGATGTTATTCCACAGGACTTTTGCAGGATTGGCTGAATCATCGATTAACGCGAAAGCTTGAACTCGAAGATTTCGAGCGCGGAACCGCTTGCCGCTTGATCTAAAGCAGGTCGATGAGAAACGGGATCAGCGGCTCGTCGGCCGGCGGCATCGGATAGTCACGCATCTTGGTCGGACGTACCCATTTCAGTTGCTGCGCCTCCAGCGGCTGCGGAATGCCCCAGAAACGGCGGCACACGAACAGCGGCATCAGAAGGTTGAACGTCTCGTAGGAATGGCTGGCGAAGGTCAGCGGTGCGAGGCAGGCGGTCTTGGTCTCGATGCCGAGTTCCTCCTTGAGTTCGCGAACGACGGTATCCTCCGGCGTCTCGCCGGGCTCGACCTTGCCGCCGGGAAATTCCCAAAGACCGCCCAACTGCTTGTGTGCGGGACGCTGCGCGAGGAGAACGCGCCCGTCCGCGTCGACCAGCGCGCAGGCCGCGACGAGCAGGAGGCGCTTCGGTGCGTTCTCAGCCAATTCGGTCATGTCGTCTCCGGCTCGGCACGATATTCGTAAGGATAGGCCGTCGAAAAGCCGAAGGTTTTGTAGAGTGCGATGGCCGGGGCGTTGTTCTCGTCCACCATCAGGAACCCGGCGCGCGCGCCGTTCCCCCTGGCAAAGCCGAGCGCAGCCGACACGACCTTGCGCGCCAGCCCCTTCCCGCGGAACGAAGTCGCGGTCGCGACCTCGTAGATGCCGGCGAGCGCGCCGTCGACGGTGCACATGGCCTTGGCGGCCGGCTTCCCGTCGACCGACAGCACGAACAGGCCTGTTTTCCCCGGAACGCGCGCGAAAAGCGCCTCGAGCGGGGCCGAGCGGGCGGCGTCGATGGCGCCGATCGATATGCCGGCCCGGCAGAACGCGGCGGCAGACACCATCTCCGCCTCGGCTCCGGCGTCGGGCATCGAGCCCAGCTCCGCCCGCATGACGAGCGAAGGCGTGATCACCGGCCAGCCCCTTTCGTCGAGTTGATCGACGAGCCGCTGACCGGTCAGCGGCGTGATGCGGAACGTGATGGGGAACCCGGCATCAGCGAAACGCGCGCGCAGGCCCGGCAACCGTCGTTCCAGCCCGTCGCAATCGGAGCGGTCGAGCGGGGTGACGGAGTTCGACCGGCGTGTCGGCAGACCGGGCGTCGTGCGCACCGACCATGTGCCGTCATAGGAGACTTTCTCCGCCGGCCAGGCGCGAAAGCCCGCCGCCTCCAGCCGCCTGACGGTGGGCAGGTCGGCGTCAGCCATCCTAGCTGCGGTAGTCGCCATTGATGGCGACATATTCCTTGGTGAGGTCGCAGGTCCAGACCGTCGCCTGCCCGCGCCCGAGGCCGAGGTCGACGCGGATGTCGATCTCGTCGCCTTCCATGTAGGAGGACGTCGCCTCTTCGGAATAGGCCGGGTCCCGCTCGCCGCCATGGGCGACGCGGATGTCGCCGAACCAGATCGACAGAAGGTCGCGATCGGCCGGCTCGCCGGCCTTGCCGACGGCCATGACGACGCGGCCCCAATTGGCGTCCTCGCCGGCGACCGCCGTCTTGACCAGCGGTGAATTGGCGATGGAGAGCGCGACGCGCTTGGCCGAGCGCGCGTTCTTCGCGCCGGTCACGGTCACACCAATCTGCTTGCGCGCGCCCTCGCCGTCGCGCACGACCTGCAGCGCCAGCGCCTTCAGCATCTTGTTGAGCGCGCGGCGGAAATTGGAAAGCCGCGGGTCCTCGCCGTCCTCGATCCGCACCGCACCGCGCTTTTCGGCGGCGCCGGTGGCGAACAGCATCAGCGTGTCGGAGGTCGAGGTGTCGCTGTCGACCGTCACTGAATTGAACGTCATGCCGACGCCCTTCGACAGCAAATCCTGCAACGCCTTCGCGCCGATCGGCGCGTCGGTCGCGACGAAGGAGAGCATCGTTGCCATGTCCGGCGCGATCATCCCGGCGCCCTTGGCGATGCCGTTGAGCGTCACGTCGACGCCGTCGATCTGGCAGGTCGCGGTCAGATATTTGGGGTAGGTGTCGGTCGTCATGATCGCCTTGCCGGCCTCGGCCCAGAGACCGGGTTCGGCGCGAACGACCATGTCGTCGAGCAAATGGGCGAATTTTTTGGCGTCAAGAGGCTCGCCTATGACGCCAGTCGAGGCCAAAAACACCTCTTTTGAGCTGGAACCGGCCGCTTTTGAAGCCAAAACAGCCGTCATTTCGGTGGTTTCACGGCCCTTTTTTCCGGTGAAAGCGTTCGCATTTCCCGAATTCACCACCAGGATGCGCGCCGATCCGCCGGGCAGGTTAGCCCGGCAGAAGTCGACCGGAGCCGACGGGCATTTCGACTTGGTGAAGACGCCGGCGACGGTCGTCCCCTCGTCGAAGACCATCGCCAGAAGGTCGGTGCGACCCTTGTACTTGATGCCGGCCTCCGCCGTCGCGATCCGGACGCCGTCGATGGGCGGCATCTTGGGATAGCTCTTCGGGGCGAGCGGAGAAACGGCGTCGGACATGGCGCTGGTCTTCGTCTTTTGCTGCTTATTCGGCCGGGTCGGTGGTCTCATCGGACGGGGCGGCTTCGACCGCGCCCTCGGCGCCGGCTTCGGCATCGGCTTCCGACTGCGCGCCGGGCTGCGCCGCCGCTTCCATCTCGTCCAGCGTCGCCTTCAGTTCGGCATCGGCGATCTCGATGTCGGCCGCCTCGCGGATTTCCTCGACGGTCTGGAAATAGCGCTCGCGCAGCAGGATCGAGCGGATCTGCGGGCCGACCTGTTCGAAGGCCGGCGGTTGCTGCTGGCGCTTGTCCTCGACCTTGATGACGTGCCAGCCGAACTGCGTCTTGACCGGCTCGGCGGAGTGGTCGCCGACATCCATGGCGAAGGCGGCCTGCTCGAATTCCGGCACCATCTGGCCCTGGCCGAAATAGCCGAGATCGCCACCCTGCTGGGCTGCGCCGTCGGTCGAGTTCGCCTTGGCGAGTTCCTCGAAATCGGCGCCGCCGTCGAGCTCGGTGATCAGCTCCTTGGCCTTCTCCTCGCTGTCGACGATGATGTGGCGCGCGCGCACTTCATTGGCCGGCGGGGTGTTGGCGATTTCCTGGTCGTAGCGGGCGCGGACTTCCTCGTCGGTGACGCTGGCGGCGACCTGCTGCTCGATGAAGGCGCTGTGCAGCGCGCGTTCGCGCAGGAAATTCATCTGGCGCTGGAAGTCCTCGCCGTCGTCGAGCCCTTCCTCTTCAGCCCTTGCGGCGAGGAGGCGAATCTCGATCAGCGCGGAAAGCGCGGCGGCGCGGCGCTGTTCGGGCGAGAGGTTGGCGAATTGCTGCTCGAGGCCCTGAAGCGCGAGCGCCAGGTCACCCTCGGTCACGTTCTGTCCCTCGACGGTGGCGACGACGGCGGCCGGATCGGCTGCGACCGCAGGTTCCTGCGCGGCCGGCGTCGCGTCCTGCGCGAAGGCGGCGCCCGAAGTCAGCGCGACGAGCGCGACGGCGGCGGACAAGCGGCGAAACAAAAGGTTCATGAAGACACTCCAGTGAGGGTTCGATGCTGTTTCCAGCCCTTGCGAATGTGGCGGAATTCCGCATTTGCGCCCGCAGGCGGCGGCGTTGACATCGCTTGTGCCCCCTCTTATCTGTCCTTCGTCTTGGCGTCCAGAACCGTTTTCCGGGCGCTTTTCCGTCTTTTCACATGCCCGTTACCCCCCAAACGGGCGGTCCGGTCCAAACCGGAAAACTTTCTTTTCGAAAGGACCTTTGATGGTCAGTCTCGCTGGCGTCGCGCGCAAGATTTTTGGTTCCTCGAACGATCGGCGCATCAAGGGTCTGCGGCCAAGGGTCGAGGCGATCAACGCCCTCGAAGCCGAGCTTTCCGGCCTCTCCGACGAGGCGCTGCGCGCCCGCTCCGAGGACTTCAAGAAGCAGATCGCCGAAGGCACCTCGCTCGACGACATCCTGATCCCGGCCTTCGCCACCGTCCGCGAGGCGTCCAAGCGCGCGCTCGGCCTGCGTCCCTTCGACGTCCAGCTCATCGGCGGTATGGTGCTGCACGAAGGCGGCATTTCCGAGATGCGCACCGGCGAGGGCAAGACGCTGGTCGCGACGCTGCCGGTCTATCTGAACGCGCTCGCCGGCAAGGGCGTCCACGTCGTCACCGTCAACGACTATCTCGCCCGCCGCGACGCCGAATGGATGGGCAAGGTCTACGGCTTCCTCGGCCTGTCGACCGGCATCATCGTTCACGGCCTGTCCGACGAGCAGCGCAAGGCGGCCTATGCCTGCGACGTGACCTACGCCACCAACAACGAGCTCGGCTTCGACTATCTGCGCGACAACATGAAATACGAGCGCGCCCAGATGGTGCAGCGCGGGCATTTCTACGCGATCGTCGACGAGGTCGATTCGATCCTGATCGACGAGGCGCGCACGCCGCTGATCATCTCCGGTCCGCTGGAAGACCGCTCCGAACTCTACAACCAGATCGACAAGTTCATTCCGATGCTGGCGGCGGAAGACTACGAGATCGACGAGAAGCAGCGCACCGCCAACTTCACCGAGGAAGGCACGGAGAAGCTCGAGAATCTGCTGCGCGATGCGGGCATGCTCAAGGGCGCCTCGCTCTACGACATCGAGAACGTCGCCATCGTCCACCACGTCAACAACGCGCTGAAGGCGCATCGCCTGTTCCAGCGCGACAAGGACTACATCGTCCGCAACGACGAGGTCGTGATCATCGACGAGTTCACCGGCCGTATGATGCCGGGCCGCCGCTTCTCCGAAGGCCTGCACCAGGCGCTGGAAGCCAAGGAACACGTCAAGATCCACCCCGAGAACCAGACGCTGGCCTCGATCACCTTCCAGAACTACTTCCGCATGTATTCCAAGCTTGCCGGCATGACCGGCACGGCGCAGACCGAAGCCGAGGAGTTCGGCAACATCTACGGCCTCGGCGTCTCCGACATCCCGACAAACGTGCCGGTGCAGCGCGTCGACGAGGATGACGAGGTCTACCGCACGGTCGAGGAGAAGTACCGGGCCATCGTGCGCGAGATCAAGGAAGCGAGCGCCAAGGGCCAGCCGGTCCTCGTCGGCACTACCTCGATCGAGAAGTCCGAGCAGTTGGCCGAGCGCCTGAAGAAGGACGGCTTTTCCGACTTCCAGGTGCTCAACGCCCGCCACCACGAGCAGGAAGCCTCGATCGTGGCGCAGGCCGGCAAGCCGGGCGCGATCACCATCGCGACCAACATGGCCGGCCGCGGCACCGACATCCAGCTCGGCGGCAATGCCGACATGCGCGTGGCGGCCGAACTCGGCGACATGCCGGCCGGACCCGACCGCGAGGCGAAGGAAAGGGCGATCCGCGAAGACGTGAAGCACCTGAAGGAAAAGGCGCTGGCCGCCGGCGGCCTCTACGTCCTCGCCACCGAGCGCCATGAATCGCGGCGCATCGACAACCAGTTGCGCGGCCGCTCCGGCCGCCAGGGCGATCCGGGCCGCTCCAAGTTCTTCCTGTCGCTTCAGGACGACCTGATGCGCATCTTCGGCTCGGACCGCATGGATTCCATGCTGACCAAGCTCGGCCTCAAGGAAGACGAGGCCATCATCCATCCCTGGATCAACAAGGCGCTGGAAAAGGCGCAGAAGAAGGTCGAGGCGCGCAACTTCGACATCCGCAAGAACCTGCTGAAATACGACGACGTCATGAACGACCAGCGCAAGGTCGTGTTCGACCAGCGCATCCAGCTCATGGAAGGCGGCAACGTCTCCGACACCGTCGCCGAAATGCGCGAGGACGTGGTCGAGGACCTCGTGGCCCGGCACATTCCCGAAAACGCCTATGCCGAGCAGTGGGACGTCGCGGGCCTCAAGGAAGGCGTGCGCGAGGGTCTCAATCTCGACCTGCCGGTCGACCAGTGGGCGGCCGAGGAAGGCATCGACGAGGAGCAGATCCGCGAGCGCCTGATGGAAGCCGCGAACGCGGCGGCCGCCGACCGCGCCGAGCGCTTCGGCCCCGACATCATGACCTATGTCGAGAAGTCGGTGATGCTGCAGACGCTGGACAGCCTGTGGCGCGAGCATCTGGTCAATCTCGACCATCTGCGCTCGGTCGTCGGCTTCCGCGGCTATGCCCAGCGCGACCCGCTGAACGAGTACAAGACCGAGGCCTTCGAGCTCTTCCAATCGATGCTGGCGAACCTTCGCCAGGTCGTCACCAGCCAGTTGATGCGCGTCGAACTCGTGCGCCAGGCCGCCGACGCGCCGCCGCCGCAGGCCCCCGCCGTCGAGGGCCACCATCTCGACCCGGTGACGGGCGAGGACGACTTCGCCGAGGGTGCGGACGGGACGGGCGACACCCGCGTCGTCGCGCCCGAGGACCGCGATCCGAACGATCCGGGCACCTGGGGCCGGGTCGGCCGCAACGAGCTGTGCCCCTGCGGCTCGGGCAAGAAGTACAAGCACTGCCACGGCACGTTCGCCTGACGGCGTGCTAGGTTGACGGCGTGCCGGGCTGTCCGGCGCGCCGCAGGATCGGCACGATCGCGATGATCGCGACGAACCCGACGAGGCCGGCGGCGGCGATGACGCCGAGCGCCGGATCGGCGCCGAAGCGCTCGAAGATGGCGGCGGCCAGGAACGGCGCGCCGGCCGAGACGAACAATCGCACCGAATTGATCTTGCCCGTCCGCGCGCCATAGCCATTGGCGCCGAAGAGCGTCAGCGGCAGGACGCCGCGCACGATGTAGGACAGCCCCTGCCCCGCGCCGAAGACGAGCGCGAAGACGATGGCGGCCGGCAGATAGCCCGATCCCCCGATCAGGAAGCCGAGCCCCGCCGGCAGCGCCCCGGTGGCAAAGAGCGCGACGCTCATGACGCTGATGCGCGGCCCCGCGGTGAACTCGGCGATGCGGCCGGCGACCTGCGCCGGGCCGATCAGCGCGCCGATCAGCGCCGCGGATGCGCCGAGCCCGAGCGCGCCGAGGAGCCCGATCAGATGCAGATGGACCGCCGACATGACGAAGGCGTTGGCGGCGAAGGCGACGAGCAGGAGCCGGAAAGCGACGGTGCGGTCGCGCGCGGAGGCCAGCGTGCCTTCCGCCAGCTTCTGCCCGGCATCCGCCTCGGACGGCATCGCGCGCGGCGTGCGCCGCATCAGGACGAGATGCAGCGGCGCGCAGACGAAAAGATTGAGCGCGGCGAAGACGAGCAGGATGGTGCGCCACTCGATGAGGCCGGTGAGCCAGCTCGTCAGCGGCCAGAAGATCGTCGAGGCGAAGCCCGCGATCAGCGTGATGCCGGTGATGGTGCGTCGCGCATTTGTCGGCGACAGGCGCGCGGCAAGGACGAACGCAGCCTCGTAGAGGACGAGCACGGAGCTCGTCTGCGTCAGGATCAGGAACGCGCCGAAGGCGACCTTGCCCAGCACCAGCGCCCAAAGCACGAGCGCGGCCGCGCTGATGCAGGAACCGATCGCCATGACGCGCGCCGGGTCGGTTCCGTCGAAGAGGCGTCCGGCGCGCGGCGCGACGAAGCCGGACGCCAGGAGCGCGATCGAGAACAGGCCGTAGACGAAGGTCAGCGACAGGCCCGTGTCTTCCGCCATGAACGGGGCGAGGACGCCGAAGGAATAGTAGAGGCTGCCATAGCCGATCGTCTGCGTGATGCCGATCAGGAGGGCGATGACGAAATCCGACGGGGCAGGCTTGGGCATGAGGCGGGCGCCGAACCGTTTCTTAAAGTGTTTGGCCCTATGCCGTAGGGCTGGACGCGAGAACAAAGGTTTAGAGCGTGCGAGTCTCCGCTGCAACGACGGCCGAACGCATTCTGCCCGAGCGGCTGGCCGCGCGCGCGCGCCCCTATCTCGAAGCGTTCGACAAGCTCGCCTTCGGAACGGGCGAGCGCAGCCACGCCGCGCGCATGTCGCTGACCGCGTTTGCGGTGCGCGTCTCGTCGGCCGTCATCGCATTCGCGAGCCAAGTCTTCCTTGCCCGCTGGATGGGCGGGTTCGAATATGGCGTCTTCGTCCTCGTCTGGACGGCGATGCTGATTCTCGGCAACCTCTCCTGCCTCGGTTTCCACACCTCCATCATCCGCTTCATTCCCGAATATCGCGGCCAGGGGCGATCGGCCGACTTGCGCGGCGTGCTGCTGGGAAGCCGGCTGATCGTGTTCGCCGCCTCGTCGCTGATCGCGCTCGCGGGCGCCGCGATGATCCACGCCTTGTCCGACCGGATCGAGCCGCACCATGTCGTGCCCTTCCTGCTCGGCATGGTCTGCCTGCCGATGATGGGGCTTTCGGACCTGATGCAAGGGGTGGCGCGCGGCCATGCCTGGCCGTTCCACGCCATGCTGCCGACCTACATCCTGCGCCCACTTCTGCTCTTGATCCTTATGGTGGCGGCGGTGGCGACCGGCGCGCCGGCCAATGCCGAGACCGGAATGTACGCCGCCATCGTCGCGACCTATGCGACGACGCTGTTCCAGCTCGTGACCGTCTCGAACCGCGCCGAGCGCGAGGCCGAGCCGGTGCGGCGCACCTTCCCGGTGCGCGGCTGGATGGTGGTCTCGCTGCCGGTCTTCCTGATCGAGGGCTTCATCTACATCCTGACCAATGCCGACGTGCTGATGGTCGGCTTCTTCCTGCCGCCGCCCGACGTCGCGGTCTATTTCGCGACGGTGAAGACGCTGGCGCTGGTCCATTTCGTCTATTTCGCCGTGCGCGCCGGCGTCGCGCAGCGCTTTGCCGGGCTGATGCACGGCGACCGGCCGGACGAACTCGCCGCCTTCGCCCATGACACGGTGCGCTGGACGTTCTGGCCGACGCTGGCCATGGCCGCGCTCCTGCTCGCGGCCGGCGAGCCGCTCCTGATGCTGTTCGGTTCTGAATTCACCGCCGGCTATCCGCTGCTCTTCGTGCTCGTCGCCGGCGTCGTCGCGCGGGCCGTCGTCGGGCCGGCCGAAAGCGTCCTGACCATGGGCGGCTACCAGAATGCCTGCGCGCGGCTCTATGCGGTGGTGCTCGTCGTCAACGTCGCGCTCAACTGCCTCCTGATCCCGCTCTACGGGCTCTGGGGCGCGGCGATCGCGACGGCCGCCGCGATGGCATGCGAGGCAGTGTTCCTCGCCTTCACCGTGCGCGCCAAGCTCGGCATCGACATGTGGATGGGCGCGACGGCGCCTCACTTAAGGGGATCGTGATGGGTGCGACGGCTGAAGGGCGGCATCCGGCCGCGATGCTCGATCATTTCGCCGGCGATGGCGCCGAGGCCGAGGGGCAGATGGAACGCGGGCGCCGGCTCGACATCTACCCCGCTTCGACCGGCTACGACCTCGTCACCGAGCTCGACCATCTGGCGACGCGCGCGATCGAGCCGAACGTCTTCTTCAACCCGCGCTTTCTCGCCCCGGCCATGCCGCGGCTGGAGGATCGCGAGGTGCGGCTCGCCGTCATGCGCGACGAGCGCGACACGCGCAGCCGGCTGCGGCTCCTGGTACCGTTCTCGGTCGAGCGCCCGCTCTTGCGCCTCGGCCCGCCGGCGATCCGCACCTGGTCGAGCCCGTTCGGCCCGCTCGGAACGCCCCTCGTCGATCGCGACGACCCGCAGGGCATCGTCGCCGACTTCCTGCGCCTGATCGCGGCGCGCGAACAAGGTTTGCCGAAGCTGATCCAGTTTCCCGACATCCGCACCGACGGCATCTTCGCCGCGAGGCTGCAGGGCGCGGCGGCCGAGCTCAATTTGCCGATGGTCAAGGTGATGGAGCGCGAACGGCCGATGCTGCGGTCCGATACCGACGGCGACGCCTATCTGGCCGGCACGCTCGGCCGCAAGCATTACCGCGAATACCAGCGGCTGGAGCGCCGCCTCGCCGAGCAGGGCGCGCTCGGCTATGAGGTCGCCGAGACGGCCGACGAGACGCGGCTCGCCGTGGAAACCTTCCTGACGCTGGAGGCGAGCGGTTGGAAGGGGCGCGCCGGCACGGCGATGGTCGTCGACCGCTTCCGCGCCGCCTTCGTGCGCGAGGCGATTGCTGGCCTCGCCGAACGCGCCATGTGCCGCATCCACACGCTATCGGTCGCCGGCCGGCCGGTCGCTTCGCTCGTGGTCTTCGTCGAATCGGGCGTCGCCTATACGTGGAAGACGGCGTTCGACGAAGCGTTCGCCGCCTATTCGCCCGGCGTCCTGTTGATGATCGCGGTCACGAAACGTCACCTCGACGATTTGAACGTGACGATTACCGATTCCTGCGCGGTGCCCGATCATCCGGTGCTCGGGCGCATGTGGTCCGAGCGCTCGACGCTGGCGACGCTGATCGTCGGGCTCGAACCCAAGGCGGACAGGCTGGTCAACGCCGCCGCGCTCGGCCTCGAGCGCGAGGAGCGGCTGCGCGATCTCCTGCGCCGCGCCCGCTCGGGCGTCAGGCGGACGCTGCGGCGATGATGTCCGCAAGCTTGCTTTTTCGGCCCTGCCAGCCGATGTAGGGAAGGCAGGCTTCGGCCTGCGACGAATGCGGTGCGACGAGAGATGCCTGATGGATTCCGATAGATTCGCCCTTAGCCTGATGATCGTCTTCGGCAGCCTGATCATCGGCGGGCTCATGCTTGCCGGGCTGATGTGGACCGACAAGCCGACCTTCCTCTACGCGCTGGGCGGCGCGGTCTCGATCTGGTTCTGCTCCTTCGCCGTCATGTTCGATCGCAAGCGCGCCTATCTCGTGCTGCTGGTGATCGCGATCGTGCTGGTCGCCGCCTCGATCACCGCCTTCGTGCGCTGACCATCCTTCAGCAATAACGCTCCGGGCCGACCGACTGCGTTTCCGAATAGCGGTCGCCATGGGCGAAGCCGACGGGCAGGATCGCCTCGATGGCGTCGAGGTCGGCAGGTGAGAGCCCGACATCCGCGCCGGCGGCGTCTTCCTCCAGATGGGCCGCGCTGCGCGTTCCGGGTATCGGGATGACGTGGTCGCCGCGCGCCAGGAGCCAGGCGATGGCGAGAGTTGCCGGCGACAGGCCCCGCGCCTTCGCGAACGCGGCAAACTTCGCGATGTAGGCGCTGTTGTAGCGGTAATTCGTCTCGAGGAAGCGCGGGTTGAGGCGGCGGAAGTCGCCCTCGGCGAATTTCGCCGGATCGACGGGCGTCGAGGAAAAGACGCCGCGTCCGACCGGCGAGAAGGCGACGAGCGCCGTGCCGAAACGCTGCGTCGCCTGAAGAAGGCCAAGCTCGGGAAGCCGCGTCCACAGCGAATATTCGTTCTGGACGGCGGCGACGTGGTGGACGGCATTGGCACGTTCGAGCGTCGCGGGCGAAATTTCGGACAGGCCGATCGCGCCGATCTTGCCTTCGTCCTTCAACCGCACCAGCGTCTCCATCACGTCCTCGATCGGCCGCGATTGCTCGCGGCGATGGACGTAGAAGAGCGCGACGTGGTCGACGCCGAGGCGCTTCAGCGAGGCTTCGAGCGAGGATCGCAAATGCTCGGGCGAATTGTCGAAGCCGCGCACCGGCTTGTTTTTGATGCCGGCCTTGGTGGCGATGGTGAAGCGGTTCGGATGATCCTTGAGGAAGGCGCCGATGACCTCCTCGGCAACGCCTTCGCCGTAGATGTTGGCGGTGTCGAGATGGTCGACGCCGAGGTCGAGCGCGCGGGCGAGCGTGCGGTGGCTCTCTTCCATGTCGGTCGCGCCGTAGATGCCGCCGAAGCTCATGCAGCCAAGCCCGACCGCGCCGATTTCAGGACCGTTCCTGCCAAGTCTGCGTCTTTTCAAGGGACCACTCATCGATTGGGGGAGGCGCCGCGAGCCGCAGCATCGGAAGGCCTGACCATACAACAGCAGGCGACGATCGCAATTCGATCGTGGCTCCATCCGACCGGCAATTGCCGGTGGGCGCGCCGCTGCTATTCCTCGACGACGGCTTCGGCCTCGATCTCGACCTTGTAGTCGCCGACGAGATTGGCGGCGGCGAGGAGCGTGTTGGCGGGGCGCACCTCGCCGAAGAAGCGGCCATGAGCGCGCGAGACCGGCTCCCAGTCGCCGACATCGGCAAGGTAGACGCGGGTGCGCACCACGTCCTCCATCGTGCCGCCGAGCGCGCGGATGGAAGCGGCGATCTTGTCGAGGCAATAGGTCGCCTGCGCGCCGGCATCGTTCGGCGCGACGATGCGGTCGGAGCCGTGCGTCGCGGTGGTGCCCGAGACGAGTATCCGGTTGCCAGTCCTGACAGCGCGCGAATAGCCGGCCAAAGGCTCCCAGACGCTGCCGGACGAGACGCGAAGGCGGGATGGGCGGCCGGGCACCGGCTCGGCGACATAGACGCTTGGGATCGCGTCCAGATGGTGGGAGAGGTCGCCCGACGCCGTCAGATAGGGCGCGCGGCGGTATTCGTCGCCGCAATCGCCGGGGATCGGCGTCGTCGCGGCGAATGCGGCGTGGAGGCGCTCGTGGTCCTCGGCGTCGAGCGCGAAGGCGAAGAGCCGCGCATTGTCGGCGCGATGTTCGCTTTCGCCGAGCCGCGCGCCGATGATGGCGCCGGCGACGCTGTCATGTTCCAACACCCAGCGCGTGGCGACGTTGGAGATCGAGACGCCATGCTTGCGGGCGACGTGTGCAGCGGCCGAGAGAATGCCCTGATAGGCGGTCCATCCGCCGGCGGCCTCAATGAAACGGCGATATTTCATGCCCGACCAGTTGGGTATCTGCGCCGGTTCGGGCTTGCCCAGCCAGCGCTCGGACAGGAACCCGCCGCACAACGTGCCATAGGCGAGGAGGCGCACGCCGGACCGTTCGCAAAGCTGCGACAGCGGCCCGGCCGCGCGCCGGTCAATGAGCGAGAACGACACCTGGTTGGAGACGATCGGGATGCCGTCGGCCAAGGCGACTGCCAGATGCGCGGCGTCGAAATTGGTCAGCCCGATCTCGGCGATCAGGCCCTCATTGCGCAGCTTCGCCATTTCATGGAGCGCGTCGAGCCAGGCGGGATGCTCGAACGTCCACCAGTGGAACTGGAGGAGGTCGACGCGCTCGACGCCGAGCCGGTCGAGCCGGTCCTGAACGCCCTTGCGCACAATTTCGGGCGTCATCGGGCCGGGTTCCGGGCACCATTTGGTGAAGGCGAGCGGGCGGCGCGCGCCGCGATGGCGCTTCAGCATCGCGCCGGCGATCAACTCGGCGCTGCCGTAGTGATCGGCCATGTCGAAGCTGGTGAAGCCGTCCTTCGCGTAGGCGTCAAGGTGGTCGGCCGCGCGCTCGATGTCGAGCGGCGCGCCGTCCTTTTCCATGTCCGCCACCTGCCAGAGCCCGGTGACGACGCGGGAGATGTCGAGCCCGGGCGCAAGTTCGAATGTGTCGGGTCTTCTCATGACGATACCTCAGGCTGTTTGCGGCCAAGCGCATGGCGCGAAAGCGTGCGCACTTCGCGCAGGATGCCCTGCGGGCGCACGAGAAGGATGGCGCAGAGCGCGACGCCGATGAGGACGAGCCGCAGCGAGGCTGCGCGCGCCTGCGAGCCGGCAGGGAACGTCGCTTCGATGAGCTGCCCCGACAGTGCCCACAGCGCCCAGACGAGAATGGCGCCGAGGATCGCGCCGCGATTGTTGCCCGAGCCGCCGACGATCAGCATCGCCCAGACCTGGAAGGTGATCATCGGCAGGTAGTTTTCCGGCGCGATGAAGCCGATGAAATGCGCCTGGATAGCGCCGGCCAGGCCCATGATCGCGCCGCCGAGCGTGAAGGCCTGGATGCGCAGCCATTTAGGGCTCTTGCCAAGTGCCTGCGCGGCGATCTCGTCCTCGCGGATCGCGCGCAGGACGCGGCCCCAGGGCGACCGGACGAGGCGTTCGAGGATCAGGTAGGTGACGAGCACGACGGCGGCGACGAGCGCCAGATTGGCGAGGCCGAAGGCCAGCGCATTGCCGGCCAGGTCGCCGAACGGGCGCGGGATGAAGGTGATGCCGAATGGCCCGCCGGTCAGCCCGACGAGATTGAGCGCGACGAGCTGCACGCTGACCGACACACCGAAAGTGGTGATGGCGAGATAGTCGGCGCGCAGGCGGATCGTCAGCCAGCCGACGAGGAAGGCGAGCAGCGCCGAAAGCGCCGCGCCGCCGACCCAGCCGACGGCGATCGGCAGCCCGAAGCCGCCGATGCGGCCGGCCGCGTCCGGCGTCGTCAGGATGGCCGACGCATAAGCGCCGATGGCGACGAAGGCCGCGATGCCGACATTGAACAGCCCGGTCTGGCCCCACTGGACGTTCAAACCGAGGCAGATGATGGCGTAGGTCAGCGCCATCGTCAGGAAGAAGGCGCCATAGGCGAGGAATTCGGGGCTCATGCCTGCCTCCCGAAGAGGCCCGTGGGGCGCACGAGCAGGATGGCGACGAGGATGGCGAAGGCGACTCCCGCCCGCCATTGCGCGCCGACGAACTGCACCGCGAGCGCCTCGCCGAGGCCGACGATCAGCCCGCCGACGATCGCGCCCGGAACCGAGCCGATGCCGCCGAGGATCGCAGCGGCAAAGAGCGGCAGCAGCAGGTCGAAGCCCATATAGGGCCGGATCTGGACGAGCAGCCCCGACATGACGCCGGCGGCGCAGGCAAGCGCCGCGCCGAGAATCCAGACCGTGCGGATGACCTTGTCGACATCGACGCCGAAGAGGCCCGACAGGCTCGGATTCTCGCTGACGGCGCGCATGGCGCGCCCGGTCGGCGTGCGGGTGAGAAGGAGGTGGACGAAGACGACGAGCAAGGCGGTGAGACCGAGCGCGAAAAGCTGGTCGGGCGTCGCGCGCATGCCGCCGCCGAGCGGCATGGCGATCTGAAGCTCGCGCGTGAAGTAACCCGGCCGCGACGTGTAGATGAATTCGAGCAGGCTGCGCAGCGCCATCGACGCGCCGAAGCTCGCCATGACGATGATGATCATCACCGATTGCCGCTTGCGGAAGATGCGGAACAGCACCGCATCGACCGCGAGCGCCAGAAGCGCGGTCAGTCCCATGGCGATGATCGTCGCGAGGACCAGCCCCCAGCCGAAGGAGAACGGCGCGATCGGTGCGCCGGCCCCGCCGATGACGGCGCCGATGAGCGCGGAGAGCGACATGGCGAAATAGGCGCCCCAGGCGATCATCTCGCCATGGGCGAAATTCGGAAAGCGCAGGATCGAATAGACGAGCGTCAGGCCGATGGCGCCGAGCCCGATCATCGAGCCCGCAATCAGCCCGTCGATGACGACCTGCGGGTTCATGCCGCCCCCTCGCTTGCGTGGTCGGCGCCGAGGAACAGGGCGCCGAGATCGGGATGGCTGGACAGCGCCTCCGCCGAGGCGTCGAAGCGCAGGCGGCCGTCGACGAGCACGACGCCGCGCTCGACGATCCTCAGCGCCGCGCGCACGTTCTGCTCGACGAGGAGGATGGTGACGCCGGTGGCGCTGATCTCGCGCAGCGTCGAAAAGACGTCCGAGACGAGCTTGGGCGACAGGCCGGCCGACGGCTCGTCGAGCACGAGCACGGACGGCTCGAGCAGCAGCGCGCGGGCCACCGCAAGCATCTGGCGCTGGCCGCCGGACAGCGAGCCGGCGAGCCGGCCCGACTGACGGGCAAGATCGGGGAACATGTCGAGCATGCGCCGGATCGCGGGCCCCTGCGCGCTCCGGACGAGCGGGGCCGCGGCAAGCTGCAAATTCTCGTGGATCGACAGGGTGGTGAAGATGTTCTCGGTCTGCGGCACGAAGGCCATGCCGCGCTTCAGGATGGCGTGGGGCTTCAGGCCGCCGATCGGCTCGCCGTTCAAGAACGCCTCGCCGCCGAAAACCGGCACGACGCCCGCAAGTGCCTTGACGAAGGTCGACTTGCCGGCACCGTTCGGCCCGAAGATCGCGACGAACTCGCCCTTGGCGAGCGTGAAATCGATGCCGTTGACGATCGGCAGGTCACGCTCGTAGCCGGCGATGAACTGGCGCGTCTCGATGACGGGCGCGCTCATGCCGCGTCTCCGAGATAGGCGCCGACGACGCCGGCATCGCGGGCAATGTCGGCGGGCGCGCCTTCGGCTAGAAGCTTGCCCTGCGCCATCACGACGACACGGGCGCAAAGCCGCTGGATCATCTCCATGTTGTGCTCGATCAAGAGGATCGTCATGCCGCGCCGGTTGATCTCGGCGATGCGGTCGATGATGAGGTCGAGCAGCGCCGGATTGACGCCGGCGGCGGGCTCGTCGAGCAGGATCACCTGCGGATCGGTGATCATGACGCGCGCAAGCTCCAGAAGCTTGCGCTGCCCCCCCGACAGGACCCGCGCCGGCTCGTTCTCGAGCCGCGACAGCGACAGGAAGTCGAGGATGGCGCGCGCCTTTTCGACGGATCGGCGCTCCTCCGCGGCGATGCGCGAGAAGGCGTAGAGATTGGCGAACATGCGCTCGCCGGTCTGGTTCTGGACGGCGGTGAGAACGTTTTCCAGAACCGTCATCTCGCCGAAGGGGCGCGGGATCTGGAACGTGCGCCCAAGCCCTGCGCGCAGGCGCCGCTCCGGACCGATCGCGGTCAGGTCCGTGCCGCCCAGGCGGATCGATCCGGCATCCGGCTTGAGCGATCCGGCAATGAGATTGAAGAGCGTCGTCTTGCCGGCGCCGTTCGGCCCGATCAACCCCGTCAGTTCGCCCCGCGCCAGCGCGATCGACATGCCGTCGACAGCGTTGAGGCCGGCGAAGCTTTTCG
The DNA here is from genome assembly GCA_016742175.1 of Rhizobiaceae bacterium. Lineage (GTDB taxonomy): Bacteria > Pseudomonadota > Alphaproteobacteria > Rhizobiales > Rhizobiaceae > Aliihoeflea. The sequence goes on from JACVCH010000013.1 coordinate 37,391, forward strand.
CCAGGTTGCGCACATCGAGGAGCGGCGCGTGGGTCGCAGGTTTCGTCACTGGATCAGCCGTTCCCCGTGCAGCTTCAGCCGCATCTTGATTTGTGATCACACTTTACATGATCACATCGGTTCCGTAGTGTAAACCCATCGAGGAGCGAACGGCATGGGCGATCCGACGGGTTCACGAGATGGCAGCACCCTGGCGATTCTGGGCCCCGTGGCGCGTCAGACGGTGCAGGATCAGGTCTATGGCGAACTGCGCCGCTCGCTCATCCAGGGCGCGTTCGATGCCGGCGAAATCCTGCGCATCCGTGATCTCGCCGCCCGCATGTCGATCAGCACCATGCCGGTGCGCGAGGCGTTGGCGCGGCTGATTTCCGAACGCGCGCTCGAAGCCCTGCCCAACCGTTCCGTGCGCGTGCCGCTCATCCGCCGCGAGCGGCTGGAAGACCTGGCGCGTGCGCGTGCGCTGATCGAGGGCGAACTGACTGCGATGGCCCTGCCCCGGCTGACGCAAGGCGATCGCGAGGCGTTGTGGGACGCCACGCGCGCCTATGACAACCTCTCCGCCGGCCGGATCGACACGGCGCGCGAGGCGGCCGATCTCAACCACGCCTTCCATTTCCGCATCTACCGTGCCGCGGGGTCGCAGGTGCTGATCCCGGTCGTCGAAAGCCTGTGGATGCAGTCCGGGCCCTATATCCGCAAGGCGGCGGAACTGTTCGAGCGCGAGCGCGACGCGCCGGCGACCAACCACCACCACAAGCTGCTCGACGCGATCGAGGCGGGCGACGTGGCGGCCGGGCGCTCCGCGCTCGTCGCCGACATCGGCCGCGCCTTCGACCTTTTGCGCCAGCGCCACGATTTCGACCGCGAGGCCGCATGACGACGGGCGACGACAGCTTCGAGCTCTACGATCTGCGCGTCGAGATCGTCGCGCCGGAAGGGGCGAAGATCTATTGCGGGACGCCGGGCGATCATTTCGAACTGCGCGGCGAGATGCTGCACATGCCGCCCGGCCAGGGCTTCTCGATCTACTCGCTATCGGCCGTGCTGCCGCTTCTTCCCGCCAAGCAGCGGGTCACGCATGCGAACGACTGGATGACGAGCGACGCCGAAGTCGCCTGTCCCGACCCGAACTGCTCGTCGCGGCTGAGGATCACGCGGCTCGGCAAGCGGCGTTTCAGCCACGCCGAGACGACCGCCGTGCCGCTGCCCGCCAGCCAAAAGGATTGACATGGAACGCGCTTTGCTTGCCCCCGGCTACGAGATTTCCCGCGTCATCCGCGGCGGCTGGCAGCTTGCCGGCGGGCATGGCGCCGTCGACCGCGCGGCGGCGGTCGAAGATCTGATCGCAACGGCGGAGGCCGGCATCACCACTTTCGACTGCGCCGACATCTACACCGGCGTCGAGGAAATCATCGGCGATTTCCGCGCCGAATACGGCCGCCGTCACGGCGCCGAGGCACTGTCGGCCATCCGCGTCCACACCAAGTTTGTGCCGGACCTTGCGGTGCTGCCGACCATCTCGAAGGCCTATGTCGAAAAGGTCATCGACACCTCGCGCGCACGGCTCGGCCTCGACCGGCTCGACCTCGTGCAGTTCCACTGGTGGGACTACGAGACGGGCGGCTATCTGCAGACCGCGCTCTGGCTGGAGGAACTTCGTTGGGCCGGCAAGATCGAGCGCGTGTCGGCGACGAATTTCGATGCCGCCCATGTGGAAGCGATGGTTGCAGAAGGCGTGCCGGTCACCAGCGTCCAGGTGCAGTATTCGCTGATCGACGACCGTCCCTCGCGGCGCATGGCGACGGCCGCCGAGGCGCTCGGCTTCAAGCTCCTGTGCTACGGCACGGTCGCCGGCGGCTTCCTGTCGGATGCCTGGCTGGGCGTGCCCGAGCCTGGCGAGCCGCTCGAAAACCGCTCGCTGACGAAATACAAGCTGATGATAGACGATGCGGGCGGCTGGGAGTGGTTCCAGTCGCTCCTCGCCGCGCTGCGCGCCATCGCCGACCGCCACGGCACCGACATTGCCACAGTCGCCAGCCGCGCCGTGCTCGACTTTCCGGCCGTGGCCGGCGTCATCGTCGGCGCGCGCAACCGGGCGCACCTCAGCGCCAATCTCGCGATCGGCGACTTGCGGCTCGAAGCGCAGGACCACGCGCTTCTCGCGCCGGTGCAGGCGGCGCGCCGGCCGATCGAGGGCGAGGTCTACGAACTCGAGCGCGACCGCACGGGCCGGCACGGCTCGATCATGAAATACAATCTCAACGCCGAACCGGCCTGAGAGACGAAAAAGGCAACCGGCGCCTGACCAGTGATGCCGGCAACAAAGGGGAAAGGCAGATGAGGAACATTCTGAAGGTTTCGGCGCTGGCGCTTCTCGGCAGCGCCGTCGCGCTTCCGGCCCTGGCGCAGGACGATGACTGCGAGATCAAGGTCGGCGTCGTCATGGAACTGACGGGCCCGGCCGGCCAGTACGGCCAGGCCGGCGCGAAGTCGGTCGAGATGGCGTTCCGCGACATCAACGAGGCGGGCGGCGCTGCGGGCTGCGACCTGACGATGGACGTGCGCGATTCCCAGAGCCAAGGCAACGTCGCGGTCGACCAGGCGACGCAGCTCGTCAACGTCGAGAACGTGCCCGTGATCATCGGCGGCATCATCTCCTCCGTCTCGATCCCGATCCTGACCTCGGTGACGGCGTCGGCCGGCGTCGTGCAGGTCTCGCCCGCCTCCTCCTCGCCGACGCTGACCACCATGTCAGAGGAAGGCAAGACCAACGGCTATTTCTTCCGCACCATCACGTCCGACGCGCTGCAGGGCACGGCGGCGGCGAAATACGCGATCGACCAGGGCCTGAAGAAGCTCGCCATCATCCACGTCAACAACGATTTCGGCGTGAACATGGTCAACGAGTTCCGCGCTTCCTTCGAGGCGCTGGGCGGCGAGATCACCTCGACGACGCCCTACAACGAGCGCCAGCCGAACTATTCGGCCGAAGTGACGACCGGCATGGGCGGCGAGCCCGAGGCGCTCTACCTCGTCTCCTACCCGACCGACGGCGCGACCATCGCGCGCGCCTGGATTTCGCAGGGCGGGCCGGCGAAGTTCCTGCTCAATGACGGCATGAACTCGACCGAGTTCATCGAGGCCGTCGGCGCGCAATATCTGAACGACGCCTACGGCACGTCTTCCGGCACGGTCGAGACCGCGTCGACCAAGTATTTCTACGACAATTACGGCGAGATCTCCGGCGGCATCGCGCCCGACGCGCCGGCCGCCGACCGCTCCTACGACGCCGGCGCCATCGTCGGCCTCGCCATCGCCAAGGCCGGTTCCGGCGAGGCGGATGCGATCCGCGACGCCATGCGCGAGGTCGTCGACCCGGAGGGCGAGCCGATCTATGCCGGCCCGGAGGAATTCAAGAAGGCGCTGGCACTGATCGCCGAGGACAAGCCGATCAAGTATGAAGGCGTCATCGGCCCGGTCGCCTTCGACGAGAATGGCGACATCACCGGCCCGTTCCGCCTCTGGCGCATCCAGGAAGGCGAGGTCACCACGACCGGCGAGATTTCGGCCGAGGAAGTCGGCGAGATCAAGGGCGGTCTCTGAAGGCCGTGCCGACGGCGTCCCCGGGGCGCCGTCGGCAATTTATCCTAGCGGGACTTCCAGTCGAGGAGGTCGTAGAGCGCGCCGACGTCGTCCGCCGCGTCCAGCGACCAGACCGCATCGAACACGGCCTGAATGCGCGCATCGTCCAGAAGACCGTCGGCGCAATCGCGGAACTTGCCTTCGAGTTCGCCGTCCGAAAGCGGATTGTGCGGGCTGCCGCGATAGTTTTCGTCGGCCCAGCGCTCGATCGTGCGGCCGTCCCTGGTCGTGACTTCGATCCGCGAGCGGATGCGGTCCCAGCCCATGTCCTCGATCGACTGGTCGAACGCGGTCTCGATGCGCGCCTGCATGTCCTGCGAGGCGCTGGAGGCGACGAACTCGTCGGTGAATTCGGCCTTGCCGGCACGGCCCCTGAGGATGATCGCGGTCAGGAGGAAGGCGAAGGAGAACTTGCCTTCGAGTTCCGTGCGCGCGATGCGGAAGCGGATCGGGCCGAGGACGTTGCTGCCGGCGCTGAGCTTGACCGCGGCGATGTCGTCGGCCGTCAGGCCGTTCTCGCGCATCAGGAACAACAGCGCATCCATGCTCGGATGGGTCAGCACGCCCGACGGGTAGGGCTTGATGGACACGCCGGGGCTTCGCATCGTGTGCGGCTTGCCGAAGCGGTCCCTGACGAGAGCCGGCTCGCCGCCCGGCCCGGCAATGGCGAGATAGCCCCAGCGCCCGTCGAGCGCCTCGGTATTGGCGGAAAAACCGTGGCGCACGAGAAGCGCCGCCGTGACGCCGTTCTCGGCCGCGCGGCCGACATGCATCGGCTTGGTCATGGTGCCGAAGCCCGCACGGATGCCGCCCGCCATCGAGGCGGCAAGGCCGATCGCCTTGGCGACGCCCGTCTCGTCGAGCGCGAGCACCTTGGCGGCGGCGGCGGCAGCGGCAAAGGTTCCGATGGTGCCCGACGTATGGAAGCCGCGCATGTAATGGTCGGGATTGATCGCCTCGGCGACCTTGCAGCCGACTTCGAAACCGGCGGCGAAGGCGGTCAGAAACGCCTTGCCGTCGACCGGGCGTCCGGTCTCGCTCGCGACCAGGTCGGCCATCGTCAGCGCTGCGACCAGCGGCGGCATGGTGGGGTGCATCAGGAGGCCGTACGGGCGGCCCGGCCCCTCGGCGAGTTGCGTGTCGTCCCAATCCATCGCGTGGCCGGCGGTGGCGCTCCAGAGCGCTGAAAGATGCGCCGGCACCTTCCTGGCGGCGTCGCCGACGAGCCGTGCCTGCGGCGTGCCGCCGAGGCTGTCGATATAGGCGCTGAGCGGGGCCATGCCCGGCTGTTCGGACCCGGCAAGCGCGACGGCAAGCCCGTCGAGCACGCAGCGCTTGGCAAGATGCAGGGTTTCGGCGTCGAGGTCCGAGAACTGCAACTCCGCGACGAATTTCGACGCCGCCGCCGTCAACCCGCTGAGGGCGGCATGCGGGTCGCTCGCCGGCTTCTGGCCGAGGGGTGTCTGGTGCTGGTTCATCGGGTTTCTCCTGGTTGCGGCGCCCGGTTCCAGCCGGACAGGATCTCATCGACGGTCGGCGTCAGGCCGAAGCGATGGCGGATGTTGGCGAGCGAGCCTTCGTGCAGATCCCGGCTCCAGGACCCCGTCGCATCGGGCGGCACGCAGACATAGTAGTCGAGCTCGAAGGCGGCGCGGGACGTCGTCTCGACGCAGACATTGGTGGAGACGCCGGTCGCGATGACACTGCGGATGCCGCGCGCGCGAAGGAGAAGGTCCATGTCGGTGCCCGAAAAGGCGCTGTAGCGGCGCTTGCGCACTACGAGTTCGCCGGCGCGCGGCGACAATTCGTCGACGAAGGCCTCGCCCTCCGTCCCGGTGATGCAAAGATGCTCCGACGAAAAGGTCGAGCGGCGACGCTGGGCGAGCCACGGCCCCGAATCGCTTCCGTGATCGGGCGCCGTGCTGAACCCCACATGCGCGACGAGCATTTTCGCCTTTCGGGCGGCATCGAGAAGACGGGCGATATGGGGAATGACGCCCTGCGCCATCGAGAGGTCGCGCCCGGCCTGTTCGGCACCGAAGCCCGGCGTGCAGAAATCCTTCTGCATGTCGATGATAAGGAGCGCGGTGTGCCGCGGATCGACGGTCTCGGCGAGTTCGGTCAGCATCGGCGGTTCCATCGATCGGCGGTTCCTTGGAGTTGAAAGGTCAGGCGGCATCCGTGTCCGACTTGGCGAATTCGGCGCGAATGGCGGCGTCATGTTCGCCGATCGCGGGAACGGACTGGTAACCGCGCGTTTCCCCGCGCCGGCGCGCCGGCGGCGCGGGCATGCTGACCGGGCCGTTGGGCGTATCGATCTCGACGCGGCGCAGATGCGGATGCGCGGCAAGGTCGAGGGCGGAATTGACCATGGCCCAGGCGATGCCGGCCTTTTCCAGCCTTGCGATGATGCCTTCGTGGTCTTCGCCCGCGAAGACCACGCCGATGATCGCGTCGAGGGCGGCGCGATTGCGCATCCGCGCGGCCGGATCGGCAAATTGCGGATCGGACGCAAGATCGACCTCGCCCAGCACCTCACGGCAGAAGGCGCGCCATTCGCGCTCGTTCTGGATCGAGATCAGGACGTCCTTGGCGTCGGCGCAGCGGAAGACACCATAGGGCGCGATGGACGGGTGACGCAGGCCGAGACGCGGCGGATTGCGGCCCGAGCCTTCGGCCTGCAAAAGCGGCACGGTCATCCAGTCGGCCATGGCGTCGAACATGGCGACGTCGATCGTCGCGCCCTTTCCGGTCATCCGGCGCTCGATCACGGCCTCGAGGATCGCCGCATAGGCATACATGCCGGTGCCGACATCGCAGACGGAAACGCCGACGCGGGCCGCTTCCTCCGGCGTTCCCGTCACCGAGGCGAGCCCGCTTTCGGCCTGGACGAGCAGATCGTAGGCCTTCTTGTCCTTGTAGGGGCCCTCCTGGCCGAAGCCGGAAATGTTGAGCTGGATCAGCCGCGGATTGAGCGCCGCCAGTTCCTTCGCCCCGAGCCCCAGCCGTTCGACGGCGCCGGGCGCGAGGTTCTGGACGAAGATGTCGGCCTCGGCCAGCATGGATTTGAGGAGGGCGAAGTCGGCCTTCGCCTTGATGTCGAGGACGACCGATTCCTTGCCGCGGTTCAGCCACACGAAATAGGACGACTGGCCTTTGGCGAAGCCGTCATAATTGCGCGCGAAATCGCCTTCCTCGCGTTCGATCTTGATCACCCGCGCGCCGGCGTCGGCCAGCTTGCAGGTGCAGTAGGGTGCCGCGACGGCCTGTTCCAGCGAGATCACGAGCAGGCCGGCGAGAGGGCCGGAAGGAGAAGCCATGGGCGCGCCTCTCAATAGGAGCGCGGCATGCCAAGCACATGCTCGCCGACATAGGACAGGATGAGATTGGTCGAGATCGGCGCCACTTGGTAGAGGCGCGTCTCGCGGAACTTGCGCTCGACGTCGTACTCCTCGGCGAAGCCGAACCCGCCATGGGTCTGCAGGCAGGTGTCGGCCGCATGCCAGGACGCCTCGGATGCCAAAAGCTTCGCCATGTTGGCCTCCGGCCCGCAGGGCATGCCGTGATCGAACAGATGCGCCGCGCGGTAGACCATGAGCTTGGCGGCCTGCGCCTCGGCATACGCACGCGAGATCGGAAACTGAACGCCCTGGTTGGCGCCGATCGGCCGGCCGAACACGACGCGCTCCTTTGCGTAGTTCGTCGACGTGCGGGTGAACCATTCGGCGTCGCCGATGCACTCGGCCGCGATCAGGATGCGCTCGGCATTCATGCCGTCGAGGACGTATTTGAAGCCCCTGCCCTCCTCGCCGATCAGGCTGTCGGCGGGAATTTCGAGATTGTCGAAGAAGATCTCGGTCGTGGCGTGGTTGAGCATCGCGCGGATGGGCTTGATCGTCAGGCCGTTGCCGAGCGCCTTCTTCATGTCGACGAGGAAGACGGAGAGGCCGTCGCTCTTGCGCGCGACCTTGTCCTTGGGCGTGGTGCGCGCAAGCAGGATCATCAGGTCGGAATGCTCGGCCCGCGAGGTCCACACCTTCTGCCCGTTGACGACATAGGTGTCGCCGCGCTTCTCGGCGAAGGTGGTGATCGAGGTCGTGTCGGTGCCGGCCGTCGGCTCGGTCACGCCGAACGCCTGCAGGCGGGTCTCGCCCGTCGCGATCCGGGGCAGCCAGTGGGTCTTCTGCGCCTCGCTGCCATGCCGCAGGAGCGTGCCCATCGTATACATCTGCGCGTGCAGCGCGGCCGCGTTGCAGCCTTGCGCGTGCACTTCCTCGAGGATGTTGGCCGCCACAGTGATGCCTTGCCCGGAGCCGCCATACGCTTCCGGTATGAGCACGCCGAGGAAGCCGGCCTCGGTCATCGCCTCGACGAAGGCCGTCGGATAGGCCTTATCCCGATCGAGCTCGCGCCAATATTCGCCGGGGAAACGGGCGCAGAGCGCAGCCACGGACTGCCTGATCTGCCGAAGCATCTCGACTTCAGCAACGTCCACACCTTGATCCATACGCGACATGTTCCTCACCTTGCAGTTCCGCGCGACCATATATCGGACGCGCTTCTTCGACGCCTCTCCCGGCAGGCTATCAGGTATGCCAGTTTGATATGGAAAATTGCGATATGCAGGAGCCGATGATGGAACTGCGCCAGTTGACCTATTTTATCCGGATCGTCGAGTCGGGGAGCTTCTCCCGGGCCGCGATCGAGTTGCAGGTTGCGCAGCCGGCGCTGTCGCGGCAGATCAAGCGCCTCGAGGAGGAACTGGGAACGCCGCTCCTCTATCGCAACGGGCGCGGCGTCTCCCTGACCCGCGCGGGCGAGATCCTGATGGCTTCGAGCAGCGAGGTCATCGGCAAGCTGGAAGCGACGGCGCGCGAGATCGCCGAGGCCGGCGACCGGCTGTCGGGGTCCGCGGTCGTCGGACTGCCGCCGACCGTCGGGCGCGTGCTCGCCATACCGCTCGCCGCGCTCTTTCGCGATCATTTCCCCGCGGTGAAACTGCAGATCGTCGAGGGGTTCAGCGGCAACGTGCTCGAATGGCTGTCGACGGGCCGCGTCGACGTCGGCGTGCTCTACAGCGATCCGGGCGCCAATCTGATGGTCGCCGAGCCGCTGGTCGAGGAGGAACTGCTGCTGATCGGCCCGCCCGCAGCCGGCGCGGACACCCGCGCGATGCCGCCCGCCGGACTGCCGATCCCCTTCCGCACGATGGGCGAACTGCCGCTGATCCTGCCGAGCCGCCCGCACGGGCTGCGCCGCCTGATCGACGCGATGGCGATCGGCATCGGCCAGCCGCTCAACGTCGTCATGGAGGTCGACAGCCTGCACACGATGCTGGAGTTGGTGCGCTCGCGCCTCGGCTACACCGTGCTGCCGCTCGCCAGCATTATGCGCGAGCCGGGCGAGGCATTCTCGACATGGACGATCAGCGAGCCGAACTGCACGCGCACGCTCTACGTCGCGACCGCGGCGCAGCGCTCGACGGGGATCGCCAAGCGCGAACTCGCCCGCATCGTGCGCCGCCAGATCATGGAAATTGCCACACAGGGGCTGTGGCGGGCGCTGTGAGCGTCGCCGCATGCCGAACGGGGGGAGAAAACCGCGCATGAGCCTGCACCAGGAAACCGCGCCGGGCGTGCCGAAGGTCACCGAAATCCTCGCCGACTGGGTCGTCGGCCTCAAGGGGGCTGACATCCCGCCCGAGGTTCGCCGCGAGGGGCTGCGCACCTTCGTCAACTGGGTCGGCTGCGCCGTCGGCGGGGCGGGCCACGAGACCGTCGACCGCGCGCTGGCGGCCGTCGGGCCGTTTTCGGGTCCGGCGACCTCCACCGTTCTCGGACGCGGCGAAAGACTGGACGCGCTGCATGCCGCGCTTCTCAACGGCATCACCTCGCATGTGCTCGACTATGACGACACGCATCTGAAGACGATCATCCACCCGGCCGGCCCGGTCGCCTCGGCGCTGGTGGCGCTCAGCGAAATGCGCCCGATCTCCGGCAAGGACCTTCTGACGGCGCTCATCGTCGGCATCGAGGTGGAATGCCGGATCGGTAACGCCGTCTACCCGCATCACTACGACCGCGGCTGGCACATCACCGGCACGGTCGGGGTGTTTGGCGCGGCCGCCGCCGTCGGCAAGGTCATCGGCCTTTCCGCGCAACGGATGCGATGGGCGTTCGGCCTGGCGGCGACGCAGTCTTCCGGCCTGCGCGAGATGTTCGGCACCATGACCAAGAGCTTCCATCCGGGCCGGGCGGCGCAGAACGGCATGTTCGCCGCCCTGCTCGCCGAAGCCGGCTTCGACAGTTCCGAGCGCGCGATCGAGGCGCCGCGTGGCTTTGCCAGCGTCATGTCCGACAAGCAGGATTACGGCGAGATGGTCGACGGGCTCGGCACGCGCTGGGAATCGGCACTGAACAGCTACAAGCCGTTCGCCTGTGGCATCGTCATCCACCCGACGATCGACGGCTGCATCCAGCTTCGCAGCGAACTCGGCGACGCCCGCATCCGCCAGATCGCATCGGTCGAACTGACGACGCATCCGCTCGTGCTCGAACTGACCGGCAAGACGAGGCCGAAGAAGGGGCTCGAAGGCAAGTTCTCGGTCTATCACGCCGCTGCCGCCGCACTCCTCAAGGGCGACGGCGCGCCGACCGCCTTCACCGACGAACTGGTCAACGACCCGCAGATCATCGCGCTGCGCGACAGGACGAAGGCGACGGCGTCGACGGATTGCCACGAGGCCTCGGTCGACATCCGCGTGACCTTCGAGGACGGCACGAGCGCGACCAAGCGCGTCGAACGCGCGGTCGGATCGATGGAGGTGCCGCTGACCGACGCGCAGATCGACCGCAAGTTCACCGTCCAGTCCGCCCTCGTCGTCGGCGACGACATGACGGCCGCGCTTCTCGCGACCGCCTGGAACCTCGAAGCACTGGAAGACGCCGCCGACGTGGCGCGGGCGAGCGTTCCCGCACCTCGCGGGCTGTCCGCCGCTGCCCGGTAGCAGCCGCGTCGCCATACCCGGAAGGCATAGCTGTTAGGAATAGGAGGCGACTGTCGGCATGGCCCTCGCTTGATACTGTGATCTCAATCGCTGGCTTTTTGCCGACGCCATACCGGATCGAGGATCAATCACCGTGCATGGACCGACGATCGCAGGAGAGGCCCATATCGGACGCACGCGGCGCTTTGCCGAAGTGCTCGAGGCCGGCCCCGTCGATCGTCTCGCGGGCCTGTTCGACATGGACCGGCGCCCGGCACCTGCCGGCGACCTCGTCCCGGAAGGCTGGCAGTGGGTGACCTTCTGCCCGAAGGCGCGCCAATCGGAGATCGGCCCGGACGGCCATCCCCACCGCGGCGGCTTCCTGCCCGACCTCGACCTGCGGCTGCGCATGTTCGGGGGCGCCGACGCCGTCTTCCACCGGCCGCTGAAGACCGACCATACGGCTGAACTCGTCGAGCGCATCGCCGACATCCGCGAGACGACGGGCAATGCCGGGCGTCTGGCGATCGTCAAAATCGAGCGGACGTTCCAGCAGTTCGGGCGCGTGTGCCTCGTCGAGACCCAGACGATCATCTATCGCGAACCCGGACCGGCCGGCGAGCCCCGATACGGCGATGACGAGAGTGCCCAGTGGCGCGACCTGATCGAGCCGGACCCGGTCTCGCTCTTCCGCTTTTCCGCGCTCACCTATAACGGCCATCGCATCCATTACGACCGCGACTACGCGATGAATGTCGAAGGCTATCCGGGCCTCGTCGTCCACGGCCCCTTCGTCGCGCTCAGCCTCCTGGAAGCGGCGCGCCGGCGCGCGCGCGGCAGGCAGGTCTCCCGCTTCACGTTCCGGTCTGCAGCACCGCTGTTCGACACCGGTCCGTTCCATGCGTGCGGACGTTTCGACGGCAACGGCGCGGTGCTCTGGGCCGAGAACGACATGCATGGCCGGGCGATGAACGCCAGCGTGGAGTTCCATCCAAACTGAATCACCAAAAGCAAGAAGGCCGGCAAACGGCCGCCAACCTCAAGAGGAGAACGACAATGAAAAAGACCGACAGGAAACACCAATTCGACCGCCGCAAGGTGCTGATGGCATTGACCGTGACGACGAGCCTTGCCGGAACGTCGTTCACGAGCGCCTTCGCGCAGGACATGGAAGCCCTGCCCGAGCCGGTAAAGCTGACCGTGGGCGCGGCCAAGGTCGCGCATCTGGCGCCGATCATGGCGCTTCCGGAAATCCTCGAGCCGCTGAACGTCGAACTCGAGATCGTCGAGTTCGTCCGCTACGCCGACGCGCGCACGGCCATCGCGACCGGCTCGCTCGACCTGGCGACGATCGGCCCCGCTGACCTGCCGATCGCGCTCAGCCAGAACATCGACACCTTCCAGGCGCTGATGGGCATCGGCTCTTCGCCCAAATACATCGTCGCGCGCAACGGCGTGGAGATCGAAAGCTGGGAAGACCTGATCGGCAAGAAGGTGGCGATCGCGCCGGGCTCGGCCGTCTGGTTCCAGTTCGTCGCGACGCTGACGGAAAACGACGTGCCCTATGACGAGATCGAGATCGTCAACATCCAGGGCGGCGGCTCCAACTTCAACCAGGCGCTGGAGCGCGGCGACGTCGACGCCATCATCACGTGGGAGCCGTTCGAATCGACGCCCGTGGTCGAAGGCTACGGCTACTGGGTCGAGGGTCTCGACTATTCGCAGTCGGAAGCCGTCGGCGCGGAACTCGGCATGATGGCGGTCTCGACCGCCGCCTACGAGCAGAAGCTCGACGCCGTGAAGCTGTTCGTCGAAGCCTATATCGCCGAGCAGGACCGGCTGAGCGCCGACAAGGCGGCCTTTGCGGAAGCCGTCACCGCATGGACCGGCATCGAAGGCGAGATCGCGACGCGCATCGCCGACACGATCGACCTCGGCGCCGTCCTGTCGCTCGAACAGATGCAGCGCCAGGCCAAGACCTTCCACGAGCTCGGCGTGATCCAGAGCGACGTTTCAGACCGGATTCCCGATTTCTACCGCGGCGAGTTGGTCGAAGAGGTCACCGGCGGCTAGTCTGCCGGATGCTGTCGGCGCCCGGAGGCAAGGGCGCCGGCATCTCGACACCTGGAACTGCAAGAGGTGGACATTGGACCTGAATCTTTCAGGCAAGGTCGCGCTCATCGCCGGCGCCAGCAAGGGCATGGGCGCGGCGACGGCGCGCATACTGGCCGCCGAGGGCGCCCGCACCGTGCTGATGGCACGCGGTGAAGAACCGCTGGCCGCGCTGCGCGATGAGTTGCAGGCGAAAGGCGCGCAAGCCGACATCGCGGTCGCCGACATGACCGACAGCGCGGCCGTCGAAGCCGCGGTCGCCGGCGTGCGCGTCAGGATCGGCGTACCGGACATCTGCGTCGTCAGCGCCGGCGCCGCGCAGGGCGGGCTCTTCTGGGACATCGGCGACGAGACTTGGCAGGGCGCGTTCGACCTCAAATTCATGGGCATGGTGCGCGTCCTGCGCGCCGTCGCGCCGCTGATGAAGGCGGCCGGCCGCGGCCGCATAGTCGTCGTCGTCGGCAACAATGGCCGCCAGCCCCACCCGCGCATGCTGCCCGGCTCGGCCGCGAACGCGGCATGCCTCGCCGTAATCCGTGGCCTGGCCGAGGAACTGGCGCCGTTCGGCGTGACCGTGACGGCGCTCAATCCGGGCCCGACGCGCACCGATCGCTGGGACCGGCTGATCGACAATCTCGCCCGCACCGAGAACCGCGCCTTCGGCGAAGTCGAGGCCGAACAACTGGCGCGCATGCCCAAGGGCCGCATCGGCGAAGCCGAGGAGATGGCGCGGCTGATCGCCGTCCTGTGCTCCGACGTTGCCGACATGGTCACGGGAACGTCGCTGACCGCCGATGGCGGCGCGACCAAGGCGATCGCCTGAACAGCAAGGAGTCTGAGATCGTGGACAAGACAACAGCACTCCCGATCGACCCGGCCGCCGCGAACGCGGCCGGCGCCAGCGGGCGCGGCCGTGCGGCGGAGCGCCGGGGCATGGCGGTCATTCCCTATCGAGAAAGCCGGCTGAAGGGCATCGCCCAGTCGCTCGCTCTGCCGGTGATCGTCCTTATCGTCTGGGAGATCGCAGGACGGGCGGGGCTCATCATGTCCGGCATTCTGCCCTATCCGAGCCTCGTCGCGCAGGGCTGGTGGACCTGGGCCTTCGGCGAGAACGTGATGGGGCTCAACGCCTATGCCGGCACATGGGCCGAAAACGCCTTCAACTCCTTCGAGCGCGTGGCCAAGGGGTATGTGGTGGCGATCCTCATCGGCGTCCCGGTCGGCGTCATCATCGGCTGGTCGAAGCTGGCCGCCCGCATCGTCGACCCCACCATCCAGAGCATGCGGCCGATCCCCATCACCGCCTGGCTTCCCTTCTCGATCGCGCTGTTCGGCATCCGCGATTTCGGCGCGATCTTCCTGATCGCGCTCGGCGCCTTCTATCCGATCGTCGTCAACGCGACGCATGGCGCGCGCGACGTCAGCACGAACCTGATCCGCGCCGCGGCGATGATGGGCGCCAACCGTCGCCAGATGCTGTTCCGCGTCGTCTTTCCAAGCGCCCTGCCCGCCATCTTCACCGGCATGCGCATCGGCCTCGGCATCGCGTGGACCGCCGTCATCGTCGCCGAGATGGTCGCCGTCAAATCCGGCCTCGGCTACGTCCTGTGGGATGCCTACTATGTCGGCCGGATGGACATTGTCATCGCCGACATGGTGTCGATCGGCATTCTCGGCTTCATGTCGGACTGGCTGATCGTGCAACTTCAGAACTACTGCCTCAAATGGAAGCAGCAGCGCTAGGCGCCGGGAGAGATCACATGAGCATTTTGAACGCGATCGAAGTGGCCGGTGTCGAGAAGATCTACGGCGGCAGCGTCCACGCCTTGTCGAATGTCGACTTCCACGTCGCCGACAACGAGTTCGCGGTCCTGCTCGGACCGTCGGGCTGCGGGAAATCGACGCTTCTGAACCTCATCGCGGGGTTCGAGGACGTGACGGACGGCGATGTGCGCGTGTTCGGCACGCCCGTCGCCGCGCCCGGTCCCGACCGCGCGGTCGTCTTCCAGGAAGCCGCGTTGTTTCCCTGGCTGTCGGTCATCGACAACGTCACCTTCGGGCCGCGCATGCAGGGGCGGTCCGCCGCCGAATACATGCCCGTCGCGGAAGAGTTTCTCCGCCTCGTCGGCCTGCAGGACTTTTACGACAAGCTGCCGAGCCAGCTTTCGGGCGGGATGAAGCAGCGCGTCGGCATTGCCCGCGCGCTCGTCATGAACCCGCGGGTGCTTCTGATGGACGAACCTTTCGGCGCGCTCGACGCGCAGACGCGGCTTTCCATGCAGGAACTGCTGCTCAGGGTCTGGGACACGCACAAGAAGACGGTGCTGTTCATCACCCACGACATCGACGAGGCGATCCTGCTCGCCGACACGGTCTATGTGATGTCCGCGCGGCCCGGCCGGATCGCGGTGAAGATCCCGATCGAGTTGCCACGCCCGCGCGGGGTCGACCTTCTGACCGACGACACGTTCAACGAATTGCGCCGCGAGATCATGGGCCATATCCGCACCGGCGCGACGATCCAGCAGGCAGCCTGACAGCATGACCACCAATCCGCGCATTCCGTTCGAACTCGCCAGCGACCGCAAGGTGCTCCCGCCGCCGCAGGGCAAGCACGTGATCGTCCACGTCGTCGTCAATGTCGAGAACTGGCGCTTCGACCACGGCATGCCGCGAAAGCTGATCACCCCGCCGCACGGCATCGATTCCGTTCCCGACGTGCCCAACTTCGCCTGGGCCGAATATGGCATGCGCTGCGGCATGCCGCGCCTGTTCCGCGCGCTCGGGGAGCGCGGCCTGCCGGCCACCTGCGCGCTCAATGCCGGCGTCATCGAGACCTATCCGCGGCTCGCCGCCGCCATCCGCGAGATGGGCTGGGAGTTCATGGGCCACGGCCTCCACCAGAAGGCGATGCACACGGAAGAGCGCGAGGCCGACACGATCCGGCGCGCGCTCGACCTGATCGCGAATTTCTCGGGCACCCGCGTGCGCGGCTGGCTTGGGCCTGGCCTGCGCGAGACCAACGACACGCCGGACATCCTGAAGGCCGAACGGATCGACTATTGCTGCGACTGGGTGCTCGACGACCTGCCGACCTGGATGCGGACCAAGCACGGGCCGCTGATCGCGATGCCGTATACGCTGGAGACGAACGACAGCGTCATGCACGCCATCCAGCACTATGCCTCCGTCGAACTGGAAACGCGGGTCGCGGACACGCTGGCCGCATTCGCAAGGGAGCGCGATCTCGGCCCGCGCATCCTCACCCTCGGCCTGCACCCGCATCTGGTCGCGGTGCCGCACCGCATCGGCTATCTGGAAGCTGCCCTCGACATGCTGAAGGCGCGCGACGACACGATCTTCATGACAGGCGCGCAGATCGCCGACTGGTACCAGAGCGCCGAACCGCCGCGCAGTTGAGGTCTTGGTGCCCCTGGCCGGGATCGAACCAGCACTCCTTGCGGAACTCGATTTTGAGTCGAGCGCGTCTACCAATTCCGCCACAGGGGCCCGGAAGCGCGAAGCGCCTCGGGATGGCTGCGGACTATACGGTCCGGCCCGAACCCGTCAACCGGAATATCGCCCGCCTGCGGCGGTGAATCGCGTTGCGCTTGCGGCGGTTTGGCGATAGCGCTCGACCTCACCACGGACGCTGCGCCGCTCCGGCTGCGAGAGGATGAGACATGGCTCTGACAGATCCGATCGGACGCTTGCAACAGGGCGCGCTCGCGCTGCTGGCCGTCGGCATGATTGTGACGGTCGGCACCGCGCTCGGCTTCCAGCACCTTGCCGGCTACATCCCCTGCAAGCTGTGCCTCGAACAGCGAACGCCCTACTATATCGGCGCACCGGTCATGATCGTCGGCCTCGTCGCCGCCTTCGCCAAGGCGCCGCCGATTCTCGTGCGCGGCGTGCTTCTCGCCGGCGCGCTCTTGATGACCTGGAGCCTCTATCTCGGTGTCTTTCACGCCGGCGTCGAATGGGGCTGGTGGCTCGGCCCGTCCGATTGCGGCGTCGTCGCGCCGGCGCCGAGCGGCGGCAGCCTGCTCGATTCGCTCGACAGCGTCATCCCGCCCTCCTGCGACCAGGCGGCGGGCCGCTTCCTCGGCCTGTCCTTTGCGGGGTGGAACGCGGTCGCAAGCATCATCCTCGCCGCGATCGGCTATGTCGCGGCGTTCAGGAAGGCCTGATCCCGGCGCTGCCGGCGGAGTGATTGCTCCAAAATCCGCTCCGGCGTGGCAGATGGCGTGCTTTGCGAGAACCGGAGCGGAGCGTACTTCAGTACGTGAGCACCGGAAGCGCAGAAAAGTGCGCCAGGTGCCCGCTGGAGTAGGATTTTCGAGCAATCACTAGGGTTCGAGTTCGACATCCCAATAGAGATAATCGATCCAGCTTTCGTGCAAATAATTGGGCGGAAAGAGCCGCCCGTTATTGTGCAGATCATGGACTGTCGGCTGGTAGGGTTTTTGCCGTGGCCACATTCGGGCCTGGCTCGGCAACATCCCGCCCTTCCTGAGATTGCAGGGCGAGCAGGCGGCGACGACGTTTTCCCAGGTGGTGGCACCGCCGCAGCGGCGTGGCGTGACGTGGTCGAAGGTCAGGTCTTCGTGCGTGCCGCAATACTGGCACTGGAAGCGGTCGCGCAGGAAGACGTTGAAGCGGGTGAAGGCGGGGTGGCACGAAGGCTTCACATAGCTCTTCAGGCACACGACGCTTGGCAGCTTCATGCTGAAGGTCGGCGAAGAGACGGCGTGCTCGTATTCGGCCACGATGTTCACGCGGTCGAGGAAGACGGCCTTGATCGCATCCTGCCAGGACCAGAGCGACAAGGGGTAATAGCTGAGCGGGCGGTAATCCGCATTCAGCACCAGTGCAGGCAAGCCATCCGGCGAGACGGCAACCGTCAAAATCCGACCTCCTTCGAAGCGGCATCGATCGACACGGACAATGTAAGCCCGACGTGACAGGGATGTGAAGCGACTTGTTGACGCTGCGTCGCTTATCCCAAAGGCGTTTGCGGATCGGCGTCGGTGGGCGTCAGCACTGGCGCGGCGCTGCGCCCGATCGTTGCGTGGTGATAGGCCCAGAAGAGCCGGGCGGCGACCCCGCGCCACGGGCTCCAGAGTTCCGCGATGTCGTAAAGCTGGCGCTCGTTCGGCCGCTCGTCCATGCCGAAGGCGCGGCCGACGGCGTTCTGCAGCGCCACGTCCTTGACCGGGAAGATGTCGGGATGGCCGGCGGAAAACAGCAGGTAGATCTGCGCCGTCCACGGACCGATGCCGGGCAGCACGGTCAGGTGGCCGATCGCTTCCTCGGCATCGAGCAGGCAGAGCGCCTCGAGGTCGATCGCCTTGGCGTCGAGCGCTTCGGCGAGCGCCAGGATCGCGCGCTGCTTCGGCCGCGAGATGCCGGCCTCGCGCAGCATGTCCGGCCCGCCCTCGGCGACGGCGTGCGGCGTCAGCGGATCGGCGAGCGCGCCGAGCCGCCGCATCATGGCGGCGGCGCTGGCGCGCGAGACCTGCTGCGAAACGATGATGGAGACGAGGCTGGCGAAGCCCGGCTTGCTGCGCCGCAGCGTGACCTCCTCCGCCGTCTCGATCACCTCGGCAAGGCGCGGATCGGCGGCGGCGAGCGCGCTCAGCCCCTCGGCAATGTCGTGCAGCGTGTCGATGCGGCGCATGGCATTTGTCCTTATTGCCGTTCCAGCGTAGCAATCGGACGATCAACCCTGCAACGCCCCTCGCCCGCCCATGCCGCAACCCGTCTTCCGCTTCGCGCCGAGCCCCAACGGCCCGCTTCATCTCGGCCACGCCTATTCGGCGCTCCTGAACCACGACCTGGCGCGGCAGGTCGGCGGCAGGTTCCTGCTGCGCATCGAGGACATCGACCGCGAGCGCTGCCGGCCGGAGTTCGAGCGCGCGATCCTCGACGATCTCGGATGGCTGGGGCTCGAATGGGAGGAGCCGGTGCGGCGCCAGTCCGACCATTTCGACGATTACCGCGAAGCGCTCGACCGCCTCGTCGAGGCCAAGCTCGTCTATCCCGCCTTCCTGTCGCGCGGCGACGTGCGCGCCTTCATCGCCGACGAGGAGGCGCGCGGCGCTGACTGGCCACGCGATCCGGACGGGGCGCCGCTCTATCCGACGATCGAGCGCGGACTCTCGACGCGCGAGCGCCGCGCGCGAATCGAGGCGGGCGCGCCCTTCGCCTGGCGGCTCGACATCGACGCGGCGATGGACCGTGTTTCGGGACAGTTCGACTGGCAGGAGCAAGGCTCGGGACCGGAGGGCGAGACGGGACTTGTGTCGGCCGATCCGCGAATCTGGGGCGATTTCGTCATCGCGCGCAAGGATGTGCCGACGAGCTACCAGCTTTCGGTCGTCGTCGACGACGCGATTCAGGGCGTCACCCATGTCGTGCGCGGACGCGATCTCTTTCACGCGACGTCCGGCCAGCGATTGCTGCAGGAACTGCTCGGCCTGTCGGCGCCGGTCTATCTCCACCACGACCTGATCCTCGCCGATGACGGGCGCAAGCTCTCCAAGAGCCGCGGCGATACCGGGCTCGACGCCTTGCGCAAGGCGGGGCTGACGCCGCACGACATCCGGCGGATGGTCGGGCTCTAGAGTCGCAACCGGCTACCGATCGCCTTCAGCCCGGCCAGAAGCGCCACCGTGACGAAGGCGCCGCCGAGCCCGTAGGTCGTCGCGAACCGCAGATCCGCGAATTTGTGGCCGACATGATTGTAGAGCGCGATCGTCAGGAAGAAGCCGGAGACGAGCACGATCGTGTTGCCGATCGGTCCGAACCCGTCGGGTCCCATGATGGCGTCCATGCAAAGGCCGAGCAGGAACGACAGGATCGCGACCGATGCCACCGCCATGCACAGCCAGATGAAACTCAGGTTCCAAAGCATGCGAAATCCTTCCCCTCCAAGGGTCAAGGATGCGCCCCGTCTGCATTCACCCGCATCGACCATGAAATTGCGCTTCAATTCTTTCGATTTGCTTGCGCGCAGCAACGCAATTAGAGCGGCTCTGCAAGAACCGCGCGAGTATCCATGCCGCTCCTGATCCGCCTCGTCCCGATCGTCTTCGTGCTCCTCTGGTCGACCGGCTTCATCGGCGCGCGCTACGCGATGCCATGGGCCGAGCCCTTCGCCTTTCTCGCGGTCCGGTTTGGCCTGACGATCGTGCTGCTCGCGCTGCTACTGGCCGCGATAAGCTGGCGGGCGATGGACCGGCGCCAGGCGCTGCATGCGATGATCGCCGGCGCGCTGATCCACGGCGTCTATCTCGGCGGCGTCTTCTGGGCGATCCGCAACGGCATGCCGGCGGGTCTTTCCGCGCTGATCGTCGGCCTGCAGCCGCTGGCGACGGCGATGATGGCGGCGGCCGTCCTCGGCGAACGACTGACGAGCAAGCACTGGGCCGGCATGGCGCTCGGCCTTGCCGGCGTCGCCATCGTGCTGGCGCCCAAGCTCGGCTCGCTCGGCGGCGTCACCGCCGCGACGCTCCTCTCCTCCTTCGTCGCCATGCTGGCGATCAGCGCGGGGACAGTCTGGCAAAAGCGCTTCGTGGCGAGCGGCGACCTCGTCGTCGGCACGATCTGGCAGTATGTCGGGGGCGTTTCGGTCGTGCTCGTCGCGACCTTCGCGCTCGAGACGCAGACCTACCAGATGACCGGCGAACTGGTCTTCGCCATGGCCTGGCTGGTGCTGGTCCTCTCGCTCGGGGCGATCTTCCTTTTGATGTACCTCATCCGCGAGGGCGAGGTGGCGAAGGTGTCGTCGCTGTTCTTCCTCGTGCCGGCGGTGACGGCGCTGATCGCCTGGGTGCTGTTCGACGAGACGCTCAACGCCGTGCAGATCGCCGGCATGGTGCTGACGACGGTCGGCGTGGCGGTGGCAACGCGAAAGGCTCAGCCGGGAACGCGGGCGCGGGCCTCGAAATAGCGCTTCATCGCGGCGTTGAGTTCGCCGCCCATGATGAAGATCACCGAGACGATGTAGAGGAACACCAGCGCGATCATGATCGAGGCGAGGCCCGCATAGGTCGTCGCGTAGGACGAGAACTGCGACAAATAGTTCGCGAACGCCGTCGATCCGATGACCCAGCCGATCAGCGTGAAGATGATGCCGGGCACGATGTCCACGAAGCGCCGCTTGCCGGCCGGCAGCCAGAAATGCACCGCCACGAGCCCGATCACGATGACGAGCGAGGCGACGATGAAGCGCCAGATCGTGATCGTGCCCATATAGGGCTCGAGCCACGGCACATGCTCCTGCGCAAGGTCGCCGATCAGCGGCGCGATAACGAGCAGCGCCGAGACGATGACGAAGCCGACCGTCGCGATGAAGACGAAGGCGAGGCTTTGCAGGCGCAGCGTGAAGATCGAGCGCGTTTCGCTGACCCGGTAGGCGCGGTTGAGCGAGACGCGCAGCGCCTCGATGCCGTTGGAGGCGAAGAAGGCGGCGATGATGACGCCGATGGTGAGGAAATCGCCGCGCTGGACGGTGAGCACGCTCGTGACCTCGTAGGCGATCGGTGAGGCGATTTCCTCCGGCCAGGTGTCGAAGACGAGATGGACGGCGGTGTCCGCGAACGCCTTGGCGCCGAGGAAGCTGGCGAGCGAGGTGGCGAAGATCAGGAAAGGAAAAAGCGCGAGCAGCGCCGACAGGGCCAGATGGCTCGCCATCGCCCAACCGTCGTCATTGTTGAAATGCCCGAGCGCATCACCCAGCACCCGTTTCGTCGCGACAATTTGTCGGATCATCGTCGGACCAGCAAAGACATCGACCAATCCCGAGCCTCGAAATCGTTGTTCCAGATAAGGTGACGATACGGCCTACGCCATCTTGCGGTTTCACTTCTAGTGCGGCTCGCTTGCCCGAAACTCGATTGCGGTGAGGCAATCGGCCGCCGCCACTGGAAGATTGCGTGGGTGCGCTCCATAATGCATGGCAACGTCAGATCCAAATGCGCGCCGCGCATTCCTCAACGTTTTGCGGCGCCTTTCTTTCCAATCGGGAAACTCGATGTCCACCGTCTTCAACGTCATTGCCGTCCTGTTCATGGTGGCGGTCGCCTTCGTCCTGGTGCGAGGCCTGATCAACCTGATGCGCGGCGGCTCCGGCAACACGTCCAACAAGCTGATGCAGGCGCGCGTCGTCCTGCAGTTCCTCGCGCTCGTCTTCGTCATGCTGGCGCTCTATTTCTCGCGCCAGTCCGGAGGCTGACTTGGTCATCTTGAACCGCATCTACACCCGCACCGGCGACGACGGCACGACGGCGCTCGGCTCGGGCGAGCGACGCCCGAAATACGACCTGCGCGTCGCCTCCTACGGCACGGTCGACGAGGCGAATGCCTGCATCGGCATGGCGCGCGTCCATACCGAGGCCACGCATGCCGACATCGACGCGATGCTGGTGCGCATCCAGAACGACATGTTCGACCTCGGCGCCGATCTCGCCGCGCCCGACACGGGCAAGCCCCTGCCCTATGAGCCGCTGCGCATCGTCGCCTCGCAGGTCACGCGCGTCGAGGCCGACATCGACGTCCTCAACAAGCGCCTGCAGCCGCTGCGCACCTTCGTCCTGCCGGGCGGCGCGCCTGCGGCCGCTGCGCTGCATCTGGCGCGCACGGTGACGCGCCGGGCCGAGCGGATGATGGTGGAACTGTCGCGCGTCGAAGGCGAGATCGTCGGCGCGGACGCCATCCGCTACATCAACCGCGTCTCCGACTTCCTCTTCGTCGCCGCCCGCGCCGTCAACGACGACGGCCGCGCCGACGTGTTGTGGGTGCCTGGGCAAAATCGCTAGAGACGCATGTTCATCCCGCTCCACGACGCCAACCGGCTCCGCTTCATCAAGGCGCAATATGTGACGGTCGGGCTGATCGCGGTGAACGTCATCGCCTATTTCTGGAGCGTGGCGGGCGGCTGGGAGGCGACGCAGGCCGCCGCCTATTCCTTCGGCTACATTCCCTCCGTCGCCTTCGACCATGTCGACCTGCCGCCGGAACTGGCCGTTCTGCCCGCAGAGACGTCCTACGTCACCTACGCGTTCCTGCACGGCGACCTTCTGCATCTCGGCGGCAACATGCTGTTCCTGTGGGTCTTCGGCGACAATGTCGAGGACGCGATGGGGCACCTGAAATTCCTCGCCTTCTACCTACTCTGCGCGGCCGCCGGCGCGTGGTTCCACGGCATGATGGCGCCGCTGTTGAAAGTGCCGCTGATCGGCGCATCCGGCGCGGTCGCTGGCATCGTCTCGGCCTATCTCCTGCTCCACCCGCGCGTGAAGATCTGGGTGCTGGCCTTCGGCCGCCTGCCCCTGCGCATCCCGGCCTGGACCGTGCTGGCGCTGTGGATCGGGTTCCAGTTCGTCATGTTCGCGCTCGCCGGCGAGGACCAGATTTCCTGGGCGGCGCATATCGGCGGCATCGTCGCCGGCGCGTTGCTTCTGGTGGTGCTAAAGCGGTCCGAAGTGCCGCTTCTCGACCGCCGCATCGTCACGCCGCAGGCCGCGGTCGTCGCGCCGGCGCCTGCCGATGCGACCCGATCGCGCGGCCCCTGGGATCGGTGAGATTCAACCGTTTTGAGGCCATTGCGCTCTATTGACGGTCATTCCGCCACAAACTACGGTCCCGCGCGATTGTGCCGGGCAGCCCCGGAATGTCGATTTCTGACAAGCGGTGCGGCACGCACCTTGTTAGACGCAGACGCTGCATCCAAGGGAAAGGTCTCAAGCGAATGAAAGTTCTGGTCCCCGTCAAGCGGGTGGTGGATTACAACGTCAAGATCCGCGTCAAGGCGGACGGCTCGGGCGTCGACCTCGCCAATGTGAAGATGTCGATGAACCCGTTCGACGAGATCGCCGTCGAAGAGGCGATCCGCCTGAAGGAGGCCGGCAAGGCCGAGGAGATCGTCGTCGTCTCGATCGGACCCCAGCAAGCGCAGGAAACACTGCGCACCGCGCTCGCCATGGGCGCCGACCGCGCGATCCTCGTCAAGGTCGACGAGACCACCGAGCCGCTGACGGTCGCCAAGATCCTGAAGGGCGTCGTCGGCGAAGAGAATCCTGGCCTCGTCATCCTCGGCAAGCAGGCGATCGACGACGACGCCAACCAGACCGGCCAGATGCTCGCCGCCCTCCTCGGCTGGAGCCAGGCGACTTTCGCTTCCAAGATCGAGATCGAGGGCGACAAGGCCAAGGTGACGCGCGAAGTCGATGGCGGCCTGCAGACGATCGAGGCCAAGATGCCGGCGATCGTGACCACCGACCTGCGCCTCAACCAGCCGCGCTACGCTTCGCTGCCCAACATCATGAAGGCCAAGAAGAAGCCGCTCGACGAGAAGTCGGCCGCCGATTACGGCGTCGAGGTCAAGCCGCGCCTGAAGGTCCTGAAGACCGAGGAGCCGGCCGGACGCAAGGCGGGCGTCAAGGTCAAGGACGTCGCCGAACTGGTGGCGAGCCTGAAGTCCGCAGGCGTGCTCTAAACTCAAGGCAAAAGGAACAGACAACATGGCTATTCTTCTGATTGCCGAACACGACAACGCGACCCTGTCGGACCAGACCGCCAAGGCGCTTTCGGCCGCCACCAAGATCGGCGGCGACGTCGACGTGCTGGTGGCCGGCAAGGGCGCGCAGGCAGCGGCCGACGCTGCCGGCAAATTGGCCGGCGTGCGCAAGGTCCTGCTGGCGGAAGCCGACGAACTCGCCGAGCGCCTCGCCGAGCCGCTCGCCGCCCTCGTCGTCAAGCTCGCCGACGGCTACGACACGATCATCGCGCCGGCCACCACCATGGCCAAGAACGTGATGCCGCGCGTCGCCGCCCTCCTCGACGTGATGCAGCTTTCCGACATCGTCGAGGTCGTCTCCGCCGACACGTTCAAGCGCCCGATCTATGCCGGCAACGCGATCCAGACCGTGCAGTCGACCGACGCCAAGCGCGTGATCACGGTGCGCACGGCAACGTTCCAGGCGGCCGGCGACGGCGGATCGGCCTCGGTCGAAAGCGTTTCGGCCGCGGACAATCCGGGCCTGTCGACCTTCGTCGAGAACCGCATCGCCGCCTCCGACCGTCCCGAGCTGACCTCGGCGAGGATCATCATCTCGGGCGGGCGCGCGCTCGGCTCGAAGGAGAAGTTCGAGGAAGTCATGCTGCCGATTGCCGACAAGCTCGGCGCGGCCGTCGGCGCTTCCCGCGCCGCCGTC
Source organism: Rhizobiaceae bacterium (assembly GCA_016742175.1). Lineage (GTDB taxonomy): Bacteria > Pseudomonadota > Alphaproteobacteria > Rhizobiales > Rhizobiaceae > Aliihoeflea. Next base: position 62,348 of record JACVCH010000013.1, read on the forward strand.
GATGCGGGCTACGCGCCGAACGACTGGCAGGTCGGCCAGACCGGTAAGGTCGTCGCCCCCGAGCTCTACATCGCCGCCGGCATCTCCGGCGCGATCCAGCACCTCGCCGGCATGAAGGACTCCAAGGTCATCGTCGCCATCAACAAGGACGAGGAAGCGCCGATCTTCCAGGTCGCCGATTACGGCCTCGTCGGCGACCTCTTCACGGTCCTGCCGGAGCTCGAAAAGGCGCTCTGACACACCTGTCGGGAATTGTTGCGAATGCAGGCGGGCGGGGCTGGACGAACCAGTTCCGCCCTTCTACTTTGCACCGCAATATGAAAAGTGAGGACGCCCGTTCGAAGGCGTCTCGACGGGATCACAAGCCATGACGGGTACAATCAGGACGATCGGCGTGGTCGGCGCCGGCCAGATGGGCGGCGGCATCGCGCATGTCGCGGCGCTTTCGGGCTACAAGGTCAAGGTCTACGACATCTCGTCCGAGCGGATCGAATCCGGCATTGCAACGATCAGCGGCAATCTCGCGCGGCAGGTCCATTCCGGCAAGCTGGACGAGGAGAGCCGGCGCAAGGCGCTGTCGTCCATCGTTCCGGCCACGACGCTCGAGGGTCTGGCCGATTGCGACCTCGTGATCGAGGCGGCGAGCGAGGACGAGACGATCAAGCGCAAGATCTATGCGCAGCTCTGCCCGCTCCTGAACCCGGAGGCGATCCTCGCCACCAACACCTCGTCGATCTCGATCACCCGCCTCGCCGCGCAGACCGACCGACCGGAACGCTTCATCGGCATCCATTTCATGAACCCGGTGCCGGTGATGAAACTGGTCGAACTCGTGCGCGGCATCGCGACCGAGGACACGACCTTCGAGGCCGCGCGCCAGTTCGTCGCCAGCCTCGACAAGACGATCACCGTGGCCGAGGATTTCCCGGCCTTCATCGTCAACCGCATCCTGCTGCCGATGATCAACGAGGCGATCTACACGCTCTACGAGGGCGTCGGTTCGGTCGAGGCGATCGACACGGCCATGAAGCTGGGCGCGAACCACCCGATGGGTCCGCTGCAGCTTGCCGATTTCATCGGGCTCGACACGTGCCTGTCGATCATGCAGGTGCTGCATGACGGCCTTGCCGATTCCAAGTATCGGCCCTGCCCGCTCCTGGTGAAATATGTCGAGGCCGGCTGGCTCGGACGCAAGTCCGGACGCGGCTTTTATGACTATCGCGGCGAGCACCCCGTCCCAACGCGTTGATTTTTGAGTAATTTCTAAATTATGGCATTTCTGCAACGTGGCCGGATTTCGGACACGATCACGTCATAGTTTACCTCTGGTTGCGAAACTTTGCGTTAGTTCTCCCGTTGCTGAACCGTCTCAACTGGAGGGCAAATAATGAAGCGCATTCTTCTCGGTCTGGCCGCGACCTTCGCAGCCAGCTCCGCCATGGCGGCGGACGTCATCTACAACGAGCCGGCACCGATGCCGATGGACGTTGTGTCCAATGTGAGCTGGGCCGGTTTCTATGCCGGTATCCAGGCAGGCTACGGCTTCGGCTCGACCGGACAGGTCCAGCTCGATCCGTTCACCTTCCCGGGCCTCGTGACCGCCTTCACGCCGGCCGGCGCCGTTGCCGGTTCGAGCTTCAACGCCAATGGCGATTTCGACGACGGCTTCGTCGGCGGCGTCCATGTCGGTTATGACTGGCAGGCCGGCAACATCGTCTACGGCGCGATCCTCGACCTCAACTACACCGACATCGGCGACGAGCAGCGTGCGTTCTCGCGGACGCCTGCCGACTACGTCATCTCGCGCGACCTCGACTACCTCGCCACGCTGCGCGGTCGTCTCGGCTATGCGTTCAGCGAAAACCTGCTTGCCTATGTGACGGGCGGCCTTGCCTATGGCGACGTCGACTTCAGCTACCGCCAGCCGGGCTCGGCCGCGACGTTCACCACGTCCGGCGGCCAGGACGACGATTTCGGCTACACGGTCGGCGGCGGCGTCGAAGCCCGCGTCACGCAGAACTGGTCGGTCGGCCTCGAATATCTCTACACCGATCTCGGCGGCAACGACTTCCAGGCCAATCTGCAGGGCGGTCCCTTCGGCGGCGCCGGCGGCGCGGCGGGCAGCAATGCGGGCGGCACCACGCTCACGGGTTCGGATGGCGACTTCGACTTCCACACGATCACGGCGAAGATTTCCTACCGCTTCTGATCGTCGAGCACACGAATGCGAAAAGGCCGGCTCTCAGCCGGCCTTTTTCGTTTCGCTCGTGCCGTCTCCGGCTTCCACGCGGTTTCGCCCGAGCCGCTTGGCATCGTAGAGCCGCTGGTCGGCGAGCGAGAACAGATCGCGGAACTTGGCGGCGCCCGAAAACGCCGTGCACCCGACGCTGATCGTCAGCCGGTGCTCGGCTCCGTCGATGTCGAGCGGCGTCGATGCGATGGCCTGGCGGATGCGTTCAGCGATCCGCACCGCCTGATCGGGCGCGACGCCGCCGAGCAGGACGGCGAACTCCTCGCCGCCCATCCGGCCGACGAGATCGCCCTGGCGCACGCATTTGCGTATCACGTCGGCGATGCGGATCAGCGCCAGGTCGCCCTGGTGGTGGCCGTAGAGATCGTTGACCTGCTTGAAATGGTCGGCGTCGATGACGAGCAGCGCGCCCTGCGCCACATGGTCGCGCTGCTCCAGCATCCGCTCCACATTGGCGATCAGCGCACGCCGGTTGAGGCACTTCGTCAGATGGTCGGTCGACGCGAGTTCGGCAAGCTGATGGTTGGCGCTCGCCAGTTCGCGCATCTTCAAGGTCAGGTAGAAGAAGAGCGGACCGGCGAGGATGATCGGCAGCACCGTCGCGCTGATCAGCCCCTGCCGGAGCGCGGTCGCGTCCATGTTGCGGAAGGCGAGCCAGTTCCAGGCGAGCGAGATCGCGAGGCAGCCGAGCGTGCCGAGGATGGTCCAGCGGCTGAGCATAGCGGCGCCGCGGCGCGAGATCCTCGTGTGGCCGGCAACGGCGATGGCGGTTCGGGTCAAGCCGGTGTCCTCCAACGTCAGCTTTTCCCCCTGATAGGGGCGGCAGATGAAGATTCGGTTAGACTTGGGGCGAAGTTTTCGCAAACCCGGCGCGATTGCCGTTAACCGGGCGCGAAAATCCAGATTCTGTAGGCTTTACAAACCGAAACGCAGGTTGGAATATCGCCGCCAATCCGGGCTCATCCAGATCCGGGCGAACTTTAAAACTCAGGAACACTCTCCAAAGGGAGGCATATCAATGTCCAATTTCCGCAAGATCTTCGCCGCTTCGGTGGCTGGCGCCGCGCTTCTCGCCGCTGGTGCCGCTTCGGCGCAGGAAGAGATCAATGTCGGCATCATCCTCGGCTTCACCGGCCCGCTGGAAAGCATCACGCCCGGCATGGCCGCCAGCGCCGAACTCGCCTTCACCGAAGTCAATGAGAGCGGCATGCTGCTCGAAGGCGCCACGCTGAAGCCGGTTCGCGCCGACTCGACGTGCATCGACAACGCCGCCGCGACCGCCGCCGCCGAGCGCCTCGTGACCACCGACAACGTCGCTGCCATCATGGGCGCCGACTGCTCGGGCGTCACGATCGGCATCGCCAACGGCGTCGCCGTGCCGAACGGCCTCGTCATGGTCTCGCCCTCGGCCACCTCGCCGGCGCTGTCGACCATCGAGGACAACGACTACTTCTTCCGCACCGCGCCGTCCGACGCACGCCAGGGCGAAGTGCTGACGGAAGTCCTGACCTCGCAGGACATCAAGTCGGTCGCCGTTTCCTACACCAACAACGACTACGGCAAGGGCTTCTCCGACGCCTTCGTGGCGGCGTTCGAAGCGGCCGGCGGCGAAGTGACGATCGCAGCCCCGCATGACGACGGCAAGGGCGACTACTCGGCCGAAGTCGGCGCGCTCGCGGCTGCCGGCGGCGACGTTCTCGTCGTTCTCGGCTATGTCGACCAGGGCGGTGTCGGCATCATCCGCTCTTCGGTCGACACCGGCGCGTTCGATCGCTTCGCGCTCGGCGACGGCATGTACGGCCAGAGCCTGATCGACGCGATCGGCGAAGACCTCGAAGGCACGATCGGCGTCCTGCCGGGCGCCGAGGGCGAAGGCTCGGAGATGTTCGCGACGCTCGCAGAAGCCGCCGACATCGACCCGACCAGCTCCTACACCGGCGAAAGCTATGACGCCGCGGCGCTGATCGCGCTGTCGATCCAGAAGGCCGGCTCGGCCGACCGCACCGCCATCCGTGATGCGATGCTGGAAGTCGCCAACGGCCCCGGCGAGCCGATCCTGCCGGGCGAACTCGCCAAGGGTCTCGAAATCCTCAAGGACGGCGGCGACGTCGACTATGTCGGCGTCACCAATGTCGAGCTGATCGGCCCCGGCGAAGCTGCCGGCAGCTACCGCGAATACGTCGTCGAAGGCGGCGAGTTCAAGACGGTCGGCTATCGCTGATCTGACGGTGCTCGTGTAAGATTATGGCCCGGCGATGACCTCGCCGGGCCATTTTCGTTCAAAATGGCCGCACTCACGCGACTGTTTGGACCGCGCACTCGACTTTTGACTTCTCAATCGTTATTGGCGCTCCCACGAATAGCGGGGCGTCAGGCCGTAGCCCCGCAGATCCGGCGAGGAGGGGCGTCAGGACCGTGGCGAAAGCCGGTGCGCATGCGCGCTGCCAGGCTCGCCTCGCCGATGCGCGCCCTCTCACGACGGCACAATCAAGAAAAACCTCGGCCGAGGGGAATTGCATGATCAAGGTTGACGATCTGCATATGCACTTTGGAGGCATCAAGGCGGTCGATGGCGCAAGCATCGAAATCGCCAAGGGCTCCATCACGGGCCTGATCGGCCCGAATGGCGCCGGCAAGACGACGCTCTTCAACGTGATCGCAGGCCATTACAAACCCACCTCCGGAAAGGTCTGGCTCGACGGCCAGGACATCACCGGAATGCCGCCGCACGAGCTCTTCCACATGGGGCTTCTGCGCACCTTCCAGATCGCTCACGAATTCTCGACGCTGACGGTGCGCGAGAATTTGATGATGGTGCCGCCGGCCCAGCCCGGCGAGACGCTGGTCGACGTGTGGCTGCGCCCCACCAAGGTGCGCGAGCGCGAGGCCGAGGTGCGCAGGCGCGCCGACGAGGTCATCGAGTTCCTCGAGATCAACCACGTTGCCGACGAACTTGCCGGAAACCTCTCCGGCGGCCAGAAGAAGCTTCTGGAACTCGGCCGCACCATGATGGTCGACGCCAAGATCGTGTTCCTCGACGAGGTCGGCGCGGGCGTCAACCGCACGCTCCTGAACACGCTGGGCGACGCCATCGTGCGCCTCAACAAGGAGCGCGGCTACACTTTCTGCATGATCGAGCACGACATGGACTTCATCGGCCGCCTCTGCGACCCGGTGATCGTCATGGCCGAGGGCCGCGTGCTGATCGAGGGCAAGGTCGACGAGGTGAAGGCCAACGAGCAGGTCATCGAGGCCTATCTCGGCACCGGCCTGAAGAACCGCCCGGCACGCGCCGCGAAGGGAGCCGTCCAATGAGCTTCCTCATCGGTGAGAACATGACCGGCGGCTATGGCGGCGCGGACATTCTCCACTCCTGCACCATCGCCGTCGAAAAGGGCGAGATCGCCGTCATCGTCGGCCCCAACGGCGCCGGCAAGTCGACCGCCATGAAGGCGATGTTCGGCATGCTCGGCCTGCGCGAGGGCCAGGTGCGGCTCGGCGACAAGGACATCACGAAGCTGTCGCCGCAGGACCGCGTCGTCGCCGGCATGGGCTTCGTGCCGCAGACCTCCAACGTCTTCGTCACGATGACCGTCCAGGAAAACCTGGAGATGGGCGCCTATATCCGCAAGGACGACTTCTCCGACACGATGGCGCAGGTCTTCGACCTGTTCCCGATCCTGAAGGAAAAGCGCAAGCAGCCGGCCGGCGAATTGTCGGGCGGCCAGCGCCAGCAGGTCGCCGTCGGCCGCGCGCTGATGACGCAGCCTTCCGTGCTGATGCTCGACGAGCCGACGGCCGGCGTCTCGCCGATCGTCATGGACGAACTCTTCGACCGCATCCTCGACGTCGCCGCGACCGGCATCGCGGTCATGATGGTCGAGCAGAACGCGCGCCAGGCACTCGCCATCGCCGACCGCGGCTATGTGCTCGTCCAAGGCCGCAACCGCTTCACCGACACCGGCGAAGCCCTTCTCGCCAACCCCGAGGTTCGCGCCTCGTTCCTGGGAGGTTGACGATGGTCGATTTTCTCAATGCCCTCGTCATGTTCGCGAATTTCGTGTTCCTGCCGGGCCTCGCCTATGGTGCCCAGCTCGCGCTCGGCGCGCTCGGCATCACGCTCGTCTTCGGCATCCTGCGCTTCTCCAACTTCGCCCATGGCGACCTGATGGCGTTCGGCACCATGATCACCATCCTGGTGACCTGGTGGCTGATCGGCATGGGCGTCACGCTCGGGCCGTTGCCGACGGCGCTTCTGGCGCTGCCGATCGGCATCATCGGCGCCGTGATCATGGCGCTGATCATCGACCGGACGGTCTTCCGCTTCTATCGCCAGCAGCGCTCGGCCTCGATCGTGCTGGTGATGGCGTCGGTCGGCGTCATGTTCATCCTCAACGGCATCGTGCGCCTCGTCATCGGGCCGAACGAGCAGCGCTTCGCCGATGGCGAGCGCTTCCTGATCACCGTCCGCGAATTCCGCGACTGGACGGGGCTCGCCGAGGGTCTGGCGATCCGCCTGCCGGTCGCGATCACCGTCATCGTGGCGGTCGTGGTCGTGGTCGCGCTGTTCTGGTTCCTCACCTATTCGCGCACCGGCAAGGCCATGCGCGCCTATTCGGACAACGAGGACCTGGCGCTGCTTTCTGGCATCGATCCGGACAAGGTCGTCCGCGTCACCTGGGTGATCGCGGCGGCGCTGGCGACCATCGCCGGCGTCCTCTACGGCCTCGACAAGAGCTTCCGCCCCTTCACCTATTTCCAGCTTCTCCTGCCGATGTTCGCGGCCGCCATCGTCGGCGGCATCGGGCAGCCGATCGGCGCGATCGCCGGCGGATTCGTGGTCGCCTTCTCCGAGGTGACGCTGACCTACGCCTACAAGCGCGTGCTGGAATATCTGGGCTTTGCGCCCGACGGGCTCGTCCAGCTCCTGTCCACCGAATACAAGTTCGCGATTTCCTTCGTGATCCTCGTCATCGTCCTGTTGATTAGACCGACGGGCATTTTCCGGGGGAGAGTGCTGTGAGCAATAAAAACCGCATCATCGTCCTTTATTCGATCATGGCGGGCCTCTTGCTGCTCGTCGGCTTCGGCCAGAGCTGGACGCTCAGCCTCACGATCCTCAATCTGTGCCTGATCTCGGCGATCATGGCGCTCGGCGTGAACATCCAGTGGGGCTATGCCGGCCTGTTCAATGTCGGCATCATGGGCTTCGCCGCGCTCGGCGGGCTCGCCGGCATCGTCGTCTCCATGCCGCCGGTTCCCGGCGCATGGTCGGCCGGCGGAACCGGCATCGGCATCACCATCATCGCGCTCATCGGCACGGTGGGCCTGATCGTCCTTGCCCGCAGCAACATCCGCGGCAAGACCGGCAATCTCGTCGCCATCCTGATCGCCTTTGCCGGCTATTTCGTCATCCGCCACTTCTTCGACCCGGCGGTAGCCGCGATCGAGGGCTACGACGCGGCCCGCACCGGCTACCTGGGCGGCCTCGGCCTGCCGATCATATTCTCCTGGCTCGTCGGCGGCATCTTCGCCGCGGCCGCGGCCTGGATGGTGGGCAAGATCGCGCTCGGCCTTCGCGCCGACTATCTCGCGATCGCCACGCTCGGCATTTCGGAGATCATCATCGCCGTCCTGCGCAACGAGGAATGGCTGACCCGCGGCGTCAAGAACGTCTCCGGTCTGCCGCGCCCCGTCGCCTATGAAGTGCAGTTGCAGCAGGCGCCATGGTTCCTGGACCTCGCGACGACGCTGAACCTCAACCCGGTCTTCGCCTCCGCGCTCTATGTGCGCCTGTCCTACGCGATCCTGTTCGCGATCGTGCTGATCATCATCATGTGGCTGGCCGAGCGGGCGCTGAACTCGCCCTGGGGCCGCATGATGCGCGCGATCCGCGACAATCGCGACGCGGCGGAAGCGATGGGCAAGGACGTGACCCGGCGCCATCTGCAGGTCTTCATCCTCGGCTCGGCGGTGGTCGGCATCGCGGGCGCCATGCTGACGACGCTCGACGGCCAGTTCACGCCCGGCCAGTACCAGCCGCTGCGCTTCACCTTCCTGATCTGGGTGATGGTCATCGTCGGCGGCTCCGGCAACAATTGGGGCGCGGTGCTCGGCGGCTTCCTGATCTGGTTCGTCTGGGTCGAGGCCGAGCCGGTCGGCGGCTGGGTGATGTCGGTCCTGACGTCCGGCATGGACCCGTCGAACCCGGTCCGCGCGCAGCTCGTCGACGCGGCACCCTACATGCGGCCGCTGATGATGGGGCTGATCCTGCTGCTCGTGCTGCGGTTCAGCCCGCGCGGGCTGATCCCCGAGCGGATCGCCAGAGCCAAGCACTGAAACTGAAAAAGGGCGCCGCGAGGCGCCCTTTTGCTTGTGTGCTCTATCGGGCGTCATCCCGGCCGAAATCGAGCAAAGCGAGATGAGAGCCGGGAGCCATGTTGTGACCTTCGACGTCACCGAATGGGTCCCGGATAAATGCACGCCGCTTTGCGTCGCGCATTTTCCGGGATGACCCCAGTCTGGGGTTACATCGCAGCTTCGATGAGCTTCCTGGCGTCTTCGCTTGCCCATTCGGCCGGGCCGTTCATGTGGCCGAGCAGGCAGCCCTCGGCATCCACCAGCAGCGTGACCGGCAGGCCGACGGCGAGGTTGCGGCGCTTGAGGTCGTTGAAGAGACCGAGCGTGTTGTCGCGATAGTAGGCGAGCCGGTCGACGCCGGTTTCCTGAAGGAACGCCTTCGGCTTGGTGTCGTCGCCGGTGTCGATGTTGACCGCCACGACTTCGAAATCCTCGCCGCCCATCTCGGCCTGGAGCTGGTTCAGCGCCGGCATTTCCTCGCGGCAGGGCGCGCACCAAGTCGCCCAGAGGTTGACCAGCGTCACCTTGCCGAGATCGCCAAGCCGCATCGGCTGGCCTTCGGGATCGTTGAAGACGAGGTCGGAGACGAGGCGCGGCGGATCGGCGGGCAGCATCGCGGCGACTTCGCCGGCGATCAGCGGATCGATGGCGGCGACCACCTCGGTCTTCGCCTCGCAGGCGGCGACGGCCTGGGGGTCGGGCGCGGTGTCCGCACCCGCCACCATCGGCGCATTGTTGCCAGACGGCCCGCCCATCACGTATACGCCGAGCGCACCGGCAAGAACGCCGGCGACAGCCGCGATCCCGATCAGCCGGCCCGCCGGAAGGTTCGATTTGCCATCAGCCATATGTCTATCTCCGGGGATGCGGATATCACGATGAGCGAAAAGAAGGCCAGCAACCAGATGTGGGGCGGACGATTTGCCTCGGGTCCCGCCGCCATCATGGAAGCGATCAACGCCTCGATCGGCTTCGACAGGAAGCTTTACGCGCAGGATATCCGCGGTTCGCTCGCGCAGGCCGACATGCTGGCGAAGACCGGCATCATTTCGTCGCAGGATCGCGACAAGATCAAGTCCGGCCTGAACCAGGTGCTCGGCGAGATCGAGGCCGGCACGTTCGAGTTCTCCGCCCGCCTCGAAGACATCCACATGAACGTCGAGGCGCGGCTCGCCGACCTGATCGGGTCGTCGGCAGGGCGGCTCCACACCGCACGCTCGCGCAACGACCAGGTGGCGACGGATTTCCGCCTCTGGGTGAAGGAAGAGCTGCAGCGCACCGACGCAGCGCTCGTCCGCCTGATCGAGACGTTCCTGACGCGCGCGGAGGAACATGCCGCGACCGTCATGCCCGGCTTCACCCATCTGCAGACGGCGCAGCCGGTGACGTTCGGCCATCACTGCATGGCCTATGTCGAGATGTTCGGCCGCGACCTGTCGCGCGTGCGCGATGCGATCGAACGCATGGACGAAAGCCCACTCGGTGCAGCCGCGCTCGCCGGCACCGGATTCCCGATCGACCGCCAGATGACGGCGAAGGCGCTCGGCTTCCGCGAGCCGACGCGCAACTCGATCGACACCGTCTCCGACCGCGACTTTGCGCTCGAATTCCTGTCGACCACCTCGATCTGCGCGACGCACCTGTCGCGGCTGGCCGAGGAGATCGTCATCTGGTCGACGCCGCAATTCGGGTTCGTGCGCCTGTCGGACCAGTTCTCGACCGGCTCCTCGATCATGCCGCAGAAGAAGAACCCGGACGCGGCCGAGCTGATCCGCGCCAAGACCGGCCGCATCAACGGCCACATGATCGCGCTCTTGACGGTGATGAAGGGCCTGCCGCTCGCCTATTCCAAGGACATGCAGGAAGACAAGGAAGCCGTCTTCGACGCAGCCGAAACGCTCGACCTGATGATCGCGGCGATGACCGGCATGATCGCCGACATGGAGGTCCAGGCCGCGGCGATGAAGAAGGCCGCGGGCGCCGGCTACTCGACCGCAACCGACCTTGCCGACTGGCTGGTGCGCGAGGCGGGCCTGCCCTTCCGCGAGGCGCATCACGTGACCGGTCGCGCCGTGGCGCTCGCGGAAAGCCGCAAGGTGACGCTCGACCGGCTGACCATCGACGAGCTGAAGTCGATCGACGAGCGCATCACCGACGCCGTCTTCCAGGTGCTCTCCGTGCAGGCCTCGGTGAAGAGCCGCACCTCCTTCGGCGGCACCGCGCCGCAGGAAGTGCGCCGCCAGATCCGCTACTGGACGAAGCGCCTGAAACAGGATGCAACGCGCCGCAAAAGCCGCTAAAGACGAAACTCAAATCGCATCGATCCGGACGGGCTTCATGGCATCTGGCAGATTTTTCGCATCCGTCGCGCTTCTGACGGCCATTGCCATCGGCGTTTCGGCCTGCGGGCGCCGCGGCCCGCTCGACACGCCGTACGAGGCCGCCGTCGAGGCGCGCCAGGAAGCGATCGACCGGGGCGAGACGCCCCCGCCGGAGCCGACGCCGCCGGTCGCCGACCGCCCGTTCATCCTCGACCGCCTGCTCTAAGAAGCCACGCACGTGAACCATTTCGAATACAGGAACGGCGTCCTCCACGCCGAAGACGTGTCCGTGCTCGACATCGCGGCGGAGGTCGGGACGCCCTTCTACTGCTATTCGACCGCGACGCTGGAACGCCACTACACCGTCTTCGCCGACGCCTTCGCCGACATGGACGCGCTCGTCTGCTACGCGATGAAGGCGAATTCCAACCAGGCGGTGCTGAAGACGCTGGCAAGGCTCGGCGCCGGCGCGGACGTCGTCTCCGAGGGCGAACTGCGCCGTGCGCTCGCCGCCGGCATTCCGGCCGAGAAGATCGTCTTCTCCGGCGTCGGCAAGACTGCGCGCGAGATGGATTTCGCGCTCGAAATCGGCATCCATTGCTTCAACGTCGAATCCGAGCCTGAACTCGAACTTCTCTCCGAGCGCGCACAGGCGGCCGGCAAGGTCGCGCCGATCTCGCTGCGCATCAATCCCGATGTCGACGCGAAGACGCACCGGAAGATTTCGACCGGCAAGGCGGAGAACAAGTTCGGCATCGCGCTGGCGCGGGCCCGCGAGGCGTACCGGCACGCGGCCGAGTTGCCGGGGCTGAGGATCGTGGGCGTCGACACTCATATCGGCAGCCAGATCACCGAACTGCAGCCCTTCGACGACGCGATCGCGCTGCTCGTCGAACTCGTCGGCCAGTTGCAGGCGGACGGCCATGCGATCGAGCATATCGATGTCGGCGGCGGGCTGGGCATCCCCTACCGGATCGACAACGCCCCGCCGCCGCTCCCCGATGCCTATGCGCAGATGGTGCGCCGCCGGCTGAAGCCGCTCGGCCTCAAGGTCATCTTCGAGCCCGGCCGGCTGATCGCCGGCAATGCCGGCATTCTGGTCAGCCAGGTCGTGCATCTGAAGGAAGGCGACGCGAAGAATTTCGTCATCGTGGACGCGGCGATGAACGATTTGATCCGCCCGACGCTCTACGACGCCTTCCACGACATCCGGCCGGTGGTCGAGCAGCCCGCGGACGCGCCGCGCATGAAGGTCGACATCGTCGGCCCGGTCTGCGAGACCGGCGACTATCTGGGGCACGACCGCGACCTGGCCCGAATGAAGGCCGGCGACCTGATCTGCGTCTCGACGGCGGGTGCCTATGGCGCGGTGCAGGCCGGCACCTACAACACGCGGCTTCTGGTGCCGGAAGTGCTGGTGTCCGGCGACCGCTTCCACGTCGTGCGCCCGCGCCCGACCTATGACGATCTGATCGGCCTCGACTCGATTCCGGATTGGCTCTGAACGGGCATATAGGCCGGTTTCACGATTTGGTGGCCGGCCTCGCCTTCGCCGCGTTTGCTGTTATCCTGACACCGATACCGCCGACAAGCGGATGAGCGGACGGCTGATGGCATTTGACCTCAAGAGACTGAGCGACTTCCTCAAGGGTGGCCCGATCGTCGGCCTGCGGCGCACGCGCGCGGCGACACGCGCGACGATGCTGGTCGAGCGCCTCTGGCCGCTCGTGCTGCCGCTGGTGATCGTCGTCTCGCTCTTCGTCAGCCTTTCCTGGCTCGGCGTCTTCCGCATCTTGCCCGACTGGCCCCGCCTCGGGCTGATGGCGCTGTTCGGCGCGGCCGCGCTCGCCGCGCTGTGGCCGCTCCGTCATTTCCGCAGCCCCGGCGCAGGCGAGATCGACCGGCGCATCGAGACTGCGAACGCATTGCGCCATGCCCCGCTGCGCAGCCAGGACGACCGGCTGGCCGGCGCAAGCGATCCCTTTGCCGCAGCGCTCTGGCGGGAGCATCGCAAGCGCCTCGCGACCAGCCTTGGCGGGCTGAAGGGCGAATTGCCGCGCACCGGCATTCCCGATCGCGACCCGTGGGCGCTACGCGCCGTCGCGCCGCTGCTGCTCGTCGTCGCCTTCGCCTTTTCGCTCGGGCCGGGGGGCGGGTCGCTGACGGACGGATTTCGCGCCGCGGCCGGCCCGCAGTCCGTGCCGCCGCGCATCGACGCATGGGTGACGCCGCCGGCCTATACCGGCAAGGCGCCGCTCTACATGACCGCCGACGCCAACCAGGGCCAGAGCCTCTTTACCGTGCCCGAAGGCTCGCTCGTCGCCGTGCGCGTGACAGGCGGCAGCGGCACCGAGAGCCTGAGCTATCTCGACGCGCACACGGCCGAGGAAACCGCCTTCGAGCCCGCCGCACCGACGGCGCCCGTCACGGCGTCGAGCCGGGCCGGTGCCGCGCAGACAGTGAGCCAGTTCTCCGGCCCGCTGGCCGCCGACGGGCTCCTGTCGCTGCGCCGGGACGAGGAAGGCGAGGAAATCGCCAACTGGTCGTTCACGGTCACGCCCGACGACGCGCCGCAGATCCGCTTTGCCGAGGAGCCGACGCGGGCCGTCAACGGCGCGCTGCAACTGACCTACGAGATCGAGGACGATTACGGCGCCGTCTCCGCGCGCGCCGTCTTCGAGCCGGCCGACGCCGCGCCCGGCGCACGCCCGCTCTACGAGGCGCCGGAAATGCGCCTGACGCTGCCGCGCCGGCGCGGCGACGAGATCGTCGCGCGCACCTCGCGCGACCTGACCGAACATCCATGGGCGGGAACGCTCGTCGACCTGACGCTGGAAGCCGAGGACGGCGCGGGCCAGATCGGCCGCAGCGAGGCGGAGCGCTTCACCCTGCCCGAGCGGCCCTTCATCAATCCGCTGGCGCTGGCGCTGGTCGAGCAGCGACAGCTTCTCGCCCTCGACGCGAATGCCAAGCAGCGCGTCCTCGACCTGATGGACGCGATCACGCTGAGGCCCGAAGACACGATTCCCGAGCTGACGCACTATCTCGGCATCATGGCCGCGCGCGCCCGGCTCGACGAGGCGACGAGCGACGACCAGTTGCGCAGCGTCGTCGACTACCTCTGGGAAATCGCGGTCACCATCGAGGACGGCTCGCTGACCGATGCCGAGCGTCGCCTGCGCATGGCGCAGGAAGCGCTGCGCGAGGCGCTGGAGGAAGGCGCGTCCGACGAGGAGATCGAGCAGCTCATGGCAGAACTGCGCGAGGCGATGCAGGAATTCCTGCGCGAATTCGCCGAACGCGCCATGCAGAACCCCGAGCAGGCGATGCCGATGCCCCAGAACGGGCAGGAGATGCGCCAGAGCGACCTCGAACGGATGATGGACCAGATCGAGGAACTGGCGAAGTCCGGCGCCCGTGACGAGGCGCAGCAGCTCCTGTCGCAGCTTCAGGACATGATGAACAATTTGCAGGCCGGCCGTCAGCAGCAGCAGCAAGGCGGCGAGCAGAGCGAGATGCGCCAGCAGATGGACCAGCTCGGCGAGATCATGCGCCGCCAGCAGGAGCTGATGAACGAGACCTTCCAGATGCAGCAGGGCCAGATGCAGCAGGGCCAACAAGGCCAGCAGCAGCCGGGCCAGCAGGGGCAAGAGGGCGAGCAGGGTCAGGGCGGCCAGATGTCGCCCGAGGAGTTCACCGAGGCCATGCGTCAGTTGCAGGAGGGCCAGGGCCAGCTCCGGCAGGACCTCCAATCGATGATGGAGGCGCTGGAAGGCATGGGCCTGCAGCCGGGTGAAGGCTTCTCCGAATCCGGGGAGGCGATGGGCCGCGCGGGCGATTCGCTCGGCGAAGGCCAGGGCGAGCGGGCGGTCGGCGAACAGGGCCAGGCGCTGGAAGCGCTGCGGCGCGGCGCGCAGGACATGATGCAGCAGATGCAGCAGGCGATGGAAGGCGAAGGCGGCGGCCAGCAGCCGGGCGGACGCAGCCGCCAGGGCGCCGACCGCGATCCGCTCGGCCGCCCGCGCGCGACGACCGGACCCGACTTCGGCGACACGGTGCGCGTGCCCGACGAGATCGACGTTCAGCGCGCGCGTCGCATTCTCGAAGCGATCCGCGAACGGCTCGGCAACGCGCTCAGCCCGGAACTGGAGCGCGACTACCTGGAGCGGTTGCTGGAGATGCGCTGAGGAAGATTGCGATCGTCATAAACGCCGAGGCATGGATTCCTGTGACGAGCACAGGAATGACGATGGCAGATTGATCGATGCAAATCGCAACGGTCAGTGAATGGCCAAAATCCTGATGCCGTCATTCCTGTGCTCGTCACAGAAATCCATGCCGCGACGGCTCAACGATCGCGACGCCGAAAATCAGTGCGTCAGCGCACGCGAGACCGCCGAGCGGATGGCCGCGAGCGTGAAGGGCTTGTCGACGACGTCGATCACCACCTGTTCGAGATCGCTCGCGCGCTCGCGCTGGTCGGCAAAGCCGGTCATCAGCAGGATGCGCAGCGACGGGAACGAGGCCTTCGCCTCCTTCGCCATCTCGATGCCGTCCATGGCCGGCATGCGGATGTCGGAGAGGATCAGGTCGAAGCCGCCGGCATCGCGCGTGATGATCTCCAGCCCCTCCATGCCGTCCTCCGCCATCTCGACCTGATGGCCGTCGACGGACAGCGCGCGTGCCGTGAAGGTGCGCACAGAGGCGTCGTCCTCGACGACGAGAATCCGCTTCATTCGGCATCTCCCTTGACCACGCCCACGAAGGGCAGTTCGCGGAACGCATGGGCGACGTCCATGCCGTACCCGACGACGAAATAGTCCGGGCATTCGAAGCCGGTGAAATCGGCGTCGAGATCGGTCTGCCGACGCATCGTCTTGTCGAGGAGGACGGCGATCGACACGCTCTTGGCGCCGCGCGACAGCATCAGTTCGCGCGTGAACTTCAGCGTCTTGCCGGATTCGAGGATGTCGTCGATCAGGAGCACGTCGCGGCCGGCGACCTCGTTGTCTATGTCGCGCAGGACGCGCACCTCTCCGCTGGTCGTGCCCGCGCCATAGCTCGAGATGAAGATGAACTCGACTTCCGGCGACAGGCCGGTGTCGTGCATCGCGCGGATCAGGTCCGCCGCGAAGATGAACGAGCCCTTGAGGATGGAGATCACCAGGAGGTCGTCATAATGACGCTCGGCGATTTCCTTGGCGAGTTCGAGATTGCGCCGCGCGATCGCGGAGGCGGAGTAGAGAACTTCGATATCCTTGCCGCGGACGACGGGCATTAGCGGCTTCCTTCCTGAAAAGTGATCGACACGGAGGCGACGCCGTTGCTAGGCGCATCGAGGCGGCTGGAAAAGTCGTAGGCCTGCCCCGGCGCCAATACGGCCTGATTCGTCCCCAGATAATAGCGCAGCGTCGGCCCGTTGGTCTCCGCGACGGAGATGACGATGGAGGGCAATGCCAACGGCTCGCTTCCATTGTTGCGCGCCGCACCGTCGACGACGAGAAACGCGCGCCCCTCATGCCGCTCGATGCGGCTCGTGACGTCCTCGATCTGCAAAGCCTGCGCCGGCGAGTTGCGGATCGTCGCGGCGAGCGGATCGAGCACCAGCCGATGCCCGCCTGCGATCCAGAAGACGAGGAAGACGGCGAGCAGCACGGTCGACCAGAAGAGGAGCGGCCCGGCCTTGGCCCGGCGCTCACCGTCCGCACCGAATCCGGAAAAGCGCGGCGGCGGCGCGGCCGGCTCGGCATCCTCCGCCACGGGCGCACCGGCGCGTGCGACGGTCTGCGCCGGCAGGATCTCACCCGCGACGAGCCGTGGCTGATCGGGAATGCCCTGCATGCGCGCGTTCATCTCCTGCGACACTGATCCCGAACGGTCTAGGGGCAAATGGTTAAGGCTTCGCTTGGGGGCGTCTTTGCCGGACGAATTCTTAACGTCTCGTTAACCATGACGGACCAAGGTCTTCTTGGGCCTGGCTGTGCGTGGTTCGTGATTCCGGTGAAGGTCGGTGCGGTGATTCAGTTCGAAAATGTCGGCTTGCGCTACGGGATGGGCACGGAAGTGCTGCGCGACGTCTCGTTCCAGGTGCCGCCGCGCTCGTTCCAGTTCCTGACCGGGCCGTCCGGCGCCGGCAAGACGACGCTTTTGCGCCTCCTCTTCATGTCGCTGAAGCCGACGCGCGGGCTGATCTCGGTCTTCGGCAAGGACCGCGCGCGCATCTCGCCGCGCGAACTGCCGTTGATGCGTCGGCGCATCGGCGTCGTGTTCCAGGATTTCCGCCTGCTCGACCATCTGACGACCTACGAAAATGTCGCGCTGCCGCTGCGCGTGCGCGGGCGCGACGAGGCGAGCTACCGGCAGGACGTGATCGAACTTTTGAAATGGGTCGGCCTCGGCGAGCGCATGCACGTGCTGCCGCCGGTCCTTTCCGGCGGCGAGAAGCAGCGCGCCGCCATCGCCCGCGCCCTGATCGAGCAGCCCGACGTGCTCCTGGCCGACGAGCCGACCGGCAATGTCGATCCGCCGCTCGCCCGCCGCCTCCTGCGGCTGTTCATGGAGTTGAACCGGCTCGGCACGGCCGTCGTCATCGCCACCCACGACCTGACCCTGATGGACCAGGTCGACGCGCGCCGCATGGTGCTGACCGGCGGCAGGCTCGACATCTATGACTGAGATCGCCGAACGCGCCCCCGCCCTGCCCGCCCGTACCGCCCGGCGCGCGCTGACGCCGATCGTCCCGGCGCAGAACGTGGCCGGCACCGCGCTCGTCGTGGTGATCGCGATCATGACGTTCCTCTCCTGCCTGACGCTCGGCGCGGTGACGCTGGTGCGCGATTCCTCCGTCGCCTGGCAGACCGAGATTTCGCGCGAGGCGACGATCCAGATCAAGCCCGGCGACGGCGTCGACATGGACACCGCGCTCGTCGCGGCTCAAGGGCTCGCAGCCGGCTTTGCCGGCGTGCGCAGCGCCTCGATCGTCGACGAGGACGCGACCGCCCGCCTGCTCGAGCCATGGCTCGGCACCGGGCTCGACCTCGACGAACTGCCCGTCCCGCGCTTGGTAATCGTGACCATCGACCCCACGTCGCCGCCCGATTTCGCCACCATGCGCACGCTTCTGGCCGAACAGGTGCCAGGCGCCGCACTCGACGATCACCGCACCTGGGCCGACCGGCTCGTCGCCATGGCCCGGACCACGGTCGCGATCGGCCTCGCGATCCTCGGTCTGATGCTGGCGGCGACGGTGCTGACCGTCGTCTTCGCCACGCGCGGGGCGATGGACGGCAACGGCCACATCATCGAGGTGCTGCACTTCGTCGGCGCCGAGGCCCGCTTCATCGCCCGCGAGTTCCGCCGCCATTTCCTCGTCACGGGGTTGAAGGGGGCCGCGATCGGCGGCGCCGCCGCCATCGTCGTCTTCGTCGGCTTCTCGGTCTGGTCCTCGGCCAATCTCGCAACGCCGCAGGGCGACCAGGCCGCCGCCCTGTTCGGCAATTTCGCCATCGGCCTGACCGGCTATCTCGGCGTCGCGCTCGTCGCCGCCACCGTCACGATCCTGACCGGCGCGACGACGCATTTCACGGTCGCCGCCTATCTTTCCGAGCTCGACGGGCGCCAGCACGCGTAAACCAACGCGCGGCGATGGAAATCTTTTGTGTGTTCATGCGTTTATAGGCACTACCCTTGGGTCTCTTTGCCGCGTAACGATGGGCAATATTATCTGGTGCTGAAGAACATGCGAGGAACGAGCGCGCGAGGATTTGAGCGCGAAACCGGAAGGCGAGGCCTGCCGGCGATCGTTCGCGTCGGGATCATCGTCGTCCTGTGCCTCGGTTTCGTCTTCGCCGGCGGTTTCCTCGTCTTCGCCACCCATGTCGGCCGCCTGCAGACACCGACGGACCCCGGCAGCGCCGATGCGATCATCGTCCTGACCGGCGGCGTCGCGCGGCTCGACGCGGCGGTCCAACTCCTGCAGGAAGGGCGCGGGCAGCGCCTCCTGATCTCAGGCGTCAATCCGGTTGCCCGCCCGCTCGACATCCAGCGTGCGACGGGCGCGAACGAAGACCTCTTCACCTGCTGCGTCGACATCGACCGCGATGCGCTCGACACGATCGGCAACGCCGCCGAAAGCGCCAAGTGGCTGGAGCGCAACGCGTTCCGTAGCGCGATCGTGGTGACCAACAACTACCACATGCCGCGCAGCCTCCTCGAAATGAGCCATGCGCTGCAGAACGCGCGCCTGACACCCTATCCGGTCGTCACCAACCGGCTCGACGGCGGCCAGTGGCTGGCGAGCCGCAACGCGCTGCGGGTGCTCTTCACCGAATACACCAAGTACCTCGCCGCCCTCGCCCGTACGACGGTTATGCCGTCGCGCTCGGACGACGTGCCGGCGGTGATCGTCGAGGCGGGTGCGGGCAACGGCCCGGTCGAGCGATAGAGCGTTTCCCTTTCGGGCCTCATCGTGTAACCAGCGACGGTTCCTTCCGATGCGAGCCCGCCTGATGCTGCAAATCCGTTCGCTGGCCTTCAACGTGGCCTTCTATGCGAGCCTGATCGTCCAGATGATCGTGTTCACGCCGATCTACTTCATCCTGCCGCGCCATCTCGCCTGGTTCGTGCCGCGCAACTGGTCGCATTCGAGCATGTGGCTGATGAAGGTCATCGCCGGCACGGACCGGAAGATCGAGGGGCTCGAGAACCTGCCCGAGGGCGGCTATATCCTCGCGCCCAAGCACCAGTCCTTCTGGGACACGATCGCGTTCTTCCCCTACATGCCGGACCCGGTCTACATCCTGAAGCGGGAACTCATGTGGATTCCGCTGTTCGGCTGGTATGTCGGCAAGATGAAGATGATCCCGATCCACCGCGGCAGCCGGTCCAAGGCGCTGAAGCACGCGGTGAAGGTCGCGCGCGAGCGCATGGCGGATGGTCGGCAGTTGATCATCTACCCCGAAGGCACGCGCCGCGCGCCCGGCGCCGAGCCGGCCTACAAATACGGCATCGCCGAACTCTACGCCGCCCTCAACGTGCCGGTCGTGCCGGTCGCCCATGTCGCGGGGCTCTACTGGCCGCGCCGCAAGTTCCTGCGCTATCCGGGCACGATCCACGCAAAGTTCCTGCCGCCGATCGAGCCCGGCCTCGACAAGCAGGTTTTCCTCGAACGGCTGGTGCGCGAGACGGAAGCGGCCTGCGACGAGCTTCTGGTCGCCGTCGCGCGCGATCCGTCCGGCCCGCCGCTGCCGCCGACCGCGCTCGACCGTCTCAAGGCGCTCGGCGTCGAGCCGGCGCCGCGCAAGGCTAGCTGATTTTCGCGGCCACGCTTTCGAGCCAGTGGTCGCGGATGCCGAGCGCTTCGAGATGCGCGACGGTGTTGAGGACGTATTCTTCGTTCGGCCCGGACTGGCCGACGGCGCCATTGACGGCGCGCGCAGCCTCCTCGGCGTCGATCCGGCCGGCATATTGCTGGTGCGCGCGGTCGACGACGTAGGTCACCGCCTCGACGACCGGCCCGCCTTCCAGCCTGACCGGCAGGCGTCGCTCCAGATAGACGTTGGTGACGAGTTCGCGCTCGCGCAAATAGTCGATCACCTCGTCGCGGAGCGCGTCCGGCACCCGGAACGCCATGCCGATGCACGAGCCGCCGCGGTCAAGCCCAAGGACGAGCCCCGGCCGCGCCTCCGTGCCGCGATGGACGAAGGAGCGCACGCACAGCGCCCGGCGATAGCCGTGCAGCCGCGCCCGATGCGTTTCCGTATGCGCAAAGCCGGGCCGCCACATCAGCGAGCC
This sequence comes from Rhizobiaceae bacterium, assembly GCA_016742175.1. Taxonomy (GTDB): domain Bacteria; phylum Pseudomonadota; class Alphaproteobacteria; order Rhizobiales; family Rhizobiaceae; genus Aliihoeflea. Next base: position 83,072 of record JACVCH010000013.1, read on the forward strand.
GTAGCCAAAGACCCAAAAATCGCCCATATCGCCGTCAGTTTAGTTCGCTTGCCGGTCGATCCGGCCGAACCGGGGTAGCGAGGCACGGGGCATGGCGTCAAGACAATCCGGCGGATCGGGCTACACCCGCCGCATCTTCCTGCTCGCGCTCGTGATCGGCATCGCCGTCGTCGGCTACACCTTCGGCTGGAACTACGCAGCCGACCGGCTGGTGACCGAGGCGAACGCGCGTGTCGCGGCGCTCAACGCCAGCGGGCGGCGCGCCAATTGCGAGAACGCCGAGGCGCATGGCTATCCGTTCCGCATCGGCCTCTTCTGTCGTTCGGTCATGTATGTCGACGCGCCCTCGGGCATCGCCGTGCGCGCCGGCGCGTTCCGCTCGGCCGCGCAGGTCTACCAGCCGCAGCGCGTCGTCGGCGAACTCGACGGCCCGGCGATCGTGGAATTCCCCGGCATCAATGCGCTGGAGGTGACGTGGGAGGCGCTGTGGGCAAGCTCGCGGCTCGCCTCGCCGCGTCCGGATATTCTTTCCGTGGAAGCGACCAACATCGCCGTCGGCCCCGATTCCGCGCCGGCAGGCCAGCGCCCGGCCGCATCGGCCGACCGTGCCGAATTCCATATGCGCCCCTCCGGCCCCGGCTCCGACGTCGCCTGGCGCTTCGAGCGGCTATCGCTCGATCCCGAACTGCTCGGCGACGGCACGCTGCCGCTGATCAGCGGCGAGGCCGATCTGCATTTCCCCGTCGATCCGGCGCCGGCCTTTTCCGGCCAGGGCCTGCGCGGTCTCGCGACGGTCGTCAATTCGATGGTGATCCGCACCGCCGGCGACGAGACGGCGGCGCGCGTCGAAGGCCCGTTCTCGATCGACGAGGCGGGTCTGATCGACGCGGAACTGTCGCTGTCTCTGGAAAATCCGCAGGTCTTCGCGCAGATCATGGCCGAACTGTTCCCGGCCGCCCGCGACCAGATTCGCCTCGCGGTCGCCGGCGTGTCGATGCTGGGCGACAACCCGACCCTGCCGATGCGGATCGCCAAGGGAAACGTCTCGATCGGTTTCCTGAACCTCGGGACGCTGCCGCCCCTCTAGCCCTTCTTCGCCGCCTGCCGACCGAAATCGGGCACGTCGACTTCCTGGCCGGCGTCGATGATCGAGCGGCGGATGTGGCGCGTGCGGGTGAAGAGGTCGAAGAGCTTGTCGCCGTCGCCCCAGCGGATCGCGCGCTGCAGCGAGGCGAGGTCCTCGGAAAAGCGCGCCAGCATCTCGAGGATCGCGTCCTTGTTGTGGAGGCACACGTCGCGCCACATGGTCGGGTCGGACGCCGCCAGGCGCGTGAAGTCGCGAAAGCCCGAGGCCGAATATTTGATGACCTCGCTCTCGGTCACCGCTGCGAGATCGTCGGCCGTGCCGACGATGTTGTAGGCGATGATGTGCGGCAGGTGCGAGACGATGGCGAGCACCATGTCGTGGTGCTGCGGGTCCATCGTGTCGATGTTGGAGCCGCAGGCGCGCCAGAAATCGGAAAGACGCTCCAGCGCTTCCGTGTCGGTGCCCTCGACCGGCGTCAGGATGCACCAGCGATTGGCGAAGAGTTCGGCAAAGCCGGCGTCGGGGCCGGACTTCTCGGTGCCGGCCAGCGGATGGCCGGGGATGAAATGGACGCCGGCCGGCAGATGCGGCGCCATCTGGGCGATGACCGAGGCCTTGGTCGAGCCGACATCGGTGACGATCGCACCCGGCTTCAGGTGATCCTTGATCGCAATCGCGACGGCTTCGGAGGCGCCCACGGGCACGGAGACGATGACGAGATCGGCGTCGCGCACCGCCTCGCCCGCATCGGCGGTGTAGCTGTCGCCGAGCCCGAGTTCCGCGGCGCGCGCCAGCGTGTCGGCGCTGCGGGTCGATACGGCGAGATGGCCGGCAAGCCCCTCGCGCCGCACGACGCGGGCGAGCGAGGACCCGATGAGGCCGATGCCGATAAAGGCGATGCGCTCGAAATGGGGTTTCACGTCAAGCCTTCATGAATGCGGTCAGCGCCTCGACGACGCCGCGATTGGCCTCTTCCGAGCCGATCGTCATGCGCAGCGCGTTGGGAAAGCCGTAGCCGGTCACGCGGCGCAGGATGAAGCCGCGCGCAGTGAGGAACGCATCGGCCGCTTCCGCCGACCGCGTGTCGTCGGGGAAATGGATGAGCACGAAATTGCCGACGCTCGGCGTCACGCGCAGGCCGATCTTCGTCAGTTCGTCCGCCACCCAGGGCAGCCAGGCCTCGTTGAAGGCGACGGCCTCCTCGACATGGTTGCGGTCGCGGATCGCGGCGGCCCCGGCGGCGATCGCCATCGCGTTGACGTTGAACGGGCCGCGCACGCGGTTGACCGCGTCGATGATGCCGGCCGGGGCGTACATCCAGCCGATGCGAAGCCCGGCGAGGCCGTGAATCTTGGAAAAGGTGCGCGTCATGACGACGTTCTGCGCCGACGAGACCAGTTCGATGCCGGACTCATAGTCGTTGCGGCGGACATACTCGGCGTAGGCCGCATCGAGCACCAGCACGACATGGGACGGCAGGCCGGCATGGAGCCGGCGCACTTCCTCGAACGGCAGGTAGGTGCCGGTCGGGTTGTTCGGGTTGGCGAGGAACACGATCTTCGTGCGCTCGGTGACGGCCGCGAGGATCGCGTCGACGTCGGCGCGCTCGTTGGTCTCCTTGACCACGACCGGCACGCCGCCCGAGGCCAGGATCTGAATGCGGTAGACGAGGAAGCCGTGCTCGGTGAAGATGCCCTCGTCGCCGGCCGTCAGATAGGTCTGCGCGAGGAGGCCGAGCAGTTCGTCCGAACCGTTGGAGCACAGGATGTTCTCGGCGTTGAGGCCGTGAACCTCGGCGATGGCGCGGCGAAGCTCGTTGGCGGACCCGTCCGGATAGAGCTCGGCATGGGCGAGCACCTGCGCCGCGGCGTCGATCGCCTCCGGCGAGGCGCCGAGCGGCGTCTCGTTGGAGGACAGCTTGTGGATCTTGCCCTTCGATGAATCGCCGTGCTTGCCCGGCACGTAAGCTGCAATTTCCATCACGCCGGGGCGGGGCTGCGGGCGAAGCTTCTCATTCATCTCGACGGGTCCACTTTGGGAAAGGCGGCTCCATCTACCAAGCTTTGCGATTGACGCAAAGGGCGTGTGTGCCTAAATGCGCGCGTGAACTCGTGGTGATTTGGCCGGTCGGCTTGCAGCCACGTTAAAAAAGTCGCTAAGGGGCCGCAGCAACAGTCCGTTGGGACCGGCCGCGATTTCGCCGCCGGTCTTTTGCGTTCTGGAGTGCGCCATGCCGATCAAGATTCCCGACCAGCTTCCCGCCCGCGACGTCCTCGTGCGCGAGGGCGTGTCTATCATGGACGAGCGGACGGCGCTCCGGCAGGACATCCGCCCGCTCCAGATCGGCCTTCTCAACCTGATGCCGAACAAGGTCCGCACCGAGACGCAGTTCGCCCGGCTGATCGGCGCGACGCCGCTGCAGATCGAGCTGACGCTGGTGCGGATCGCCAACCACAAGGCGAAGAACACGTCCGAGGACCACCTGATCTCATTTTACCAGACGTGGCAGGAAGTGCGCGAACGCAAGTTCGACGGGTTCATCATCACCGGCGCGCCGATCGAGCTCCTGCCCTTCGAGGAGGTGGGCTACTGGTCCGAGATGACGCGCATCCTCGACTGGACGGCGACCAACGTGCATTCCTCCTTCTTCATCTGCTGGGGCGCGATGGCGGCGGCCTGGCATTTTCACCAACTGCCGAAATACCCGCTCGAGGAAAAGGCGTTCGGCGTGTTCCGCCATCGCAACAACGCGCCCGCATCGCCCTTTCTGACAGGCGTCTCGGACGATTTCGCCGTGCCGGTCTCGCGCTGGACGGAAGTGCGGTCCGCCGACATCCGGCCGGAATCAGGTCTCGAACTCCTGATGGAATCGGACGTGACGGGGCCGTGCATGCTAGCGGAGAAGGCCGGGAACAGGCTCTATATGTTCAACCACATCGAGTACGATTCCACCTCGCTGAAGGAGGAATACGACCGCGACATCGCCGCAGGCGTGAAGACCGGCCTGCCGCATGCCTATTATCCCGACAATGATCCCACCCGCGCGCCGCTCAACCGCTGGCGCTCGCATGCCCATCTTCTGTTCGGCAACTGGATCAACCAGGTCTACCAGACCACGACTTACCGGCTCGAAGACATCGGCACGGACCAGACCGGCGGCGGCCGCTAGCCCTTTTCGATGACGAAGCGGTGGCCGCCGTCGACGGCCATGCTCTCCACGAGCGTGTGGCCGTCCTCCTGGCAGAAGGCGGGAATGTCGATTGCGGCGAGCGGATCGGTCGTCTCGACCGTCAGACGGTCTCCGGCGCGCATAGATTGCAGGCGCTTGCGCGTCTTCAACACTGGAAGGGGGCAGTTGAGCCCCCTCAGATCGTAGATTTCGGTCAAATCTCTAGTTGCCGAAGAGCGTCATCAGGCGGCCGAGGCGCGAAGGCGGTTCGGCGGGCTGCGGCGCAGGAGCGACGGCGACTGGCGCCGGCTCGGCGACGGGCGCTGCGGCAACGGGTGCGGGCATCGGCGCGGGAACGGGCTGCGGGGCCGGCTGGTAGGCTACAGTCGCAGCGGCCGGACGCTCGCTCGGCGGACGGGTCGAGACCATAACGCCCGACTGCTCGAAGTTCGGCGGCTCCTGGCTGACACGTTCGCCGCGCGCGCGCTTGCGCGACCAGTCGGCGACGAGCGCGGCTTCCTTGATGCCGGTGATGGACGGCGCAGGCTTGGAGAAGGCGCTGGAATCGAGCGCGGAGGTGAAGGCGGCGTCGAAGGTCGACTTGTACGTCCTGTAGGCCGTCTGCAGCGCCTCGGGCTGCGTCGCCGCCGGGCAGGCGCCGGTGGGCGAGAACGGCCGGCCGTCGGCCGTGTACTGGTTGAAGACGTAGCGGCGTTCGCACACGTCCACCTTCGGCGGCAGCTTGGTGATCTCGAAGTGGTCGTAGCCTTCCTTCAGCATCGACCAGAACTCGTAGTTCGAATCGCTCTTGTAGCGCGCCATGTTCTGGGCGGTCATGCGGAAGGGATAGGCCTGCAACTGGAACGCCTGCTGGCCACCCTTGAAGGCGTCGCGCGCAAAGGCGTAGATTTCCTCGACCTGCTCGTCGGTCATCGAATAGCAACCCGAAGACGAGCAGGCGCCGTGCACCATCAGATGCTGGCCCGTGCGGCCATGAGCGCGATCGAACGCGTTGGGAAAGCCGATATTGAAAGCCAGGTGAAAGCTCGAATTCGGGTTCATCTGGTGCGGCGCAACCGTATAGAACCCCTCCGGCGCCTGACGGTCGCCTTCGGTGAATTTCGGGCCGAGCTTGCCCGACCACTTGCAGATCTCGTAGCTCTTGACGAGGTCGAAGCGGCCATTGTCCTTCTGCTTCCAGACTTCGAGAACGGCCTCTTCCTTGAACAGGCGCACCATGATCGGCGACGTCGTGCTCATGCCCTTCGCCTTCATCGTCTGCACGACCTTGGCCGGCAATTGCCGCTCGGCCTTCGGCGCGATGTCTTCGAGCGAGGCGTTGCAGCCGGCCAGCATGGTGGCGGCGGCGAGAAGGGCGACATGGACTAAGCGAAGCTTCATGATCGTCGACGGCTCTCTGTGATCCCCCGCGAAGCCGAACGCATAGCGCACCTGGCCTCGCAAAACCCGACGCTAGACTGGTTAACCTTGAAAAACCGTTACCACAATCGAAAAGTTTGCTTGTCCTGCCCCAGCGTCGCCTCAGGCGAGCGTGCGGCCGATGGCGAGGAACTTCTCGCGGCGGTGCTCGCGATAGTCCATGTTCGCGCCCTGAAGCTCCGAGAAGCCGCGCGAAATCTGCTCGCCCGCCGCCTCGATCACGTTTTCGCGGCCGCGGTGCGCGCCGCCGAGCGGCTCGGAAACGATGCCGTCGATGATCTTCAGGTCGAGGAGGTCCTGCGCGGTGATCTTCATGTTCGTCGCCGCGTCCTTGGCGCGCGTCGAATCGTGCCACAGGATCGACGCCGCACCTTCCGGCGAGATCACCGAATAGATCGAGTGCTCGAGCATGTAGACCTTGTTGGCCGTGGCGATGGCGATCGCGCCGCCCGAACCGCCCTCGCCGATGACGACGGAAACGGTCGGCACGGTCATGGCGAGGCACTGCGAGGTGGAGCGGGCGATGGCTTCGGCCTGTCCGCGCTCTTCGGCGCCGATGCCCGGATAGGCGCCGGCCGTGTCGACCAGCGTGATCATCGGCACCTTGAAGCGGTCGGCGAGTTCCATGATGCGCACGGCCTTGCGGTAGCCTTCCGGCCGCGCCATGCCGAAATTATGCTTCAGCCGCGTCTTGGTGTCCGAACCCTTTTCCTGCCCGAGCACCGCGACGGGCTGGCCGCGAAAGCGCGCGAAGCCGCCGATGATGGCGTTGTCCTCGCCGAAGGCGCGGTCTCCGGCGAGCGGCGTGAAATCGGTGAACAGTCCCGCGACGTAGTCGACGCAATGCGGACGGTCGGGATGGCGGGCGACCTGCGCCTTCTGCCAGGGCGTCAATTGCCGGTAGAGGTCGCGCAGCGCCTCGCGCGAGCGCTTCTCCAGCCGCGAGATTTCCTCGCCGACATCCACCGCCTCGCCGCTGTCGGCCAGCTTCCTCAGTTCGAGAATCTTGCCTTCCAGATCTGCGACAGGCTTTTCGAAGTCGAGATAATTATACATGGACTCTCTGGCTTACCGGGAAAGGTGGCGTGACGGTCCGCGCTTGCGGGATGCGGGCTTCACATAGCGGTCACAAGCCTAATCGGCAAGCGGATGGTGATTCGCGACGAGGTCGCTCAGCGTCTTTTCGAGGACATGCGTGTAGATCTGCGTCGTCGAAATGTCGGCATGGCCGAGGAGTTGCTGGACCGCGCGCAGGTCCGCGCCGTTCTGGAGAAGGTGGCTGGCGAAGGCGTGGCGCAGGACGTGGGGCGAGAGGTCCGCGGCGCGAATCCCCGCCCGCGTACCGAGCGCCTTCAACTCGCGCGCCAGCACCTGCCGGGCGAGAAACCCCTCTTTCGACTTCGCCGGAAAGAGGAAGCGGCTGTTCGCCCATTGCGCATCGGCATTGCGCAGCACCGCCCAGGCCTTGACCGCCTCGCGGGCGACGGGCGACAGCGGCACGAGCCGATCCTTGCCGCCCTTGCCGGTGACGGCGAAGAAGCGGTCGCTGCGCGCCGCGACGGTGACGGGAAGCTGGACGAGTTCGGAGACGCGCAGGCCCGTCGCATAGAGAAGCTCGACGATCGCCTGCATCCGCACGCGCAGGGCGCGCTCGATGTCGGAAAGCCCCGGCTCGCCTGCCTCCAGCTCGGCGCGCGCAAGAAGCCGGTCGACGAGGTTCTCGCCCATCGTCTTCGGCAGGCTGCGCGCCTTGCGCGGCGCGTCGATCGTCGCCGTGGGGTCGTCGCCGCGCAGCCCTTCGGCATAGAGGAAGCGATAGAACTGGCGCAGCGCCGACAGATGCCGCGCCTGCGTCGACGCCGCAAAGCCGCGCGTCGAAAGGTCTTCGAGATAGTGGGCGATGTCGGCGGCACCGGCTTTCGCAAGCCCGCCGCGCGCGGCGAGAACCTGCTGCGCGTCCTCGAGATCGCGCCGGTAGGCGGCGAGCGTGTTGTCGCTTGCCCCGCGCTCCGCGCTCATCATTTCCAGGAAGGATTCGATCCGCAGCGCGCTCGACATGGGCAGCCTCCGATCCGCGACCATCGGGCAGATTCATTATCGATTGATGAAGTGCGCGGAACCAACTGACCTTCTGCGCCGTTTGTGGCTCGTGAAAGGGACGTGGTCATGGAACACATCGCTGCCATTCTTCTGATGATCGGTTGTTCGGGCGATCTCGCGCAATGCGAGGAAGTCCCTGCCCCGGTCTTCGCCTATGAAACGGTCGAGGAATGCCGGTCGGACCTTCCTTCGGTGCGATCCGCCGCCGAAGGCAGCCATCCGAAGATGTTTGCCGAGTGCATCACCGTCGATCCCCTGCTGGTGGAGGCTGACGCCGAGCTGGTCTGGGATATCGAGGATGGGAAACTGGTCGCGTCTCTTGAGCCTTGGGTGGAACCGAGCATGGCCGTCGCCATGGCATTTGGCGATCCCGTTACGAACCGTCAGGAATAACGACTTGATTAATCAACCGCATGCACTTCATTTACCCGCCGAAGGGCATGCCCATCCCTATGGAGGCTGTAAATGAAGAAGACACTCTTGGCTCTCGCCGCAACGATGATGATCGCTGCAGGTTGCACCACCGCTGAGCAGACCGCCGTTGGCGGCGCTGCCGTCGGCGCCGGCGTCGGCGCTATTGCAACGGGCCGTGCGTCCGGCGCCCTGGCCGGTGCGGCCATCGGCGGCGCTGCCGGCTACCTCGTCGGCCGCTCTCAGGACCGCGCCGACTACTGCATCTATCGCGACCGCCGCACGGGCGAGCGCTACGAAGCACGCTGCTGATTTCGGCCTCGTGCTGAAACGGAAAGGAGCGCCGCAAGGCGCTCCTTTTTTATGCGGCGATCTTCAGGGCGCCGGGGCCCGGAATGGCGCCGGGCGGGCATTTACCGAGAATGATCATGCCCAGCACCTCGTCCTGGTCGACGTCGCTGGTGCGCGCCGTGCCGACCACCTGACCGTTCTTCATCACGACGACGCGGTCGGCGAGATCGAAGACGTCGTGGATGTCGTGGCTGATGAGGAAGATGCCGATGCCGTCCTGCTTGAGTTGCAGGACGAGTTCGGACACCTGCGCCGTCTCCTGCGGGCCGAGCGCCGCTGTCGGCTCGTCCATGATCAGGATGCGGGCGTTGAAGTGGATCGCCCGCGCGATGGCGACGGACTGGCGCTGGCCGCCCGACAATTTGCTCACCGGTTCCTTGAAGCGCTGGAAGCGCGGGTTGAGTCGGCCCATCACCTTGCGGGTCTCCGACTCCATCGCGACGTCGTCGAGCGTGCCCCAAGGCGTGCGCAACTCGCGGCCGAGGAAGAGATTGGCGGCCGCGTCGACATTGTCGGCGAGCGCGAGCGTCTGGTAGATCGTCTCGATGCCGTATTTCTTGGCGTCGCGCGGATTTCCGATCTGCGCCTCCTCGCCATTGACGAAAATCTCGCCGGCATCGCGCTTGTAGGCGCCGGAGAGGATCTTGATCAGCGTCGACTTGCCGGCGCCGTTGTGGCCCAGAAGCGCGACGACTTCGCCCGGATAGAGGTCGACGCTGGCATTGTCGACGGCATGGATGCCGCCGAACGAGATCGAGATGTTGCGCATGTCGACGAGCGGCGTGCCGGTTTCCATGATCGTTCTCCCTAGCCCACGCGGCGGCGGTAGATGGTGTCGAGCCAGACGGCGACGACGAGGACGGCGCCGACGACGATGTTCTGCAGCGGCGAGTCGACGCCGAGCAGGATCATGCCGGTGGCGAGCGACTGCATCAGCACCGCGCCGATCATGGCCCCTACGATGGTGCCGACGCCGCCGGCAAGCGACGTGCCGCCGATGACCGCCGCGGCAATGACCAGCAGTTCGTCGAGCGTGCCCTGCGCGTTGGTCGCCGCATTGAGGCGCGCCGTCGAGATCACCGCGCCGATGGCGGCGAGGCCGCCCATCAGCATGAAGATCTTCATCGTGATCCAGCGCGTGTTGATGCCGGCGAGCGATGCCGCTTCCGGATTGCCGCCGATGGCGAAGACGTAGCGGCCGAAACGGGTGCGCGTCGTCACGAACGTCATGACGATGCCGACCGTGATGGCGATCAGCACCGGGATCGCGATGCCGTGCGGGATGAAGAGCCCACCTTCGGGAACCGTGATGTTGTTGGCCTCCGCATAGCGGCGCACGATGCCGGCCGGCCACGGATAGGCGTTGGCGACCGCGACGGCGCCGAGGATGACGATGCAGGCGACGCCGGCGAGGAAGCCTTCCGCCCAGACGGGGCGCAGCGGGAAATGGAAGCGGCGGCGCTGCTTGCGTGCGTTCCAGATGAAGAAGACGACCGCCAGGCACGCGACGATGCCGACGACCCAGCTCCACTGGGCCCCGATCGCGCCCTCCGGCCCGCCGCCGAGGAGGCGGAAATTGGCGTCCATCGGCGCGACCGTCTGGCCGCTCGTCACCCACCAGGCCGCGCCGCGCCAGACCAGGAGGCCGCCCAGCGTCACGATGAAGGCCGGCACCTGCATGTAGGCGATGATGAAGCCGTGCAGCGCGCCGATCGAGATGCCGACGACAAGGCCGACGAGGATGGCGATCGCCCAGATGGCCGGATGGCCGAAGCCGAGATATTGCGGCAGCACGCTGACCTGCGTGACGCCGATGATCATGCCGGTGACGCCGAGCACGGAGCCGACCGACAGGTCGATGTTGCGGGTGACGATGACGAGCACCATGCCCGTCGCCATGACCGCGACGGACGAGGACTGCACCGACAGGTTCCACAGGTTGCGCGGTGTCAGGAACAGCCCGCCCGACATGATGTGGAAGGCGATCCAGATCACCACCAGCGCGCCCAGCATGCCGAGCATGCGGGTGTCGAGTTCGGTGGCCTTCATGAAGCGTGCGAGCGCGCTCTGCTCGGATGCGCGGGCGGTATCCGCCGTCGCGGGGGACGTCGTGTCCGACATCGTCTCCTCCATCGCGGACGCGAATGGGCAAGAGCCCGCGCCGCTTCTCATCTTATGAATGCGCCGCGGCTTTCGTCAAACCGCGGCGCACGATGCGTAGCCTCGTCGAGCCTAGTCGCAGGCGGGCGTGGAGCCGGCCTCGACGCCCTGGCAGACGACCTCCTTGGTGACCCACTCGGCGTCGATCACGACGTCGAGATTGTCCTTGGTGATCGGCACCGGCGTCAGGAACACCGAGTTCATCTCGATGCCGCCCGGCGTCTGGAACTTGGTGACGTTTTCGATGCCGTCCATCGCCGTGCCGTCGGCAAGCTGCGTGGCGATCTCCGCCGCGGCCTTGCCGAGTTCGCGGGCGTCCTTCCAGACCGAGACCGTCTGCGTGCCGAGCGCGATGCGGTTGAGCGCGGCATGGTCGCCGTCCTGGCCCGAGACCGGAACCGAACCGGCCAGGCCCTGCGCGTCGAGCGCCGCGATGGCGCCGCCGGCGGTGCCGTCGTTCGAGGCGACGACCGCGTCGACCTCGTTGTTGTTCTGGGTCAGGATCTGCTCCATGTTGCGCTGCGCGTTGGCAGGCAGCCAGCCATCCGTATAGGCCTCGCCGACATTCTTGATCGCGCCGGAATCGATGGCTTCCTTCAGGACTTCCATCTGGCCGGAGAACAGGAAGTCCGCATTCGGATCGGCCGACGAGCCCTTGATGAAGGCGTAGTTGCCTTCCGGCATGGCCTCGAACACCGCGCGCGCCTGCATGCGGCCGACTTCCTGGTTGTCGAAGGTGAGGTAGAACGCGTCGGCGTTCTCGATCAGGCGGTCATAGGCGACCACCGGAATGCCTTCGGCGACCGCGTTCTCGACGGCCGGTCCGATCGCGCTCGCGTCCTGCGCGAGGATGATCAGCGCGTTCGCGCCCTGGCTGATCAGCGACTCGACGTCGGTGAGTTGCTTTGCGGCCGAGGAGGTCGCGTCGGCGGAGATGTAGCTGTCGCCGGCGGCCTCGATCGCGGCCTTCATCGCAGCCTCGTCGGTCTTCCAGCGCTCTTCCTGGAAGTTCGACCAGGAGACGCCGATGATCTTGCCCTCGGCCTTGGCAGCGGCCGACAGCGTCAGCGAAAGTGCGACACCCGCCAGCAAGGCGGTTGCGAAATTCTTCATGATGTTCCTCCCTGCGCCGCGCGCGGCGCCTCCTCAGATTGCCTCTCGGCAGCGGGAAGCTCTTTTTTTTCGAGCCTCGAAAAAAATAATGACTCAGCTATTTCCGTGTGTCAATATCCTTTCAAAGGTGCTTCAAGGCGCCTTTGGGAGGTTGGTTCTATGATTTTGGGCGTGCGCCACGACGATCTGCGCAAGCGCAATCGCGCGATGGTGATCGCCGCCGTCCGGCGCGACGGCCAGCCCTCGCGCACCGATCTCGTCAGCCGCACCGGCCTCAGCCATTCGACGATCTCGGCGATTTCGTCCGACCTCATTGCAGAAGGCGTGCTGCGCCCGGTCAAGACCGGCGAGAACGAGGTGGTCCGCCGCGGCCGCCCGCAGGTTTCGCTCGGTCTCGAACCAAAGGCCGCGACGGTGCTGACCGTCGTGCTTCTCCTCAACACGCTGTCGGCGACCGTGTTCGACTATGCCGGCCAGGTCGTCGCGCAGCGGCGCGAGCGGCTGGCCACACTTGACGCCGCGCGTGACGATCTCGTCGGCGCGGTCGCGCAGATGATCGAAGCGGTGCTCGAAGACGCCGGTCGCACGCCGGCCGACGTCATGCGCATGACGATGGCCGTTCAGGGCATCACGGATTCGGGCGCGCGCGCCATGCTGTGGACGCCGATCACGCCGGAGAGCGACATCCCCTTTGCCGACATCCTGGAAAAGCGCTTCGGCTTCCCGGTGACGGTTCAAAACGACTGCAACATGATCGCCGTCGCGCTGCGCGCCCGCGACCCGGAGCGCTATCGCGACAATTTCGTCACCCTCCTCCTGTCGAACGGCATCGGCATGGGGCTGGTGCTGCGCGGCGAACTCTTCACCGGCGCCTATTCGTCGGGCGGCGAGTTCGGTCACATGATCCACCGGCCGGGCGGCGCGCTCTGCCGTTGCGGGCGCCATGGCTGCATCGAGGCCTATGCGGGCAATTACGCGATCCTGCGCGAGGCGGCTGGGCGAAGCGACCAGACGGCGGCGGATGCCGATGTCGACCCCGAGACGATGCTGAAGTTGGCGAACGACGCGCGCGCCGGCGACGGCCCTGCCCGCGACGCGTTCCGGCGGGCCGGCGAGGCGATCGGCTACGGGCTCGGCTCGCTCTTCGCTCTGATCGACCCCGCGCCGGTGGCGATCGTCGGGCCGGGAACGCTCGCCTTCGACGTGATGGAGCCCTCGATCCGCGACGCCATCGCGCAGACGGCCGGAGGCCAGCATGACGCGGTCATCTCCTTCGATCTCGAGACCGACGAGATGCCGCTGATCCTCGAAGGATGTGCGCGGCGCGCGCTGGAGGCCGTCGACAACGAGCTCTTCGCGCCCGGCTACATCGCGACGATGCAGGCGACGTCGTGACCGTCAGCTCTCGTTGATCGAATAGCCGGCGCCGCGAATGGTGCGGATGATGTCCGGCGCGTCGCCCGGATTGACCGCCTTGCGTAGGCGCCCGACATGGACGTCCACCGTGCGCTCGTCGATATAGATCGTCTCGCCCCAGACATTGTCGAGCAACTGCCCGCGCGAGAAGACGCGGCCGGGATGCTGCATCAGGAATTCGAGCAGCCGGAACTCGGTCGGGCCGAGATGGACCTCGGCCGGGCCGCGATAGACGCGGTGCGATTCCCGGTCGAGCACGATATCGCCGACCTTGAGCACGCTCGACAGGATTTCCGGCTTCGCCCGCCGCAAAAGCGCGCGCACGCGGGCGACGAATTCGGGCGTCGAGAAGGGCTTGACGAGATAGTCGTCCGCGCCGGTCGAAAGCCCCCTCACCCGGTCGCTCTCTTCGCCGCGCGCCGTCAGCATGATGATCGGCAGGCGCTCGGTTTCCGCGCGCATGCGCAGCCGCCGACACAGCTCGATGCCGGAGACGGCCGGCACCATCCAGTCGAGCACCAGCAGGTCCGGCACGGTTTCCTGAAGGCGGATTTCCGCCTCGTCGCCGCGCGCGATCACCTCGACCTTGTAGCCCTCGGCTTCCAGATTGTACTTGATGAGGACGCCCAGCGGCTCCTCGTCCTCGACCACCATGATCTTCGGCGCGATCATCGGCCGGTCCTCACGCCGGCCTGGCCGAGATCGACGTCTCGTCGAGCTTCGGCCGGTGGAGCGGCAACTGGCGGCCGACCATGACGTAGTAGGCGTTCTCGGCGATGTTGGTCGCGTGGTCGCCGATCCGTTCGAGGTTCTTGGCGCAGAAGAGCAGATGCGTGCAAGCGGTGATGTTGCGCGGATCTTCCATCATGTAGGTCAGAAGCTCGCGGAAGACGGCGGTGTACTGCACGTCGATGTTCTCGTCGTCGGCCCGCAGCGTGATCAGCGCCTGCGGGTTGCGGGCGACGTAATTGTCGATCACCCCGGCAAGCTGCGCCCGCACGAGTTGCGCCATCGTGTCGATCGAGTGCGACAGCTTGCGCTGCATGGCGCCCGAGCCGACCGCGCTGACGCGCTTGGAGATGTTCTTGGCCAGATCGCCGATACGCTCCAGGTCGCTCGCCATGCGGATGGCGCCGACGACGGCGCGCAGATCCTGCGCCATCGGCTGCCGCTTGGCGATGAGCGCGATGGCGCGCTCGTCGAGTTCGCGCTGGCGCGCATCCATCACCACGTCGTCGGAGATGACGCGCTGGGCGAGCGGCACGTCATTGTCGAGCAGCGACTGCGTCGCCGCGGTGACCATCGCCTGCGCGAGGTCACCCATGTCGCGGATCAGCCGGTCGATCTGGCCGAGTTCCTCGTCGAAGGAGGCTACGATATGTTGTCCCGCCATTGTCCCTGCCCTCTTTGCGTGCCGGTCAGCCGAAGCGGCCGGTGACGTAGTCCTGCGTGCGCTTGTCGGACGGCGCGGTGAAGATCTGCTCCGTCGGCCCTTCCTCGACGAGGACGCCGAGATGGAAGAAGGCCGTGCGCTGCGACACGCGCGCCGCCTGCTGCATCGAGTGGGTGACGATGGCGATGGTGAAGTTCGCGCGCAGTTCGTCGATCAGCTCCTCGATCTTCGCCGTCGCGATCGGATCGAGCGCCGAGCACGGCTCGTCCATCAAGATGACTTCCGGCGAGACGGCGATTGCACGCGCGATGCAGAGCCGCTGCTGCTGGCCGCCGGAAAGGCCCGTGCCCGGCTCGTGCAGCCGGTCCTTCACCTCCTCGAAGAGGCTCGCCTTCTTCAGGCTGGTGACGACGATTTCTTCCAGGTCCGTCTTGTTGGAGGCAAGGCCGTGAATTTTCGGGCCGTAGGCGACGTTCTCGAAGATCGACTTCGGGAACGGATTCGGCTTCTGGAACACCATGCCGACGCGGGCGCGAAGCTCGACGACGTCGATCTTCGGATCGTAGACGTCTTGGCCGTCGAGACGGATCTCGCCCTCGACCCGGCAGCCCTCGATCGTGTCGTTCATGCGGTTGAGGCAGCGCAGGAAGGTCGACTTGCCGCAGCCCGACGGGCCGATGAAGGCGATGACCGACTTGTCGGGCACGTTGACGGAGACGTCGAACAGCGCCTGCTTGGCGCCGTAGAACACGTTGACGTCGCGCGCCGTGACGCGGGTCTTCATCTCGTTCAACTGGCGGCTACTACCAGTGACCTGGTCTTCGATGAACTGGCTGGTGGACATGTTCATGGCAGCGGTGTCCGTTTCCTGGTTGTGGGTCATCGACGGCGCTCCAATCGGCTGCGGAGGAAGATGGCGATCGCGTTCAGGCTTATCATGAGGGCCAGGAGAACGATAATCGCGGCCGAGGTGCGGGCCTCGAAGAAGTTGCGGTTCTCGTTGCCCTGCCAGAGAAAGATCTGGACCGGCAGGGCGGTGGACTGCTCGAAGGGCGAGCCGGGAACGGCGGCGACGAAGGCGTTCATGCCGATCAGCAGCAGCGGCGCCGTTTCGCCGAGCGCCTGCGCGACGCCGATGATGGTCGCCGTCAGGATGCCCGGATAGGTGACCGGCAGGACGTGGTGGAAGACGGTCTGCGTCTTCGACGCGCCGAGGCCGAGCGCGGCCTGGCGGAGCGACGGCGGCACGGCGCGCAGCGCCGAACGCGTCGCGATGATGATGGTCGGCAGCGTCATCAGCGTCAGCACGAGGCCGCCGACGATCGGCGCGGAAAGCGGCAGGCGGAAATAGTTGATGAAGACGGCCGCGCCCAGAAGGCCGAACACGATCGACGGCACGGCGGCAAGGTTGTTGATGTTGACCTCGATCAGGTCCGTCAGCCGGTTCTTCGGCGCGAACTCTTCGAGGTAGATCGCGCTGGCGACGCCGATCGGCACGGCGAGAACGATCACCACCAGCATCATGTAGAGCGATCCCATGAAGGCGCCGGCGAGGCCGGCGCTGGCGGGGGCGGAACGCGAATCGGTGTTGGTGAAGATGTGCCAGGCGAAGGCCATGCGGATATGGCCCTCTTCGTAGAGACGATCCGCCAACGCCCGCGCATCGGCCGAAAGCTGCTGCTGCGCGTCCGGCAGGTCGCGGTTGATGTTGCCCTTGAGCCAGTTGTCGACATCGGCCGAGGCGAGCACGTCCATCTGGATCGCGCGGCCGAGGATCGACGGGTCGGCGACGAAGGCGTCGCGCAGCTTGAAGCGCTCGCCATTGTCGATGATCGACTGGAGGTCGCGCGTCTCGATCTCGACGTCCGGCGCAATCGTCCGCACCGCGTTTTCGAGCACTCGATTCCAGTTTATGAGCGTGACGTCGCGCTGCCAGCGCAGCGAGGCCGCCTGGAAATCGGCCGCCGACTGGCCGGCCTCGCGCACCGGCTTCGGATCGACCTCGATCAACTCCTCGCTGAAGGTGACGGGCAGCGAAAGCGAAGCCTGCTGGAAGGCCGGCAGACCCTTCGACAGGATCATCGCGAACAGGATCGCCACGAAGGCGAGCGCGGCGGCGATGGCGAGGACGCCGTAGAGGCGGAAGCGCTTTTCGCGCGCATGGCGCTTGGCGAGCCCGGTGCGGATCCGCTCCAGCCGCGCTTCGGTTTCCTGCGGGACGTCGGTCGTTTTCGAGAACGTGTCGGTCATGGCTATTCGTACTGCTCCCGGAAGCGGCGGACGATGTAGAGCGCGGCCATGTTGAGGAAGAGGGTCATGACGAAGAGCGTCAGCCCGAGCGCGAAGGCGACGAGCGACTGCGGCGAGGCGAAATCCTGGTCGCCGGTAAGCTGGTTGACGATCGTCACCGTCACTGTCGAGATCGGCTCGCCGGGATTGGCGCGCAGGAACGGGCTGTTGCCGGCCGCAAGCACCACGATCATCGTCTCGCCGATGGCGCGGCTGACCGCGAGCAGGAAGGCGCCGACGATGCCGGGCAGCGCGGCGGGAAGGACGACGCGCTTGATCGTCTCCGAACGCGTCGCGCCGAGCCCGATCGAGCCGTCGATCATCGCGCGCGGCACCTGCCGCAGGATGTCGTCGGAGAGCGAGGAGATGAAGGGGATGATCATGATCCCCATGACGATGCCGGCCGTCAGCGCCGAGGTGGCGCGGATGTCGATGCCGACCGCAGCGCCTGCCGAGGCGAGGAACGGGCCGACCGTGACGAGTGCAAAGAAGCCGTAAACGATGGTCGGGATACCCGCGAGGATCTCGATCACCGGCTTGACGAAATTGCGCACGCGCGGCCGCGCATATTGCGACAGGTAGATCGCCGTCATCAGGCCGATCGGCAGCGCGACGAACATGGCGATCGCCGCGACCATGACGGTGCCCCACAGGAGCGGAAGGAGGCCATACTGGCCGCTGCCGGCGCCCGTGGTCGAAAAGCGCGGGTTCCAGACCGTGCCGAAGAAGAAATCGGCCGGGCTGACGAAGGTGAAGAAGCGCGCGGCCTCGAAGACCAGCGACAGGACGATGCCGAGCGTGGTCAGGACCGCGACGGCCGAACAGGCGAGGAGCAGGTAGCCGACGAGCCGCTCGACCTCGTTGCGCGCCTGCAGCCGAAGCGCGACGCGCCGGCGGGCGAAATAGAGCGACAGGGCCGCAAAGGCCGCAGCGGCCGCGAGCACGGTCGCCGACATGATGACCTGGAACTGGCGCAGCGCCTGCCCGGCGGCCGTCTCATAGGGCTGGACGTCGCCGGCGACGCCGAAGCCGGAGGCGATCTGGCGTACGCGCTGGATGGCGGGTTCGATGACCGAGGCGGGCTGGTCGGCAAGTTCGGCCGGCAGATTGGCGATGATGAAGGCGCGCGAGGCGGTGTTGCCGAACAGCGCCCAGAGGGCCAGGATCAGGAGCGCCGGGGCAACCGTCCAGATCGCGACAAGCGAGCCGTGATAGGCCGGGCGCGAATGGAGACGCCCCTCAGGCGTCGCCAGCCGGCGGCTCAGCGACCAGCCCTGCTGGTAGGCCAGCCCCAGGAACACCAGCAGCAAGGCAGCGACGGTGAGCGAGTTCATCGTGCATCTCCGCTCATCATGAGCAGTCTCGATAAAATGCGAGGAAGAGGCCCGTCGTCGGGCCCCTTCCGGATCATTGCGCGCAGCTTAAAGCTGGTCGGCGGTGATCGCTTCCTTGGCGTCGAAGCGGCTCTGGACCTCGGCCGTCTCCTCTTCCGGCGCCGGGATCATGCCGGCAGCTTCGAGCGCGCCGCCCGCACCGGCCATCTGGTCGGACAGGAAGAAGGCGACGTATTCTTCGAGGCCCGGGATGACGCCGATATGCTCGCCCTTGACGTAGAAATAGAGCGGACGCGACACCGGATACTCGCCCGACGCGATGGTTTCCAGCGACGGGGTGACGCCCGACATCGTCGCGACCTTCAGCGTGTCGCGGTTCTGGTCGTAGAAGGACAGGCCGAAGACGCCGACCGTGTCGGGGTTCGACTGAAGGCGGGCGAGGGTCTCGGTGTAGTCGCCGGCGATCTCGATGACGACGTCCTGGCGCAGCGCGACGCAGGCCTCTTCCATCGCCTCTTCTTCCATCTCCGGCAGCTCGGCGGCTTCGCAGCCGGCATGCAGGACGCGTTCTTCGAAGACTTCGCGCGTGCCGTGGTTGGAGGCCGGGATCGCCATGGCGATCGGCTGGTCGGGCAGCGACGGGTCGATCTCGTTCCAGTTGGTGTAGGTGTTGGCGACCATCTCGCCATCGACCGGCACCTGCGCGGCGATCGCCTTGAAGACGTGGACCGGCTCGAGCGCGAAATCGGCCTTGTCGGCGGAGACGGCGAAGACGATGCCGTCATAGCCGATCTGGACTTCGAGGATGTCGTTCACGCCGGCCGCGTTGCAGGCTTCGACCTCGCCGGCGCGGATGCGGCGCGAGGAATTGGCGATGTCGATCGTGTTCTCGCCGGTGCCTTCGCAGAACTGGCGCAGCCCGCCGCCCGAACCGCCCGAGCCGACGACCGGCGTCTTGAACTCGGGGAAGGCGTTGCCGAACTCTTCGGCGACGATCGAGGCGAAGGGAAGGACCGTGGACGAGCCGGCGATCTGGATCGTGTCGCGGGACTGTGCGGTGGCGATGCCGGCCGAAGCGGCGATGGCGAGTGCTGCGGCGGAGGCCGCGAGAATGAAGGTCTTCATGGAGCCCACTCCTGTTCAGAAATCTCTTCTGCTGTCGCCGCGGTCGGCGACGGGAGTGGCAATAGCGGCCCTATGT
This sequence comes from Rhizobiaceae bacterium, assembly GCA_016742175.1. Taxonomy (GTDB): domain Bacteria; phylum Pseudomonadota; class Alphaproteobacteria; order Rhizobiales; family Rhizobiaceae; genus Aliihoeflea. The sequence goes on from JACVCH010000013.1 coordinate 102,536, forward strand.
AACAGTTGGATGACAGTTTGATGTCGGCCTCACGAAGGCCACGACAAGCCCAGGCGGCGGGCGCTGCGCCGCCGTTCACATCGATTTCCGAAGCTCCGAAAAAGCCGGACGGAAAGGCCATGCCTTCGAGCCGAAACGCTACCGACGCCTGCAATCTTGCAGAGAACGATCCTTAGTTGGGGCACAGACAGACCAATCCAACGTCGGCGGCGGCACTTCCCGTCCGGAAAACTCGGAATTCAGCACTCCGATCACGCAATCTTTCAATGACAGCAGTTGGAGCGATATGGTGCGATCGCACCATATGCGGATCAATTTCCGCTGTTTTCGCGGTTTGCCTGCCCATCGAGCCAGGAAGCGATCTTGTCGGCGAGCGCCTTGGGGCTGATCGGCTTGGGCAGGTAGTCGTCCATTCCGGCCTCGAGGCACCGCTCGCGATCGCCCTTCAGCGCATGCGCCGTGACCCCGATGATGGGAACCGGCGCGGCATCGGGCAAGGCCCGGATCGCCCGCGTCGCCTCGAGCCCGTCCATCACCGGCATCGACACGTCCATCAGAATCAGCCGCGCGCCCGCCTCGCGGTAGCGCTCGAGCGCCAGCCTGCCATTGGCGACGATGGCGAATTTCAGCCCGATCTCCTCGAGAATCTGCCGGAAGACGAGCTGGTTGACCTCGTTGTCCTCCGCGACGAGCACATCGAGCGCCGCGCCGTTCGGCGTCGCCGCAGGTGCGGGCGTCGTTTGGACCGGCGCTCGCGCCTCCGCGGGCCGGACGAGCGGCACGACGACGCCCGGCGCGCTGGAGCGGCGGCGCTGGATCGTGTCGACCAGCGTCTTCAATAGGACGGCCGAGCGCGCCGGCTTGATGAGCTGCGCCTCGATGCCGAGTTCGCGGCCCGGCGCGCCGGTGACCGCCTGGTCGACGGAGCTGAGGAGCAGGATCGGCGTGCGGGCGATGGCCGCATTGCCGCGAATGATGCGCGCGGCGTCGACGCCGGTCATTTCCGGCATCTGATAGTCGAGGATGACGCAGTCGACATCGAGCCCGCGCCGCGCCGCTTCGGTCAGGACGGCGATGCCCTCCGCCGCGCTGGTCGCAGCGCAGGCATCGAATTCCCAGCCCTGCATCTGTTCGAGCAGGATCGAGCGGTTGATGGGGTTGTCGTCGATGATCAGGACGCGCGCACCGCGCACGTCGAGCGCGGGCGAGCGATGCTGGCCCTGGTCGTCGGCATCGGGAAGATCGACGGTGAACCAGAAGCGCGAGCCCTGTCCGACGGCGCTTTCGACGTCGATCGCCCCGCCCATCAGGCCGACGAGCCGCGACGAGATCGCGAGGCCGAGCCCGGTGCCTTCATGCCGGCGCGTCGACGACGCATCGACCTGGCTGAACTTTTCGAACACGAGTGCCAGCTTGTCGGCCGGGATGCCCATGCCCGTATCGGTCACCGAGATGGTGAGGCGGGTGCCCGTCTGGGAAGCGACGCCGCTGACGTCGACCAGCACGTGGCCGGCATCGGTAAACTTCACCGCATTGCCCATCAGATTGGTGACGATCTGGCGGATGCGCCCGCCATCGCCGATGAAGCGCCGCTTCAGCCCCGGCTCGAAGCGGACGATCATCTCGAGGTCTTTTTCCTTGGCGCGCGTCGAGACGAGCGTCGCGACGTCCTCGATCGCCTCGGCGAGATCGAAGGGCGCCGGATCGAGCGCGAGCTGGCCCGCGTCGATCTTGGAGAAGTCGAGGATATCGTTGATGATCGTCAGGAGCGCGTTGCCGGATTTGACGATGATGTCGGCGAAGGTCTTCTGCTTTGCGTCGAGATCGGTCTTCCACAGGAGCTCGGCCATGCCGAGGACGCCGTTCATGGGCGTTCGGATCTCGTGGCTCATATTGGCCAGGAACTCGGACTTGGCGCGGTCGGCAAGCTCGGCCTTGTGCTGGGCTTCCTCCAGCTCGGCCTCGCGGCGCTTCATCGCCGTGATGTCGAAATAGGAGACGAGCCGCCGGCCGCCGGAAAGCGGCGTCACCGAATAGATCATCGTGCAGCCGTCGGCGCGCGTGAACTCGCGCGGCGGCACGTCGCCGGATGCGATCTGCGCCAGCCGTTCCTCGACATAGGTCGTCCAGGCCTCGTCGTCGACGTCGTAGATTCCGTTGCGCCGGCTCACTTCCATCATGTGGCGCGCATGGGAGCCGACCGGAATCTCCTCCGGCTTCGTATGCCAGAGCCGGTAATAGGCCTCGTTGATGATCTCGGTGTTGAGGTCGCCGTCGAGCACTACGACGCCGAGGTCCATGGTGTCGAGCGTGCGCTGGAGATCGGCGTAGAGGCTTTCGGCGCGGTCGCGCGCCACGGCAAGCTCGCGCTCGCGCTGCTTGTGCTCGGTGATGTCAGCGACGATGCCGACGCGGTCGCCGCTGGCGGTGACCTGGTCGTGCCGGCGCATCCAGCGCCCGGTCGGCAGGCGGAACTCGACCTCGTGGTCGACCAGCGCCTCCCAGCGCGCGACCTGCGCTTCGACCCATTTGGCCGCATTCCCGCGCGCCTCGGCGACGCCGCCGCGGTCGGCCAGTTCGCCGAAGAGCTGCTTGAACGTCTTGCCGACTTCGAGCTTCACCACAGAGAACTTGTTCTGCAGCGCGGTATTGAACGCGACCAGCCTGTCCTCCGTGTCCCACAGGACGAAGCCGTCGGGCAGCGCGTCGATGGCGCATTGCAGCCGCCGCTGCGCGTCCTGCGCCTCGGCCCTGGCGCGTTCGAGGTCCGCCTCGTGCGCGATGACGGTGGTGATGTCGGTGCAGACACCGATCGTGCCGCCGTCCTCGGTCCGGATTTCGCGGTGGATGACGTGCCGTCCGTCGCGGAAGGCAAGCTGCATCTCGAAGCTTTCCCCGCTGCGCCCGCCGAGCACATGCGCCTTGAGGGCGGCCGGATCGGCGTCGCCGATGTCCCAAACCTGGCGCTCGATCGCGGCGTCGAGAAGATCGCCGAACAAGACGCCCGGCCGGATCACGTCGGCAATCGGCGCATAAAGCGCCACCATCGCGTCATTGTAGTGAACGAGGCGGTCGTCGCGGTCGTAATAGCAGAAGGCGTCGCTCATCACGTTGAGCCCGGCCATCAGCCGGTCGGCATGCGCGCTCGCGCCGCCTTCCGCGCGCGCCGGCATGTTCAACGCGCCGCGCGCTACGGCCTTCGCCAAAACTCCGTCAATTCCCACGAGCATGCCCCCACATCCCGACGACGCGGCGACACTGCCCGACAGTCACTTAACGCGACGCTAAAATGATGAACATGTGCGCCATTCGATGCCCGAACGCATGCGCGCGGCACGGAAAACGGATGATTTCGAGAAGATTGGTACTCCCAAGGGGAATCGAACCCCTGTTTTCGCCGTGAGAGGGCGACGTCCTGACCGCTAGACGATGGGAGCGTCCAAGCCGCCCATATAGAAGCGAATCCGCGCGAAGGCAACCGGGGTCGGGGGGACTTTTTTGATGACCTAGCGTCGCGTGTATTCGATGAGATCGTAGAGATTGCCGTAGCGATCGGCGAAGATCGCGACCTTGCCATAGGCTTCGGTGCGCGGCGCCTCGCGAACGTCGACGCCGCGCGCGGTCATCGCCGCATGGTCGGCGTCGAAATCGTCCGTCTCGATGAAAAAGCCGACGCGTCCGCCCGTCTGGTTGCCGATCGAGGCGAGCTGCGCAGCGCCGTCCGCCCGTGCCAGCAGGAACGCGCAACCGCCGCCGGCCGGCCCGACGCGCACCCAGCGCTTGGCCCCGCCGAGCGACACGTCGTCCAGCAGGGTGAAACCAATGGTCTCGACATAATGCGCGATCGCCGTGTCGTAGTCGTCGACGACGAGCGTCACGGTGGCGAGGCGCTGCGCCATCACTCTGTCACCAGCGCGAAGCGAGCGATGATGCGCGCCGATGCGATGTCGTAGACGACGATCTCGCGCGCGCCGCCCGCCTCGACCAAGAGCGTCAGGCGGCCATCGGCAAGCGAGGAGGAAACGACGTTCGCGCCGGCCGGAAGGGCGATTTCACCGGTGATGGTGCTGCCCTCGGGCGGCAGCGGCAATGCGGACGACGCTGCCTCTTCGGGCGACGAACCGGTCGAGACCGAGCGGTAGACAAGCGCGCCCACCACGGCCATAAGGGCCAGGAACAGAATTCCCAGATTGATGACGACGAAGCGCATCAGCTTGGCGCGCACCTTTTCGACGGCCGGATCGAGCGGCTCGTCCTGGTCCAGTTGCTGCGGTGCGCGCTCATTCATAACAGGAAGTCCATTGGCCAGTGCTGACGTGAGCGCCCCTGATACCGAAGCCGCCGCCGGTTTGAAAGCCTTCGCCGTCGGCGAGGATGCCGCAGGCATGCGCCTCGACCAGTGGCTTGCCGCCCAGACTGCGCCCGACCTGTCGCGCAACCGCGTCCAGGCGTTGATCCGCGGCGGCGACGTCCGGATCGACGGCAAGATCGTTCAGGAGCCCAAGGCCAAGCTCGTCGCCGGCGCGATCGTCACGCTCGGCATGCCGGAGCCCGAGGCCGCCGAGCCGGCGGCCGAGGCGATCGACCTTTCGATCCTCTACGAGGACGACGACCTGATCGTGATCGACAAGCCGGCGGGCCTCGTCGTCCATCCCGGCGCGGGAAACTGGACGGGCACGCTCGTCAATGCGCTGATCCACCATTGCGGCGCCTCGCTCTCGGGCATCGGCGGCGTGCGGCGGCCCGGCATCGTCCACCGTCTCGACAAGGACACGAGCGGCGTCCTCGTCGTCGCCAAGAACGACCTGGCGCATCGCGCGCTGTCCGACGCCTTCGCCGACCATGGCGAGACCGGCGACCTCGAACGCGCCTACCACGCCATCGTCTGGGGCGTGCCGCCGCGCCCGGCGGGCATCATCGACGCGCCGCTCGGCCGATCCGGCACCGACCGGACCAAGCGCGCGGTGGTGCCGGAGGGCCGATCCGACGCCCGCCACGCGGTCACGCATTATGGCGTCGTCGAGAAGTTCGGCGCCCGCGCCGACGCGACGTCCTTCGCCTCGCTGGTCGAATGCCGGCTCGAAACCGGGCGCACGCACCAGATTCGCGTCCATATGGCGCATGTCGGCCATCCGCTGATCGGCGACCAGACCTATGGCCGCGCCTTCAAGACCAAGGCAAACAAGCTGCCGGACGACATGAAGGCGTTGGTCGGCGAATTTCCGCGCCAGGCGCTCCACGCGCGCCTTCTCCAGTTTCGCCATCCGCGCACCGACGAAGTGCTCCGCTTCGAGGCGCCCTACCCGGCCGATTTCACGGAACTTCTCGAAGCGTTGCGCCGTTTGCCATCGGAATGACGAAATCCTGAGTGAGATTGTTCACTTCAGGAAGACGCACTATTTCAGGACGATATGTGCCGTGCAATTCGTCCGCGCGATCCCTATATTAGCGATATGGCGCAACAGGCCCACGGCGCTGCGCCACCTGCCCGCCGCCAGCGGGGGCAGGCCGATTTGAGAGAGAGGGTGCTTTATGGCCCAGACACTGCCAAGCATTGCGACCGGAGAGGGAGGCCTTTCCCGCTATCTTGAAGAGATCCGACGCTTTCCCATGCTCCAGCCGCAGGAAGAGTACATGCTCGCCAAGCGGTATCTGGAGCATGACGACACCGCTGCCGCCCACAAGATGGTGACGAGCCATCTGCGCCTCGTCGCGAAGATTGCGATGGGCTATCGCGGCTATGGCCTGCCGATCGGCGAGGTGATTTCGGAGGGCAATGTCGGCCTGATGCAGGCCGTCAAGAAGTTCGAGCCGGAGCGCGGTTTCCGCCTCGCGACCTACGCGATGTGGTGGATCAAGGCGTCGATCCAGGAATACATCCTGCGCTCGTGGAGCCTCGTGAAGATGGGCACCACCGCCAACCAGAAGCGCCTGTTCTTCAACCTTCGCAAGGTGAAGGGCAAGATCCAGGCGCTCGACGAAGGCGATCTGAAGCCCGAGCACATCACCGAGATCGCGACGCGCCTCAACGTGTCGGAAGAGGAGGTCGTGTCGATGAACCGTCGCCTGTCGGGCGACGCCTCGCTCAACGCGCCGATCCGCGCGACCGAGGGTGAATCGGGCGAATGGCAGGACTGGTTGGTCGACGACCATGAAAGCCAGGAAGAGATGCTCGTCCAGCAGGACGAACTCGAAAGCCGCCGCGCGCTCCTGACCGACGCGATGGGCGTCCTCAACGAGCGGGAGCGGCGCATCTTCGAGGCCCGCCGCCTCGCCGAAGACCCGATGACGCTGGAAGAGCTTTCCGGCGAATTCGACATCAGCCGCGAGCGCGTGCGCCAGATCGAGGTGCGCGCCTTCGAAAAGGTGCAGGACGCGGTCAAGGCTGCGGCGCGCCGTCAGGCGCAGTCGCTGCGCACCATCGAGGCCGACGCCCGCTGATCGCAGCGCATATCGAGAAAAAGAAAACGCCGGCTTCGCGCCGGCGTTTTTATGTCTACTGGGCCTGGCCTTCGCCCTCTTCGGCGATCGGCGCGAGCTCGGACCATGCCCGCAGCGCCTCCTGGAAGACGCGATCGCCGGGAATGCCCTTCTCCATCGTCATCAGCGCGCGCCGTCCCGACCCGTAGGTGATCGGGATGTCGAGCCAGCTCTGCCGACGCAGGAGCGTCGTGTTCGCCTCGACCTCGGCCGACGAATCCGACAGCGCGACGAGGAAGAAGCCATCCGCGATCTTGGCCGGAATGCCGATCAGCGGATTGCCGGCCGCCTGCTCGGTGTCCTTCATCGCTACGCGCAGCACGTTGTCGATCGTGCCGCCGGAGAAATTGTCCGGCGTCAGGAAGATCATCTCGATGATGTGGCTCGCCGGAAGCGACTGGTCGCCATTGCGCCGGATCGTCATGCGAAGCTGCAGGTCGCGCGCGGGAATGGTGACCTCGGCGCGGATCGCGGCCTCGGGCGGCAGGTCGCCGCCCGGCGATTCCTGCACGAGGGACCACAGGATGGTGCCCGATTCGGCCGAGCCTTCGGCATTGGCCGTGCGCTCCTCGTAGAAGATCGCACGCTGGCCGACCGCAAGCTGCGGCTGGTCCTGGCCCTGGTCGTTGCCGGCTGCCGGCGCGGAAGTCGCACCTTCGGCCTCGCCGGGCGGGGTGACGGCGGCGACGGACGTGCCCTCGCCGATCGTCGGTTCCTCGCCGGCGACGCCCTCGTCGACCTCGGTACCGTCGGGCAGGAGGCGCTGCGTGAACTTCTCCGTCTCCGCGGCAGGCGCCTCGGCAGCGTCCGGCGTCTCGGTCTCGGCGGGCGCCGATGCGACGGCCTCGCCCTCGGCGGGGGCCGC
>JACVCH010000014.1 GCA_016742175.1 Rhizobiaceae bacterium
CGGGGGGGGGGGGGGGGGGGGGGGGACGGGTGGCGGGGGCGGTCGGGGCGGCGCGGGTGGGGCGGGCGGTGGTACGGGGGGCGGCGGTGGCGCGGGTGGCGGCGGCGGTGGTACCGGCGGCGGCGGTGGTAGCGGCGGTGGGGGCGGCACAGGTGGCGGCGGCGGCACAGGTGGCGGCGGCGGCACAGGTGGCGGCGGCGGCACTGGCGGTGCAGGTGGTACCGGCGGCGGTGGCGGCACGGCTGGTGGTGGTGGTGGCGCGGGCGGCTGACGAACCCAGGATTTCTCGGCTATTCTTGCAACACTGGACGGGCTGAACCGTTCAGTGTTGCAATCGCATGTCCGGGATATCGAATGCCTGTCGCACCAAACTATCGCCCCTCGACCGCGCATGCCTCACTTGGCACCGCGTTCCACGATCCGGTCAATGCCGCGCCTTTTCCCGAGCACATCGTCCGGTTCCGCAATCAGGATTGGGCTGCGCGCGTCGGGCTTGGCGATCTCTCGCACGACGAGTGGATCGCGCATTTCGGGCGCTTTGCGCCGCTGCCCGGCGGCTATGCGCAGCCTTTGGCACTGCGCTATCACGGGCACCAGTTCCGCTCCTACAATCCCGATCTCGGCGATGGTCGCGGCTTTCTCTTCGCGCAGGTTCACGACGATACCGGCCGCCTGCTCGACCTTGCCACCAAAGGCTCGGGCACCACGCCCTGGTCGCGCGGCGGTGACGGGCGGCTGACGCTCAAGGGCGGCGTGCGCGAGGTGCTCGCGACGGAAATGCTCGAGGCGCTCGGCGTCGACACGTCGAAAACGTTCAGCCTGATCGAGACCGGCGAAGCGCTGCATCGCAACGACGAGCCCTCCCCGACCCGCTCCGCCGTGCTCGTGCGGCTCAGCCACTCCCACATCCGCATCGGCACGTTCCAGCGCCTGCGTTTTCTCGACCAGACCGAAGACATCTCGCGGCTGATCGACCATTCGGCCGCGCACTATCTGCATGAGGTCGGGGCCGAGCTCGATCCGGGCCGGGCGCTCGCCTTTCTCGACGCCGTCGGCCGCAGGCTGGCGAAGACGACGGCCGCCTGGATGGTCGCCGGCTTCGTCCATGGCGTCCTGAACACGGACAACATCAACATCACCGGCGAGAGCTTCGATTACGGGCCGTGGCGTTTCCTTCCGACGCTCGATCCGGCCTTCACCGCGGCCTATTTCGACCAGACGGGCCTCTACGCCTTCGGCCGCCAGCCCGACACGATGTTCTGGAACCTGACGCGGCTTGCCGAATGCCTGCTCGACTTCGCCCCCCAGGCCGATCTCGAAACGATCCTGCGCGCCTTTCCGGCGCTGGTGCAGGAAGAGTTCCGCGCCGCCTTCCTCAACCGGCTCGGCGTGACGAGCGCGGGGCTGGAGGCCGACAACCAGCTCGTCGCGGCCGGCTGGCGCTTCCTTGCGGTCTCGCAGATGCCGTTCGAGCGCTTCTTCTTCGACTGGTTTGGAGGCCCGCATTCGCCGCGTCCGCCCACCGCGCGCACAGACGATTCCGGCGAGGCCTTCGAGACGTTCCGTGCGACCTTCGAACCGTTTGCCGCGCGGCCGGAGATCGATTTCACGCATCCCTATTTCGACCGCCCGGCGCCCTGCACGATGCTGATTGACGAGGTCGAGGACATCTGGGCGCCGATCGCGGAGGCCGACGACTGGTCTTCATTCGAGGCGAAGATCACCGATATCCGGCAGATGGGCGATGCGCTCAAGCTGAGACTGCGCTGAGCTTCGTCCCGATTTGGAGCGAACCATCGGCGGTCAAAAACGGACAGCGCATGGCGATCCTGTTTCGCCGTGGCACGCCTATGCTGCATCTACGGCGCGTGATTCTCGGCACGCGGCTTGCACCGCTTTTCCCAGCGGGAGAAAGCCTTATGTGGATTCAACTCACTGAAGTCAGCGGACAGCCGATTGCCCTTAACACCAACCATGTGGTGAGCGTGCAGGCCTATGGCGAGCGCACCAAGATCACCCATGTCGGCGGCCAGGCGATCGTCGCCGAGAGCGTCGACCTCGTGCTTGCCGCGCTCGGCCTTTTGCCGCTCGGCATGGACGATGTCCGCGACCCGGACCAGCCGCTTCATTCATAAGCCGGCGGCGAGCCAACCGAGCGAGGCGGCCGTCGTGCCAGTCGGCCTGTATTCGGCGCCGACCCAGCCTGAATAACCCGACGCGTCGATCGCCGCGAAGACGGCGCGGTAGTTGATCTCGCCGGTTCCCGGCTCGCGCCGGCCCGGCGTATCGGCGAACTGGACATGCGCGATCCGCGGAAGGGCGGCGCGAAAGCCCTCGATCAGGTCGCCCTCGACGATCTGGCGATGGTAGAAATCGAACTGGATCGCGAGATTGTCCCGGCCGGCCACATCGATCGCCTCGGCGGCGTCGCTTGTGCGCTGGACGAGATAGCGCGGCACGTCGCGCCCGTTGCAGGGCTCGACCATGACCGTGACGCCGAGCGGCGCGAAGCGATCCGCTGCAAGCTGGAGATTGCGTGCCAGCGTCGCCATGGCCGCCTCGCGCGCGACACCCTGCGGCACCCGGCCGGACAGGACGTTCACCCGCTTCACGCCGAGCATGAAGGCGTAGTCGGCAGCTTCCTCGACCGCGCGGGCGAATCCCGCTTCGCGGCCCGGAACGCAGGCGAGGCCATCGCCGCCGGCGGAAAGATCGCCGGCCGGCACGTTGATCAGCACGATCTCGACGCCGGCACGCCGCGCGGCCCTTGCCACATCATCTGCCGGAAAATCATAGGGAAACTGGATATCGACGCCTGCAAAGCCGAGATCGGCTGCTGCCTGGAAACGTTCGAGGAAGCCGAATTCCTGCAGCATCATCGAGACGTTGATCGAAAAGCGCGGCATTCGTGAAATCCCGTCTACTGGAAGCCGCCATCGACGCCGATGAACTGGCCGGTGATCGAACGCGCCGCATCCGAGGCGAGGAAGAGGATCGTCGCTGCGATCTCTTCCGGCTCGATGAACGCGCGCGTCGCCTGCCGGCCAAGATAGTGCGCCTCGGCGGCCTTCACATCCATCGCGTTCGCCCGCGCATATTCGGCGACGACGTTCTCGATCCGCTCGCCGCGCACCGAGGCCGGCAGGATCGCGTTGACGCGGATGCCCATCTGCCCGACCTCGTGCGCGAGCGATCCGGTGAAGCCGAGCACCGCCCATTTCGTCGCCGCGTAGACGGCCCGGTTCGGATAGGCGATCTTCGCCGCGACCGAGGCCATGTTGACGATGACGCCGCGCCTTTGCGCGATCATGCCCGGCAGGACGGCCCGCGCGCAGACGAAGTGGCTGGTGATGTTGATGTCGACGGCGTTTTTCCAGGCATCGATCGGCGTGTCCATGACCGGCAGCGTCGGGCCGGCGACGCCCGCATTGTTCAACAGAAGGTCGACTGTCGGAAAGCCGGCGAAGACAATTTCTATGGCGCCCGAATCGGCCATGTCGCACCGGTGGAACTCCGCGCCGGTCTCGATTGCCGTTGCTTCCCCCGCCTCCAGGTTCACGTCGGTGAAAGCGACGTGCCAGCCGCTTTTCGTCAGCTCGCGCACGACGACCTTGCCGATGCCCGACGCGCCGGCCGTCACCACGGCGAATTTTCGCTTCTCGCTCATCTCACCTCGCAAGCTGGGGAAGGATCAGGATGATCGCCGGAAACGCGATCATCAGCGCCAGGCGCAAGATGTCGGCGGCGACGAAGGGCAGGATGCCGCGATAGATCCGGCCGAGGCTGATATTGCCGATCGTGCTCTTCAGGATGAAGAGGTTGAGGCCGACCGGCGGGGTGATGAGCGACAGTTCGGTCACCATGACGACGATGATGCCGAACCAGATCGGATCGTAGCCGAGCGACATGACCAACGGGAAGAAGATCGGCACGGTCAGGAGCACCATGGAAAGCGATTCCAGGAAGCAGCCGAGCACGATGTAGATCGCCATCAGGAAGATGATGACGCCGAGCGGCGACAGGCCGTAGCCGCCGACGAGGTCCTGCAGGGCGGAGGGAAGGCCCGCGAGGTTGACGAAGTTGGAGAAGAGCAGCGCGCCGACGAGCAGGATGAACAGGATCGCGGTCATCCGCGCGGTCGCGATGACGCATTCGAGGAAGATCGCCGGCGTCAGCACGCGCCGCCAGAGGCAGAACAGGAAGGCGCCGAACGCGCCGACGCCCGCCGCTTCCGTCGGCGTGAAGACGCCGAGATAGATGCCGCCGACGATGAGGACAAAGAGCAGCAGGATCGGGCCGACCGAGGTCAGTCGCGAAAAGCGTTCGCGCATCGCGACCCGCTCCGTTCGCGGGCCTGCCTCGGGGTTCAGGCGCGTGACGACCATGATCGCGGCGATGTAGAAGAGCACCGCGACGAAGCCCGGCAGCACGCCGGCGATGAACAGAAGCCCGATGTCGGTTCCCGTCATGATGCCGTAGAGCACCAGGATGACGGAGGGCGGGATGAGGATGCCGAGCGTGCCGCCGGCCGCGATCGAGCCCGAGGCGAGTTCGTCCGAATAGCCGTAGCGGCGCATCGACGGCATCGAGACGCGGCCCATCGTGGCTGCGGTGGCGAGCGAGGAGCCGGACACGGCGGCAAAGCCCGCGCAGGCGACGATGGTCGCCATGGCGAGCCCGCCGCGCCGGTGGCCGAGAAAGCCGTGGCAGGCGTGGTAGAGATCGCGCGACATGCCGGCCCGGTCGACCAGCATGCCCATCAGCACGAACATCGGCACGACCGACAATTCGTAGCGCATCGTGTCGGAAACGGGCACTTGGCCGAGCATGCCGAGCGCCGGCGTCCAGCCGACGACCGCGACGATGCCGACCGCGCCGACGAGGATCATGGCGAAGGCGAGCGGCATTCCCGCCATCATCAGCCCGAGCAGGCTCGCAAAGCCGATCAGCGAGGTTTCCCAGACACCCATGTGCACCCGCCGCTATTCGACGGACGCATTCGCGGCGGGCAGCAATTGCCGGCCGCGCGCGGCGTTGATCAGGAAGGCGACGCCGGCCAGCACGACCAGCACCGCCATCACCTGCGCCAGAAGGCCGATCGGCACGCGCAGTTCGAGCGTCTGGTCGCCGGTGCGCCAGAGCCGCGCGCCATAGACCCACATCCGCCAGCCCATGGCGAAGCAGATCGCCGCGCAGACGAGTTCGAAGAACCGCGTGCCTAAATCCTGCGCCTTCTGCGACAGGCGTTCCATCAGGATCGAGATGGTGATGTTCTCGCGCGCGGCGGTCGCCAGCGGCAGTCCGGCGAAGATGATCAGGCCCATCAGGATCTCCGTCACCTCGAAGGCGGCATAGAGCGGCCGGCCGAAGAAATAGCGGCCGACGACGTCGAAGGTGGTGATGAACATCATCGCCGCGACCATGAGGCCGGCCACGAGCGAGAATGCCCGGAAGACCCAGGCGACCGGGCCGGGTGCCGGCTGGTCGCCTGCCTGGTTCTCGCTCACGGGACGTTGACCACCTTTTCGGCCTTGTAGGCCTCGGCCTGCGCGCGGGCGTAGTCGAGCATCTCCTCGGCCGGCAGTCCCTTCGCGTTGGCGGCCTCGATCCAGCGTTCCTCGAGCACGGCGAGGCGCGACTTCACCTCCTCGACATCGGCCTCCGGGATTTCGTTCCAAACCATGTCGTTGGCATCGAGCGCGGCGCGCCCGAGCGTATCGCCGTTCGTCCACGCCCAGCCGGCAAGCGTTGCGATGGCCATGCCGGAATGCTTCTCGACCGCAGCCTTCTGATCGTCCGACAGGCCGTCCCATGTCGCCTGGTTGAAGGCCAGCCAGAACGTGTCGGTGTAGAGGCCGCCGGGAATGCGCGTCGAGCTCGCGACCGAGGGTGTGATCTTGAAGAACTCGATGGATTCGGTCGGGAAGGTGATGCCGTCGGCAACGCCGCGCGACATGGCCTGCTGAGCCTCGGTCGGCGGAAGCTGCACCGGCGTCGCGCCGAGCGTCTGCATGATCTCGCCGGTGACGTTGCCGCCGACGCGGATCTTCTTGCCGGCGAGTTCGGCAAGCGACGTCACCTCCTGGCCCTCGCGCATGAAGATGTACGGTTCGGAATGCACCCAGAGGCCGACGACCTTGGCGCCGTCATGTTCGCCATACTGCTCGCCGTAGCGTTCATATGTCGCCCATGCCGCGGCCGCGCCGGCCCACGGATCGGGCGACATGAAGGGCAGGTCCATGATCTGCGTCATGGTGAAACGGCCCGGATTGTGGCCCGACACGCCGAAGCCGACATCGACCGAGCCGTCGAGCACGAGGTCGAAATAGGCGGGCGGACGGCCGAGCGCAGTTTCCATGATGTCAAATTGCAGCGAGCCGTTCGTCTCGGCCTCGATCGCCGCCGCCCAGGGCTCCAGGATACCCTTGACGATCAGATGGTGCATCGGCAACCAGTTGCCGACGCGGATCGTCTTCGTCTCCTCCTGCGCGAAACCCGCGCCGGTCGAACCCAGAACCGCGATCGCCGCGGCGAGTGTCATGCTCTTCCAATGCAGCATTGTCCGTTCCCCTTTTGGTTTTATCGTTGGACGCCATCATAGAGTTGAACGAGCGCCGTGGCGCAAGCATCCGCCTCGCCGCGCGCCACCATCTGGCGAAGCAGCTCGCGCGCGGTCGACGCCATCGGCAATGGTGCGCCCGCCTGGCGCGCGGCCTCGCCGGCATTGTCGAGATCCTTCAGCATCGTGTGGATCGCGCCGAGCGGCGGTTCGAACGCGCGTGCCGCCATGCGCGGTGCGAAAAGTTGCAGCGGAATGGAATCGGCGAACCCGCCCTTCAGCGCCTCGGGCAGCTTCGCAGCATCGACGCCCGCACCCTCGGCAAGCCGGATCGCCTCGGCGATCGCCGCCAACTGGCAGCCGACGATGACCTGGTTGCACAGCTTGGTCGTCTGGCCCGCGCCGCTCGGTCCCATATGGGTGAAGCGCTGGGCCATCAGCGCGATGACCGGACGCACGCGCTCGATCTCCTCCGCCGCGCCGCCGGCCATGATTGCGAGCGTACCGTCGCGGGCGCCGGGAACGCCGCCCGAAACAGGCGCATCGATCCAGCCCATGCCGGTTTCATCGCGCAGGCGCCCTGCGAAGCGGCGGGTCGAATCCGGGTCCATGGACGAGAAGTCGACGAGGATCGAAGCCGGCCTCGCCGCACCCGCGATCCCGTTGTCGCCGAAGACGACATGCTCGACTGCCTTCGTATCGGTCAGGCACATCATGACGATATCGCATCGGCTCGCGAGATCTGCGGCGCTGCCCGCTTCGACCGCCCCTGCTTCAACGACGCCGCGTAGTTTCTCGCGGCTGCGGTTCCAGACCGCCACGCTGAGCCCTGCTTTCAACAGGCGAAGCGTCATCGGCTCGCCCATCAGGCCGATGCCAATATAGCCGAGTGTCAGTTCCTCCCCCTCCCCGGCCATGATCCTACTCCGGCACCCATTCGACGCCGCCGGAATGGGTCACCGCGCCCTCCTTGGCGGGACCGACGACGGCGGCGTATTTTTCGAAGAGGCCGCCGAGCCTGCGCGCATCCGGCGCCACCCATGCAGCGCGTCGCGTTTCGAGCTCGGCCTCGTCGACGAGGAGATCGATGGTCTGCTTCGCACCGTCGATGCGGATCACGTCGCCATCCCTGACCAGCGCGATCGGTCCGCCGACGGCGGCTTCCGGCCCGGCATAGCCGATGCACATGCCGCGCGTCGCGCCCGAGAACCGGCCATCCGTGATGAGCGCGACCTTCTCGCCCATGCCCTGGCCGTAGATCAGCGCGGTGACGCCGAGCATCTCGCGCATGCCCGGACCGCCGCGCGGACCTTCGTTGCGGATGATGATGACCGAGCCTTCCTTGTAGGAGCGGTCGCGCACGACCTTCATGCAGTCTTCCTCGTTCTCGAAGACATGCGCCGGGCCTTCGAAAACGAGCGATTTCAGACCCGCGACCTTCAGGAGCGCCCCGTCCGGGCAGAGATTGCCGCGCAGGACGACGACGCCGCCCGTCGCCATGATCTCGCGGCCCTTCTCGCGCACGACTTCGCCGTCCGGCGCGCCGTAGTCCTTCAGCGCCTCCTCCAGCGTCGTGCCTTCGATCGTCAGGCAGTCGCCGTGGAGATGGCCGCCGTCGAGCAGCGCCTTCATGATGACCGGGACGCCGCCGATCTCGTAGACGTCCTTGGCGACGAAGCGCCCGCCGGGTTTCAGGTCGGCGATCAGCGGCGTGCGCGCGAAGACATCCGCCACGTCGTCGAGCGTGAATTTGATGCCGGCCTCGTGGCCGATCGCCGGAATGTGGAGGCCGAGATTGGTCGAGCCGCCCGTCGCGGCGACGAGCGCGGTGGCGTTTTCGAGGCTCTTGCGGGTGACGAGATCGCGCGGCAGCGGGCCGTCATTCATCAAGACCTGCATCGCCAGCCGCCCGACGCGCCGCGCGAGCGCATCGCGCTCCGAATAGACCGCCGGAACCATGGACGAGCCCAGCGGGGCGAAGCCCAGCACCTCGGAGACCATGCCCATCGTGTTCGCCGTGAACTGACCGCCGCAGGCGCCCGCCGTCGGCAGGCAGACCTGTTCCATCCGGTCGAGATCCTCCTGCGTCCACGTTCCCGCCATCACGCCGCCGACCGCCTCGTAGGCGTCGAGCATGGTCACGTCCCGGCCTTTGAACCGGCCCGGCATCGCCGAGCCGCCATAGAGGAAGACGGACGGAATATTGAGCCGCGTCAGGCCCATGATGACGCCCGGCGAGGTCTTGTCGCAGCCGCCGAAGCCGACCAGCGCATCGTAGCAATGGGCGCGAACGACGGCCTCGATGGAATCGGCGATGATCTCGCGCGAGATGAGCGAGAACTTCATGCCCTGGTGGTTCATCGAGAACCCGTCGGACACCGAAATCGTGTTGAAGGCGATCGGCGTGCCTTCCGCCTCGCGCACGCCGGCCTTCGCCTGTTCCATCTGCCGCGCGATGGTGAGGTTGCAGGGCGTCACTTCCGACGACGGCCCGACGATGCCCACGAAGGGCTGCGCGATGTCCTTGTCGTCATGGCCAAGCCCGCGCATGAAGGCGCGGTGCGGGGTGCGGTCGAGCCCTTCCATCGTGATGCGCGAGCGCAGGCGCCTGGCCGGCTTCGGATTGGAAGAGCTCTGGTCCATAGATGCCCGCTGCGGATGCTTGATGTGTAAACTAGTTTGGTATCGAACCATTCCCCAAGGGGAGTGTCAAACGGACTTCGCGCGCA
Source organism: Rhizobiaceae bacterium (assembly GCA_016742175.1). GTDB lineage: Bacteria > Pseudomonadota > Alphaproteobacteria > Rhizobiales > Rhizobiaceae > Aliihoeflea. The sequence goes on from JACVCH010000014.1 coordinate 9,289, forward strand.
GGAGAGCCACTTGTCCACATCGCTGCAAACGGAACGGCGCATCCGCTCTCGCGTTGGCCGACCATGACCGAAGATCAGAACGCCCAATCCATCAAGGACCATGAAAAGCTCGCCGCCGAGCCGATGGAGCCTTCCGCCCCACCGGAGCCCGTCAGCGTCATCGGGCCGCGCGAGCCCGCGCCGCTCGTCTTCGATGCGCCGCATAGCGGGCGGCACTATCCGGAGGATTTCGGGCACGTCGCCGGCATCGAGCTTCTGATGGGCGGCGAGGACCGTTTCGTCGACGAGCTCTTCGCCGACGCGCCCGACCATGGCGCGACCTACCTCGTCGCCAATTTCGCGCGCACTTACATCGACCCGAACCGCCGCCTGTCCGACATCGACGTGATGCTGCTCGACGGCGACTGGCACGAGACGCCCGAGCCGACGATCATGAGCGAGCGCGGCGTCGGCCTCGTCTTCCGGCTGATCGGGAACGGGACGTCGATCTACGACCGCCGCTTGAGCGCCGCGGACATCACCAACAGGATCGAGCGCTACTGGCGGCCCTATCACGAGTGCCTCGGCGCCATGATCGATCGAACCGTCGCGCGCTTCGGCGTCTGCTACCATCTCGACTGTCATTCGATGATGCCGGTCGGCAATGAACTCGCGCCCGACCCCGGACGCGACCGCGCCGACTTCGTGCTCGGCGATCTCGACGGCACGACCTGCGAGGCGGGCTTCACCCGGCTCGTCGCGGAGACTCTGGAAGGGCTCGGCTATTCCGTCGCGGTCAACGATCCCTACAAGGGCGCGCTGATCGTCGAGCGCTACGGCGCGCCGGACAAGGGCGTCCACAGTCTGCAGATCGAGATCAACCGCAAGCTCTACATGAACCTCGAGACGCTGGAACGCAGCGCCGGGTTCGAACCGCTGCGCGCCGATCTCACGAAGCTGGCGGCTGCGATCGCGGCTTACTCGGCCGCTTCGGCGAGTTCCATCGGCACGTAGTTCAGGATCGGCGACAGCCAGCGCTCGACCTCTTCGAGGCTCATGTTCTTGCGCTGCGCATAGTCCGCCGCCTGGTCGCGCTCGACCTTGGCGACGCCGAAATAGTAGCTATCGGGGTGGGCGATGTAGAGGCCCGAGACGGACGAGCCCGGCCACATCGCATAGCTTTCCGTCAGCTTCACGCCGGCGGCGTTTTCCGCATCGAGTAGCCGGAACAAGGTCGACTTCTCGGTGTGATCCGGCTGCGCGGGGTAGCCCGGCGCGGGACGGATGCCGGCATAGGCTTCCTGGACGAGGTCTTCATTGGCGAAATTCTCATCCGGCGCGTAGCCCCAATACTCCTTGCGCACCTTCTCGTGCATGCGCTCCGCAAAAGCCTCGGCTATGCGATCGGCGAGCGCCTTCACCATGATTGACGAATAGTCGTCATTGGCGCGTTCGAAGCGCTCGGCGATGGCGACTTCCTCGATGCCGGCGGTCACGACGAAGCCGCCGACATAGTCCGTCTGGCCCTGCGGCGCGACGAAGTCGGATAGCGCGACGTTGGGCCGGCCATCGCGCTTCGAAAGCTGCTGGCGCAGCGTGAAGAAGGTCGCGAGTTCTTCGCCCCGCGCCTCGTCGGTGAAGAGACGGATGTCGTCACCCACCTGATTGGCCGGCCAGAAGCCGATGACCGCGCGCGGTCGGAACCAGTTCTCGTCGACGATCTGCTTCAGCATCGCCTGCGCGTCGGCAAACAGGCTCCGCGCCGCCTCGCCCTGCTTTTCGTCATCGAGGATTGCGGGATAGCGGCCCTTGAGTTCCCAGGTCTGGAAGAAGGGCGTCCAGTCGATGTAGCGCGCAAGTTCGCCGACGTCCCAATCGTCGAAGGTCTTCGTGCCGAGGAAGGACGGCTTCACGGCCTCATAGGCCGGCCAGTCGATCTTCACCGCGTTTGCACGGGCGGCGGCGATCGGAAGGCGCTGCTTTTCCAGTTCGCGGCGGGCGTGGGCGTCGGCGACCTTTGCGTATTCGGCCCGCGTCTCGTCGACGAAGCCCGCCTTGTTGCGTTCGGAAAGAAGCGTCGAGACGACGCCGACGGCGCGGCTCGCATCGGTGACGTAGACGGCCTGGCCCTGATCGTAGCGCGGATGGATCTTCACCGCCGTATGGACGCGGCTCGTCGTCGCGCCGCCAATCAGGAGCGGGATGTCGAAGCCCTCGCGCTCCATCTCCGAAGCGACATGCACCATCTCGTCAAGCGAAGGCGTGATAAGGCCGGAAAGGCCGATGATGTCGACCTTCTTCTCGCGCGCCGTCTGCAGGATCTTCGTCGCCGGAACCATGACGCCGAGGTCGATGACCTCGTAATTGTTGCAGGCGAGAACGACGCCGACGATGTTCTTGCCGATGTCGTGGACGTCGCCCTTGACCGTCGCCATCAGGATCGTGCCGGCCGTCTTGCGGTCGCCGCCGCCATTGGCAAGCTTTTCGGCCTCCATGTAAGGCAGCAGCACCGCGACGGCCTGCTTCATGACACGGGCGGACTTGACCACCTGCGGCAGGAACATCTTGCCGGCGCCGAAGAGATCGCCCACTACGTTCATGCCGGCCATCAGCGGGCCTTCGATAACGTGCAGCGGCCGCTCCGCCGCCTGCCGCGCTTCCTCGGTGTCGGCGTCGATATATTCGGTGATGCCGTTGACGAGCGCGTGTTCGAGGCGCTTCTCGACCGACCACTCGCGCCAGGCAAGGTCCTTCTCGCGCGCCTCGCGGCCGCCCGCGCCCTTGTAGCGCTCGGCAAGGTCGAGCAGGCGTTCGGTGGCGTCGTCGCGACGGTTGAGGACCACGTCCTCGCACGCCTCGCGCAGTTCCGGGTCGATCGTCTCGTAGACGGCAAGCTGGCCAGCATTGACGATGCCCATGTCCATGCCGGCCTGGATGGCGTGGTAGAGGAACACCGCGTGCATCGCCTCGCGCACCGGCTCATTGCCGCGGAACGAGAAGGAGAGGTTCGAGACGCCGCCCGAAATGTGAATCCCGGGAAGCGTTTGCGTCAGTTCCCTCGCCGCCTGAATGAACGCGTTGCCGTAGTCGTTGTGCTCCTCGATGCCGGTTGCGACGGCAAAGATGTTCGGGTCGAAGATGATGTCCTCGCCAGCAAACCCCGCCTGTTCGGTCAGGAGCTTGTAGGCGCGGGTGCAGATTTCGACCTTGCGCTCGCGGCTGTCGGCCTGGCCCTGCTCGTCGAAGGCCATGACGACGACGGCGGCGCCATAGGCGCGGCAAAGGCGTGCCTGTTCTAGGAAGGCCGCCTCGCCTTCCTTCATCGAGATCGAGTTCACGACGGCCTTGCCCTGGACGCATTTGAGGCCCGCCTCGATGATCTCCCATTTGGAACTGTCGATCATCACCGGCACGCGGGCGATGTCGGGCTCGGCGGCGATCAGGTTGAGGAAATCGACCATCGCGGCCTTCGAGTCGATCAGACCCTCGTCCATGTTGACGTCGATGATCTGCGCGCCGTTCTCGACCTGGTCGCGGGCGATGTCGAGCGCGCTCGCGAAGTCGCCATTGGTGATCAGCTTGCGGAATTTGGCCGAGCCGGTGACGTTGGTGCGCTCGCCGACATTGACGAAGGGAATGTCGTCGGTGAGCACGAAGGGCTCGAGGCCCGAAAGCCGCATCAACGGCGCCTTTTGCGGGATTTCGCGCGGCGGATGTTTTGCCACTTCGGCAGCAATCGCCGCGATATGCTCGGGGGTCGAGCCACAGCAACCGCCGACGATGTTGACCAGCCCTTCCTTCGCAAACCTGCCGATCTGCGCCGCCATTTGCTCCGGCGTCTCGTCATACTGGCCGAATTCATTCGGCAGGCCGGCATTCGGATAGGCGCAGACGAGCGTAGCCGCCGCGCCGGAAATTTCAGCCAGATGCGCGCGCATCTGGTCGGCGCCGAGCGCGCAGTTGAGGCCGATGGAGAACGGATCGGCATGGCGGACCGAATGCCAGAACGCCGTCGGCGTCTGGCCGGAGAGCGTGCGGCCGGAAAGGTCGGTGATCGTGCCGGAGATCATGACCGGCAGGTCGACGCCCTTTTCGGCGAAGATTTCGCGGCAGGCGAAGATCGCGGCCTTGGCATTGAGCGTGTCGAAGATCGTTTCGATCAGGATCAGGTCGGCCCCGCCGTCGATCAGGCCGCGCAACTGCTCGCCATAGGCGAGACGCAGATCGTCAAAGGTGACGGCGCGGTAGCCGGGATTGTTCACGTCAGGCGAGATCGACGCCGTTCGGTTGGTCGGGCCGAGTGCACCGGCGATGAAGCGGCGCCTGCCGTCCTTCTGCTCGGCGCGGATCGCGGCGCGTTTGGCGAGGCGGGCGCCGTCGCGGTTGAGATCGTAGACCTCGCCCTCCATGCCGTAATCGGCTTGCGCGATCGAGGTCGAGGAGAAGGTATTCGTCTCCAGAATGTCCGCGCCGGCGATGGCGTAGCGGTAGTGGATGTCTTCGATCGCGGCGGGTTGGGTCAGCGTCAGGAGATCGTTGTTGCCCTGCTGGTGGCACTCGCACGCGCCGAAGCGTTGACCGCGAAAATGATCCTCGTCGAAGCCGAGCCCTTGAATCTGCGTGCCCATCGCGCCGTCGAGGATGAGGATGCGTTCGCAAGCCGCTTGCCGCAGCAGGCCCGCGGCGTCGTCCCGTTCGCGGATCGGTCCGAAGAGATCGTCCAGATTGGCGGCGGTCATCCTGCTCTCCTTCGTCAGTCGTCGATTGCTCACATAAAGATATGTTTATGTCAACATTATCGACTGCACCTTGAATTAATTGAACGTTCGTTTTATTAAGGTGACCGGAGGAATTATGGCCCGCACCATCGGATCGGACGGAGAGCGCACGGAGGCTGCATTGCGCGATGCGGCGCTGCGCCTCATCGCGCGCCACGGCTACGAGGCCGTCTCGATGCGCAGGCTCGCCGACGAGGTGGGCGTGCAGGCGGCCGCGCTCTATCGCTACTTTCCGACCAAGGAAGACCTGCTCTTCACACTGATGCGCGAGCATATGGAAGAACTGGTCGCGAGCTGGGCCGGGCTCTCCGATGCCGAAGCCGATCCGCGCGACCAGCTTTCCGCTTTCGTGCGCAACCATATCGCCTTTCATCTGGCGCGGCGCAGTTCGACGCATGTCAACAATCTGGAGCTGCGCAGCCTTGCACCCGAGCGCCTGCGCCGGATCGTCGCGCTGCGCGAGGCTTATGAGAAGGAGCTGCGCGCCATCCTGCAACGCGGCGCCGACGCGCGCGTTTTCGATGTCGAGGACGCCGCGCTCGTCGCCATGGCGATCATCCAGATGATCACCGGCGTCATCGTCTGGTTCCGCCCCGACGAGCGGCTGAGCATCGACGACGTGACCGAACGCTATCTGACCATGACCCTGCGCCTTGCCGGCGCCAACGAGACCTGACCAGGGAGACCCAGCATGTACGACCAGACGATGAAGTTCGGCCATGGCGAGGACATCGACGCGCTGCGCGAGACCGTGCGGCGCTTCGCGCAGGACCGGATCGCGCCGATCGCCTCCGAGATCGACTCGTCGAACGAATTCCCGAACCATCTTTGGCAGGAGATGGGCGCGCTCGGCCTTCTCGGCATCACCGCCGATCCCGACTTCGGCGGCTCCGGAATGGGCTATCTCGCGCATGTGGTCGCACTGGAGGAAATCAGCCGCGCCTCCGCCTCGGTCGGCCTGTCCTACGGCGCGCATTCCAACCTTTGCGTCAACCAGATCAATCGCTGGGCCAATGCCGAGCAGAAGGCGAAGTATCTGCCCGCGCTCTGCTCGGGCGAGGCCATCGGTGCGCTGGCCATGTCGGAATCGGGCTCAGGCTCGGACGTCGTCTCGATGCGGCTGCGCGCCGAAAAGCGCAACGACCGCTACGTCCTCAACGGCACCAAGATGTGGATCACCAACGGCCCCGACGCCAACACCATGGTCATCTACGCCAAGACCGATCCGGAACGGCATTCGCGCGGCATCACGGCCTTCATAGTCGAACGCGCGTTCAAGGGCTTTTCGGTCGCGCAGAAGCTCGACAAGCTCGGCATGCGCGGCTCCAACACCGGCGAGCTCGTTTTCGAGAATGTCGAGGTGCCGTTCGAGAACGTGCTCGGCGAGGAAGGGCGCGGCGTCGAGGTTCTGATGTCGGGCCTCGACTATGAGCGCGCGGTGCTCGCCGGCGGGCCGCTCGGCCTGATGGCGGCCTGCATGGACGTCGCCGTGCCCTATGTCCACGAGCGCAAGCAGTTCGGCCAGCCGATCGGCGAATTCCAGCTCGTCCAGGCCAAGCTCGCCGACATGTATGCCAACATGAACGCCGCCCGCTCCTACGTGTACGCCGTCGCGCAAGCGTGCGACCGCGGCGAGGTCACGCGCAAAGATGCGGCCGGCTGCGTGCTGTTCTCGGCGGAGAAGGCGACGCAGTCGGCCCTCGACGCACTGCAGCTTCTCGGCGGCAACGGCTACATCAACGAATATCCGACCGGCCGCCTCCTGCGCGACGCCAAGCTCTACGAGATCGGCGCCGGCACCAGCGAAATCCGCCGCTGGCTGATCGGCCGCGAGATCGTCGGCGAGAGCAACTGACGCGATCGCATCGACGCGATTGGCCGAAGCTGCGATAGTCGCGCCGCTTCGGCTGATTTGCGTTTTCCCCCGATCAGCCCCTACTGAGAACGACAGAGACGGACATGCCCGCCATCCAATCCCAGATTTCGACCTCCTCCGACGCCTTCAAGGCCAATGAAGTGACGATGCGCGGGCTGGTCGACCAGATGCGCGAAAAGGCCGAGACCGTTTCGGCCGGCGGACCGCAGGAAGCGCGCGAGCGTCACGTCTCGCGCGGCAAGCTTCTGCCGCGCGACCGGCTGGCGCAGCTTCTCGACACCGGCGCGCCCTTCCTCGAGATCGGCCAGTTCGCCGCAAGCGGGATGTATGGCGGCGAGATCGCGTCGGCCGGCCTGATCGCCGGCATCGGACGCGTCGAGGGGCGCGAGGTGATGGTCATCGTCAATGACGCCACCGTGAAGGGCGGGACCTATTATCCACTGACGGTCAAGAAGCATCTGCGGGCGCAGGAGATCGCGCTCGAGAACAATCTGCCCTGCATTTATCTCGTCGATTCGGGCGGCGCGAACCTGCCGAACCAGGACGAGGTCTTCCCCGACCGCGATCATTTCGGCCGCATCTTCTACAACCAGGCGAACATGTCGGCGGCCGGCATTCCGCAGATCGCCTGCGTCATGGGTTCGTGCACGGCGGGCGGCGCCTACGTGCCGGCGATGTCGGACGAGACCGTCATGGTCAAGAAGCAGGCGACGATCTTCCTCGGCGGCCCTCCGCTGGTGAAGGCTGCGACCGGCGAGGTCGTCTCGGCGGAAGACCTTGGCGGCGCCGACCTCCACACGCGCGAATCCGGCGTGGCCGACCACTATGCCGTCGATGATGCCCACGCGCTGGCGATCGTTCGGCGGATCGTGAAGAACCTCAATCGCAAGAAGCACTTGGCGCTCGACATTCGCGAACCGATTCCGCCGGTTCACGCGCCGGAAGAGATTTACGGCCTCATCCCGCAGGACACGCGCCAGCCCTATGACGTGCGCGAGGTGATCGCGCGGGTGGTCGACGGCTCGGAGTTCGACGAGTTCAAGGCCAACTACGGCACGACGCTGATCACCGGCTTCGCCCATCTGTATGGGATGCCGGTCGGCATCATCGCCAACAATGGCGTCCTCTTCTCCGAAAGCGCGGTCAAGGGTGCGCATTTCATCGAGCTTTGCTGCCAGCGCAAGATCCCGCTCGTCTTCCTGCAGAACATCACCGGCTTCATGGTCGGGCGCAAATACGAGGCCGGCGGCATCGCCAAGGACGGCGCCAAGCTGGTCACCGCGGTTGCCACCGCCAAGGTGCCGAAGGTGACGATGATCATCGGCGGCTCGTTCGGCGCCGGCAATTACGGCATGTGCGGCCGCGCCTATTCGCCCCGCTTCCTCTGGATGTGGCCGAACGCCCGCATCTCCGTCATGGGCGGCGAGCAAGCGGCGACGGTTCTGTCTATCGTCAAGCGCGAGGGCATCGAGCGGCGCGGCGGGACGTGGAGCGCGGATGAGGAAGCGGCCTTCAAGAAGCCGATCCTCGACAAGTTCGAGCACGAAGGCCACCCGCTCTATTCCTCGGCCCGGATGTGGGACGACGGCATCATCGATCCGGCGAAGACGCGCGAGGTCCTGGCGCTTTCGCTGTCGGCCGCGCTGAATGCGCCGATCCCCGAGACCAAGTTCGGCGTTTTCCGCATGTGATCGGTTCATTTTGCGGGAACCGGACGCGCCTTGGCACGTTCAGCCCTCGCGTGCCCTCCATCCGGAGCGCAGGCCGGCCGTCATCTGACGGCCGCAGGGGAGCCGACGCATCCACGTGGGCTTGAATTTCTCATTGCTCACCGGGGCCGGCAATGTACCGCATCATTCTATCCGCAATCATCCTCCTGATCGGCGTTGCGCTCGCCGGCCAGGGCGCCTGGCTCGCATCGCTCGGCGGCTCGTGGTTCTACGTGGTCATGGGCGTCGGCCTGATCGTCGCCGCCGGCCTCTTGTGGGACCGCCGCCCGTTCGGTCTTACGGTCTATGCAGTGACGCTTCTCGTCACTCTGGTCTGGGCGATCTGGGAATCCGGCTTCGACTGGTGGGCGCTGTCGGCGCGCGGCAGCCTGCTCGTCGCGCTCGGCATCCTGCTTCTCCTGCCTCCGATGATCCGCGCGATGCACCAGCCGGGCCAGCCGAAGGCTGTCTACGGCCCCAACAGCGCGACGCTCGCCGGTGCGCTTCTCGTCAGCGGCCTCGTCGCAGCCTTCGCCATCTGGCAGGAGCCGCGCGACATGGCGACCGGCACGTTCCCCGCCGAGCAGATGGCCGGGCTCGTTCCCTATGAAAGCGATGTCGACGAGGGCGAATGGGTCGCCTATGGCCGCACCGCCGCCGGCCAGCGCTATTCGCCGCTTGCCGACATCACGCCCGACAACGTGGCCAATCTCGAAGTCGCCTGGACCTACCGCACGGGCGAGGAGCGCGGCTCGGACGATCCGGGCGAAACGACCTACGAGGTCACGCCCCTCGTCATCGACGACTTCATGTATGTCTGCACGCCCTTCGGCACGGTGATCGCGCTCGACCCCGTCACCGGCCAGGAGCGCTGGCGCTTCGACCCCGACCTGCAGCAGCCGCCGACCGAGACGACGCAGCACATGACCTGCCGCGGCGTCTCCTATTTCGACGGTTCGGCGAACCCGCCCGCCGCAGCCGAGGAACAGCAGGAAGCCGCCGAGGCACAACCCGCGACGCCCGTCGAGGGCGAAGACGCCGCCGCCGCAACGACGCCCGCTGCGCCGGCGCAGCCCGAGCCCGCCGCCGCGCCGCGCGAAGAATTGACCAACGAAGAACGCCTCGCGATGAGCGTCGAATCCGTCACGCGCGAGGCCGCGGGCGTCTTCCAGAACGTCGTCACCGGCCAGGCCGAAGCGGGCGCGGAAAATCCCGTCGTGCCGCGCAGCGACACGGACGGCTATGTCAACCAGGACGAAGCCTGCCTGCGCCGCCTGTTCGCTCCGGCCTCCGACGGCCGGCTGATCTCGATCAGCGCCGAGACGGGCGAAATCTGTCCCGGCTTCGGCGGCGAGGACGGGACGATCAACCTGTGGCACAACATGCCGAACGTCACGCCCGGTTCGGTCTACACGACCTCCCCGCCGGTCGTGACCGCGTCGGTCGTCATCGTCGGCGGCGCCGTCAACGACAATGATTCCACGACCTCCCCGTCCGGCGTCATTCGCGGCTACGATGTGTGGACCGGCGAGCTCCTGTGGAATTTCGACAGCAAGAACCCCGACGCGACGCAGCCGATCGCCGAGGGCGAGACGTATGAAAACAACTCGCCCAACATGTGGAGCGTTGCGAGCTACGACCCGGCGCTCGACCTCGTCTACCTGCCGATGGGCAATGAGTCGCCGGACCAGTTCGGCGGCGCGCGCGGCGAGAACACCGAGCGCTTCTCCGCCTCGATCACCGCGCTGAACGCCTCGACAGGCGAAGTCGCCTGGGTGTTCCAGACGGTTCATCACGACATCTGGGACTATGACGTTCCCGCCCAGCCGGTTCTGGTCGACCTGACGATCGACGGGGACACGGTGCCCGCGCTCGTCGCGCCGACCAAGCAGGGCGACATCTTCGTACTCAACCGCGAGACCGGAGAGCCGGTGCACCCGGTCGAGGAAGTGGCCGTGCCGCAAGGCGCGGTCGGGGGCGACCAGACGGCACCTACCCAGCCGATGTCGTCCGTCTCCTTCGCGCCCGAGCCGCTGCGCGAACGCGACATGTGGGGCGCGACGCCGATCGACCAGGCGGCCTGCCGCATCGCGTTCCGCCAGATGCGCTACGAGGGACGGTACACCCCGCCTTCCGAACAGGGCACGATCGTCTATCCGGGCAATTTCGGCGTCTTCAACTGGGGCTCGGTCGCGGTGGACCCGGAGCGCCAGATCATGTTCGGCATGCCGGTCTATCTCGCCTTCACCGTCAAGATGATCCCGCGCGAGGACGACACGACGCGCGTCGTGACCGGCGAGGGCGATCCGGTCTTCAACGAGAATTTCGGCGCGCCCTACGCGGCCGAGATGGGACCGTTCCTGTCGCCGATCGGCATTCCCTGCCAGGAGCCGGCCTGGGGCACCATCGCCGGCGTCGACCTGACGACGGGCGAGACGGTCTACCAGCACGTCAACGGCACGGTCCGCGACCTCTCGCCGATCCCGCTGCCGTTCAAGATGGGCGTTCCGGGCATTGGCGGACCGATCGTCACCAAGGGAGGGGTCGCGTTCCTCTCGGGCTCGCTCGACTATTTCGTGCGCGCCTACGACCTCCAGACCGGCGCGGAAATCTGGCAGGACCGCCTGCCGGCAGGTGGACAGGCGACGCCCTCGACCTATCGCGGGGCTGACGGCAACCAGTATTTGGTCGTCGTCGCCGGCGGCCACGGCTCGACCGGCACGCGCGCCGGCGACTACATCATCGCATACCGGCTGGGCGCAGCTTCGGCCTCGCAATGAGGTGACGCCCAACCCCCGGGCGGCTATAAGGCGGCGAAGCACGAGCGCTTCGCCGCCTTTTCGTTTTCGGAGGACCCATGTTCAAGAAGATCCTGATCGCCAATCGCGGCGAAATCGCCTGTCGCGTCATCAAGACCGCGCGGCGCATGGGGATCGCGACCGTGGCCGTCTATTCCGATGCCGACCGCAACGCGATGCACGTGGCACTCGCCGACGAGGCCGTGCATATCGGCGCCTCGTCGGTGGGTGAAAGCTATCTGGTCGGCGAACGCATCATCGAGGCCGCGAAGGCGACCGGCGCGCAGGCGATTCATCCGGGCTACGGCTTCCTGTCCGAAAATCCCGGCTTCGTCGATCAGGTCGTAGCGGCCGGTCTGGTCTTCATCGGGCCATCCTCCGCGTCGATCCGCGCCATGGGCCTGAAGGACGCCGCCAAGAGGCTGATGGAAAAGGCCGGCGTTCCGGTGGTGCCCGGCTATCACGGCGAGGCGCAGGAACTCGTCGTGCTCTCCTCAAAGGCCAAGGAAATCGGCTTTCCCGTCCTCATCAAGGCGCGGGCCGGCGGCGGCGGCAAGGGCATGCGCCTCGTCGAGGACCAGGACGCCTTTCCCGAGGCGCTCGCCGCCGCGCGGCGTGAAGCCAAGGCCTCGTTCGGCGACGACCGAGTGCTGGTCGAGAAATACGTCTCCAAGCCGCGCCACATCGAGGTGCAGGTCTTCGGCGACAATCACGGCAATGTCGTCCATCTCTACGAGCGCGACTGCTCTGCGCAGCGCCGCCACCAGAAGGTAATCGAGGAGGCCCCTGCCCCCGGCATGGACCCGGCGATGCGCGCGGCGATGACGTCGGCCGCCGTCAAGGCCGCGCAGGCAATCCGCTATTCGGGTGCCGGCACGATCGAGTTCATCGTCGACGCGTCCGACGGGCTTCGCCCCGACCGCTTCTGGTTCATGGAAATGAACACGCGCCTCCAGGTCGAGCATCCGGTCACCGAACTCGTCACCGGCGTCGACCTCGTCGAATGGCAGCTTCGCGTGGCCGCCGGCGAGGCGATCCCGCTGCGCCAGGAGGAGATCGGCCTGACCGGTCATGCCGTCGAAGCGCGGCTCTATGCCGAGGACGCGACGCGTGATTTCCTGCCGGCGATCGGCACGCTGCATCACCTCCAGTTCCCGGACGCGCTGCAGTCCGGAGGCGAGTTGCGGATCGATACAGGCGTGCGCTCCGGCGACACGATCAGCCCGTTCTACGATCCGATGATCGCCAAGGTGATCGTCCATGCGGACGACCGCGCAGCCGCGCTCGCCGGGCTGGTCGAGGCGCTGGATGCGACGCAGGTCGCCGGCTCGACGGTCAATGCGCGCTTCCTTTCCGCGCTCGCCTCCGACGCCGATTTCGCCGCCGGCAACGTCGACACCGGCCTCATCGCGCGCAAGCAGCCCGAACTCACCCGCCCCGGCAAGGCGACGCCGCGGGCCGCGGCCATCGCCGCGCTCGCCGCCGCCGGCGCGCCGGCGAGGCGCGACGGCGACCCGTGGTCGGACCTCGTCGGTTACGGCCATTTCGGCGGGCTGGTGAGGTCGGTCGAGCTCGCAGCCGGCGAAGCCAAGCGCTCGGGCCGTGTCCGTCCCCGCGCCGACGGGCGCTACGAGGCCGATATCGACGGCGAGACCTTCGTTCTGTCAGAGGCCGACCGCGCGAAGGCGGCGCTCTGGAAGGGCCACGTCACCGTGTTCGACGAAACCGGCAGCCATGATTTCGCGCTCGACGATCCGTTCGCGCGGGCCGAGGAGGCGGCGGGCGGCGGCGATGCGCTGCGCGCGCCCATGCCCGGCCTCGTCAAGATGGTGCGCGTCCAGCCGGGCGACACCGTCCAGAAGGGCCAGGCGCTGCTGGTGCTCGAGGCGATGAAGATGGAGCACACGATCGCCGCGCCGCATGACGGCACCATCGCCGACATCGTCGCCGAAGGCGGTCAGGTGACGGACGGCACAGTCCTCGTGCGGTTCGAGGAAGCACCCGCGCCTGCCTTGGCCGACTGACGCAAAATCGTGATCGCCGGCTGTCCCTTCGCAAAGGAACAGCCGGAATCGCCAGCCGTTGGGAATGGCAAACCCAATGGAGGATTCCATGCGTTCACTGCTCCTGACCCTTTCCGCGCTCGCGCTGTCGAGCTCGGTCGCCTTCGCGCAGACGCCGCCCGCTCCGCCGCCGCCCGGCAGCGATGCCCCGACCGCCGAGCAACCGGCCGCCCCGCCGCCACCGCCGCCGAACCCCGAGGTCGACGACGAACTGGTCGACGGCCCCGAAGGCGGCCCGGCGATGCACGAGCGGCGCGGCGGTCCTGACATGATGGGACGCCATGGAGGTCCGCGCCACCAGATGCACATGCGCGGCGACGGCCCGCGCGGCCATGGCGGGCGCGGCATGCGGCGCGCACAGGGCCCGGAGTTCAAGGTCGAGATCGACGACGATGGCGGCGTGAAGGTCGAAGTCAAATGCGGCCCGCGCGAAGACGCCCGCACCTGCGCCGACATCACGATGGAACTGCTCGACCGGGCGTATTCCGATTGATTCTAGACCATGATCGCCTGAGGTGACCCTCACTTCGTCGCGCAGAATTCGGCAGGGCAGCTCTCTACGTTGCCCCCCTCTGTCCTGCCGGACATCTCCCCCGCAAGGGGGGAGATTAATCTCGTCGCCGACACCGCGTGATCTCCCCCCTTGCGGGGGAGATGGCCGGCAGGCCAGAGGGGGGCGCGAAGGATCTCAACGCAAACAGACGGATAGCCAATCAGAGGCATCTCAACGCAAACAAAAGGGCCGCTGCCAGTCCGGCTGCGGCCCTTTTGCTTGAAGCGTCCCTGTGTGGCCCGGCGGGTGATCCCGCTCTGTTGCCGGTCGTCCGGTATTTCCGATCAGTGCGTCGTCATCCATTCGCGCGCTTCGCGCAGCGCCTTGGCAATGTCGGTCTTGGTCATCGCGGAGGAGAGCTCCTGGCGGAGCTGGACCGCGCGGTCGCTGCCCTTGATGGCGGCGATGTTGAACCATTTGTGGGCGGCGATGACGTCGACGTCGCAGTCGCGGCCGGTGGCGTACATCATGCCCAGTTCGAAGAGAATGTCGGCCTGTGCAGTGGAGCCGATGCCGGCTTCGATCATTTCGTAGCGTGCCATTTCAAGTCCCCTGTTACATCCCGAGAGCCGGATTTTTCCGTGCGTCCCTTGTTGCTGTGTGATGGGGAGAGAATGCCGGGCAGGCTTGAATCTGCGGTAAAATGGCGTGCTTAACGAGGTTCAAACAAAGCTCAAACTTTCAGTAAACCGCCCAATTCGTTAAGCATGGAAAGCCCGCAACTGCGCGCCCGTTTAGAGAACTTCAAGACAATTGCCACAATTGCCGTTTACCCGCCGCTAACCTTGAATTCCGGCTTTTCGCGTCGACATCGCAAGAATGTCCGCCTCGACCTCGAAAAAAGGGCGTTGGATTCTGCTTGGCGCACCACTTCCCAACCGCGCGAAACTCGATTACGTTTACGTTTGCGTAAGCTTTCGGCATGCTGCGCGTTTTGGGAGGAAGTTGATGAAGGTTCAGGTCTGGGCAGCTCTGGCTGCTTGCGTTCTCGTTTCGGCACCCGCATTCGCGGCCGAGCCGATCGAGGGCATGTGGAAGCGCGGCAACGGCACGCTGATCGAATTCGCGCCATGCTCGGGCGGGTTCTGCGGCACCGTCCGCTCCGGGCAGTATAACGGCCAGCCGATCGGCACGATGGCCGGCTCGGGCGCCAACTACAAGGGCACGGTCAACGTGCTCGACGAAGGCAAGACCTATAACGGCAAGGCTTCGGTCAATGGCAACACGATGAAGATGAGCGGCTGCGTCATGGGCGGCCTCATCTGCCGCGGCGAAGACCTGACCCGCCAGTAAGTTCTCCGCATCCGAAAAGCCGCTGCCGCCTCGCGCCGCAGCGGCTTTTTCTCGTTCTAGCGTGCCTCGTGTTCTGCGAGGAACTGGTCGACCTCGCGCATCAGCACGGCCCAGGCCGGCTCGTGCCCGAGAACGATGTGGCTGCGGCTTTCGAGCGGCACGAACCTGGCGCCGGGGATACCGATCGCCAGTTCCCGCCCCTGTTCGAGCGTGATGCGCTGGTCGTGCTGCGCATGCAGAACCAGGGTCGGCGCGCGGACATCGCCGAGAAGAGCCCGCACGTCGATGTCGCCGAACGCGTTCTGGAATTGCACCGCGTTCTCCGGCGACGTCGTCTGGCGCTGGAACTCGTCGAACCAGGCGAGTTCCTCCGGATTGCCGTCCGGCATGAAGGTCTGCGAAAAGATGTGGCGGTAGGCGGCGTTGTTGGTGCCCCAGCCGAGCCGCGTCAGCGTCATCACCGCCTCGCGCCGCTCGCGCTCCTCCGGCGACGCGCCGATGCGCCAGCCGGCCGCGTAACCGCCGATCAATACCAGAGCCGTTACCCGCTCGGGGTGGCGCACCGCATAGGCGATGGAAACTGCGCAGCCCTGCGACATGCCGATCAGCGGGAAGCTCTCCAGCCCGATCGCGTCGACGACCGTCTCCAAATCGCTGACGAAGGCCTCGAAGCCGATATCGGGCACGTCCCAGTCCGAAAGGCCGTTGCCGCGCTCGTCGTATCGGATGAAGGTGCGATGGTCGGAGAGCGCCTGGAACGTCTTCGACCAGATCGGGCTTTGCCAGTCGAGCTCGAGATGGTTCAGCCAGTTCGCGGCCTTGACCACCGCCGGCCCGGCGCCGACCGAGGCATAGGCGAGCCGCACGCCGTCGGCTGATTCGCAAAAGCGGATCGTCTGCTGGCGCAGCATCTTTCCGACCTTCACCGCCTCGCTGGAGGGCGGCGGCTCGGCCAGAAGGTCGGGACCGGGGTTCAGGCCGGCCTCGAGCCGCGCCCGGCGAAAGCGCGCGGCGACGGCATCGGCCTCCTCCGGCCGGCCGATCTTCTTCAGCGTGCGCGCCAGGATGCCGGCGGCTTCCGGCGACAGCGGATCGGAGGCATGCCAGTCGCGCACCCAGCGGACTGCTTCCTGGTCGCTCGTCTCCTTGTGAAGCGTAATGCGCTGGAGCACCGCCAGGCGCAGGCGCAGCGCTTCCTCGCGCTCGCCGGTGAGCCAGCGCTGGTAGCCTTCGCAATTGGGCAGGTCGAGGCCTTCGAGAAGCGGCTGTGCGAGGACGCTCGCCATTTCGTGCAGGCGCGCGAGGGGCACCTGGTCGAGGCTGGTGTCGACCAGCCGGCGCGTGGTCCAGAAATCGATCGTGTCGTCGCCGACCTCGAGCGAAATCCGCTCCCGGTCGGCGAGCAGCCGCGCCCCATCCTGGCCGTTGATGACGCCGCGGATTTTGCTCAGCGACCAGCGCAGCGAGCCGCGCGGATCGTCGGGCAGGTCCCAGAACAGTTCGCAAAGGCGCTCGCGGCGGTGCGGGCGGCCGGTCAAGGCGAGATAGGCGAGAAGAGCGCGCGTCTTGCGCGAGGCAGGCAGCGAATGGTTGAGCGCACCGCTGGCGACCCGCAATTCGCCGAGGACGGCGATGCTGAGTGGGAGTGACATGGAACCGGTCCCACGGTTCGGACTATGCCCGCGCCGGGGAGGAGTTTACCACTCTCGAACAGGCCCGTCTAACGAAGCGCCGCCTGCCATCGGCAGACGGCGCGCCCCCCAGTCCTCATTTACTGGCCGCGAAGGTCATCGAGGTGGATGTTCGCGGAGTAGTTTCCGAACGGACGGTCGTCGAACGTCCACTGTCCGTCCGCGATGCTTCCGGTCGTGAGCGGCGACATCGCGAAGGTGCGTTCGGTCGTCGCCATCGACGGTTCTTCCTGCGCTGCGAAGGCCGGCGCCATCGACTGGTAGCCGTTTTCGCTCAACAGAACCCCGTTCTCGTCCCACACCAGGATCGGGGGCGATTCCTGCGCCCAGCCGGTGGAGGTCATCAGCGCGGCCGCAACCGCAAACGTGCTCAGCATGACATGTGTCGTTTTCATTGCATGGATCCCATCTGTTTTCTGATTTGACCCGCTTCGGCTGTTTCGCCGGTTTGGCGGGCGTTTTAGACAATCCGGAAAATCGCGTCCGTTTGATCGTCGAGGGCAGTTCTAGAGGGGGTGCGCTTGAACGAGCGTTTGAGGCTGCGTTGGAATTGCCGTGGAATCCGCATCGGTTGGGCTGAAAATCGGCACCCCGGCCACGCATTACGAATTTTCAATCTAGATGAATCGGCGATGAACGGCGCTCTCAGGCGAAGTTCAGCGCCCGCCCGCCATGATCCGGACACCATTCGACAAGGCAACGCTCGAACGAGGGATCGAAGATGTTGGCGCGCCGGTTTTCCATCGTCTGTCTGATGATGATGTTCTTCGGAATGGGGCTTTCCATTCTGGTGGCGGAAGCCAGCCGACCCGCCCGCGTCCTCGATCTGAAATCGCCGACCGGATGCCTGTTCGACGCCTCGCCGACCTGCGGCGGGACGTTGCCGAGATAGACGAGGAGAACGGACATGCAGCGCGACCGCATTACCATCCGCAACGGCCTGACGATGGCCTCGCGCGTTCTCGCCGTCATCGCCGTGCTCGCGATGCCGATCGGTTTCTCCACAAAGGGTTCGGCTTCGGGGCCGGTCTTCCTGGAAGACAATTCCAGCCAGGGCGGCGGTGTCGGTTTCGTTCTTCTGATGAGCCTGCAGCGCACTGGCTGAGGCGAAAAGTCATTGCACGGAGACGCGCGACCGTCTCGCAACCGACATCGCGACCCTCTATAATGGGTCATGGAAAAGAGAATCTACCCCGCCGCCATCGAGCACGTATCGAGCCCTCCGCCCTTCTCGCCGAAAAGCTTCATGGACGCCCGCGAGGCGATCGAGGCGCTGAAGGCGCTCTACGCGCGCAACACGCAGTTCCTGCGCGACAGCTTCGCCAGCCTTGCCGAAGGCGAGATCGAGCACCGGCGCTTCCGGGCCTACTATCCCGAGGTGGGGGTCACGACCTCGTCCTTCAGCCTCGTCGACAGCCGCCTCGCCTACGGCCACATGCCCCAGCCGGGCCACTACACGACGACGATCACCCGGCCGGACCTCTTCGACAGATACCTGCTCGACCAACTCACGCTCCTGATGCGCAATCACGGCGTGCCGATCACGGTCGGCGAATCCGAGACGCCGATTCCGCTGCATTTCGCCTTCCTCGAAGGCACCTATGTCGAGGCGTCCGTCGCCGACCGGATCAAGCGGCCGCTGCGCGATCTCTTCGACGTGCCGGATTTGAACGCCACCGACGACCACATCGCCAACGGCACCTACGAGCCGCTGGCCGGCGACCCGATGCCGCTCGCGCCCTTCACCGCGCAGCGCATCGACTATTCGCTGCACCGGATGACGCACTACACCGCGACGAGCCCGCAGCATTTCCAGAACTACGTGCTCTTCACCAACTACCAGTTCTATATCGACGAGTTCTGCGTCCACGCCCGCAAGCTGATGGCCGATGGCGGGAGCGGCTATACGAGTTTCGTGGAGCCCGGCAACGTCGTCACCAAGGCCGGCGAAAACGTGCCGCATGACGGCGCCAGCCCGACGCGGATGCCGCAGATGCCGGCCTATCACCTGACGCGTGAGAACCATGGCGGCATCACCATGGTCAATATCGGCGTCGGCCCGTCCAACGCCAAGACGATCACCGACCATATCGCGGTGCTGCGCCCGCATGCCTGGCTGATGCTCGGCCATTGCGCGGGCCTTCGCAACACGCAGGCGCTCGGCGACTATGTCCTCGCGCACGCCTATGTGCGCGAGGATCACGTGCTCGACGACGACCTGCCGGTCTGGGTGCCGATCCCGGCACTCGCCGAAATCCAGGTCGCGCTGCAGGAGGCCGTCGCCGAGGTGACGGGGCTCTCCGGCTACGAACTGAAGCGCATCATGCGCACCGGCACCGTCGCCACCATCGACAACCGCAACTGGGAACTGCGCGAGCAGCGCGGCCCGGTGCAGCGCCTGTCGCAAAGCCGCGCCATCGCGCTCGACATGGAATCGGCCACAATCGCCGCCAACGGCTTCCGCTTCCGCGTGCCCTACGGAACGCTGCTATGCGTCTCCGACAAGCCGCTGCATGGCGAACTGAAGCTGCCCGGCATGGCGACCGACTTCTACAAGCGCCAGGTCGCCCAGCATCTGACGATCGGTATCCGCGCGCTCGAAAAGCTGGCTGAAATGGCGCCGGAAAAGCTGCATTCGCGCAAGCTGCGCAGCTTCTCCGAAACCGCCTTCCAGTAAGAAGGACATGCGTATCGACTGGTCGCTTCTCCTCCGGCTTGCCGCGCTCGGATGCGTCCTTGCCCTGGCAGGGGCGCTCACCTTCGGCTTTCTCGGGCGCCTTCATCCGGCGCTCGATTCCTTCTCGCATTTCCGCATCCATCTTGCGGTGCTGCTGCTGATCGCAGTCCTGCCCCTGGCGGCGCTGCGCTACTGGCCGGAGGCGACGTTCGCCGCGCTGCTCGGCATCGGCGCGATCTGGACGACGCTCGGTGACTTTTCCGACCCGTCCGCGCGCAAGGCCGGGCTGGTCGCCGACCTCGATTCGGCCTCCATGCCCGTCTTCCGGCTGATGCACCTGAACTTGCGCTATGACAACGAAACGCCGGAACTGGTGCTTTCCGCCATCGGCGCGCACCGGCCCGACGTCGTGACGCTGACCGAAGTCTCCGACGTCTGGGCCGACCGGCTGGCGGTGCTCGACGCGGCCTATCCCCACCGCATCGTCTGCCCGCCGCCGACCCATATCGGCGGCGTCGCGATCCTTTCGCGCCGGCCGTTCGTCTCCGACCCCGCCGACGCGTGCGGCGACCGCGGTTCGTTCGCCAATGTCGAGATCGACTTTGCCGGCCGGCGCGCGAGCGTCGTCGCGATGCATCTCGGATGGCCGTGGCCGTTCGGCCAGGACTGGCACCTGTCGCGCATCGAGGACGATCTGCCGAACCTCGCCGACAGCGCGATCCTCGCCGGCGATTTCAACGCCGTGCCGTGGAGCCAGACGGTGCGCCGCACGGCCGAACTCGGCGGCCTTCACGTCGTGCGCGGCATCGGCCCGACCTATCTCGATCGCCGACTGCCCGATGCCTTGCGGCCATGGATCGGCCTGCCGATCGACCAGATCATGGCCAAGGGCGGCGTCGTCGTCGGCAAGGCGCGCGCGCTGCCGGCGGTCGGTTCCGACCACCTGCCGGTGCTGGTCGAGTTTTCGCTGCTGCCGCAGGAGCCGAAGGCGGATGTGCTGCAGGCTATGGCGAAGTAACGCGACCGCGTCATCCCGGGATAGGATCGGCGCGCAGCGACGAGACCATATCCGGGACCCATGCCGTGACTTTGGAGGGCACGGAATTAGTCCCGGCTCTTCGTCTCGCTTGCCCGACTGCGGCCGGGATGACGCCCGGCCGGGCCGCCATCACATATTCGGATAGACCGGCCCTTCGCCGCCCTGCGGGGGCGCCCAGTTGATGTTCTGGTTCGGGTCCTTGATGTCGCATGTCTTGCAGTGGACGCAGTTCTGCGCGTTGATGACGAAGCGCGCATCCGGCTCGGAGTGCGAGACCTCGCCACCCTTCGTCGGCGAAGCCGGGCCGCCGGTCAGGCCGTTGCCGTCGGCGTCGACCCATTCGTAGACGCCCGCCGGGCAGTAGCGCGTCGAGGGTCCGGAGAAGACCATGTATTCCGAGCGCTTCTGCAACTCCGGGTCTTTCACCTGAAGATGGATCGGCTGGCTTTCCTCGTGGTTGGTGTTCGACAGGAACACCGAGGACAGGCGATCGAAGGTCAGGACGCCGTCGGGTTTTGGATAGGCGATGGGCGAATGCTTGTCGGCGGGCTCCAGCGCGGCGTAGTCCGGCTTGCCGTGCTTTTGCGTGCCGAAGAAGGAGAAGCCGAAGAGCTGGTTCGTCCACATGTCGAGCCCGCCGAGGCCGACGCCGATCCAGGTGCCGAACTTCGACCAGAGCGGCTTGACGTTGCGCACCCGCTTCAGATCCTTGCCGATGTCGCTGGCGCGCCATTCGGCCTCGTAGGCGGTAAGTTCGTCATGGGAACGGCCACCGGCTAGCGCGTCCACGACCTTCTCGGCCGCGAGCATGCCCGACAGAACCGCATTGTGCGACCCCTTGATGCGCGGCACATTGACGAAGCCGGCCGAGCAGCCGATCAGCGCGCCGCCGGGGAAGGTCAGCTTCGGCACCGACTGGTAGCCACCCTCGGTGATCGCGCGCGCGCCGTAGGAGACGCGCTTGGCGCCGTCGAACGTGTCGCGGATGGCCGGATGCGTCTTGAAGCGCTGGAATTCCTCGAAGGGCGAGAGGTACGGGTTCTTGTAGTTCAGGTGCACGACGAAGCCTACTGCGACCTGGTTGTCCTCGAGGTGGTAGAGGAACGAGCCGCCGCCGGTCTTCGAGTTCAGCGGCCAGCCGAAGGAGTGCTGGACGAGGCCGGGCTTGTGCTTCTCGGGCGCGACCTGCCAGAGTTCCTTCAGGCCGATGCCGAATTTCTGCGGCTCGGAATCCTTCGCAAGGTCGAACTTCGCGATCAGCTTCTTGGCCAGCGATCCGCGCACGCCCTCGCCGATCAGCACATACTTGCCGAGGAGCGCCATGCCGGGCGCGTAGGACGCACCGTGCGTGCCGTCGCGCTCGACGCCCATGTCGCCCGTGACGACGCCGGTAACCGCACCCGCGTCATCGTAGATGAGGTCGGCCGCGGCGAAGCCCGGATAGATTTCGACGCCCAGCGCTTCGGCGTGGCCGGCTAGCCAGCGGCAGACATTGCCGAGCGAGACCGCGTAATTGCCGTGATTGTTCATCAAGGGCGGCATCAGGAAGTTCGGGATGCGCACGGAACCCGCCGGGCCGAGCAGCAGGAACTGGTCGTCCGTCACCGGCGTCTTGAACGGGTGGTCGCTCTCCGAGCGCCATTCGGGCAGGAGCCGGTCAATGCCGATCGGATCGACGACTGCGCCCGAAAGGATATGCGCGCCGACCTCGGCGCCCTTTTCCAGGACGACGACGGAAAGATCGGGGTTGAGCTGCTTCAGGCGGATCGAGGCGGCGAGACCGGCCGGGCCTGCGCCCACGATCACCACGTCGAATTCCATGCTCTCGCGTTCAACTTCGCTCATGTCGCTCTCCCCGCTCGTGTGCCGTCGGTCGCGCCGCTCGAGGCGCTGCCTGATGTCATAATGCGTGCTTATCGCATCGGTTTCGCGAGCGAAACCATATCTGGCGCGATGCGACAGGCCGCCTCGTAGAAATATATTCCGTTGACGTAAACGTCAATTGTGCGTGCGCTTGGCCGCGCCGTCGCGGATCGCTATAGAGGACCGATGGCCGATACGATCAACCTGCGCGAGCTCCTGCTCTTCTACGCCGACAGCGGCGTGGACGAGGCGCTCATGGACGAGGCGGTCGATCGGTTCGCGGCGGTGGAGCCGGCTAAGCCGCCGCGCGTCGAGACGCAAATCGCTGCCGCCCCTGCGCCAGTCGATCCGCAGCGCGCGGCCGTCTATGCAGCCGTGCCAGCCTCCCCTGCCCGCCTTCAGGCGACCGTTCCCGACGAGGGCCAGAGCGAGCGTGCGCGGCTGATGGCGCGCGAGGCGGCGTCGCTTGCCGATCTGCGCGCCTGCCTTGAACGCTTCGACGGCTGCAATCTGAAGTTCACCGCCAAGAACCTCGTCTTCGGCGATGGCAATGGCGAGGCCGACATCATGTTCGTCGGCGAGGCGCCGGGGCGCGACGAAGACATCGAAGGCCGGCCCTTCGTCGGCAAGTCCGGCCAGTTGCTCGACCGCATGCTGGCCGCGATCGGGCTTGACCGGACCAGCGCCTATATCACCAACGTCATTCCCTGGCGCCCGCCCGGCAACCGGACGCCGACGCCGATCGAAACGGAAATCTGCCGTCCGTTCATCGAGCGGCAGATCGAACTCGTCCAACCGAAGGTGCTGGTCGCGCTCGGCGGGCCGTCCTCGAAAATCCTGCTCGATACGAGCGAGGGCATCACGCGCCTCAGGGGCACATGGCGGGAGCACAAGACCGCGAGCGGCCTTGCAATCCCGACGATGCCCCTCCTCCACCCCGCCTATCTCCTGCGCAACCCGGCGCACAAGAAGCTCGCCTGGCGCGACCTTCTGGAGATCAAGGTGCGTTTGAAAGTGCTGCAGCAAGGCTGAGGCAACGCGGAGCCGGCCGGCGCATAGCGTGCGATCGTTCGACGGCAACGCGGCGCTTGCGGTCATGCGATTACCCGTGGGGTAATGGCGGCGATGCGTTCCCGCGGATAATGTCACGCCATGCAGACGAACCTCGACGACACCCCCTTTTGCGATCTCCTCAAGGAATGGCGCACGCGCCGGCGCCTCAGCCAGCTCGACCTCGCCATGGAGGCCGAGATTTCGCAGCGGCATCTGAGCTTCATGGAGAGCGGGCGCGCCAAGCCCTCGCGCGAGATGGTGCTGCGGCTCGCCGAACAGCTCGACATCCCGCTGCGCAAGCGCAACCAGTTGCTGCTCGCCGCGGGTTTCGCGCCGGGCTTCGGCGAACGCAAGCTCGACGACCGCTCGCTCGCGCCGGCCATGCAGGCGGTCGAGCAGGTGCTGAAGGGGCATGAGCCCAATCCGGCGATCGCGGTCGACAACCAGTGGAACATGATCGCCGCCAACAGCGCGATCGGCCCGTTCCTCGCCGACATCGCCGATGCGGCGTTGCTGCAGCCGCCCGTCAATGTCCTGCGGCTCAGCCTTCATCCCAGGGGGTTCGCGCCGCGCATCCTCAATCTCGCATCGTGGCGGGCGCATCTGCTCGAGCGGCTGAAGCGCCAGGTCGAGGCGTCGGGCGACGAGCGGCTGGAGACGCTTCTGGCCGAACTCTCCGCCTATCCCGGCCAGCCGGGCGTATCGAAATCGCTGCCGCATGACGGCAACGACATCGCCGTGCCCCTGAGGGTAAAGATGAACGGCGAAGTGCTCACCTTCATCTCGACGATCACGGTCTTCGGCACGCCGCTCGACATCTCGCTGTCTGAGCTTGCGATCGAGTCCTTCTTCCCGGCCGACGAGGCGACGGCCGCCTTCCTGCGGGCGCAGGTCAGGCCGGCGGGGTGACCTTGCGCGCCTGGCCGCGCTTCAGGCCGAGGCGCTGTTCGCGCCAGATGATGAAGAGCCCCGCGCCGACGACGATGGTGCCGCCGACGAGCGTATAGATCGTCGGCAGATCGCCGAAGGCGAAGTAGCCGACCGCGATGCCGAGGATCATCGACGTGTATTCGAACGGCGCGATGGTGGACATCGGCGCGTGGCGGTAGCTTTCGGTCATCAGGATCTGGCCGACGCCGCCGCAGATGCCGGCGCCGACGAGGCAGGCGGTCTGGGTCGCCGAGAGCGCATCCCAGCCGAAGGGGATGGTGCCGAGCGCCGCCACGGTCGATGTCAGCGAGAACCAGAGGACAATGGTCGCGGTCTTTTCGGTGTGGACGAGGCGGCGTACGAGCAGCATGGCGATGGCCGAGACGCCCGCCGCCAGAAGCGCTGCCGTGACGCCCAGCGCCTCGTCATTGCCCATCGGCGAGCCGCTGGTGAAGAGCGTCAGCTTCGGCCACGAGATGATGACAACGCCGACGAGCCCCACGACGACCGCGCTCCAACGGAAGAGCCGCACCACCTCGCCCATGAAGAGCGCCGAGAAGACCACGACCAGGAGCGGCTGCGCATAGTTGAGCGTGATCGCTTCCGGCAACGGCAGGCGCGTCAGCGCGAAGAAGCCGAGCGCCATGGAGGTGACGCCGACGAGGCCGCGCGCGACATGGCTGACGGGCCGCGTCGTCTTCAAGGCCGAGCGCAGCTCATGCCGCCAGGCGAGCAAAATCAGGATCGGCAGGATGGCGAAGGCGGAGCGGAAGAAGACGATCTCGCCCGCCGGCACGCGGCCCGCAGCCTTGATCAGCGAGGCCATGGCGACGAAGGTGCCGACGGAAACGACCTTGAGCAGAATGCCGGTCAGCGGATTCTTGTCCGCGTAAAGGGCCTCCACCTCTTGTCTGTTCATCCGTCTCTTCGCCACCAATGCGCGGCGGCGTCACCGCCGCGCCGAATCGAAAATCGCTTCTCCAGTTAACCTATTTCGCGGCCATTATCGCCTGCCATACGCGCTGTGGCGTAGCGGGCATTTCGATGTGGCCGATCCCGTAGGCGCGCCAGAGCGCATCCGTCACCGCATTGAGCGCGGCGGGCGTCGAGCCGATCGTGCCCGCCTCGCCCGCACCTTTGATGCCGAGCGCGTTGGTGGTGGACGGAACGTTGCGGGTCTCGAAGTGAAAGTTCGGGAAATCGTCGGCGCGCGGCACGGCATAGTCCATGAAGCTTGCCGTGACGAGCTGGCCGTCCTCGCCGTAGATCGCCTCCTCGCACAGCGCCTGGCCGATGCCCTGCACGACGCCGCCATGGACCTGCCCCGCGAGCAGGATCGGGTTCACCGTCGCACCGAAATCGTCGACGATCGTGTACCGCACGATCTGCGTCTCGCCGGTGTCCGGATCGATCTCGACCTCGCAGATATGCGTGCCGTTCGGATAGGTCGCCTCATCCTGAACGAACTCGCCGAACCCTTTGAGATCGGATTCGTTTTTGGCCGCGCGGGCGATGCCGGCGAAGTCGATGACGCGGTCGGTGCCGACGATCTTCGCGGTGCCGTCGATCAGTTCGATGTCGGCCGGCGAGGCTTCCAGTTCGTCGGCCGCGATGCGCTTCAATTTCTCGGCGAGGTCTTCGCCGGCGCGCGCGGCCGAGACGCCGCCGAGCGGGATCGAGCGCGAGCCGCCCGTGCCGCCGCCCTTGTCCAGCCGGTCGGTGTCGCCCTGGTGGACCTTGATGCGCGAGATGTCGACGTTGAGCTTTTCGGCGACGAACTGTGCGTAGGCCGTCGCGTGGCCCTGCCCGTTCGACTGGGTGCCGATCGAAAGCGTCAGGTTTCCGTCCGCGCCGAGTTCGACATGGGCCGGCTCCGAGCCCGCGAAGGCGCAGGCCTCGACATAGGTCGCCATCCCAATGCCGCGGATGCGGCCGTTCGACTTCGCCTCCTCGTTGCGCGCATCGAAGCCGTCCCATTCGGCGCGTTCCAGCGCCGCCGTCATGTGGCCGTCGAACTCGCCGACATCGTATTTGCGGCCGGTCGCGGTGGTGTAGGGGAATTGCTCGGGGCGGATGAAATTGCGCCGGCGGATTTCGGGGGCCGCAAGGTTCAGGTCGCGCGCGCACTGGTCGACCAGCTTTTCGAGCTGGAAGGCGGCTTCGGGCCGCCCCGCGCCGCGATAGGCGTCGACGGGCGTGGTGTTGGTGTAGATGCCGCGGATCGTGACGTCGAGCGCAGGTATGTCGTAGACCCCGGTCGCCATGGTCGCGCCGATCCAGGGAATGAACGGGCCGACCTGCGAGCAATAGGCGCCCATATTGGCGTCGGTCTTCACGCGCAGCGCGAGGAAACGTCCGTCCCCGTCCATCGCCATCTCGGCGATGGCGAGATTGTCGCGGCCGTGCGCGTCGGTCAGGAAGTGCTCGGTGCGGTCACTGGTCCACTTGACCGGCTGGCCGAGCCGCTTTGCCGCTTCCAGCACGAGCGCATATTCGCGGTAGGTGAACATCTTGGTGCCGAAGCCGCCGCCGACATCGGGCGTGACGACGCGCAGCTTGTCGTGGCCGATGCGGAACACCTGGTCGCACAGCGTGCGGCGCATCGAATGGACGCCCTGAGAGCCCGTCGTCAGCGTGAAGCGGTCTTCGCCTTCGATCCATTCGCCGAGCGCCGCGCGCGGCTCCATGTAGTTGGAGACGAGCCGGTTGTTGCGGAACTCGATGCGCGAGACATGGGCGGCCCTGGCGAAGGCCGCGTCCGTCTCGTCCGCCTTGCCCATCTTGTATTCGAAGGCGATGTTCGCGGCCCGCTCCTCCCAGACGGCGGGAGCGCCATCGGCAAGCGCGGCGGTGATGTCGGATACCGCGTCTTCCGGCTCGAAGTCGATCTCCAGGAGGTCGGCGGCGTCCTGTGCCTGCGCGCGCGTCTCGGCGACGATGAAGGCGACCGCGTCGCCCACATAGGCGACCTCACCGGCGCAGAGGATCGGGATGTCGCGCGCCGGGGCGCGGGTGCCGTCCGGCTGTTTTTGCATCGCCACCGTCTGCAGCGCGCCGAGATGGGCGAGGGCAGCGCCGGTCAGCACCAGGCGGACGCCCTCGCTTGCCAGTGCCGCCTCCGTCGAGCCGATGGTAAAAGAGCCCTTGGCGATCGGCGAGCGCAGGACGAAACCGTGGAGGACGCCCTCCCGCGTCAGATCGTCGGTGTAGCGGCCCTGCCCCCGGATGAAGGCATCGTCTTCGAGGCGACGGACGGGCGCACCCATTCCGAACTTCGGCGTCATCACATTCATGGAAAACTTTCCGGATCGTTTCGGGAGATTGCCAGTGAACTGGCGCGGGCGAACAGTTTTGTCGAGGGCCAGCATCGTGTAAAGACCGGCCAGCCGATCAATTCTCGCGGAGTGCGGCCGACCGTTTCCGCATATCCAGGGGCATGCCATGACGATCGACACCGGAAAGGTCTACCGTCTCGAGGACTATCGCCCGAGCGACTACGCCATCCGCGCGACCGACCTCGTCTTCCGCCTCGACCCGTCCCATGCGCGCGTCACCGCGACGCTCGACCTCGAACGGCGCGAGGATGCCGCGCTCGACGCGCCGCTCGTCCTCGACGGCGACGGGCTGAAGCTTCTGTCGTTGACGCTGGACGGCACGCAACTGCCGGCGGGAGGCTTCGAGGCGACGCCCGACCGTCTGACCATCGCCCGCCTGCCGAAAGGTCCGTTCTCGCTCGTCATCGAGACGGAACTCGCCCCTGAGGCCAATTCGGCGCTGATGGGGCTTTACCTGTCGAATGGCGTCTACTGCACGCAATGCGAGGCGGAAGGCTTTCGCCGCATCACCTATTTCCTCGACCGGCCGGACGTCATGTCCGTCTATACGGTGCGCGTGGAGGCGCCGAAAGCATCCGCGCCGATCCTGTTGTCCAACGGCAATCCGGTCGAAAGCGGCGATCTCGAAGATGGCTGGCACTATGCCGTCTGGCACGACCCGCATCTCAAGCCCTCCTATCTCTTCGCGCTCGTCGCCGGCGATTTGGGGCGCATCACCGACAGTTTCACCACCCGTTCGGGCCGCACCGTCGAGCTCGGCATCTATGTCGAGAAGGGCAAGGAAGCGCGCGCGGCCTACGCGATGGACGCGCTCAAGCGCTCGATGTCGTGGGACGAGGAGGTCTTCGGCCTCGAGTACGATCTCGACGTCTTCAACATCGTCGCCGTGTCCGATTTCAACATGGGCGCGATGGAGAACAAGGGCCTCAACATCTTCAACGACAAATACGTCCTTGCCGACGAGGAGACCGCGACCGATGCCGATTTCGCCAATATCGAGGCGATCATCGCGCACGAGTATTTCCACAATTGGACAGGCAACAGAATCACTTGCCGGGACTGGTTCCAGCTCTGCCTCAAGGAAGGGCTGACCGTCTTCCGCGACCACGAATTCTCCGCCGACATGCGCTCGCGGGCGGTCAAGCGCATCGCCGAGGTGCGCACGCTGAAGTCGCTGCAGTTTCCCGAGGACCAGGGGCCGCTCGCCCATCCGGTGCGCCCGCGCCGTTATCGGGAGATCAACAACTTCTACACGGCGACGGTCTACGAGAAGGGTTCGGAAGTCGTGCGGATGATCCGCACCATCCTCGGCGCCGAGACATTCCGACGCGGCATGGACCTCTATTTCGAGCGCCATGACGGCGATGCGGCCACCATCGAGGACTTCCTCAAGGTGTTCGAGGACGTCTCCGGCCGCGACCTCTCGCAGTTCGCGCTCTGGTATCACCAGGCCGGCACGCCGCATGTCAGCGTCTCCAGCACCTATGACGAGGCGCGCGGGGAACTTTCGCTCGACATCGAGCAATCGGTTCCGCCGACGCCGTCCGAAAGCCGCAAGCGCGTCATGCATATCCCACTCGCCGTCGGTCTCGTCGGCAGGGACGGAAGCAATCTCGACGCTGCACCTGCCGATGCCTCCGGTTTTGCGGATGGCGTGATCCACCTGAAGAAGCGCCGGCAGACGATCCGCTTCACAGGACTATCCGAGCGCCCAGCCATCTCGCTCAATCGCGGCTTCTCGGCCCCGATCACGCTGGCGAGCGAGCAGAGCGTCGAGGACCGGCTGTTTCTCGCCCGGCACGACAGCGACCTCGTCGCGCGCTGGCAGGCGCTGAACGGGCTCCTGTCGGATCATCTGATCGAAACGAGCCGGACCCCTGCCCCGCAAAGCAACATGGCCGGGCGGCTTGCCGAAGTCCTCGGCGCCATCGCAGCCGACGATGCGCTCGAGCCCGCCTACCGCGCGCTCGCACTGACGCCGCCGAGCGAGGCGGACGTCGCGCGCGAGATCGGCTCGAACATCGATCCCGACGCGATCCATGCCGCGCGCGACGCGCTCGTCGACGCGATCGCAGCGGCAAATCGTGAATCATTCGAAGGGCTTTACGGCGAACTCGAAGACACCGATTCATTCTCGCCGGACGCGGCCAGCGCCGGCCGGCGCGCGCTGCGCAACGTCCTCCTCGACTACGCCTCGGCAGCGCAGGGCACGCCCGATCTCGCGGCCGGCCAGTACCGCGATGCGACCAACATGACCGAGCGCGCGGCCGCGCTCGCCGTCCTCGCCCACCGCTTCCCGGCCTCAGAAGAAACCGTGTCCGCGCTTGCCGATTTCGAGACGCGCTATGAGGACAATCCGCTGGTGCTCGACAAGTGGTTCCAGATCCAGGCGACCATTCCGGGCGATGCGGCCCTTTCCCGCGTCGAGAAGCTCACCCGGCACGGCGCGTTCTCGATCGGCAATCCGAACCGCGTGCGCTCGCTGATCGGCACCTTCGCGAGCTCCAACCAGACCGGGTTCCACCGGGCCGATGGCGCCGGTTACCGCTTCTTCGCAGACCGCATCATCGAGGTCGAGAAGCGCAATCCGCAGGTCGCGGCGCGGCTCGCCACCGCCTTCCGTTCCTGGCGTTCGCTGGAGCCCGGACGACAGGAACTGGCACGCGGGGAACTCGCGCGCATCGCCGCCATTCCCGGCCTTTCGACGGACCTGAAGGACATCGTCGACCGAACGCTTGCCTAACGGGCACCATCAACGCGTCAATAATTTATCAAGATTTGGCCGCACGCTCTGGACAGCGCGAATCGGCTCTGATTCCTTATAGACGATTCGGAAGTGCGGCGTTGCCGGATCGATTCGCAAGTTTGAAAATTCGGGGAGCCATCGATGGCACTAACGGACGCGTGGGGCGCGGCCGCAGGGCAACTCTTTACCTGGCGCAGGCCGCGTCAGAAGAAGGTTCGCCTCGCGGGTCATGCGCGCTTCATTGCCGCACCGGCCTACAAGCGGCTTCTGGCCGCCGAGCCCTATCTGCGCCGTTCGATCCCCACCCTCGTCATCTGCTTCCTGCTCCTCATCGCCGCGATGCGCTCGCTGTCGCTCTTCGCCTGGAAGGAAGACCTCGAGGCGACGTCGAAGGGTCTGCTCGGCCTCACCGCCAGCCAGGTCTACCACGCGATGCGCACCAGCCATGGCGACGCCGCGCCCGACCGGCTGATCTCCGAAGCCGTGCTGCGCGACACGACGCGCCATTCCGTCATCGCCGACGCGCAGGTGCTGGTGATCACCGACGCCGATTTCCAGATCGTTGCGACGACCGGCCAGCAGCAGCTCGTCGGCCAGTCGCTCGAAAACCTCATCGTCGACGGCCAGCCGCTCTTCATGTTCGGCCAGCGCGCCGGCGTGCAGGAAGTCACGGTTTCGGGCGAAAGCTGGTTCGCGGCGGCCGAACTCCTCGAAGGGCGCACGGGCGCCGCCTTCACGCTGATCTCGCGCGATACGGTGCTGGAGGAATGGCGCAAGTCGCTGGCGCTCAACGTCACGCTCTTCGTGCTAACGGCCGGCGTCCTGCTCGTCGTCCTCTACGCCTATTTCACGCAGGCCGCGCGCGCCGAGGCCGCCGACCGCATCTACGACGAAGCCAAGATGCGCAACGATATGGCGCTGACGCGCGGGCGCTGCGGCATCTGGGACTGGGATCTCGCCCGCGGGCGCATGCACTGGTCGCGCTCGATGTACGAGATGCTGGGCTACGAGCCCTGCGAGGGCATGCTGTCCTTCGGCTCGATCTCCGAGATCATCCATCCCGAGGACGGCGACCTGATGGCGATCGCGCAGCGGGTCGCCGAAGGCGAAACCGACCAGTTCGACCAGATCTTCCGCATGCGCCACGCCAATGGCGGCTGGGTGTGGATCAGGGCGAAGGCGCAGGTCAACGATCCCGACGCCGCCGACATCCACCTCGTCGGCATCGCCGTCGACATCACCGAGCAGCGCCACCTCGCCCAGCGCTCCGAGACGGCAGATCTTCGCCTGCGCACCGCCATCGAGAACATCAACGAATCCTTCGTGCTGTGGGACGCCAACCAGCATCTCATCATGTGCAATTCGAAGTTCCAGAAGGATCACGGCCTGTCGGACGCCGACGTCTTCCCCGGCACCAGCCGCGAGACGATCGCCAAGCGCATGACGGCCTTCGCGCATGAGCGCAAGCTTGCCAATTCCAGCGGCCTTGCCGGCGGCGCGACCTATGAGCGCCAGCTCGGAGACGGGCGCTGGCTGCAGGTCAACGAACTGCGCACGCGCGACGGCGGCACCGTCTCGGTCGGCACCGACATCACGCCGATCAAGCAGAACCAGGAAAAGCTGGTCGATTCCGAGCGCCGCCTGATGGCGACGATCCACGACCTGTCGCTGGCCCGCAAGGCCGAGGGCGAGCGCACGCGCGAACTCGTCGAACTCAACCGCGAATACATGAAGGAAACGGAACGCGCCGAGGCCGCCAACCGAGCCAAGTCCGAATTCCTCGCCAACATGTCGCACGAGCTGCGCACGCCGCTCAACGCCATCATCGGCTTCTCGGAGCTGATGTCCTCGCGCCTGTTCGGCCCGCTCGGCTCGGACAAGTACGAGGAATACATCCGCGACATCCACGGGTCGGGAGCGTATCTCCTCGGTGTCATCAACGACATTCTCGACATGTCGAAGATCGAGGCCGGCCAGTTCTCGATCGACCGCGAGGGCATCGAGCTCAACCCGCTCATCGACGAGGCGATCCGCGTCGTCGCGCTGCAGGCGGCCAAGAAGCAGATCAATGTCGAGACCAAGATCTCCAACACGATGGAGCTCTTCGCCGACCGCCGCGCGGTCAAGCAGATCATGCTGAACCTCTTGTCCAATGCGGTGAAGTTCACCGGCGAAGGCGGCAAGATTTCCATGCGCGCCCGCAAGATCGGCAATTCGGTCGTCATCAGCATCGAGGATACGGGCTGCGGCATTCCGAAGGACGCGCTGAAAAAGCTCGGCCGCCCCTTCGAGCAGGTGCAGAACCAGTTCTCCAAGAACCACACCGGCTCCGGTCTCGGCCTCGCCATCTCGCGCTCGCTGGCCGAACTCCACGGCGGCGCGCTGAAGATCCGCTCGAACGAAGGCGTCGGCACCATCGTCTCGGTGCGCATCCCCGCGCGGGAGCAGGTGACGGTGAAGCAGGCGGCGTAAGGCAACCGGCAGCCAGGCGTCATTCCGGAAGCGGATCGGAGCGCAGCGACGATCGGATATCCGGAACCCATTCCGTAACCGTCAAACTCACGGAGTGGGTTCCGGCTCTTGCCTCGCTGCGCTCGGACTTCGGCCGGAATGACGCCTTCGAGGCTCTCCGCTACTGTCCCCCCGGTCGTCACTTCCCGATCAGCTTCCTGAAATGCCCTGCCACCGTCTTCGACGTGTCCATCAGATGCGCCTCGAGCACCTTCAAATCCGGCAGGTCGGTGGTGCGTAGGAGAAGATCGGCCAAGCCCGGCGGCACGTCGTCCGGCTCGAACGGACCCGTCAGGCACAGCCGCAGCATCTGGGTCAGCGCCGAATACAGCTCATGCGCGGTGACGAGTTCGTCGCGCATGGCAGGCTCGCAGAAGTCCGGCGACAGGCGCTGCAGGGTCTCGACCGTGGACGCCGTGTGCTCCGCGCCCTCGACCTTGCCAATCAGCGTTGCCACCTGCGCGATGAATTCGAGGTCGATCAGCCCGCCCGAGACGAGCTTGACGTCCCAGATGTCGCGCGGCGGCTTTTCGCTGGCGATCAGCTTGCGCATCTCGCCCGCATCCGCCCGCACCTTGGCGGCATCGCGCTTGGCGGCCAGCACGTCGGCGATATGGCCGTTCGCGGCCGCGATCAGGTCCTCGTCGCCGGCGACGGCGCGGGCGCGCGTCAGCGCCATGTGCTCCCAGGTCCAAGCCTCCTCGCGCTGATACTTGGCGAAGGCGTCGATGTGGGTCGCGACCGGGCCCTTGTTGCCGGAGGGGCGCAGGCGCAGATCGAGCTCGTAGAGCACGCCTTCAGCGGTCGGCGCGGAGACGGCCGCGATCAGGCGCTGGGTCAGCCGTGTGAAATAATGCGCGGGCGCGAGCGGCTTTTCGCCGTCGGATTCCTCGGCGTCCGCGTCGTGGTCGTAGAGCAGTATCAGATCGACGTCGGAGCCTGCCGTCAGTTCGCGGCTGCCGAGCTTTCCCATGCCGACGATGCAGACCTTGCCGCCCGCAACGGCACCATGCCGGATCGCGAATTCCGCCTGCACCGCCTCCAGCGCGCAGCCGATGGTGAGGTCCGCGAGGTCGGAAAAGGCCTTGCCGGCGCGGCGATGGTCGATCGCGCCGGAAAGGAGCCGGATGCCGATCAGGAATTTCTGCTCGGCCGCGAAGATGCGCAGCCGGTCGAGCAGTTCCTCATGCAGCTCGACGCCCGTCAGGAAGCCGTCGAGGCGCTCTGAGAGATAGGCCTTGTTCGGCAGTTCGGAGAGGAGCCCCGGATCGAGCAGCCCGTCGAAGACGTGCGGACGGCGGGTGATGATCTGGGCGAGGCGCGGCGCGGCGCCCATGATCGTCGCCAAGAGCTTCAGGAGCGACGGGTTCGACTGGAACAGCGAGAAGAGCTGGATGCCGGCGGGCAGCCCTTTCAGGAACTCGTCGAAGCGCAGGATCGCCTCGTCGGCGCGCTTCGTCTGGCCGAAGGCTTCCAGAAGCGCCGGCGTCAGCTCCGTCAGCCGCTCGCGCGCCTCGGCCGATTGCGTCGCGCGGTAGCGGCCGAAATGCCAGGTGCGGATCAGCCGCGCAATGTCGCTTGGCCGCTCGAAGCCGAGTTCGGAAAGCGTCTGCAGCGTATCCGGGTCGTCGACATCGCCGGTAAAGACGAGATTGCCGACCCCGCGCGACAGTTGCGGCGCGGTCTCGAACAGCGCCGCATAGTGCTTTTCGACCAGTTGCAGCGACGCCCGGAACGCCTCCGAAAACGCCGCCTCGTCGGCAAAGCCGAGCATCAGCGCGATGCGGCGCAAGCCTTCGTCGTCTTCGGGCAGCACATGGTTCTGCTCGTCGGCAACCATCTGGATCGCGTGCTCGACATCGCGCAGGAACCAGTATTGCCTGGCGAGCGCGTCGCGCGCCTCCGCGCCGATCCAGCCGCGTTCGGCGAGGACGGCGAGCATCGCCACCGTCTGGCGGCCGCGCAGTTCCTGGAAGCGTCCGCCGGCGATCAATTGCTGGGTCTGGACGAAGAACTCGATCTCGCGAATGCCGCCGCGCCCCAGCTTGACGTTGTGGCCCTTGACCGCGATCTCGCCATGGCCCTTGTGCGCATGGATCTGGCGCTTGATCGAATGAACGTCGGCAATCGCCGCGAAGTCCATGTATTTGCGCCAGATATAGGGGGTCAGTTCGGCGAGGAAGGCCTTGCCGGCCGCGATGTCGCCGGCGAGCGGGCGCGCCTTGATCATCGCCGCGCGCTCCCAGTTCTGGCCGCGGCTTTCATAATAATTTAGCGCCGCCTCGGTCGGGATCGCGAGCGGCGTCGATCCGGGGTCGGGGCGCAGCCGCAGGTCGGTGCGGAAGACGTAGCCGTGCTCGGTGCGGTCCTGCAGGATGCGCACCAGCCGGCGCGCGAGGCGCGAGAAGAGGTCGGTCGCGTCGAGCGGATCGAGGATCGCTTCGGCCTCGACATCGACGAACAGGATCAGGTCGATGTCCGACGAGAAGTTGAGTTCGTGCGCGCCGAGCTTGCCCATGCCGAGCACGACGAGCCCTGAGCCCCTGCCAGGCTTCGCCCGGTCCGGCAGCCTGATCGCGCCACGGTCGTGGGTCTCGACCAGCAGGAAGTCGATCGCCGCGCCGATGCAGGCGTCGGCCAGGTCGCTGAGGCAGCGCACGGTTTGCTCGGCGGAATGGATGCCGGCAAGGTCCGCCAGCGCGAGCAGCGCATGCGCCTCGCTCTTCAGGAGCCGCAGCGATTTCATCAAACCGGTTTCGCTGTCCGTCGCGGAAGCTGACGCGCCGATCTCGGCAAGGATCGCCGGCAATCGCTGTTCCAGAGGCGTCGCGATCAGCGCTTCGAGGATCGCCGGGCGTCGACGTCCCGCATCGCGCAGGAAGGGCGAGAGGTCGAAGGCCGCGCCGAGGAACGCGGCAACCCCCTTGTCGGCCTTGATCGCATCGGCCAGCGCCGCGCATTCGTCGCGCTTCGCCGTTTCGATGAAGTCGGCGACGAGTTCGGCGGCATTGTCCGGCCGGAGCGGTTTGAGCGACGCGCGCCCGAATGCTTGCAATGTGGTCGGGCTGTTTGCGTCGCTTTTGGTCATGGAGTTGGGGAATCGCCTGCCGGGAAGATCATGGAGGCGCATAATCCAGGGTTTTCGCCCGACAATTCAAGCCGTCCGCCGTGAAAGGTCATCACGGCCTTGGCCAAGCTCAGGCCGAGGCCCGAACCCGGCTGCGACCGGCTCTGCTCCAGCCGCACGAAGCGCTCCGTCGCCCGCGTGCGTTCTTCCTCCGGAATGCCCGGGCCGGTGTCGCAGACGGAAACGACGATCTCCCCGCCCTTGCGCTCCGCGGTCACGCGCACACTGGGCGCATTACCCGACCCGGCGGAATACTTGATCGCGTTGTCGACGACGTTCGACAGAGACTGGCCGATCAATTCGCGGTTGCCGGTGATGTTGAGTTCATGCGGCGCATCGGCGGACAATGCGACACCCACTTCCTCGGCCGCGGGCTCGTAAAGCTCCACCACGTCGGCCACGATGGCGGCAAGGTCGATCGCCGCCGTGTGCTCGGCCGAATAGCCGGATTCCAGGCGGCTGATCATCAGGATCGCGTTGAAGGTGCGGATGAGCTGGTCGGATTCGGCGATCGTCGCCTCCAGCGCGGCGCGGTGCTGCGGGGCGTTGTCCCTGGCGAGCGCCGCCTCGGCGCGGTTGCGCAGTCGGGTCAGCGGCGTCTTCAGGTCGTGCGCGATGTTGTCGGAGACCTGTTTCAGACCTTCATTGAGCGCGCCGATCCGGGCCAGCATCTCGTTGAGATTCTGCGATAGGCGGTCGAATTCGTCGCCGGCGCCGGCGACCGGTAGGCGACCCGAAAGATCGCCGCCCATGATGCGCCGGCTGGCGTCCGAAATATTGTCGATGCGCTTCAGCGCCCGCCGCCCGACGAGGAACCAGATGACGAGCGCACCGAGGCCCATCATGCCGAAGGCGACGATCAGGGCGCGGCGGATCACGTTGCCGAAGCGTTCCGGCTCGCCGAGATCGCGGCCGACGAGTAAGATCATCTGGTTGGGCAGGCGCACGACCACAGCCATCGCCATGTGCGGGCCCTCGCGCGCGGCGGGCACGTCCGCGCCGCGCGCATCGGTCTCGCCGTAGCGCTCATAGGAAAACGGCCGCTCGGTCCAGCCTTCGGCCGCAAGCACCTGCGGCTCGAGACTGCGCACGTTTCCGCCGAGGATGCGGCCCGTCGGATCGGCGATGATGTAGAGATAGGCGCCCGGCTGGCGCGACCTATTCTCGACGACGCGCACCAGCGTCGTCAGCCCGCCGCGCTGGTAGGCGCGTCCGAGGCTCAGCACCTCTTCGGAGACGGTGTCCTGGATCTGGCCGGTCAGCATGCGCATCGTCAGCGAGCCCATGTAGAAGACGAGCCCGACCGCGCAGATCGCGAACAGCAGGAGATAGAGCGCGGAAAGCCGCGCCGCCGTCGTCTTCATCAGCGCGGAGATGGAGCCCAGCATCACGCTTTGAGCATATAGCCGGCGCCGCGCACCGTGTGCAGGACAGGCGTGTCGAACTCCTTCTCGATCTTCGAACGGAGACGCGAGATATGGACGTCGATGACGTTGGTCTGTGGGTCGAAATGATAGTCCCACACGTTTTCGAGCAGCATGGTGCGCGTCACCACCTGCCCCGCATGCCGCATCAGATATTCGAGCAGGCGGAATTCGCGCGGCTGCAGGGTGATCTCCTTTCCGGCGCGCTTGACGGAATGCGACAGGCGGTCGAGCTCAAGATCGCCGACGCGGTAGACGGTCTCGACATCCTTCGAGCCGCCGCGTTTCTTCAGCACCTCGACGCGCGCGAGAAGTTCCGAAAAAGCGTAGGGCTTGGTCAGGTAGTCGTCGCCCCCGGCGCGCAGGCCGGTGACACGGTCGTCGACCTCGCCGAGCGCGGAGAGGATCAGGACCGGCGTGTCGTTGCCGCGCGCGCGCAGGCCCGCGACGACGGACAGCCCGTCGCGCCGCGGCAGCATCCGGTCGACGACGAGCACGTCATAGTCGCCGGAGCTGGCCAGCGTGTAGCCGGTCTCGCCATCGGCTGCGATGTGCGCCAGATGGCCGGCCTCGTCGAACGCCTTCTCGAGATATTCGGCCGCTTCGCGATCGTCTTCGATAACCAGCAGTTTCATCGGCGCTTGTCACTTTCGGATATGAAAACGACGGCGGGTGATGGGGACCCGCCGTCGCCGGAACCGGCCGCTAGTTGTGGACGCCAACCGGCCCAACGTCCAGCCATCGCGCAGTCTCGGAGCATCTGAAGCCGCGCGGTGGCCTGGACCTTCGAACTTAGCCCTGCCCGATCGGCAGCGCGACGAAGCGGTTGGCATCGTCGCGGCTGACCTGCAGC
This sequence comes from Rhizobiaceae bacterium, assembly GCA_016742175.1. Taxonomy (GTDB): domain Bacteria; phylum Pseudomonadota; class Alphaproteobacteria; order Rhizobiales; family Rhizobiaceae; genus Aliihoeflea. Next base: position 47,587 of record JACVCH010000014.1, read on the forward strand.
AACACGGCGCTGCGGCCCGCCTCTTCCGCCGACGACACGGCCTTCGACACATCGTCGGACGACTTGACCGGCTGCGAGTTGACCGCGGCGATCACGTCGCCCGCCTGGATGCCGCGCTCGGCGGCAGCGCTGTCCGGGTCGACATCGGTCACGAGCAGGCCGTTGCCGTCCTCGGCCGGCACCACCGTCAGGCCGAAATCGGCGAGCGCGACATCGGCCGAAGGCGAGGTCTGCGACGGCTGCGCCGAAGCGAGCTGGTCGTCGCCGGGCAGCGTGCCGAGTTCGACATCGATCTGCTGCGTCTCGCCATTGCGCCAGACGTCCACCTTGACGTCCTGGCCGGGCGTCAGATTGGCGATCAGGCGTGCCAGTTCACGCGGCGATTCGACCTCCTGGCCGTTGACGGCAGTGACGACGTCACCCGCGGCGATGCCGGCCTCGAGCGCCGGGCCATCGGCCTGCGCCTCGCTGACGAGAGCGCCACGCGCGTTTTCAAGACCGAGCGATTCGGCGATGTCGTCGGTGACGGGCTGGATCTGCACGCCGAGCCAGCCGCGCGTCACGGCGCCATTCTCGATCAGGCTCGCGATTACGCCCTCGGCGGTCGAGGACGGGATGGCGAAGGCGATGCCGACATTGCCGCCCGAGGGCGAGAAGATGGCGGTGTTGATGCCGACCACTTCGCCGTTCAGGTTGAAGGCGGGGCCGCCCGAATTGCCGCGGTTGACGGCCGCGTCGATCTGCAGGAAGTCGTCATAGGGGCCGGCGCCGATGTCGCGGCCGCGCGCCGAGACGATGCCCGCGGTGACCGAACCGCCGAGGCCGAACGGGTTGCCGACCGCCACGACCCACTCGCCGACGCGGATGTTGCTGTCGTCGGCAAAGGCGACATAGGTGAACTCGCGGTCGGCATCGACCTTCAGCACGGCCAGGTCGGTGCGCGGGTCGGTGCCGACGAGTTCGGCCTTGAGCTCGGAGCCGTCGTCGAGAACGACCGTGAAGGCCGAGCCGCCGCGCACGACGTGGTTGTTTGTGACGACATAGCCATCCTCGGAAATGAAGAAGCCAGAGCCCTGCGAGGTCGGACGCGCCTGCTGGCGGTCACGCTCGCGCGGCCCGCCGCGGCGGTTCTCGAACTGGCCGTCCGGGCCGCGGAACTCACGGAAGAAGCGGTTGAGCGGGTGATCCTCGGGAAGATCCTCAAAGCCGGGCACGCTGAACGGCGAGCCGCCCTGGCCGCGATCCGACACCGGCGCGACTTCCGAATCGACGCGCACCGAAACGACCGCCGGCGACACGCGCTCGACGACATCGGCGAAGCCGGGATTCTGCTGCGTGGTCTCCACGCGCACCGCCTCGGCATTGACCGGCAGCGTGCCGGTGGTCACGGCGCCGAAGCCGATGGCGCCGGCAATCGCGAGCGATGCGGCCGTTGCGAACAGGCGGCGCTTGCGGGTCTTGATCGGGGAAGTGTGATTGGCGTCCATCATGAAAATCCTCGCGGAAGAAACATTGGTGCTCGACGGCACCTGATGGACGAGAGATAGGCCCGGCGACATTACGGCGCCATTTCCTCAGCATGAAACTTTCGTAATGTCAGTCCGAACGGCCCAGAATGCCGTTCAGTTTGCGCGTCTCCTCGTCGCTGAGGCCGGCCGCCACCGTCTTGCGGCGGCGCGCCGAGAAAACCAGGAATCCGCCGCCGACAGCGAGCAGTATCACCGGCATCCCCCACAAAAGTGCGTTGCGTGCCGTGAAGGTCGGTCGCAACAGAACGAACTCGCCATAGCGCGAGACGACATAGTCCATCACCGCGTCGTCGCTGTCGCCGGCGGCGATGCGCTCGCGTACCAGGACGCGCAGGTCGCGCGCAAGTTCGGCGTCGGAATCGTCTATCGACTGGTTCTGGCAGACCATGCAGCGCAGTTCGCCCGAAAGCGCCCGCGCCCGCGCCTCCAGCGCCGGGTCGTCCAGCATCTCGTTCGGCGCCAGCACCGCGTGGGCGCTCGCCGCGCCGAGCGCCAGCCAGACGAAAAGCAGCCAGCGCGCGATCATTCGGCCGGCTCCACCGCAGGCCGCGCCGGTTTTGCCCGCCGCGCCGCGGGTGCGCCGACGCGCAGGCGCCGATCCAGAAGCGAGATCGCGCCGCCGAGCATCATCGACACGCAGCCGATCCAGATGAACAGCACTTGCGGCTTCCACCATGCCCGAACGACGATGCCGCCGTCCGGCGCACGGTCGCCGAGCGCGACGTAAAGCTGGCTGAACCCGCGCGAGGCGATGCCGGCCTCGGTCGTCGGCATCTGGCGGGCGGGATAGAAGCGCTTGGCCGAGACGATCTCGCCGCGCTCGCGGCCGGAGCGGTCCGAATAGGTGAAGCGGCCCTGCTCTTCCGTGTAGTTCGGCCCCTCGAACGGGAAAATCCCGTCGAAACGCAATTCGTAGCCTGCGACGTCCATCGCATCGCCCGGCTGCATCACCGCGATCCGCTCGACCTCAAGCGCGCTGACGGCGACGATGCCGAGCGTCGTCAGGCCGAGCCCGGCATGAGCGAGCGACGTGCCGAAGACGGAGCGCGGCAGGCCGGCGAAGCGTCGCAGCGCGACCGCAGGCGACACCTTGCCGACGCCTGATTTCAGCGCCAGATCGGTCAGCGCCCCGAAGACCAGCCAGAACGCGACCGCGATGCCGAAGGCCGCGAGCGCGCTGACGCGGTCGACGATGAAGAAGGTGGCAAGCGCGATCGCCAGCGACAGGCCGAACGCCACGAAGAGCCGCTGGCTCGCCGCATAGAGATCGCCGCGCTTCCAGGCGAGCAAAGGCCCGAACGGCACGGCCAGCAAGAGCGGCACGATCAGCGGCCCGAACGTCATGTTGAAGAACGGCGCGCCGACGGAAATCTTCTCGCCCGAGACGGCCTCGACCAGGAGTGGCCAGAGCGTTCCGACGAGAACCGTCGCCGCCGCCGTCGTCAGGAAGAGGTTGTTCAGGACCAGCCCCCCTTCCCGCGAGATCGGATGGAAGACGCCGCCCGCCGTCAGCGACGAGGCGCGCAGCGCGAACAGCGCCAGCGATCCGCCGATGAAGGCGACGAGGATCATCAGGATGAAGACGCCGCGCGTCGGATCGGTCGCGAAGGCATGGACGGAGGTGAGCACGCCGGAGCGCACGAGGAACGTGCCGAGAAGCGACAGCGAAAAGGTCAGGATGGCGAGCAGCACCGTCCAGATCTTCAGCGCCGAGCGCTTTTCCATGACGATGGCCGAGTGGAGCAAGGCCGTGCCGGAAAGCCACGGCAGGAACGACGCGTTCTCCACCGGGTCCCAGAACCAGTAGCCGCCCCAGCCGAGTTCGTAATAGGCCCAGTAGGAGCCCATCGCGATGCCGCCTGTCAGCGCTGCCCATGCCGCCAGCGTCCACGGCCGCACCCAGCGCGCCCACGCCGCGTCGATGCGCCCTTCGATGAGCGCGGCGACGGCGAAGGAGAAGCAGATCGAGAAGCCGACATAGCCGAGATAGAGCAGCGGCGGGTGGATCGCGAGGCCGATGTCCTGCAGGATCGGGTTCAGGTCCTGACCCTCGATCGGCGGCGGGTTGATGCGCTCGAACGGGTTGGAGCTTGCCAGCAGGAAGAGCAGGAACGCGGCCGCGATCATGCCCTGCACGGCGAGGACGTTGGCGCGCAGCGTCGCCGGCAAATTGCGGCCGAAGATCGCCACCAGTGCCGCGAATGCCGCCAGGATCAGCACCCAGAGCAGCATCGAGCCTTCGTGGTTTCCCCAGACGCCGGTGACCTTGTAGAGCATGGGTTTCGCCGAATGCGAATTCTCCCAGACATTGGCGACCGAGAAATCCGACTGGACGTAGGCGACGGTCAGCGCCGCGAAGGACAGCGCGATCAGCGCGAGGATCGACAGCGCGGCGGGTTCCGCCACGCCCATCAGCCGCGCATCCCCCATGCGCGCGCCGACCAGCGGCACGACCGAGAGGACCAGCGACAGCGCGAAGGCGAGGACGAGGGCGAAATGTCCGATCTCGACAATCATGGAGCGCCTACTCCTCGTCCTGCCAGATGCCGCGCGCCTTCATGCTGTCGGCAACCTCGCGCGGCATGTAATTCTCGTCGTGGCGGGCGAGAACCGTGTCGGCGACGAAGCGTCCCGACGCGTCGAACGCGCCTTCGGCGATGACGCCCTGCTCCTCGCGGAAGAGGTCCGGGAGGATGCCGCTATAGGAGACGGTCACCGTCTCGATCTGGTCGGTCACGGCGAAGCTGACGTCGGTGCCGCCATCGCGCGCGATCGAGCCGGTCGCGACGAGCCCGCCGAGGCGGATGCGCTCGCCGGCCGCGACGCCCTTCTCGGCGACGTCGGCGGGCGTATAGAAATACGAGGCCTTCTGGCCGAGCGCGAAGAGCGTCAGCGTGGTCGCCACCGCCAGGAACGCGAAGGCGCCGCCGATCACCGCCAGTCTCTTCTGCTTGCGCGTCATCGCCATCTCACTGTTCCACTTCGAGGCCGAGCGACAGGCCGTAGGCCGCCAGATGGCCTGCTTCCGGCGACGCCGTCCCGAACGCCGCGCGGCCGCGCTCGAGCGCACCCTGCGCGTCCTGCGGCCTTTCCAATACCATGTAGGAGCGGATCAGTTGCTGCCATCCGTCGACATCGTTCGGATTGGCCTCGAGCCGGGCGGCAAGGCTCGCCACCATGTTCTCGATCATGCCGACCTGGTCGTCCTGCGCATCCCCCGCAGCCTCGCCCTCGATCGCGGCAGCTATGACGCCGTGCCAGGGCGAGCCCTCGGGTAGGCCGTCGCGCATTTCCTGCCATAGCCGGCGGGCTTCGTCGCCGTTTCCAGCCTGCTCCGCCGCCAGCGCGACGAAGTAGCGGCTGCGCAGATCGTCGGGCTGAAGCGCCAGCGCATCCTCGAAACGCGCCAGCGCGTCCGCCGTCACCTGTCCGTTGGCGCCAGCCGCCAGCGCCTCGCCCTCGCCGGCAAGCCGCGCGGCGGTCGGCTGGTCGAGACGCGACGCGTTCGCGAAAGCCGTCGCGGCGTCGGCAAAGCGGCCGAGCCGCAGATAGATCGGCGCCAGCACGTCCCAGCCGCGCGCGTCGTCGGGATTGGCCGCAAGATGCGCCTCTGCCCGCGCGATCAGCTCGTCGACCGACGCCTCGGACGGGTCGCGCTCCAGCCGCGCCTGCAAGGGCTGTCCCGGATAGAAGGGCGAGCCGGTCGCGGCATAGAGCCCCCAGCTCACCAGCGGCAGCGACAGGATGGCGAGGGCGCCGATCCAGCGGCCGAGCGGCCGCGACGGCGATGTCGGTTCCGCAGCATCATGCGCGTCGGACAGGCGGATGATCTTGCGGCCGATCTCCGCGCGCGCAAGTTCGGCCTCGCCGGCACTGATCAGGCCGCGCGCCATGTCGCGTTCGATCTCGAGAAGCTGGTCCTTGTAGACCTCGATCTCGTGCGCACGCGCGTCGGCCGCGTCCGCATTGCCGCGCGCCAGCGGCGCGAGCAGCAAGAGGCACGCCCCGAAGGTCAATGCGGCGGCAACGATCCAGAAAAGCATGCCCGTTCCTATCGGCCCTCAGGCCGATTGCCAATCGCGCCGGGATGCGGCCTTTCGTACCGCCCGCGTCAGGCGAGCGGCGTCCAGCTTCCGTCCGGGTTGCGACAGGCGGTCCCGCGGCCGACCCGTTCGGCGCCGTCCTGCCTCACCGTATGCGTATACTGCCGGCAGTTCTGCGAACCGACGCGATAGGGCGGCGCAGCGACGACCTGCCCCGAAAGGCGCGCACCGCTCTGCCAGGCGACCGGCTCGCCGGAAGCGGTATATTCGAGCGCGCGATACTCCGCCTCCAGCGCCCGCTGGCGGTCGCCGCGGTCGAGATCCTCGCCGAGCGAGCGCCCGATCAGGCCTCCGGCCATCGCTTCGGCAATGCTCGCCGACATCGGCTGCTCGCTGCGCAACGGGCTCGCAAACGCCCCGATCAGCGTCGAGCTGCCGTCCGACTGCGACGACATGCACCCCGTCAGGAGCAATCCCGCAGCCACAATTCCTGCCAACCTGATGATCATTTAAGCTGAAGGGTCCCATCCAGAACGCACTGATACCGTCGCTCTAAGCTAGGGTCTTGGCCGAACTTTGTCATCGGTGCGGCCCTTAATCGGCAAGTTCGTCGCGCTGGCGTTGCAAACGTATCACGGCCCGAAGCCCGCCCGCCTGCGCTCGGCCGAGCTCGAACGAGCCGCCATATTCTTTGACGAGGTCGGAGACGATCGCGAGGCCAAGCCCGGTTCCGGGCTTGGTTTCGTCCAGCCGCTGCCCGCGCTTCATCGCAAGCCGCGCCTGGTCCTCGGGAATGCCGGGGCCATCATCCTCGATGGTCAGGACGAAGCCCGGCCGCCTGTCGTCGCCGTCGCGCCGCACCGAGACCGCCACCGCCGTCCGCCCCCATTTGGTGGCGTTCTCGAGGAGGTTTCCGACCAGTTCCTCGAAATCCTCCTTCTCGCCGCTGAAGACGATTTCGTCGTCGGGTGCGTCGAGGGAAATGTCGAGATGCGGATTGAGCTTGGTGAGAACGCGCACGAGCCGTTCCAGCGTCGCGACGACCGGCGTGCGGAAGAGCACGCTGTCGCGCTGCGCCGCCACGCGCGCGCGCTGCAGATAGTGCTCGACCTGCGACTGCATCGCGGTCGCCTGGTCGACGATCAGCCCGCCCTTCCGGCCGCCCATCGCGGTCCCCTCGTTGAGGAGCACCGCCAGCGGTGTCTTCAAGGAGTGTGCGAGATTGCCGACCTGCGTGCGCGAGCGCTCGACGATGCGCCGGTTGCTCTCGATCAAGGCGTTGGTCTCGTCGGCCAGGGGCGCGATCTCGGCCGGGAAACTGCCGTCGAGCCGCTGCGCACTGCCGGATCGGATCTCCGCCAGCGCCTGGCGCACCCGCGCAAGCGGCTGCAGGCCGAGCCAGATGGCGATGGCGTTGATCGCGATCATGCCGAAGCCGAACAGAGCCAGGTAGATGTAGAGCTGGCGCTCGAAATCGGCGATCTCGCCCTCCAGATCGGAGCGGTTGCCCATGACGCGGAAGCGCGCCACGCGCTCGTCCTCGTCGAGCACGAATTCGCTCTCATAGACGTCGACGAACTCGTCCTCGATGCCGATCGTCACGTAGCGCCGCTGAAATTCACTGTCGAACGGCACCTCCTCCGTCGTCGGCGCCTCGACCGGCGCGACCATGGAGATGGATTGCAGCGAGCCGCGCAAGCCGTCCGAGATCGGCTCGACCGACCAGTACCAGCCGGAGCGCGGGATGGTGAATCGCAGGTCGCCGAGATTCGGATTGCCCTGCAACCACCCATCCTCGGTGACGCTGACCGTACTGATCAGGTTGAAGAGATGCGCCGACAGAAGGCTTTCGAAACCGCGCTCGCTCGCCTGGCGAAAGAGCGTGGAAATGACTGTCGCGATGATGATGAGCGTCAGAAGCGCCCAGAGCGTCGAGAACGCGATGACGCGAACGGTCAGCGAGCCGAGCCGCAGGCGCCTCGGCATCATCGCAGCGCTGGTCCGTCGATGCTCATGCGGCAGGCTCGCGCATCCGGTATCCCATGCCGCGCACGGTTTCGATCATGTCGACGCCGAGCTTCTTGCGCAGGCGGCCGACGAAGACCTCGATCGTGTTCGAATCGCGGTCGAAATCCTGGTCGTAGAGATGCTCGACCAGTTCGGTCCGCGAGACGACGTCGCCCATATGGTGCATAAGGTAGGCGAGCAGCCGGAATTCGTGCGACGTCAGCCGCAGCGGCACGCCGCCGAGATCGGCCTTCGACGATTTGGTGTCGAGCCGCAGCGGTCCGCAGGAGATTTCCGACGAGGCGTGACCGGCCGCGCGGCGGATCAGCGCGCGCAGGCGCGCCAGCACTTCCTCGATATGGAACGGCTTGGCGACATAGTCGTCGGCGCCGGCGTCGATGCCGGCCACCTTGTCACTCCACCGGTCTCGCGCCGTCAGCATCAGGACCGGCATCTTGCGGCCGTCGCGGCGCCAGCGTTCGACGACCGAGATGCCGTCCATCTGCGGCAGGCCGATATCGAGCACGACGGCGTCATAGGGTTCGGTGTCGCCCAGGAAGTGACCTTCCTCACCGTCGAATGCGCGATCGACGACATAGCCGGCATCGACCAGCGCATCGCTGACCTGGCGATTGAGATCCTTATCGTCCTCGACGACCAGAATGCGCATGGTTCAGTCCCGTCCCTTGGTCCGATTTCCGAATCGCCGCCGCAGACTACATCGGCACGACGAATTCGGCACGTCGGGGGCGCTGACCATCCTGGCCGGGCACCAGCACCACGATCACGCAAACCTGCTGCCCGCCGCGATCTTCCGGCGTCGCCTTGGCGAGCGTGCCGCCATTCTGCGCCGCGATCTGCTGGCCGATCGCATAGCAGTCGCCCTGCGCAAGCTGGATGCGCTGCGGCGTCGCCGGAGCGGCAGAAAACATCGGCAGCCCGGACGCGGGCGCGACTGCGCCCAACGCCATCGATGCTGCCAATGCCAGGGTCGGGATACGAATGTTCTTCATATGTGACGTTCTATTACAGGCGGGCTGAACATCAAATGAACAACGAGGCGCGAAGTTGCAGCGCTTTCACTTGATCCGCGTGGTGGCGGCCAGCCGGCCGAAGATCGCCACGAGGCCGGAGATCGCCGCCACAGCCTGCAGGACCGTGTCCGTGAGAACGGCGCTGTCGACCGCATCGACCGGAACGCCGAACGCCGCCGCGCCGGCGCTCGCCACCGTGATGATCGACGCCCAGATCGTGCGCGAGGTGTACCAGGGTTTTTCGATGTCCATATGCTTTCCTTCCTAGGTGTTGAAATGGAATGTCCGCGAGGCCGCAATGCCCGGCCCGACGGCCAGGCTGACCTGGCTGACGCGCAGCGTTGCGGCGAAGTCGACCAACGACGCGGCCACCTCCCAATGCGGCTGCGTCGTCTCGGCTTCGGCGACGATCGTTTCGCCGTTGAGAAGCACCGCGCGGTAGCGTTCCTCCGCCTCGCCGAGCGGTATGTCGGACGAAAGCCAGCTATCAGCATCGATCCGTCCACGACGCGTCCACCGAAAGATGAGTGCTTCGCCCATCAACTCGCATTGCAGGTGGCACGGCGACAGCGGCGTCAGCGCCCGCACCCCGCCGCTCAGGAACGCACCCGTTGCATAGCGATCGGACAAATCGTAGCCCGCCGGCGCGCAGCACCAGTTGAGCTCGCGGCCGATTTCGCTCGGCAGCAAACCGGCTGCCGCGACCGCCCGGTCGAGAAACACGAACCGCGCCCCGGCCTCCGCACCCGCGCCAAGCGCGTCCTCGGTGCCGAGTTGTCCGCGCAGAAGATCGGAGAGTTCCCAAAGCCCCGGCGCGATCTCGTCCGCGACGGCAAATTGCAGGATCTCCCAACCAGCGGCGCTTTCGATCGCGCAGGCATTGGCGCCATTCAGCATGTCGGCGAGCGCCACCGACTGGAGCGATCCGCCGTGCAACTGAACCCGCAGGCGCGCGACACGATCGATCAGGCCGCTGCGTCCCGAAGGCGCCGCCTCATCGAGCCTGCCCATCGTTGCCGGCCGGTCGACCTGCGCCCGCTGCCTGAAACCCGCCACGTCGGGCGAGGCGAAGACGAGATGGCTCCGCCACGGCCGTGCCCTGGCGGCGATCCGGAACTGATTCTCCGGCGCGCCGCCATCCGGCCCCGTCGGCAGGTCGAGCCAGATCGCGTCGGGCGGGCCCGGCAGCGCAGGCGTCTGGCGTACCGGCGGCTGGATGCCCTGCCAGCCGCTCGCCGCGCGCAGCCCGATGCGCCGCGCGACGATCCGCGCCGTCAGCCCCTCCTCGACCGTCTCGACGCGGTACAGCCGGTCGCCGCGCCGCTGTGGCAACCGCATGGCCTGCCCTGTCGAAAGTTCGCTTGGCACCGTGGCAAAGCTCACCGTCTCCCGCCCCGCGCGATGTCGATCGAGCCAGCGCCCGGCCAGCGCCGTGGCCTGCCCCTCCTCCAGCATTCCGGGAAAACCGAGCCGCGACCGGCTGTCGGCACCGGGCTGCGACGCGGCGACACGCGCCTGCGCCGCCTGATAATCGCGAAACGGATCGCGGTAGGCGAGTTCGACCTCGCTCGCCACCTGCGTGTCCGCCTCGCTGGTCGTCTCGACCACCACGCCGCCGTCGTCCACGAAGTCGACCAGATCGACGATTTCGCCCACGATCTCGGGATCGCGGAAAAGGATCGCGCCACCCCGCTCGCTGACGCCGAGGCCGAACAGTTCGACCAGCGGCTGCAGCGCCGCCCGCGCCGTTCCCGGCTCGTCGACGACATAGCCCGCGACCGTCTGGTGCACGTCGCGCACGTCCGGCAGCGGCAGGCCGTGGCGCGCCATGATCGTCGCGATCAGCGATGCGACGTCGACGCCGCCCGCCCGCCCGTTCAGCCAGTGACCGAGAAACCAGTTCGCACTGTCGGCCCAGACGCCCCCGAGCGTCGGAAAGGCCGGAAACGGCCGCGCATCCCAGGCCCAGACATAGAGCCGGTCGGGATCGACCATCCGCCCCCCTTCCAGCGCCGTCACCGGATTTCGCGCGCCGTCGAAGCGCGGATGACCCGGCTGCCAGGCCCCATGCTGCGCCTCGAAATAGCGCGCCTGCGCGATGTCGCTGCGCGCGCCGTTCGAGAAGTAGGGCGCGGCGTTCTCCGAGCTCTTCGGGTCGGGAAAGACGTTCGGCTGGTTCGGTCCCTTGTCGATCGCCGGACAGCCGATTTCCGTCATCCAGATCGGCTTCGAGCCCGGCACCCATGCCGTCGGCTCGGCCAGTTCCACGCCGCCAACACGATTGAAATGCGGGTTTTCCCACCAGGATTTGATGTCCTTATAGCGAAACACCCAATCTTTGCCGTACGCTCCATCACCGATCGGCGTGCGCCGCCGCGCGATCCGGTCCGCCTGCGAGCCGTAGAAGAAATCATAGCCTTCGCCGCGCGAGACGCCTTCAAGCAGGCCGCGGCGATCATTGGCTGACGAGAACCCATCCGGGTTGCCGCCCGCCTCGTCGCCGTCCCGCCAATCAGACAAGGGCATGTAATTGTCGATGCCCACCGCCGAAATCGCCGGATGCGCCCAAAGCGGATCGAGGTGGAAGAACACGTCCCCCGACCCGTCCGCCGGCTGGTGACCGAAATATTCCGACCAGTCCGCGCCATAGCTGATCCGCGCCTGCGGCAGCATCGCGGCCACCTCGCCCGCCAGTTCGCAGAGCACGCCGACGAACGGAAATCCGTTCGCCCCGTCGCGCAACGTCGTCAGCCCGCGCAGTTCCGAACCGAGCAGGAAGGCATCGACGCCGCCCGCCAGCGCCGCCAGCCGCGCATAGTGCAGCACCAGCCGGCGATAGCCCCAGTCGTCGGGCCGCAGACATGTGACACCTTCGCCCGCCGCGACGACATCCGCTGGCCCCACCTCACCCGCGAAATCCGCGACGATGCCCTGCATCACATTCGTCCTGTCCGGGCTCCCGGGCCGCCCCGGCGCCGGCATCGCGGTGATCCGCCCGCGCCAGGGATAGACCGCCTGCGCAGCGCCGCCATAAGGGTCGGGCAAGGCGTTGCCCGCCGGCACGTCCATCATGATGAACGGATAGAGCGTCACCTTCAGCCCGCGCCGGTTGATCTCGGCGATGGCGTCGATCACCGACCGGTCGCTCGGCGTGCCGCCATAGGCAGCCGCCTCGCCGATCTGCGAGACGACATAGGCCGCCTCGCGCGCGAGACCCGATACCGACCACGCCTCAGAAAACCCGTCCGGGTTGCCCTGCGTCACGCCCGGCCGAACGCGGCACGACCCCGCGCGCAGATCGTCGCCGAACCATGTTACGACCAGCGCCACGTGCTTCAGGTTCGGAAACACCGCCTGCAACTCGTCGAGCGAGGCCTCGATGTCGCTGCCGGCATGGAGCACATGCCGGTTCACCGCCTCCGTCTCGCCGCCCGGCCACGCCCGCGTCACTTCGCCCGGCGACAGGCCGTATTCGGTCGAGCCGGGGATCAGCGCCACCGCCCGCACGTCATTCTGATAAGCCCCGACCGGCCGCACCACCTCGAACTGGAATTGCGGCAGGCGGTTGCCGAAATCGGTCAGCGGAAACCGGTCGAACACGACATAGGCAACGCCGCGATAGGCCGGCGCATCGCCCTGCTTCGCGGCGATCAGCGGGTCCGGCTGCTGGTCCTCGCCGCCGCGATGGACGCGGACGTCGAAGCGTTCGCGGTCGACCTCGCGGCCGTCCGCCCAGATTCGCCTGACGCTCGCGATCTCGCCCTCGCACAGCGCGAAGGCCGCATTGGCGAAATAGCTGTAGGTCGTCGTCTTCGGCCCGCCCTTGCCGCCCTGCCGCTCGGTCCGGCTCTCCTCCTCGAAGCGCGTCGCCCAGATCAGATTGCCGGCGATCCGCGTCGTGCCGAAGGCCTGCGCCAGCGGCACGCCCTCCTCCGCCTGGAAAGGCCGCATGCCCGAAAGCCGCGGCCCCTCGATGCGCTGCGAGCCGTTGATCAGCGCGCGGTCGACGAGATAGCCGCCGATTGCACCCGCCGCCGAGCCGATCGCCGCGCCGAACGTGCCGAGATAGCCGCCGAGAAACGACCCGGCAGCCTGCAGAACGATTGTCGCCATGAAGTTCCCCGGTCAGTCTGGAAATTGAAAGGCCGCCGCAATTCGCGACCGCCAGGCCGGCACGAGCGGCGACACCGCCACCGCGTGGCCTTCATAGGCATGGATGATCGTCTCGCCGTCGGCGAGGATCGCGAGGTGCTTGGCTGGCAGATGCCGGCGCCAGCGGAAAGCCAGAACGTCGCCCGGCATCGCCGCCTCGACCGCAACTTCGACCATGTGCCGCCGCGCGGCCTCCAGCAGGGGCTCGTCCGCCCGCGCCTCGGCCCAGTCACGCGAATAGGCCGGCATCGCTTCCGGCTCGCGGCCGTAGAGGCTGCGCCAGATGCCGCGCAGCAGCCCCAGGCAGTCGCACCCGACACCGAGCCGCGATCCTTGATGCCGATAGGGCGTGCCGATCCAGCGCCGCGCTTCGATCAAGACCTGGCTGCGCCTCATGGAACGATCGCCCCGCCGTCGAACACCCCGTCCTCGCTGACATAGCCATAGGCAACGTCATTGCCCGGAAGATGCGGAAAGCCACGAAAATTCAGCGAGTTGGCAAATTTGTCTCGACAGGTCGAGAACGCCTTGTCGCATCCTGCCGTGATGGTGAAAGAACGTCCCGGCGCAAGGTCGCCGCCCTCCAAACTCATCAGGACACCTTCCGTCCCTCGCCGATGTGCAGTCACGCGATGTGCTCGTCCCTCGGTCGTCAACTTCCCGCCGCCGAACCAGCCATCCGCAAAGGCGTCGAGCCCCGCGACGACATAGGTTCCCGTTCCCGCGCGCGAAACGATCGTCCCCGCCGCAGCGAACCCCGCCAGCGCGACCCCGCACCGTGCATCGCCAAGCTCCGCATCGCAGCTTCGCCGCAGATACCGCCCCGCCGGCCGGTCGAGATTGCGCACCAGGCTTTCGAGCTCGGCGACCAAAGCCCCGTCGCGCCGAATGATCTTGCCGATGGCCGATATGCGGATCAGTTCCGCCCCGTCCGGTGCGTTCCAGTCGACGCGGAACGTCTCGACCTTGGCGCCGTCGAACAGCCCGGCATCGATCTCGTCTTCCGAAAGCCGCGCCGAAGACAGCGCGCCCTCGATCTCCGCCGTATCGACCGCCAGCCCCAGCGAGGACTGCGCCTCGCTCTGGGAGAAGCCCGATTGCGGCTCGAAAACCGTGCCGTCGAAGGAAAGCGCCCGGTCGTGATCGGTAAAGCCGAGCGCCGTCCCGTCCCTCCTCGTCACCCGCCAACAGAAGCAAACCGTCGTCGCCAGATCGCTCATGCGAACACCTCGACGATCGGGATCGACGGGATCTGCCCCGCCTTGAACGAGGAAAGGCTGACCTCCAGCCGGTCCGTGTCGAACCGCGCGGCGATGTCGAACAGGAATCCTGCGGTCACAAGGCTGCCCTCCGCCGGCGCTGCATCGAGCGTTACGACACCCGTCATCGTGTCGACGGAGAACGTGCTCATGCCAACCGCGAACCCGTCGACCGCCACCTGCACCGATCCGGCGACCGGAAGCGTGATCTCACGCTGATACGCCTCGGTCCCGCTGCCATATCTCTTGACGAGCTGGAACGTCGCGGCCTCGCCGTCCCCGACCCCGATCTCCTGATCCATCGATTCGGGGTCGTCACCCAACCAACTGGATTTGTGGTCGAAAGGGTCGCGGAAGCGGAACGCGTGAAGCGCCCCGCGCCGCGCTTCGAAGAAGGCGACGATCTCGCCGAGATCGTCCAGCGCGCGCAGTCCGGTGCCCGCGTCGAAGCGCCGTCGCGAGCGGCTTTGGCGCAGGTTCCGTCGTTCCGCGCCCGACGTCATGGTGACGATCTCGATACGCCGTTCCGGCCCGCCTGTCGCGCCGAAGGAAATCGCGGTCGGAAACCGCTCATCGTGAAATGCGTCCATCATCGCCTCTAGAGGGTTCGCGTGCCGCGCGAGACCGCCCGCGCCAGCATGCCGGTGATCTGCGCCTCGGATTTGCGGAACGAGTTCGCGTCGGCCGCCGTCACGTTGAAGACGACATTGACGGCACCTCCGCCGCTCGCCGCCACGCCGAGCCGCCCGTCCGCGGAACGCTGCAACGGCAGGATCGCTTCCGCGCCCGCCTCGCCCATCAGCCCGGCCCCGCGCGCCATCGGAAAGAGCGTCGGTCCATTGACGACGCCGCCCTGCGCGAACGGCGTGAGCGAGCCCGGCACGCCGCCCTTCGCAAACGGCACGATCCCGCCCAGCAGTCCGCTCAGCGCACTCGACGCCAGCCCGCTCAGCGGCTTCAGCCCCTGGCTCAGCGCCATGCCGGCCAGGTTGAGGCCGATGCGGCGCAAGATGTCGTCGAGCGAGCGTCCGCTGACGGTCGCCGCCCGCAGCGCCCCGCCCAACTGGTCGCCGAAGCGCGACGACAGCTTTTCGAGGTTCGACAGCGCCGCGGCAAAGGGCGCCGTGTCGGCCTCGATCGACACGGTGAACGTCTCGTCCATCGCAGGTCTCCTTCAAAGATCAGGAAAGCGCGCCATCAGCGCGCCGAGATCGTCGCGCGCAGGCGCTGACCGGGCCGCACGGTTCAGCCCGGCGCACCAGGCGAATTCGCGCGGCGTCATCGCCCAAAGCTCGGCCGGTTTCAGCCGCAGCAGGCCGAGGCCGGTTTCGAGGACGTCGTCCCACGGAAACCAGGTCGTCGGCGCTGCTGCGGCGGTCAAGGGTTTGCCGGCCCCGCCTCCCCGGCGAAGGTCGCGGTCAAGAGGTCCGAGACGATCGCGGCGAAGCCGGTCACCCCGCCCTCGCACCGCATCGCCAGCACCTCATCGTCGGCCACCCCATTGCCGCCGCCGCGCAGACCCGCGCCCACGATCGTCGCCATATCCCCGGCCGACAGCCTGCCCGTCGAAAACCGCTCGACCAGCGCGCGGAGGTCATGCGCCTCGAACGCGCTTTCGAGTTCGGCCAAAGCGCCCAGCGTCAGGCACAGCCGATAGTCGCGCCCGTCGAGCGTCGCGCAGATCTCGCCGCGCCGATGGTTCACGTTCATGCCGCCTCCGCGAAGCTCAGCGCGCCGGCCGATTCCAGCGCTGCCTCGAAAGTCACCTCGCCGTCATGGCTGCCCGCATATTCGAGCGCGGTGATCTGGAACGGCCCCTCGATCACGCCGAAATCGGGGATCGCCAGTTGCCAGGCCGAGATCGCGCCCTCGAAGAAGCGTTCGCGCAACAGCGCATCGGACGCCTGGTCCTTGAATATCCCCGATCCGCTGACCGAGGCGCGCTGCACGCCGGCGCCGGCCAGAAGTTCGCGCCAGCGCCCGGCCGAATCCGCGTTCGTCACGTCGACGGTCTCGGAATTGAACGCCAGCCGCTTCGTCCGCAGCCCGGCGATGGTGACGAAAATCCCCGACCCGTCCGGGTCGAGCTTGAGCAACAGGTCCTTGCCCTTCTGAGCAACCATGAAGGCCTCCAGGTAAAATGTTCAACGATGTCAGTGAATTCAGGTCGCCGGTTCGGTCAGCGCGCGAAACCGGATGAGCCCGTGATGGACGTCATTGTCATCCTCGTAGCGGACTTCAGAATACTCGGCCCGCAAGCGGATGAGCGCATGTCCGTCCAGCGCCAGCGCCGCGTCGTCGAGCGCAGCCCGCACCATTTCGATCAGCGCATGGCATTCGCTCTTGCCGCGCGCCTTCGACCAGACATGCAGCGTGACGAGATGTTCGGCGCCGCTTTCCGTGTCGGTCGACCAGTCGTAGACGCTGGTCCGCCCGAAGGTCAGATACGGGAATTTCGCATTGGCCGGCGCCTGGTCGTAGAGCCGGACCTCGCCCATGGCGGCGTCCAGCTCCGCATTCCCCTGCAGCGACGCGAAGACGGCCCGCTGAAGCTCAAGTGCCGCGCTTGTCATCCGCCGCCTCCTCGCCGGTCCGGCGCTCCCGTTCGCCACGATAGCCCGACGCGACGTCGTCGGCCATGCCATGCAGCAGGCTGCGCAGGCTCCTGACGAGATCGTCGCCGGTCGTCCGTATCGCCGCCTTCATCGCCCCGTCTCCCGCGTCTCGCAGACGAGATAGCGGCCCGTCTCATCCGGGTCGGTGATCGTCTCGATGGCGAAGACGCGCTCGCCGCGACGAAACCGCATTCGCCGGAAGATATCTGCGCGATGGCGCATGGTGATGCGATGGGTGATATCCACCTGCCGCTGGTCCGCGCCGTAGCGCATCCGCGCCCGCACGGGCTCGACATGCGCGAACAGCGTCGCCACCTCGACCCATTCGCGAACCACGCCGCCCGCCCCGTCCCCGCTTTCGATCGCGTCTTCCACGATCAGTTCCGTGCGCAGCATCCCCGGATCGATGAACTCCATCACGCGAGCCTCCTGCGCTTGAACGGCGCGATCAGCCGCTCGTAGCCGGCCGGATAGGAAACCGGCTGGTCGCCCGCGCCATGCACCCCGCGAAACTCGTACCAGTGCGCCACGAGAACGAGCACCGCCCGCTTGAAAAGGTCGGGAACATCCGTCGCCGCCTCTCCATGGCCTGCCGCGAAATCGATCTCGATGCCGTTCAGCGATGCCGTCGGCGCCAGCGGCACCTTGAAATGCACCCGCGCCGGTCGTGACACCGCGTCGACGACATAGCCTGCAGGATCGACCACCGACCCTTCGCCGTCCTCGCCGAACACCGTCACCGACAGAACCTCGCGCACTGGATGCGGTGCCAGACGCACCGTCCGGTCGCGTGGCAGCGCGTCGAGCACCTTGCGCCAGGTCTGCGCCATCAGCGCCAGCCCCGTCGCCGCCTCAACCTCCTCGCGCGCGGCGCGGATCAGGCTCGTCACCAGTTCGTCCTCGCTGTCGTGCTGGAGGCGCAGATGGGCCTTCGCCTCGGCCAGCGTCACCGGCTCGCCCTCGGGGCCGGTCGTTCGAAATGCGGTCATCGCCACCTCGGTCGTCTGGAAAAAGAAGGCCCCGGCAATCGCTTGCCGGGGCCGGGCACGTCGTTCGGGCAGGCAGGAGAAGACCTGCCCTTACGCCGTGCCGAACTTCAGGAGCTTGATCGCGTCGAAATCCTGCACCCCACCGCCGACGCGCTTGGTCACGTAGAAGAGCACGTAGGGCTTGGCGGAATACGGGTCGCGCAGCACGCGCACGCCCGCCCGGTCGACGACGAGATAGCCGCGGCCGAAATCGCCAAAGGCGATCGGCGTCGAATCCGCGCCGATATCGGGCATGTCCTCGGCCTCGACGACCGCAAAGCCCATCAGCATCGCGCGCGCACCGGCAACCGCCGGCGGCTGCCACAGATAGTTGCCGTCGGCGTCCTTCAACTTGCGGATCGCGGCCTGCGTCCTGCGGTTCATCACCCAGTTCGCGTTCTGGCGATAGCCGCTCTTCAGCGCATAGACCGTGTCGATCAGCACGTCCGACGCATCCTCAGCCGGCAGTGCGCCGGCTGCGCCGGTCACGACATGGCCGAGGCTCCCCCACGCCCAGTCGCCTTCCGCCACCGACCCATAGTCGAGGAAGCCGCGCGGCTTGTTCACCCCGTCGCCATTGACGAAGGCCGCGCCTTCCTGCTCGGCGAAGGCGACCTCCACCTCGGCCGTGATCCAGTCGCCGAGATCGACGATCGAATCTTCCAGCAATGCCGCCGTCGCCGCCGGCATGGCGTAGAGTTCCATGGTCGGGAACTGCATCTCCTGCAGCGCCGCCGTCGCCGTCTGCGGACGCGCCGCCGTTTCACCGACCCAGCCGACGGCCGGACCGTTCACGGCGAAGGGCTTCTTCAGGACGGCGCCCGACACCTGCCGCACCGTCGCGATCGAGCGGATCGGCGACAGCTCACGCAGCCTCGCGCCGATCGCCGTCTCGATCTCGTCGGGCACGAGATAGCCGCCGTCCGGGCCCGAGCCGTAGCTCATCGCCTTCTGTTCGAGGTCGCGCAGCGTGCGGTCCTCGCCGGCGCGGACATAGGTATCGAAGGCATGCTTGTGCTCGAGCGCAACACCCGCGCCGCGTTCGCCGGAAAGGTTCGGACGCGCCCGCTTCAGGCTCATCTCGTCGAGCGCGCGCTGCTGGCGGTCGAGCGCGGCCGAGATGCGCTCCACCTTGTCGGTGGTGATCACGTCGGCGCTCATGCGCTTTTCGATCTGCGCGAGACGGCTGTCATTGGCCTCGCGAAACGTGCCGAACGTCGTCATCAAATCGTCGAAGGCATCGCCGATCTCGCCGGTCGCCGCCTTGGTCTCGATGGAATGGTTCATCGAAGAATGGTCCTTTGATTGAGGGATCGTGCCGCCCGGCGAATGCGCTCCGCCAGGCTCGTCTCTGCATCCGGCGCGGCATCCCGCTCGCGCCTCAAACTGGCAAAGCCATGCGCCACCACATGCTTCGCCTCCTTGCGCGTGAGCTGCGCGTCCCGCGTCAGCCAGCGCTCGAATTCGCGTATCGTCGGCAGCGCCTCGCCCTTGGCGATCCGCGCGCCGTCCTGCATCGGAAAGGTCACGACCGAGATTTCCCACAGATCCGCCTCGCGGATATGGCGGATGCCGGTCTTCGGGTCGGTGTGCCCCCGCGCCACCTTGAAGCCGATCGACAGCCCGTCGAGCGCCCCGTCGCGGATCAATTCGCGCACCTCGCGCCCTCTGGCCGAACCCGCCGAGAGCCGCCCGCGCACCTTCAACCCGAACGCATCCTCTGAAATCGCCGTCCACGCCCCGATCGGCTGCGCCGGATCGTGCTGGAACAGCATCCGGATGCCGCCCGGCCCCTTCTTCGCCAGCGCCTTGGCGAACGCCCCGCGCTCGACGATGTCGCGGCTCATGTCGACCCGGTCGAACAGGCTCGCATAACCCTCGAACACGCCCGTCTCGTCGACGCCGTCGATCGCCACGTCGACCAGCTTGCGCTCCAGTTTCACCATGCTCATCCCTTGTCGCCCCGCTCCATCTTCCCATCCGCCCGGTCGAAGAGCCGCATCACGAGGCCGAGCGCCCACCAGGCGCTGAGGCTCGCGGCGGCCGATCCCATCAGCATGATCTCGAAGGCGCCCAGTGCCGATCCGACGTCGAGCTCGGACGCGATCTTCAGCCCCGCCGCGCCACCGAAGATCAGGCCGGAGACGACGCCGACGGTGAAGCGCAGCGCCGCCTCGCGCCGTCCGCGCGGCAGGACATAGGCGACCGAGATCGCCGAACCGGCGATCGCGCCGGCAAACTTGGCCAGCCAAAGCCAGGCCGTTTCCATGGCAAGGTTCATCGCGCCCTCCTTCACGCGACCGGCCGCGGGCCGTAGCCCGCCGCCTCACGTTTTTCCGCATCGGTCAGGAATTCCGCCGCACCAACCCGCGCCCAAAGCGCCTCGCGCTCGGCCGCCAGCCCCTCGATCCGGTCGGCGTCGTAGTGCAGCCTCAACCGCCGCCCGAAGCGCGGGGCCAGCCAGGCGCCGAGTTCCTGCGCGATCCGCTCGACCAGCGGCAGCACGGTCAGGCGGTAGAAGGCGCGGTTCGCCTCCTGGTAGTTCGCGTAGGTGTTGTCGCCGGGAATGCCGAGGATCATCGGCGGAATGCCGAAGGCGAGTGCGATGTCACGGCTCGCCGCGTTCTTCGCCTCGATGAAATCCATGTCCTTGGGCGTCAGCCCCATCGCCTTCCAGTCGAGCCCGCCTTCCAGAAGCAGCGGCCGCCCGGCCCGCACCGCGCCCGTATAGCCCTCCTCCAGCTCAGCCTTCAGCCGCTCATACTGGTCGTCGGTGAGGTTCCCGCCCTCCTTCGGCGCATAGACGAGCGCACCCGACGGCCGCGCCGAATTGTCGAGCAGCGCCTTGTTCCAGCGCCCCGTCGCATTGTGCACGTCGAGCGCCATCAAGGCCGCCTGCAGCGGCGGAAAGCCGTAATGGTCGTCGAGCGGATGAAAGAGCGCGAAATGATGCGCCCCGCCGCCCTCGCCAAGGCCCAGCCCCACGCGCCGGGTCGCCGCCCCCTGCCGCTCCTCCAGCGCCACCGGCCATCCGGCGCGGTCGGCCGAAACCGTCACCCGGTCGGGCCGCAGCAAATGCAGTTCCCGCGCGCCGGACGGCGTCTCGACCAGTTCGGCATAGGCGTTGCCGGCCATCATCAGATGCCCGTAGAGACCTTCGAGAAAGGCCGGGCCCGACTGGCGCGCATTCGGCCGCGCGACGAGGTCGAGCAGCGGATGCTCGGTCAGTTCCTCGCCATCCTCGTAGAGCAAAAAGGGAATGGTCGCCGCCGCCTGCGCGATCATCCGCACCGAGCGATGCACCACCGGGTTGCGCATGAAGCCTTCGCGGGCGAGCGCCGCATAGTCGCCGCGCGTCCACACCGCCTCACCGTTCATGTGCAGCGCGACGAAACCGGGCGACAGGCTCGCGGACAGGGTCTCCAGCCGCGCGCCATCGTCCTCAGGGCGTCGCGCCCAAGGCCATTTCCATCCCATCGGCAGTTCCTTCAGGTGAGTTTGCGGATGCGCGGTTCCTGCCCGCGCCCCAGAAGAAGCTCGTTCAGCGCCCAGACGAGCGCGTCGAGCCGGTCGGGCGAGCGTCCGTTCGACAGGCCCTGCGGCCCGAAATCGCACATCTCGTCCTCCAGTTCGGCGAAGCGGCGCGCATGCACCACCTTGCCCTGGTGATAGAGCGCGGCCACCGGCTCGGCGCGCAGCCACTTGCCGCGCGAGGCGCGCACCGCCTTCACCGGCAGGCTCGCATCGACAGCCGACAGCACCGCACCGACCATGTCGCCGCCCTGGTTCACTTCGGCGACGACGCAGTCGGCCTCGTGCCGGTGATAGGCTTCGACGATCGTTGCTGCCCAGCCCTGCGGCTTCAGCCCCTGCACCGTCGCATCCTCCAGCACCACCGCCCGTCCGTCGTCGCACAAGCCCGCAACCACGATCCCGCACGCATCCGCTCGGCTGCCCGAGCTTGCCGGCGGGTCGACCGCGACCACGATCCGCGTCATCTCCGGCCGGCCCTTGATCCGCGCCCCCTCCAACTGCGCGCGCGACCAAAGCGCATCGTCGCGATCCTCGATCAGTTCGCCGTCGAGCTCCTGCCGTTCGAGCCGCGATCCGGCATAGCGCTTGCGGATCGTCTCGATGAAGCCGGCCGCCAGATTGTCGCGATTGTCCATCGTCTTCAGCCGCGTCACCGTCACGTCCGGATCGGCGATCAGCGCCTTCACCAGCGGGATCGGCCGCGGCGTCGTGGTGATGATCTGCGCCGGCCGCTCGCCGAGACGCAGGCCGAATTGCAGCATGTCGAAACAGTCCTGCGGATGACGCCACTTCGCCAGTTCGTCGCACCAGGCCGCGTCGAATTGCGGCCCGCGCAGGCTTTCCGGGTCTTCCGACGAGAACGCATGGGCGACCGCGCCGCTGTCCCACACCAGCCGCCGCCGCCCCGCCTCATAGCGGGGCCGGTTGCCGCGCGCCTGCGTGATGATGCCCGAAGCGCCTTCGATCATCACCTCGCGCACGTCGCCCAGCGTCTCGCCGATCAGGGCGATGCGGCCATGATTGCGTCCGAAACTGAAGGGCGGCAAACCACGCACCAGCGCGTTCACCCATTCGGTCCCGAGCCGCGTCTTTCCCGCGCCACGCCCGCCCAGCACCAGCCAGGTCGGCTTTCTCGTCCTCGACGTATATTGCGCGCCGTTCGAGTGGCGCACCCATTCCCCGCGCGTCAGCGCTTCGTCATGCGCCGTCAGGTTCTGCGCTGCCCAGCCGTCCTGCATGATATCGGGCGAGTTCGCGAATTCGGTCGTCGATCCGCTTGAGAGCGGCGGCAAGTTCGGCATCGTCTTTGATCTGCTTGTCCTTTGCGTCCTCGTCGGAGCGCATGGTTTCGCCGATTTTCTCCAGCGCCCGCACCATCGCCATGATGGTGTCGACGCGCGCCTTGTCGAAGGTCAGTCCCTCCCCGTCTTCGCTTCCCAGCGTCAGCCGCTCGATTTCCGCAATCAGCCGGTCATACTGTATTTCGATCCGCCGGCGCCGCTCCGCCAACTGCCCGCCGCCACCGGCTTCCAGCCCTCCGCCTCGGCCCGCATCCGCACCATCCGCAACGACCGCCCCGCGATCATCGCCAGGTTCTCCAGCGAAGCCTCCCCGCCCTCATGCACATGCCGCATCGCGGCGAAAACGCCCTCAGCGCTCCCCATTTATCCCCTCTCGGCATCGATGTGAGATGATCTTCGGCGAGCCACCCGCCCGCCCCAGCCGCAATAATGCGACCATGCCCGAAACCTACAGAAGCACCGTCACGGTGTCAAGGACTATTTTCCTATTTACGGATTCACTCTCACCCAACGGCCACTGTTGCCCGATAGCGACGCCGCAGTTTTTCCATTCACGATACCGTGCCAAAGTCGGACGCATCCCTTGTAGCCGACCGGGATTTGGAGGACACTCGTCGACTGAAGGGTTGTGCTGCCTTCGCTTCCTGGTTGCAGGTCGAGCGGGGGCGATCGGGCATTGGGCGCAGTGGGCTAATGAAGAATCCGTTTTCGGCTCGCAAAGGGAAGGCGCCGCGGCCTGGACGCCTGCTCGCGCTCGACGCCTGGATCGATTCCTCGCTCTACGAAGCCGGTTTTCGCGCGCGTGAGCGGTGGGAAAACGTCACCATCTTCTTTCGCCGCTTCAAGGTCACCGGCTGGCGCCGGGGCCTCGTCGAACTGTCGAGCGAAGCCTTCACCATGGGCACCACCGGCTCGATCGTCATGCTGGCGCTCGCCATGCCCGCCTTCGAGGAAACCGCGCGCGACTGGCGCAGCCAGGGCGAGTTCGCCGTCACCTTCCTCGACCGCTACGGCAACGAGATCGGCCAGCGCGGCATCATCCAGCGCGATTCCGTGCCGGTCGACGAAATGCCGGACCACGTCATCAAGGCCGTGCTCGCCACCGAGGACCGCCGCTTCTTCGAGCATTTCGGCATCGACGTGATCGGCCTTGCCCGCGCCATGTCGCAGAACGTGCGCGCCAATTCGGTCGTCCAAGGCGGCTCGACCCTCACCCAGCAGCTCGCCAAGAACCTGTTCCTGACCAACGAGCGCTCGATGGAGCGCAAGATCAAGGAAGCCTTCCTCGCGCTCTGGCTCGAGGCCAACCTGACCAAGAAGGAAATCCTCCAGCTCTATCTCGACCGCGCCTATATGGGCGGCGGCACGTTCGGCATCACGGCGGCGGCGGATTTCTATTTCGACAAGCACATCAAGGACGTGACGCTCGCCGAGGCGGCGATGCTGGCGGGCCTCTTCAAGGCGCCGGGCAATTACGCGCCGCACATCAACCTTCCTGCGGCGCGCGGCCGCGCCAACGTGGTCCTCAACAACCTCGTCGACAGCCGCATGATGTCGGAAGGCGAAGTGCTCGCCGCGCGCCTGCGTCCCGCGACCGCCGTCGACCGCGCAAATCTCGAAAGCCCGGACTATTTCCTCGACTGGGCCTTCGAGGAGGTCAAGAAGAACGCGCCGGCGAACGGGCCCCACGCCCTCGTCGCCCGCACCACGATCGATCTCGACATGCAGCGCGCGGCCGAGGAATCGCTCGAGTTCCACCTGCGCCAGCACGGTTCCGAATACAAGGTCACAGAAGGCGCGATCGTGCTGATCGAGAGCAACGGCGCGGTGCGCGCCATGGTCGGCGGGCGCGACTACGGCCGCAGCCAGTTCAACCGCGCGACGCGCGCGCTGCGGCAGACCGGCTCCTCCTTCAAGACCTATGTCTATGCCGC
This sequence comes from Rhizobiaceae bacterium, assembly GCA_016742175.1. Taxonomy (GTDB): domain Bacteria; phylum Pseudomonadota; class Alphaproteobacteria; order Rhizobiales; family Rhizobiaceae; genus Aliihoeflea. The sequence goes on from JACVCH010000014.1 coordinate 72,023, forward strand.
CGCCATGGAGGCGGGCTTCACGCCGGATTCGGTGATCTCCGATGCGCCGATCAACTGGGGCGGCTGGTCGCCGCAGAACTATGCGCGCAAGTTCTCCGGCCGCATGACGCTGACCGAGGCGCTGGTCCGCTCGATCAACACGGTCCCGGTCCGCCTCGCGCACGACCACCTGACGACCACGCCGATCCGCGACATCGCCTATGCGATGGGCGTCGAATCGGAGATCAGCACCCACAAGACCATGGTGCTCGGCACGTCGAGCCTCACCGTCATGGACCAGGCCACCGCCTACAACACGCTCGCCGCCGGCGGCGTGGCCGGCACGCGCCACGGCATCACCCAGATGCTCACCCATGCCGGCGACGTCGTCTACGACTTCTCCCGCGACGCGCCGCCGCCCGTGCCGGCCCTGTCGCCGCAGGCGCTCGCCTCGCTCAATTCCATCCTCGTCCAGATCCCCGAATGGGGCACCGCCCGGCGGGCGGCGCTCGACGGCATCCGCTCGGCCGGCAAGACCGGCACGACGCAGTCCTATCGCGATGCCTGGTATGTCGGCTTCACCGGCAATTACACCGCCGCCGTCTGGATGGGGAACGACGATTTCTCGCCCACCGACAACATGACCGGCGGCTCGCTGCCCGCGATGACCTGGCAGCGCCTGATGACCTATGCGCACCAGAATGTGGAGCTGAAGCCGATCCCCGGCATCGAGAATCCCTTCGTCGACGAAGAGTTGGTCGCCGAAGCCGAGACCGACGACGCGCAGGCCGCCGATGCAGCGGCCGCGCAGGAAGAGCGCCCCGCCGTCCTGTCGGGCCGCACGACACGGCTTCTCGTCGACATGTCCGATGCCTTCCGCCAGGCGCCGGTCGTGCGCCTGCCCGACAGGCCCGAAACGCTCTCGGCACTTTGACATCCGCATGATTTCTCGCGCCGTCTGGTGTAAATGCCGGCAGGCAATTCCCCTTGCCGCCCGACTCACCGGACCTTCCGACCGCCGCTCCCCATGCTGAAATCCCTCCTCCTCACCGCGCTCACGCTCGTCATCGCCCTTGGCGGCGGCGCGGGCAGCGTGTGGCTGATGATGGAGGAGGTTCCCGATTTCGGCGCGATGACGATCGGCGAATGGAGCGTCAATCCGACCGAGGGCACGCCGCAGGCCGACCCTTACGCCAAGGCGCGGTTCGCGCGCGAGGGCAAGCTGTCGCTCGGCGTCGCCGAGGGCGCACAGTTCATCGCCGCGCGCGACACGACCGGCCAGCCGCTGCGCGGTGCCTGCGACTACGTCGTCACCGGCAGCGTCCCCGCCTCGCGCTTCTGGACCCTGCACGCCGTCCAGCCCGGCGCTTCCGGCACGCCGCACACGTTGCAGTCGCTCGCTTTATTGCGCGATTCGTCCGGCTCGTTCTCGATCGCCCTGTCGCGCCATCCCGCCCCCGGCAACTGGCTGCAGATTGGCGCGGACGGCCCCTACCGTCTCGTCCTCGCCGTCTACGACACGCCGACTGTCGGCTCGGCGGATTTCGCCGAGGTCACCTTGCCGCGTATCGTGCGGGAGCGCTGCAATGGGTAGCTTGCTGCGCGCCATAATCGTCGGCCTCGTCGGCGCCGGCATCGTCCACGGGCTGGTGCTCCTCATCATCCCGCATGTGACGGAAGGCGACGTCTGGACCCGGCTCGAAAGCCGCGCGCCCTTCTACGAGGTCGTCCGCATTGATCCCGCGTCCGGCGGCAACATGATCCATCTGCCCGATCCGCTGTTCGAGGCGGCCGCCTGCCGCATCGACCTGTCGGAAGGCATCGTCCACCTTGAGGCCGAGGGCGACGTGCCTTACTGGTCGATGTCGATCTACGATCGCTCCGGGCAGAACATCTTTTCGATCAACGACCGCACGTCGAACGAGGGCCGGCTCGATTTCCTCGTCGCGACCTCGGCGCAGCTCACCGAACTGCGCAACAGCCAGGCCGCCGATTTCGGCACCGCCGTCTTCGTCGAAACCGAGGTCCAGGAGGGGATCGTCGTCGTGCGCGCCTTCGTGCCGGACCCGACCTTCGAACCCACCATCTCGCGCTATCTCGCCGGTCTGGATTGCAGTCTTAGATAGCCTTGCTGCGGCCCGGACGGGCACGCGGCTTGCGCGCCGGCGGGTCTGTCAGGCGCTCGTAGCGCACGCCCGGAAAGATGATGATCGTCCCGCCGCCGGGCGGCGCGGGTCGCAAGGGGGCTTGGGTGTTCGGCCGAAGCCTGACAATCGTCGCCATGGTCGTTGCTCGCAGTCACGGGTTGTGGAGCACTACGCAACGCCTCCGAATCCGATATGCCGCGGCCACGGTTAATAAGTGCATAACGCATTTGCGCTAAGTTGAATGGTGGGTGGCCGGCGTTCGGGTTCGACGCTTTCCCCCGCGTGTTCGAGTATCCGCAAGATCAGGCGTATCCAGTGTCCAGCGTCGAGTTCCGGCAGTTTGCCGCCAGCAGCGAAAGCACCAAGTCCGACCGCCTGTTGCGCGCGGCCGTCTCGGCCTTCTGTTCCATCCTGCGCCCCTCGCGCCAGGAAGTCGCGCAGATCGAGGATCTGGCGACCCCGCTCCTCTCCCATGCAACGCGCGAGACCCTGCGCTTCGTCGCCGCGGCGCTCTCCGAATGCCTCAATCCGCCGCCCTCGCTGGTGCGCCGGCTCTGCGACGAGCCGGTCGACATCTGCGCACCGCTCCTGGTGCGCTCGTCGGCGCTGCGCGACATCGATCTCCTCGCGCTCATCGGCCGGCACGGGCTCGGCCACGCGCTCGCCATCGAGCGCCGGCGCGAGCTCGATCCGCGCATTGCAAATCTCATCGCGTCGCTGAAAGCGCGCTCCGCCCCCGAAGCCGCGCCCGCGCCCGCGCCGACCTCCATGCTCCCCGCCACGCTCGAAAAGCTGCGCGCCATGATGGTGCCCGCCGCCGAGACGCGCCCAGCGCGCTGGACGGAAGCGCCGACGCCCTATCTCAAGCTGCGCGCCGCCGCCCTTTCCGGCAATCCCGCGATCCTGCGCGCCACGCTGGCGAGCCTCTTTTCGATCGACGAACACGCCGCCGCCGGCCTCCTCGCCGACCCGACGATGACCGCGCTCAAGGCCGTCCTGAAACGCCTCGGCCTGACGGCCGAAGAAGCCTACCTCATCGCCTCCGCCGCCCAGCCCCACCGCTTTGCGACGGCTACGACCATCCGCGGATTCGTCGAGGACTACATGTCCGAAACCGCGACGCCCGCGGCAACGCGGCAGGGTTTCGCTCGGCCGTAGCCGGACAAGCCCTTCCGCCCACGGATTTTCTACAGAAGCTCGTCCACCAGGCGCTGGTCCGCCTCGATCTCCACCACCCACAGATCCGAATCGAACCGCCGCTCCTTTTCAAGCCGCGCCTCGATCGCCGCATCGTCGGCAGCTTCCAGCACGGCTGAAAACATCCGCTCATCCGGCCGCGCCCCGCCATAGTCGGATTGCGCGCGCGGCGCGTAGAGCGTCGCCTCGCCGAAGCGCAAGCGTACGACGACGAAGATCGCCCCCGCCTCGGTCGCGCCGCGCCGCACGACCGCGCCATAGCCGCCGGATGCGAACACCCTGCGCAGCATGGCCGAAACCCAAAGGTCTGAAGTCACGCGCATCGCCAGATCCGTCAGTCGGTGAGCCCGATTTCCTTCATCTTGGCATAGGTCGCGTCGTCCGGCTGGCCGGTCTCGGTCAGGCCGAACAGGCTCTGGAATTCCTTGATCGCCGCCACCGTGCGCGGGCCGACCTGGCCGTCGAGGTCGATGCCCTGGTTGCCGAATGCGCGCAGGCCGGCCTGGATGCGCATCACTAGCTGGTCGCCGCCCGAGGGTGCCGACGCCGTCTGCATCTGGTCGGTCGCCGCGCGCGCGGCCTGTTCCACCGCCTCCGCCTCGCCGTCGACCTCGGTCCGTGCACCAAGATGGCGCAGCAATTCGCCGTCGATGCCGCCATCGGCCGCCAGGCCGAGCTTCTGGCGGTAGATCTGCACCGCCTGGTCCGTCTGCGGGCCGGTCAGCCCGTCGATCGCGCCCGTATAGAGCTTCAATTCCGCCAGCACGCGCTGCACCTCCGCCACCACCGCCTGCCGCGCGTCGGGCGGCGAAGCCGCCGGCGCCGTCATCGGCTGCGGCATTGCCTGCGGCCGTGCCAGCGGCGTCGGCTGCATCGCCTCGTTCGGCAGGTCGAGTTCGGGCGCAAGTTCCAGCCGCGTTACGTCGACCGGTTCGGCCGGCTCGCGCGGCGGCAGGTGGCGGGTCTGGAAGAACGCGCTCTTGTGCTGGTGCGGCTGATACCAGATCGCATTGGCGGCGACGAAGGCGAAGGTGATCGCAAACGCGGTCACGCCGCCGACGCCGACCGGCCGTTCGGCAATCGCGCGTCCGGTCGCCGACAAGCCGGCGACGAGGAGCCCCGGGCTTTGCTTGCGCTTACGCGATTTTGCGGAACGTGCCATGCGTCCTTTGTCCATTTGCGCTCGGTGTCGTCAGGGGCGTCACGGGGTTCGCGGCGCGCTGCGCTGGGAAACTCACGGTCACGGTCGTGCCCTCGCCCGGCGCGCTTTCGATCGCGAGGTCGCCGTCGTGAAGCGCCACCAGCCCCTTGACCAGCGAGAGGCCGAGCCCCGTTCCCTCGAACTTGCGCGTGTAGTCGTTCTGGACCTGCGCGAACGGCCGCCCGAGCCCCGCCAGATCGTCGGCCGCGATGCCGATGCCGGTGTCGGCGACCATGATCGCGATGCGCTCGCCCTGCCGCGCGGCCGACAGCGTCACGCGCCCGCCCTGCGGCGTGAACTTGATCGCGTTTGAGACGAGGTTGAGCAGGATCTGGTGAACCGCGCGCTGGTCCGCGTCGAGTTCGCCGATTTCGTCGCGCTCCGCGATCGCTAGCGCGACGCCCTTGTCGCTGGCCTGGCTTTCGAGCAGCGAGACCGTCAGGTCGAGCGCGCTCTTCAGTTCGAACGGCTCGGGGTGGATCGAATAGGCGCCGGCCTCGATCTTCGAGATGTCGAGGATCGAATTGACCACGGCCAGCAGATGATTGCCCGCCTCGCGGATCAGCCCGACATGCTCGGCCTGCTTGACCGGCAGCGGCCCGGAGACCGCTTCGTGCAGCAACAGGTCCGAGAAGCCGATGATCGCATTCAGCGGCGTGCGCAGTTCGTGGCTGACCGCGGCGAGGAAACGGCTCTTGGCGATCTCGAGCGCCGCCGCCTGGTCCGCCGCATCGTCGAGCGCCGCGCGCAGATCGGCGATCTCCGTCGCATCGCGCAGAATCGCGGTCCAGCCGGCCGCACCGCGCAGGAGTTCGAGCCCGACGTCGAGATGCGCGACATCGCCCGGCAGCGCGCCCGGAATGCGCAGTGTCAGATAGAGGTGCTGTGGCTCACTAGCGTCCGACGAAAGCGCATGCAGCAGCTTCACCCGGTCGCTGACACGCACCCGCTCGAAAAATCCCGCACCTGCCAGCAGATCGGGTTCGAGCCCGAGGATGCGCCGCGCCTGGTCGGAAGCCGACGCGACCTCGCCGTCGCGCGACAGCGACAGCAGAACCGCATCCATCCGCTGGTCGAGGCTCGGCTCGGCCGGCTGGTCCGCCTGCGGCGCGGCCATCAGGCCGGCAAGGCGCGGCAGGGCGAGCATCAGATAGAAGAGCGCGGCCCCTGCGCCGGTCATCGTCGCCGTCGCGCCCGCCGGGGCACCGGCGAAGAAGACGGCCATGGCGAGCGGCACGCCGAGGATCGCCGCCTTGGCCGCCGAACCGCGCGTGCCGGTCACCCAACCCGCCTCGCCGATCATGGCGAGCGCCAGCAGCAGAACCACCGGTGCGGGCGCGCCCATCCACAAGCCGAGCCCGCCGACGCCGAGCGCCAGACCGAGGCCGGAACCGGCAACGAAGCGGAAATGCCTCCCCGTCGCGGCGATGACCACCAGCGTCAGGGATAAGGCGAAGATCGCCGCCACGACGCCGAGCGCGGCATTGGCGCCGAAGGAGCCAAGCGCCAGCGGCGCGGCAATCGCGGTCAGGAAGAAGGGGGCGCCGAGCATGACTGCGATCAGCCTTGCCTGCCGCGCGCGCGCGCGGCTGTCGGCCAGGCGCGCGTGAACCAGCCGCTCGCAGGAGCCAAGGATCTGGCCCATCCAGTCGTAGGATCGGGTTCGGCTCAATTTCACTCAACGCACTCGCACACAGCCCGCTTTTCGCGGGTCGACATCGTTGCGATCACCCTCGCATCCAGCGTTTAAGGAAAGGATAAAGCGCCGGGATTCCTCGCCCGAAAGCGGCTTCAGCCAGCATCGCCGCCAACCGATTGCCGGTTTGGTAAAGCGTTCGTAAGCCGGCATTTCCGCCGCTCATCCGTCCGGCCTCCGACGGCCCAAACCCTTGCCGCGCCTGGCTTTTTCAAGCCTTCCATCCACACCACCAATCTGCCCCGACGCGCGATCGGTAAAATTTGAATCGAATTTGGCGAAAATTGCCGCCTCGTCCTCAAGCAGCCTTTTTCGTCCTCATGCTTTGATCTGGTCGAAGCCGGCACGGGGACGCCGGCGACGGGGAAAGATGATGATCGGATTTCTGTTCAAGAGCGCCTTCTGGCTGTCGATAGCCCTTCTCTTCATTCCGCTCGCGCCGTCGAGCGAAACCGGAGAGCCGCAGGTCGGCGCGATGGATGCCTTCTTCGCCGCCCGCGAGGCGATCAGCGACGTGACGGGCATCTGCGAGCGCAAGCCGGAGGTTTGCGAGGTCGGCGGCGCGCTGGTCGGGTCGATGGGCGTCCGGGCCCGCGAGGGCGCGCGCATGGCTTATGAAGCGCTGGACGGCCAGTTCGGCGAAGGCGAGCCGGAAAGCATGCTCGCCCAGCCGAGCGAGACCGTCCCCGCCTTCGATGCCGGGATGACGACCGGCAGCGTGCCGGCGACGCCCGCCGCGACCTTTTGAGGTGACGGCCGGCCCGTCGGCCCCTATATCGACGGCATGAGCACCAGCATCGACCAGATCTACGAAGACTTCGCCTTCCTCGACGAGTGGGAGGACCGCTACCGCTACATCATCGAGCTCGGCGCCGGCCTGCCGCCCTATCCCGAAGAGGCGCGCGACGCAGCCCACAAGGTGCAGGGCTGCGTCAGCCAGGTCTGGCTCCACTCCACCATCTCCGACGGCGCCGATCCGACGATCTCCTACGAAGGCGATTCCGACTCGCACATCGTCAAGGGCCTCGTCGCCATCGTCCTCGCGCTCTATTCCGGCCGCCGCGCCTCCGAAATGCTCGCTGTCGACCCCGACGGCGTCCTCAAGCGGCTCGGCCTCGATGAGCATCTCACCCCCCAGCGCGCCAACGGCCTGCGCTCGATGATCAAGCGCATCCGCATGGAAGCAGCGACCGTCGCCGAGGCCGCGCCGGCAAGCTAGCCATTTTGTATCCGGGGGCGAAAATCGGCCGCCCCCCAATGCAGCACGCGCCGTCCCTCCCGCCGCTGCGGTTGGTAATGCCGGGCAAGCGCACCCAGCGCCGTCTTGAGCATCAGCTTGGCCGAGCGGCGCGGCCAGCCGCGTTCCATCTCGACCTGTTCCAGCCCTTTGAGGAAGCAGCAGACGTCGATCAGGATGCCGGCAAGTTCCGGCCCGACGGCATCGATCGCGCGGTCGACCCGCTGGCGCGCGGCGAGCGCGTCGTCGGTCAAATCCACCTTGGCGTTGCCGCCGCCGCGCCGCCCGCCCGCCACCGCCGCCTCCCAATTGGCGCCGAGCCGCGGCGCGATCTGGCCGAAGCCGTAATCGGTGCGCAGCCGCTCGCCCGCGTCCACCTCTCCCGTCGACAGGAACGCGCGTCCGTCCCGGTCCTTGCGCTGCGCCAGCCCCGCCAGCGGACTTTCGCGCAGATTGACCGTCGCATGTTCGCGAACGCCGGCGATCTCGATCGCCCGCTCCGCGCGCTCCTGATGCTGCGCCTGGAAGCGATCCTCGCCGGTCGCGGCGGCACGCGCCAGCCAGGCCGTTCCATCCGCCGTCACCGACACGCGGTCGTTCTTGCGCGCGACCATCCCCCGCGCCGATGCCGCGCGCAGCGCCTCGGCCGGCACCTGGATCGCGCCGCGCTCGCCGCCGTCAAGCAGCACCTTGTCGCCCCGCCCGGCCGCGTCGCACCGCGCGCTGCCCTTGGCCAGGAAGCTGACCAGCCGCATCATGTGCCGTTCGTCCATGTCCGCCGTCCTCATATCGCCTCGCGCCGCACCAGCACCCGCACCAGGCGCTCGACCTGATCCACGATGCCGTCGAACTCGCGGTCCTCCCTCCAGTCCTCGACCAGGTTGACCGCATGCTGCACGGTCGTGCGGTCGCGTGCAAAGCCGCAGCCGACTTCCTTCATCGGGATCTGCAGCACCGTGTGCGCGGCATACATGCCGATCTGGCGCACCCGGGCCACCGGCGCCGGCGAGCGCGTCGGGTTGCGGATGTCCTTGCCCGAGACGTTGAAGAAGGCCGAGACGATGTCGATCACCGCCTCGCACTCGCTCATCATCCGCTCGTCGGTCTTCTTGGGCGCCGGATAGGGCGAAGGCGGGCCGTCCGCCGCTGGAATTTCCGGATCAGACTTTCGCTTCGGCGCCGCCACGTTCACCCTCCGACATAGGAATAAATGCTTTCTACCCCGGATTGTCGGGGATGAGAACAAATATCGAACATCGAAAGTTTCGATTTCCACCAAATGATTGAATCGGCAACCGATTTGGCGGCCGCGTCCGCTTGCGGCGAGAAAACTTATCCCCGCCCCCGAAACCCGCGCACAGGATCGTCTTCCCAAGATGAGGAGTGACCGAATTGGATTTGAGAAGCGAAGCGCGGGCCTTTGTCGCCGAGCGCGACATGCTCCAGCGAAAGGCGGCGCAGCGCGTCGCGCTCCTGTGCACTGGCGGCATCGAGATCGATGCGCTGGAGGCGTCCAGCGGTCCCGCCCGCGTGCTCCTCGCAGGACGGCTCAGGCGGCTGATCGAGCGCGAGCGCATCCGCGGCAGCAACCGCCACTGGAGCTACGACCTCAACCGCCACATCGCGCTGAAGCAGGCGCTCGACGCGATCGAGGGCCGCGAAGCCTGCAAAACGAAACCGGCGCCCAGAAGGCGCCGGCAGAGGGTCGTCGGATGCTAGTCAGGCGCGGCTCGGGGCGCGCCGAAAATGCCGGATTTCGAGAACCGGAGCGGAATGTACATTCGGGTACATGAGCACCGGAAGCGCAGAAAGCCGGCATTTGCAGGCCGCTCAGGCCTGAATATCGATGCGCCTCAGCGCGCAGCCTTGCGCTTGCGGCCGAGCCCCATCTTCTTGGCGAGCTGCGAGCGCGCGGCGGCGTAGTTCGGCGCGACCATCGGATAGCCGGCGTCGAGGCCCCACTTCTCGCGATACTGCTCGGGCGTCAGGCCGTAATGGGTCATCAGATGACGCTTCAGCGACTTGAATTTCTTCCCGTCTTCCAGGCAGACGATGTAGTCGTCATGCACGGATTTCTTCGGGTTGACTGCGGGTTTCTGCTTGTCGGCAGGTACAGCCTCGGGCGCGGTGCCCACGCGGCCAAGCGCCATGTGCACGTCCGCGATCAGGTTCGGCAATTCACCAACGGGAACAGGATTGTTGCTGACATAGGCGGCAACGACGTCCGCCGTGAGTTCGATCAGCATGTCGCTGTTTCGCTGCAGTTCTTCGGAAAGTTCCATGTTCGGCCCCATAATTGTCAATCGTTCCAGCGCCGGTCTTGTTCGGGTTGCCGGTTCTGTTTCCCCGCCAGCGACGAATCCACAGTGCTTGACTAACAAATGGTACGAATATTAAGGCAAGTCAATTAATCTTGCGGATTATTTGCAGGGCAAATTGGACTATGCGATGATTTGGCTCCGAACGAGTTGCGTCAAATCTCGACAAACTCCACAAAGTTGTAATCGGGAGTTGCAAAAGCTTCTGCTGAACGAACGAAGTTCACTGTTCAAGACGATGCTCGCGCGCTTCTTTCTCGTCGCGAATTCTCAAAATCAGTTCGTCCTTCACGGACTTGTCCCACAGTCTGTAGCCCGCCTCGTAGGAGGCCTTGGCCAGAAGATGCGCGGCAATGGGCGCGGTCAAAAGCAGGAAGACGAAACCGGCGACCGCGCGCATCACCGTGGCGGCGTCGTCGGCGTGGAGCGCGAGCGCCAGAAGGATGACGCCGGAGCCGAGCGTGCCGGCCTTCGAGGCCGCGTGCATGCGGCTGTAGACGTCGGGAAGCCGGTTGATGCCGATCGCGGCGGCCAGCGAAAAGGCCGCGCCGACGACGATCATCAGCCCGACGACGATATCGACCAGCGCCTCAATCATCGACCGCCTCCCGCATGCCGTGCTCGTTCTCCTGCTTCACCCAAAGCGCACCTTTCGCCATCACGAAGCGCGCGAAGGCCACCGTCGCCAGGAAGCCGACGAGGCCGAGGGAAATCGCGATGTCGACATAGAGCGTGAAGCTGGTGCGGATGCCGATCAGCGCGATGAAGCCGATCGCCACCACCACCAGCATGTCGAGCGCGACGATCCGGTCCGGCAGCGTCGGCCCGACGATCACCCGCCATGTTGTCAGGAGAAAAGACAAACTGAGCAGGATCAGGCCGATATATTCGGCGACCGAAAGAAACCCTTCCGAAAAGCTCACCGGAACGCCTCCATGATCTTGCGCTCGAAGCCGGTCGCGATGTCGTGCCGCAATTGATCGGGGTCGGAACAGTCCAGCGCGTGGATATAGAGGAAACGCCGGTCCTCCGACACGTCGACGGTCAGCGTTCCCGGCGTCAGCGTGATGAGGTTCGCCAGCATGGTGATCTCCGCATCCTTGTCGACCTTGAGCGGGTAGACGAACATGCCGGGCTTGATGTCCATCGTCGGCGACAGCACCGTCTTCGCCACCGTCCAGGACGATTTCACCAGTTCCACCAGGAAGAGGACCGTCAGCGAGACGACCCGCCGCATGCGCGATAGATAGCCGAGCGAGCCGATCTCCTTGCGGATGAGGTAAAGCGCAGCCGCGCCGAGGATGAAGCCGAAGAGAAGGTTCAAAAGCGTGAACGAACCCGTCACGCCGCCCCAGGCAAGCGCCAGCAGGACATTGACGAGAAGCAGGGTCATGAGCCGCCTCCTGGCAGGACGAGGAGCGAATAGCCGACCGGGTCGAGCAGCGACGCCGCCGCCGCATTCGCCATTGCGAGCACCGGCTCGGGATAGAGCCCGATCCACAGGATCGGGATCATCAGCAAAATGAGCGCGAACATGCCCGTCCGGTCGAGCGTCCCGGCTTCGGCCAGCCCGTTTCCTGCGCGCGGCCGCCAGAAGGCGAGCGCGAAGACGCGGCCGAGCGCCAGCGTCGTCAACAGGCCGGAGAGAAGGATCGCGAAGGCCAGCCAGCCGGCGCCACCGTCGAGCGCGGACTTGACCAGCATCACCTTCGGCCAGAGTCCCGAGCCCGGCGGCAGGCCGGCCGCCGACAGCACCAGCAGAAGCGCGATCGCGGCCAGCAGCGGATGCGAGCGGTAGAGCCCGCCGAGATCGGCCAGCGCATAGCTGCCGCCCACCTGGCGCATCAGCGCGACGAGCAGATAGAGCGCGGCCATCACCAGCATCGAATGGACGGCATAGAGCACCGTGCCGGCCAGCCCGACCTCATCGCCGAGCGCGAGCCCCGCCATCATGATGCCGATGCCTGAGATCACCACATAGCCCATGATGCGGCGGATATCGGCCTGCGCCAGCGCGCCGATCACGCCGAAGATCATCGTCAGCACCGCGACGACCGCAATCACGCCCGACAGCGCCCCGCCCTCCTGCGGCATCAGGACGAACAGCGTGCGCAGGAGCGCATAGATGCCGACCTTGGTCAAAAGCGCGCCGAACAGCGCGCCGACCACCAGCCGCGGCGTGTGATAGGAGGCCGGCAGCCAGAAATGCAGCGGAAACGCCGCCGCCTTCATGCCGAACGCGACGAGGTAGAGCGTCGCCAGCATCATCAGCGGCCCCTCGCCGCGCAGCCCTTCGGACTTGAGCGCGATGTCGGCCATGTTGAGCGTGCCGTAGACGCCGTAGAGCAGGCCCGTCGCGATCAGGAACATGGTCGTCGCGACGAGGTTCAGGATCGCGTATTTGAACGCGCCGTCGAGCTGCGCGCGCTCCGAGCCGAGGATCAGGAGCCCGAAGGACGAGATCAGGAAGACCTCGAACCAGACATACATGTTGAAGATGTCGCCGGTCAGGAACGACCCGCCGACGCCCGTCATCAGCAGCATCAGGAACGGGTAGAAGCCGTAGCGCTGGCCGGTCGCGTTGATCGAGGTCGAGCCGAACAGCGCGCAGACCAGCGCGACGAGCGCGGCCGTCGCGGCCAAAAGGACGCCGAGCGTATCGGCGACGAAGGTGATGCCGAAGGGCGGCAGCCAGCGGCCCATCGTCATCGCGAACGGTCCGTCGTCGAGGACGCGCGCCAGAAGCACGACGTTGGAGAAGAGCACGATCCCGATGACGCCGAGCGCGATCGGGGCGTGGAGCTTCGGGCGGCTGCGCAGCATGACGAGGATGGCGGCGGTCAGGAGCGGCAGCGCGACCGGAAAGACCAGCAGCCAGTCGGCCAGCGCCACGCGCTCGACGATCATCGCCTGCGAAATATCGACGCCGTAAGGGTTCGAAGCGGATTCCATCTGTCCTCAGTAGCTCAGCGGCGGCAGCGGGTCGTTCTTCGGCTCGGCGAGCCGCATCTCTTCGGTGTTGTCCGTGTCGAGGTCCTGGTAGGCGCGCCACGCCAGCACCAGCAGGAAGGCAAAGAGCGAGAAGGAGATGACGATCGCCGTCAGCACCAGCGCCTGCGGCAGCGGGTTGGCCGTCGCGATCTCCGGCACGTTGAGGTCGATCGGGATCACCGGCGGCACTTCGCGCGTCAGCCGTCCGGCGGTGAAAATCGACAGGTTCGCCGCATTGCCGAGCACCACCACGCCCAGCATGATGCGGATCGTGTGCTTGGACAAAAGCAGGTAGACGGCGACGGAAAAGAAGATTCCGACGAGGATGGAAAGCGCGGTCTCGATCATTCCTCGTCCCTTTCCTCGAGCGCGAGCGCGATCGACGTCACCGCGCCGAGCACGACCAGATAGACGCCCAGATCGAAGAACAGCACCGACGAGAATTCGAAGCCGATGCCGGGGATCGGCGGAGCCCAGAGCCCGGTCATGAACGGCACGCCGAAGAGGATCGAGGCGAGCCCGGCCAGCACCGCGATCGCAAGCCCCGAGCCCGCGATCACCATCGGATGAAACCGCATCGCCCGCCGCGCCGAGGCGACGCCGCTCGCTATGCCGTAGATCGCGAAGGCGGATGCAGCGAGCAGCCCGCCGATGAAGCCGCCGCCCGGATCGTTGTGGCCGCGCAGGAGCACGAAGACGGAGAAGATCATCATCAGCGCCGACAGATACGGCGCGATCGTGCGAAAGATCAGCGTTCTCATGCCGCCGTCTCCTTGGTCCTTGCCGGTGTGTCGTCATGGACGACCCGGCGTCCCAGCCGCACGCGCACCAGCGCGAGGATGGCGAGGCCCGCCGCCATGACGACGGCGATCTCGCCCATCGTGTCGACGCCGCGATAGTCGACGAGAATGACGTTCACGATGTTGCGCCCATGCGCGATCACGCGCGAATATTCGGTGAAGAACACGCTCAGCGCCGGGTCGAAGGTGAGCTCCGTCACCTTGAGGAGCGCCAGCATCAGCCCGAGGCCGCACAGCACCGCGACCGTCACGTCGACGAGCTTCTCGCGCGTCGGGCGATGGTCGGACTTCGCAAGCTTCAGGCGCGTGATCACGAGCGCCAGGATGACGACCGAGAGCGTCTCGACCATGAACTGCGTGAAGCCGAGATCGGGCGCGCCGAAGAGCAGGAAGATCAGCGCCACGGCAAAGCCCTGGATGCCGAGCGAGACGATCGCCGTCAGGCGGTCGTCGGCAAAGAGCACCGCGCCGAGGCCGATCACCGCGATCGCGATCACGACGATCTCGTAGAGCGTCAGCACCGGCATTTGCGGGAAGGACGGCATCTCGCCGGCCCAGACGAGCGGGACGAGGAACGCCGCCGCGATCACCGCGAAGGTCAGCGTCATGTAGGTTTCCATCCGGCCGTTCTGGATCAGCCCGGTGGCACCGTGCGCGCCGCGCACGATCCCGCGGACCGCCTGGTCGAACCCCTTGTCCGGCCCCCAGCCGATCGCCGCCAGCGTCGCCGCGACGCGCTCGCGCACGTCGCCCAGCATCCGGTAGATCACATAGCCGAGCGCCACCGTGACGAGCGAGAGGAGGAGCGGCACGCCGATCGACGGGATCAGCGAGATGTCGATCTCGAGCGGCTCGCCCGCCACCGCGCGCGCCATCGGCATCGAGAACAGCCGGTGCGTCAGTGGCGAGAGGAGCGCGGCCAGAAGGCTCGCGCCTGCCAGCACCACCGGACCCAGCCACAGGAGCGGCGGACCTTCATGCGCATGGTTCGGCGTCTGGACCTTGGGCCCGAGGAACGGCTTCAGCGCCACCGCGAAGCCGATCGCGAACATCAGCGCATTGCCGAGAATGGCGACGAGCGTGAACAGCGCCGACCAGACGCTGCCAAAGCCAAGCGCGTAGTAAATCTCTTCCTTGGCGAGGAAGCCGAAGAGCGGCGGCAGGCCGCCCATCGAGATCGCCGCGACCAGCGCCGCGCCGAAGGTGATCGGCATCGCCTTGCGCAGGCCGCCGAGCCTCGTCACGTCGCGCGAGCCCGCCTCATGGTCGATGATGCCGGCGACCATGAACAGCGCGCCCTTGAAGAGCGAATGCGCGATCAGATAGAGCACCGCCGCCTCGATCGCATGCTCCGAGCCGAATCCCGTCAGCATGACGAGAAGGCCAAGCGAGGCCACGGTCGTATAGGCGAGCATCAGCTTCAAATCGCTCTGGCGCACCGCCAGGAACCCGCCGACCAGCAGCGTCACGCCGCCGAAGAGCGGCAGCACCGTTTCCCATAGGGCCGTATCGCCCATTACCGGGTTCAGCCGCATCAGGAGATAGACGCCCGCCTTCACCATCGTCGCCGAATGGAGATAGGCCGAGACGGGCGTCGGCGCTTCCATCGCGTTGGGCAGCCAGAAATGGAACGGGAACTGCGCCGACTTGGTGAACGCGCCGCCCAGGATCAGCACGAAGGCGAGGCCGTAGAGCGCGCTTTCGCGCAGCATGGTGTCGGTCTCGAGCAGGCCCGAAAGGCTCGTCGCGCCCGTCGCGCTCCAGATCACCAGAAGCCCCGCCAAGAGCGCCAGCCCGCCCATGCCGGTCACGATCAGCGCCTGCATCGCCGCGCGCCGCGAGGCTTCGCGCGCATGGTCGAAGCCGATCAGCAGGAAGGACGTGATCGAGGTCAGTTCCCAGAAGACGAAGAACATCAGGAACGAATCCGAGATCACCAGCCCCTGCATCGCGCCCATGAACATCAGCATGAACGAGAAGAACCGGCCCTGGTGCGCGTGGCCTTTGAGGTAGCCGCCCGAATAAAGGACGATGAAGGTGCCGATGCCGCTGATCAGGAGCGCGAAGGTCAGCGACAGGCCGTCCAGCAGCCAGGAGAAGTCGACGCCGAGGCTTGGAATCCACGCATGGCCGCCGGTCACAATCCCGCCCGAGGCGACGGCGCCGACATAAGTCGCGAAATGGAGGAACAGGAAGGCGGGCACGAGCGCCAGCACCCAGGCCGCCTTGTGTCCCATGCGCTGCGTCAGGAACGGCGCGGCCACGGCGGCGATGAACGGAAGAAAGAGCGCGATGAACGTCAGCGAAAATCCGTCTGTCCCCATTCTCCTCCGGCGCCCCACCCATTCGCGTTCAAAAGTTCGAGTGCCGATCCCTTACAGACTGATTCCGCGCGTCACAAGACCGGTGTGACGATGCGACACCCCTGCCCCCCGATCATTTCCGCCCCGATGACAATCACGCCGCTCGCTCCTACATTGGGGCCACGTCCCAAAGGAGCACGACATGGAAAAGACCGCACTCAAGGTCGATAAGTCCGAAGCCGAATGGCGCGAGCAACTGACGCCGGAGCAGTTTCAGGTCACGCGCAAGCACGGCACCGAGCGCGCCTTCACCGGCCCCTATGTCGACAACAAGGAGCCGGGGCTCTACCGCTGCGTGTGCTGCGACAAGCCGCTCTTCCGTTCCGAGACCAAATACGATTCCGGCTCCGGCTGGCCGAGCTTCACCGCGCCGGTCGAACCCGACGCCGTCGCGCAGCATGTCGACCGGTCGTTCATGATGACCCGCACCGAGATCCGCTGCGCCGATTGCGACGCCCATCTCGGCCATGTCTTCGAGGACGGCCCCGCGCCGACCGGCCTGCGCTACTGCATGAACGGTGTCGCGCTGAACTTCGACCACGACTGACCGCATTTGCCCCGAGGCAGGCGGCGCGACAGATCATCGCGCCGCCCTTTTCCATTTCCAGACCGCCTGAGGTTCCATGAATTTCGCCAAGCCCGCGGCCCTTCCCGCCGCACCCGTCGCGCCGAAGCACGATCATTCGCACAGCCATCACGGCGTCACCGTCACCGATCCCTATCACTGGCTGCGGGCGGAGAACTGGCAGGAGGTCTTCAAGGATCCAGCGACGCTGTCGCCCGAAATCCGCGCGCACCTCGAAGCCGAGAACGCCTATCAGGCGGCGCTGACCGCCGGCGAGGAAGAGCTGCGCGCGAAGCTGTTCGCCGAGATGAAGGGGCGCATCAAGGAGGACGATTCCTCCGTGCCGATGCCCGACGGCCCCTTCGCCTACGGCTCGTCCTTCGTCCTCGGCGGCGAACAGCCGCGTTTCTTCCGCACCCCGCGCGCGGGCGGCGCCGAGGAGATCGTCCTCGACGGCGACCTCGAGGCCGAGGGCAAGCCCTATTTCCGGCTCGGCGGGGTCGACCATTCCAGCGACCACGCCCGCCTCGTCTGGTCCTATGACGACAAGGGCTCGGAGTTCTACACGCTCAAGATCCGAGACATCGCGTCCGGCGCCGACCTTCCCGATTTGATCGCCAACACCGGCGGCTCGGGCGACTGGGACGCGTCGAATACCGGCATCTTCTACACCGCCCTCGACGACAACCATCGTCCCTCGAAGATCTTCCACCACCGTCTCGGCGATCCGCAATCGGCCGACCGCCTCATCTACGAGGAAACCGATCCCGGCTTCTTCATGAGCGTCGGCGGCACGCGCACCAATGACTGGATCTTCATCGGCATCAACGACCACGAGACCACCGAATACCGCGTCCTGCCCGCCGGCGATCCGGCCGCCAGGCCCGTCATCGTCGCCCCGCGCCAGACCGGCATCGAATACGAGTTGGAGGAAGGCGGAGACGTCTTCTTCATCCTGACCAATTCCGGCGGCGCCAAGGATTTCCGCATCATGACCGCCCCGGTCGCCGATCCGCGGCCGGAAAACTGGACCGAGCTCGTCCCGCATGAGCCGGGCCGGCTCATCCTCGCCATCATGGGCTTTGCCGACCATCTCGTGCGCCTCGAGCGCAAGGACGGCCTGCCGCGCATCGTCGTGCGCGAGCGCGCATCCGGCGAAGAACACCTGATCGCCTTCGACGAAGAGGCCTATTCGCTCGGCCTCGTCGGCTCGCTCGAATACGACACCAGCGTCATCCGCTTCTCCTATTCGTCGATGACGACGCCATCGCAGCTCTTCGACTACGACATGACGACGCGCGAGCGCACGCTTCTGAAGACGCAGGAAGTGCCGTCCGGCCACGATCCGGAAAACTACGTCACCCGCCGCCTGATGGCGAAGGCGGAGGACGGCGAACTCGTCCCCGTCTCGATCCTCCACCGCAAGGACACGCCGCTCGACGGCTCGGCGCCGTGCCTTCTCTACGGCTACGGCTCCTACGGCATCACCATTCCCGCCGCGTTCAACACCAATTGCCTGTCGCTGGTCGATCGCGGCTTCATCTATGCCATCGCGCACATCCGCGGCGGCAAGGACAAGGGCTTTGCCTGGTACGAGCAGGGCCGACGCGAGAACAAGGCGAAGACCTTCCGCGACTTCATCGCGGTCGCCCGCCATCTCGTCGCCGAGAACATCACCGCGCATGACCGCATCGTCGCGCAGGGCGGTTCGGCCGGCGGCATGCTGATGGGCGCCGTCGCCAACATGGCGCCGCAGGATTTCGGCGCCATCGTCGCCGAAGTCCCGTTCGTCGACGTCCTCAACACCATGCTCGACGCCTCACTCCCGCTCACCCCGCCCGAATGGCCCGAATGGGGCAACCCGCTGGCCTCACCCATCGACTACGGCCGCATCGCCTCCTGGTCGCCCTACGACAACGTCGCTGCGCAGGACTACCCGCCCATCCTCGCGCTCGCCGGCCTCACCGACCCGCGCGTCACCTATTGGGAACCGGCCAAATGGGTCGCGCGCCTGCGCGAGATGAAGACCGACGACCACCCGGTCCTCTTCAAGATCAACATGGACGCCGGCCACGCCGGCGCCTCCGGCCGCTTCTCGAGGCTCGAAGAAATCGCCTACGTCTACGCCTTCGCGCTGAAGGCGGTGGGGAAGGTGTAGCGCAGCGCCACAGCACCCCCACTCCGGCCCTTCGGGCCACCTCTCCCCCTGCCCGGGGGAGAGGAACCCAAGCTGGATTAGCGCTGGCATGGCGGCAGCGCTTTCCTCTCCCCCGGGCAGGGGGAGAGGTGGCGCGCGAAGCGCGACGGAGTGGGGGTGCTACGGCGCCGACAACAACCTCAGATCGCCCGCGCCAGCGTTCCTCTCCCCTTTTGAAGGGGAGAGGTGGCCCGAAGGGCCGGAGTGGGGGTCGGCGCAGACCTCGGACGATCTACGGTCCTCGCAGCCGATCAATCGGCCGCTTCGTCGCCCGCCGCCGCAACGCTCTCCACCCCCGGCACTGCCTTCAGATACGCCGCGATCGCCGCGCGGTCCTCGGCCGGCAGGCGCGCCATGTTGCGCACGACCGAGGCCATCCTCCCGCCCGCCGAATCGAAGTCCGGCGTGAAGCCGCTCTCGAGGTAATAGGCGATGTCGGTCTCGCTCCAGGCGGCGATGTCGCCGGCCGGCGTGATGTTCGGCCGCCCGCCGAGCCAACGGTCCGTTTCCAGCCCGCCGGTGATCGCGCGCGGCGTGTGGCATTCGCCGCAATGGCCGAGCGCCTCGACCAGATACTGTCCCCGCAGCGCCTCCTCGCTCGCGCCGGCAAGCTGCACCTGCGGGTCGTCGTTCAGATAAAGCCGCTTCCACAACCCGATGCCGCGCCGCACGCTGAACGGAAACGAGACCCGGTGCGCCGGGGCGTCGGTCGCCACCGCCGGCAGGGTCTGCATGAAGGCGAAGAGGTCGGCGACGTCCTGATCGCTCATGCGGCTGTAGGACGTATAGGGAAACGCCGGATAATAGTGCCGGCCGTCGGGCGAGACGCCCCGCCGCACCGCATTGGCGAAGTCGCCTGCCGTCCAGCCGCCGATGCCGTGCTCCGGGTCGGTGGAAATGTTCGGCGCGACGAAGGTCCCGAATTCGCTTTCGAGTTCGACGCCGCCGGCAAGCTGCAGCATCGCGTCGCCGCTCGCCTGCGGCGCCGCGTGGCAGGAGGCGCAGCCGCCCGCCCAGAAGATGCGCTCGCCCGCCGCCGCATCGCCCTCGGGCAGCGCGGCGACGTCCGCCTCGTCATGCGGGTCGGGCGCCGAAAGCGTCCAGCCGGCAGCGAGCCCGGCCAGCACCAGGACGGAAAGCGCAAGCGTCAGTTTCGTCCCGGCACCCATTTGGCTCAATCCCGATAGAGCTCGTGGCATGCGCCGCAATTTTGCGCAGCAGGGCCGAAGGCCACGCGAAACGCGTCGAGGTCCTGCGGCGCTGCCGCAAAGGCTGCGGCGACATCGTCCTTGTATTTATCGTCCGCCGCGCGCAGTCCGTCCAGATCCTGCCAGATCGCGGCGGCGGCGTCGCCGCCCTCGCTGCCGGCCGGGTAGAGCGCGGCGACGTCATGCGCCTGCGCGTTGCGGTTCAGCGCTTCCAGCGCGTCCATCACGGTCGCCGCGTCGAAGGGCTCGCGCCCCTGCGCGATCGGCCCGAGCGCGCGCATGATCTGCCCCCGCTCCTTCATCAGCGACTGGCGCTCGTCGATCGGATTGGCATGGACGAGCGTCGGCGTCAGGCAGGCGAGCGAGGCGGCAAGGGCAGGCAATCTCATGCGGAATCTCCCGTTATGGTGGCAGCGGCATATTCCTCAAGAAACGGCCGGCGCGAAACTGAATGGCGCGATCCGCCCGTTCACCATTGCGTTATGGACCCGGCAAAGAAAAACCCCGGCACAAGGGCCGGGGTTTCGACGATGCTGCCGTTTGCAGGCCGCTTAGGCGTTCGCCTGCTCGTACATCTCGAGCACATGATCCCAGTTGATCAGGCTGTCGACGAAGGCTTCGAGGTATTTCGGCCGCGCGTTGCGGTAGTCGATGTAGTAGGAGTGCTCCCACACGTCGACGCCGAGGATCGGCTTCGCGCCATGCACCAGCGGGTTCTCGCCGTTCGGCGTCTTCATGATCTGGACCTTGCCGTCCTTGACCGCGAGCCACGCCCAGCCCGAGCCGAACTGGCCGACGCCGGCGGCGATGAAGTCGGTGCGGAACTTGTCGTAGCCGCCCAGATCGCTGTCGATCGCCTTCTGCAGCGCACCCGGCAGGCTCTTGCCGCCGCCGCCCTTCTTCATCCACTTCCAGAAATGGATGTGGTTGTAGTGCTGGCCGGCATTGTTGAAGAGCGGCTGGTTCTTGCCGTAGCTCTGCTTGACGATCTCCTCGAGCGAGAGGCCGTCCATGCCGGCTTCCTTGGCCAGTTCGTTGCCCTTGTCGACATAGGCCTTGTGGTGCTTGTCGTGGTGGTACTCCAGCGTCTCCTTGGACATGAAGGGCTGGAGCGCCTCGTAGTCGTAAGGCAGTGCGGGCAGTTCGAAAGCCATGATGTGTCTCCCTCTCGGCATTGGAAAAATTATAGGTCTTACATAGGAGTCGAACCCGACCCCGCAACCGGCGCAGCCGGATTTAGCGCCCACGCGCGTTGAGATTTCGGGCTGGGCGAGTCGAAAATGACAGATTTCGAGAACCGGAGCGGAGTGTACTTTTGGGTACATGAGCACCGGAAGCGCAGAAAGCTGCCATTTGCAGCCCGCTCAGGCCGGAATATCAATGCGCGTGCGCCCAGTCCCAGTAGAGCTGCCGCGCCTTTTTCGCGATCGGGCCGGGCTGCAAATTGCGGTCCTCGATCTTCGTGATCGGGATGACCTTGGAATGGTTGCCGGTCGAGAAGATCTCGTCGGCCTCCATGAAGTCCTTCACCGTCAGCGTGCGCTCCGAGACCGAATGCCCAGCATCCTGCAGGAGCCCCATCGTGCGGGCGCGGGTGATGCCCGGCAGGAAGGTGCCGTTCTTCACCGGCGTGATGACTTCACCGTCCTTGACGATGAAGACGTTCGACGACCCCGTCTCGGCGACGTTGCCCAGCATGTCGAGCACCAGCGCATTGTCGAAGCCGCGGTTCTTGGCTTCCATGATGGCGCGGCCGTTGTTGGGGTAGAGGCAGCCGGCCTTCGCGTTGGTCGGCATGGTCTCGATCGTCGGCCGGCGGAAGGGCGAGACGGTGATCGAGAAGCCCTCGGGCGTCTGCATCGGCGCCTCGTAGAGGCACAGGCAAAAGCGCGTCGATTCCGGGTCGGACGGAACGCCCATGTAGCCGCCGTGCTCGGCCCAGTACATCGGGCGGATATAGACCGCCGTCTTGCCGTCGAACTTCTTCAGCCCTTCCCAGGTCAGCCGCACGATCTCGCCCGGCTCGACGGTCGGCTTCAGCCCGAGCGCACGGGCCGAGGCGTTGACGCGCTCAGCATGAAGGTCGAGATCGGGCGCGACGCCCTCGAACCAGCGCGCGCCGTCGAAGACGCTCGATCCCAGCCACATGATGTGGCTGCGCGGGCCAACCAGCGCGACATTGCCCTCGTGCCAGCCGCCGTCGACGAAGGTCCAGGTTGTGCTTTGCGCCGGTACTGCCAGTGTCATGGGATCGTTCCTGTTCGTGTTCGGCGCGCATGCAAGGCGCGCGGACGCCGGGGGTCAATCGGCACAGACGGCCAATCGATCGGTCCAAAGAGGGGCAATGCTTGACCGGAAAAGCCAATTCGGGTCAAGACCCGGGCAGATGAGGCCAGCTTGATGAAACATTCCGCTTACGTCTTCGATGCCTACGGCACGCTCTTCGACGTGCACGCCGCCGTGCGCCGCCATGCCGGCGAGATCGGTCCGGACGGGCAGACGCTGTCCGACATCTGGCGCGCCAAGCAGCTCGAATATTCGTGGACCCTCTCGCTGATGGGCGAATACCGCGATTTCTGGGAACTCACCGAGCGCGCGCTCGACGTCGCCTTCGCCCGCGTCCCCTCCGCCGGCAAGGCCCTGCGCCAGCCGCTCCTCGACGCCTACTGGAAGCTGGACTGCTACCCCGAAGTGCCGAAGGTCCTGAAGGCGCTGAAGGACAGCGGCGCGCGCCTCGCCATCCTTTCCAACGGTTCGCCCGCCATGCTCGAATCCGCGGTGAAGAATGCCGCGCTCGACACGATCCTCGACGACATCGTCTCCGTCGACCGCATCCGCCGCTACAAGCCGCATCCGGACGTCTACGACATGATTACCACCCAGTGGCGGCTTTACCCGAACGCGGTCTCGTTCCAGTCGTCCAACCGCTGGGACGTCGCCGGCGCCGCGCGCTTCGGCTTCCGCACGATCTGGATCAACCGCACCGGCATGCCCGACGAATATCCCGAGCAGCCGGCCAAACTCGTCCTGCCCTCGCTCGACGGCGTCATCACGGCGTCTTGACCTGTCGCAGCCTTCCGAAGATGTGACATCTCGACCACAGTAACGGCCAAGACGAGCACCGCGAAAAACCGCAACGCTTTGATTTCAAGGCTGCTCGTTAACCGCGTCGCAGATCGGACGCTGACCACCCGGAACCTTGCCGAACGATCCCGCGTTCATCCGCCTGATCCGCATTGGAGCCTCATTTTGGACACGATTGAACGCCTTTCCCGCCGCCGCTTCCTGGGCGCTGCCGCCGCAGGCGCCGCCTCGCTCGCCCTTTCCGCCTGCACCAGCAGCATTCCGCGCCGCGAGACCATCGGCGCCGTTTCGCCGGTGCCGGCGCAGCCCAACTACGACCTCGCCTACTATCAGGACCTCTACAGCGCCCGCGTCGACGAGGGCTACGAGCTTCCGGCCATCCCGGTCGAGCGGATCGACCCCGCCTATCTGCGCCAGATGGTGCCCGATCCGACCGGCGAGGCGCCGGGCACGATCGTCGTCGACCAGTCGCAGCACTATCTCTATTTCGTCCAGCCCGGCGGGCAGGCCATGCGCTACGGCGTCGGCCTCGGCCGCGAGGGTTTCGCCTGGTCCGGCCGCGCCGTCGTCCAGTGGAAGCGCAAATGGCCGCGCTGGACCCCGCCGGACGAAATGGTCGCCCGCCAGCCCGAGCTCGAGCCCTACTCGATCGAAAATGGCGGCATGGAGCCCGGCCTCGACAACCCGCTCGGCGCCCGCGCGCTCTACATCTTCCAGGATGGCGAGGACACGCTCTACCGCCTGCACGGCTCGCCCGAATGGTGGTCGATCGGCCAGTCCGTCTCATCGGGCTGCGTGCGCCTGATCAACCAGGACGTCATCGACCTCTACGACCGCGTCCCCAACGGCTCGCCCATCCTGGTCGTCCCGAGCCTCGGCGTCGCCTGATTTTTACGGAATTGACCCACACCCAGCATCCCTCCCCTCAAGGGGGAGGGAGGCATCCACGCCGCGATCTGTCCATTAGCGTTACACCTAGATTGAACGAAAAGGCTCGGCGCGGATGCCCTCCCTCCCCCTTGAGGGGGTCCGAAGGACGGGCGAGACCCGTGGCTCGCCCCATAATGGGTGGGGGTCGCCTTCGCAAAAAGCCCGCAACCGCCGCCTAAAACCCCTTCTTCAGACTCCCCAATATCCCCCGCACCAGCGCCCGCCCGACCGAAGATCCGACCGAGCGAACCACCGACTTCATCGCCGCCTCCGCCACCGTCTGGCGGTTCGAGGCGCGCGGCCGCGCCGGTGCGCGCTCGCGGCGGCCGTCGCCGTCCATGTCCGGCAGCGTCCAGCGGCCGCGGCTTGCCTCTTCCTTCTGCGCCGCCTCGCGTGCCCGCTGGTCTTCCTCCGCGCGCGCCTTGGCATCGGCCTGCTTCGCCAGCATCTCGTAGGCGGATTCGCGGTCGACCGTCGTGTCGTACTGGCCCGCCACCGGGCTTTGGCCGATCACCTGCCTGCGCTCCTCCGGCGTCAACGGACCCAGCCGCGAGGATGGCGGGCGGATCAGGGTCCGCTGCACCATCGACGGCACGCCCTTGTCGGCGAGCGTAGAGACCAGCGCCTCGCCGGTGCCGAGCTGCGTGATCGCCTCCGCGCAGTCGAAATCCGGGTTCGGCCGGAAGGTCTCGGCCGCCGTCTTCACCGCCTTCTGCTCGCGCGGCGTATAGGCGCGCAGCGCATGCTGGACCCGGTTGCCCAATTGCGCCAGCACCGTCTCCGGCACGTCGAGCGGGTTCTGCGTGACGAAATAGACGCCGACACCCTTCGATCGGATCAGCCGCACCACCTGCTCGACGCGCTCGACCAGCACCTTGGGCGCGTCGGCAAAGAGCAGATGCGCCTCGTCGAAGAAGAAGACGAGCTTCGGCTTGTCCGGGTCGCCGATCTCCGGCAATTCCTCGAACAGTTCCGACATCAGCCAAAGCAGGAACGTCGCATAGAGACGCGGGTTCATCATCAGCCGGTCGGCGGCGAGCACGTTGATCGCGCCGCGCCCGTCGCGCGAGGCGCGCATCAGGTCGGCGATGCGCAGCGCCGGCTCGCCGAAAAAGTGGTCGCCGCCCTGCCCTTCGAGCACCAGGAGCGCGCGCTGGATCGCGCCGACTGACGCCTTGGTGATGTTGCCGTAGCGGCCCGAGAGCTCGCTCGCGCGCTCGGCCATCGAGGCCAGCATGGCCTGCATGTCCTTCATGTCGAGAAGGAGCATTCCCTCCTCGTCGGCCAGCTTGAAGGCGATGTTGACGACGCCTTCCTGCGCTTCCGTGAGGTTCAGGAGCCGCGACAGGAGCAGCGGTCCCATTTCCGAAACCGTCGCGCGGATCGGGTGCCCCTGTTCGCCGAAAAGGTCCCAGAAGACGACCGGGAATTCCTTGAACTCGTAGTTCGAAAGCTGGATCGCCTCGGCGCGCTTGGCGAGAAAGTCCTTCGGCTCGCCCTTGGCCGCCAGCCCGGCGACGTCGCCCTTGATGTCGGCGCAGAACACCGGCACGCCGGCATCCGAAAAGCCCTCGGCGAGGATCTGCAGCGTCACCGTCTTGCCGGTGCCGGTCGCGCCGGTCACCAGCCCGTGCCGGTTGCCGTATTTGAGCAGCAGTTCTTCCGGTCCCTGGTAGCTGTCGTCCGGCTTGCGGCTCGCGCCCAGGAAAATGCTCTCAGCCTGCCACATGACGCCCCCTCGAAGTCAGAACCGGTGGCCGCGACGTTCAGCTTTCACGCGTCCGGCGTCAAGTGCTCCTCTTTCCCGGTAGGACGCATGTGCAACATCGCCCGGGCAAAAGACGCCATGACGCATGCTGCCGCGTTGCGCCGCCCCGCGCGCATCCTTAAGTTCGTCCCGGACAGGCTGCTGGTTCAGCCAAAGGAAGGGTGGAAATGGAAGCAGCAAGTGTCGGCACCAGATCGTTTTCCGCGATGAAGCGGGAAAGCTGGCTCGAACGCATCGCCGCCGAGCCGCCCGCACCCGCGCGCACCCATTACGAGGTCGATGCCTCCGGTCTCCAGCTTCGCGCCGGCGGCGCCGCCCAGTGGAAGATCCTGCAGCGCGTCGACGATCCCGATCCCGCCCGCGCCAACGTTCAGGCGCTGACCGACCTCGCCAACGGCGCCGACGGCCTCGCGCTCGTCTTCGAGGGCGCGCCGAACGCGTTCGGCTACGGCCTGCCCGCCACGCCCGAGGCGCTGCGCACCGCGCTCAAGGGCGTCGCCATCGACAAGGTCCATCTGCGCATCGACGTCCATCCGGCCAGCCGCGCCTCGGTCGACTGGATGGAGACGATCTTCCACAACTGGCCGAACGTCGATCCGGCACGGCTCAGCCTCTCCTTCGGCGTCGATCCGGGCGCCGTCTTCGCCGGCACCGGCCGCCTGCGCATGTCGATCGAGGCGCTGCAGGCGTCGATGCCGCAGTCGCTGGCGCATTTCTTCTCGGTCGGCGCGCCGGCCGTCTTCCTCGAGGCCGACGGCCGCGTCGTGCACAATGCCGGCGCAACGGACGCGCAGGAACTCGGCGTCATCCTCGCCTCGGCGGTCGGCCATCTGCGCATGTTCGAGGAGGCGCGCCAGCCGCTCGTCTATGCCGCGCCGCATATCGGCTTCGCGCTCGCCGCCGGTCAGGACCCGCTCTCCACCATCGTCAAGATCCGCACCCTGCGCGCGCTGTGGGCCGCCGTCGAGGAGCAGTCCTCGCTGCCGCCCGTCCCGGCCAACATCCATGCAGAGACCTCGTTCCGCATGATGAGCCGGCTCGACCCGGAAACGAACCTCACCCGCAACACGCTCGCCGCCGCGGCCGCGATCGGCGGCGGTGCGAATTCGGTCTCGATCCTGCCGCACACCATGCCGCTCGGCCTGCCCGAGGGCGCCGCGCGCCGCATGGCGCTCGCCACGCAGACGGTGATGAAGCGCGAGGTCCAGCTTCGCCCGATCTCCAATCCGAGCCCCGCGCCGGACCTCCAGAACCACCTCATCGCCTCGCTGTGCGAAACCGCATGGGAAGAGTTCCGCCGCATCGAGAACGAAGGCGGCATCCTGCGCTCGCTCGTCGACGGCCGCCTCCAGGAACGCGTCCTCGAAGCCCGCCAGGCGCGCATCGAGACGGTGCGCGGCGGCCACAACGTCATCGTCGGCGCCACCGTCTTCGAACCGCCCGTCCCCGTCTCCCAACCCACCCTCGACGCCCCCGTCAAGCCGCTGCCCGAGGACGGCACGGTGTTCTGCGAAAAGCTGTCACCACGACGGCTGGAAGAGGATGTGGTGGGGTAGTCCGCAACGGTGCGCCCGCCATCAGCTTCCCCCACTCCGTCCCTTTGGGCCACCTCTCCCCCAAACATGGGGGAGAGGAACCCAAGCTGGAAAAGCACCGGTGCCGCGGCAGCGTTTCCTCTCCCCCAAGTTTGGGGGAGAGGTGGCCCAAAGGGACGGAGTGGGGGAAGCCCACGTCGAAGTTTGTCAGCCCAACTCCCCCACCGGCCGAACCATCCCCACCTCGATCCCGTTCCAGTTCCGCATCACCGGCCGCGCCATCTCGCCGACCCGCTCCCCCAACTCATCCTTCATCAACCGCGCGATCAGCGCCGCGACCATCGTCTCCGCCGCCCGCACCGCGCCATCGTCGCATTTCAGCGCAAAACCTAGCCCCAGTTCCGGCAGCGCGCCGCAATAGACGCCCTCCGCGCCGACCTTGACGAAGATCCGCCCCGCGCCCGCCATCATCAGCCGCGTATCCATCCGCTCCGTGCCGGACACGTAGAACGGCTCGGCCATGCAGGCGTTGATCAGCCGCTTCGCCGCCGCCGCGCGCCGCTCGCCCAGCCCCTGCCCCGTCGCCATCTTCGCAAAGCCGCGCGCAAGGTCCGCGAGCGGGATCGCATAGGTCGGGATCGAGCAGCCGTCGATGCCGCACGCGTCCGTCGAGTGCGCCGCGCCCGTCACCGCCTCCATCGCCTCGCGCACCATCTCCTGAGAGCGGTGATCCGCCTTCACATAGCCGCGATGGCCGATGCCCAGATGCCGGCAGGTGCACACGAAACCCGAATGCTTGCCCGAGCAGTTGTTGTGAAGCGCGGTCGGCGACGCACCTGAGCGTGCCAGCTCGATCATCGCATCCTGCCGCGTCGGCCAGTGCGCGCCGCATTCGAGCGCGCTTGCATCGAGCCCCGCCCGCGCCAGCATCGACGCCGCACGGTCGGCGTGACGCGTCTCCCCGGCATGCGAGGCGCAGGCGAGCGCCAGATCGGCATCCGTGAACCCGTACGCATCCGCCGCCCCGCTCTCAATCAGCGGCAGCGCCTGGATCGACTTCACCGCCGAGCGGGGAAAGACCGGCCGCGCGACGTCGCCGATCGACAGCATTTCCTTGCCGTCGCCGTCGAACGCCGACAGCGCGCCGCGATGGCGACTTTCGATCACATTTCCGCGTTTGACTTCGACCAGAACCGGATTCGCCATTATCTTCCCTCAAGACCAACTGCCCGCCACATACCGATTTGCCTGCCCGAAAGGAAGCGCGCCGCTTCATGACCATCGCCCTGCGCCTCGCCATGCTCGTCTTCGTTTTCTTCCTCCTGCCGGCGCTCGCGACGCTCGCCTGGTGGTCGATCACCGACCGGCCCGATAGCTGGCGCGGCGCGACCTGGACGTCGGCCGGCCTCCTGCCGCCACCCGCCGCCGACGATGCCGGCATCTACGTCCTCGCCGCTCGCACCGGCGGGCTCAAGGGCGCGTTGTCGGTGCATAGCTGGATCGTCCTCAAGCGCCCCGGCGAGACGACCTACGAGCGTTACGACAAGGTCGGCTGGGGCTCGCCCATCCGCCGCAACCACCGCGACGCCGACGGCTACTGGTACTCAAACCCGCCCTATGTCGTGCATTCGGTCAAGGGCGAGGCCGCCACGGAATTGCTTCCGCAATTCGACGCCGCGATCGCCGCCTATCCCTATTCGCAAGCCGGCGGCTACCGCATCTGGCCGGGCCCGAATTCCAACAGCTTCGTCGCCAACGTCCTCGACGCCGTCCCCGGCTTCGGCGGCCGGCTCCCTCCAAATGCGGTCGGCCGCGACTACGCGCCCGGCCTCGGCACCTTCGGCATGACCCCCGACGGCCGCGACTTCCGCGTCTCCCTCGCTGGCTACGCCGGCCTCACCATCGGCGCGGCCAGCGGCATCGAGTTTCATTTTCTGGGACTGGTGGCCGGCGTGGATTTGAAGCGCCTCGGGCTGAAGGTGCCGGGCTACGGGACGATGTCGGTCTACTAGCTGGCCGCCGAGTGGCGTCATCCCGGAAGTCGCGCGCGCGTAGCGATGCGCGGCTATCCGGGATCCATGCCGTGACCTCGCCGCACACGGAATAGCTCCCGGCTCTCGCCTCGCTCCGCTCGGACTTCGGCCGGGATGACGCCCGTCGAGTTATGCGGACGATCTTCTTGGAAGCACTTCCGTTGCCGCGTCATCCCGGAAGTCGCGCCGGCGCGCCGCGACGCGCGGCTATCCGGGACCCATGCCGTGACCTCGCCGCACACGCAACGGCTCCCGCCTCTCGCCTCATTGCGCTCGATTTCGCCCGCAACGGCACGCTCCGACCAATCACCGCGCCTTCGACATCCCACCGTCGACCACCAGCACATGCCCGCTGACATAGCTCGCATCGGTCGACAGCAAATACGCCACAGCCCCCGCAACTTCGTCCGCATCCGCCACGCGCCGCAACGGCAGCGTCTCGACATGCTCCCCGGCGCCCACACACACGCCGTTCACCCGCACACCCTTCGGACCCAACTCCACCGCCAGCCCCTCGGTCAGCGTCCGGATGCCCGCCTGCGCGATGCCGTAGGCGAGCCGTCCGTGCCCAGCCGCACCGCATAGATTGACGATCGCGAGTTCATCTCCGCGCCTTTCCACCCCTGCGCGACAGGCGGTCAGCGTCGCGACGAGGTTCACCTCCAGCACTTCGCGCAAAAACTCCCCGGTCGTCTCGTCGAGCCCGCCCATCGGCGCGTGGCTCGACGCATTGACCAGCGCGGCGAGCGGTCCGAAGGCGTCGACGCACTGGTCGAACGCCACTTCCATCTCTTCCTCGTCCGTCAGATCGGCGCGAATGAAGATCGCATCCTCGTCGCCCAGCCGCTCCTCGGCTTCGGAGATGGCCTCGGCGTCGGCGTCGATGATGGCGACCGGCCATCCGTCGTCCAGGAGGCGCTCGGCAACGGCGAAGCCGATGCCGGTCGCCCCGCCGGTGACGACGGCCGGCCGTTTCACTTGATGCGCTCGAGGATCGAGACGTAGTTGGCGACCGCCGCGCCGCCCATGTTGAAGATGCCGGCGAGCTTGGCGTTCGGCACCTGAATGCCGCCCGCTTCGCCGGTCAACTGCATGGCCGACAGCGCGTGCATGGAAACGCCCGTCGCGCCGATCGGGTGGCCCTTGGACTTCAGCCCGCCCGACGGATTCACCGGCAGCCGACCGTCCTTTGCGGTCTGGCCTTCCAGCGCGATCTTGCCGCCCTCCCCGCGCCTGGCGAGCCCCATCGCCTCGTATTCGATCAGCTCGGCGATGGTGAAGCAGTCATGCGTCTCGACGAAGGAGAGGTCGTCGAGCTTGACGCCGGCTTGTCTCAACGCCCGCGCCCAGGCTTCCTCCGCGCCCTCGAACAAAAGGATGTCGCGCTTCGACAGCGGCAGGAAGTCCTGCACGTGCTCGTTGGCGCGGAAGGCGACGGCGCGCTTCATGCGCAGCGCCGTCTGCGTGTCGGCCAGCACGATCGCCGCCGCACCGTCGGAGACGAGCGAGCAGTCGGTGCGCTTCAGGGGACCTGCGACGAACGGGTTCTTCTCGCTCTCGTTGCGGCAGAAGTCGAAGCCGAAATCGGTGCGCATCTGCGCATACGGATTGTCGACGCCGTTCTTGTGGTTCTTCGCCGCGATGGTGGCGAGCGCGTCCGACTGGTCGCCGTGGCGCTGGAAATAGGACTGCGCGATGCCGCCGAAGACACCCGCAAAGCCCGCCGGCGTGTCGCCCTCCTCGGGAAGGTACGATGCCTTCAAAAGGTTGCGGCCGACATCGGGACCCTTGGTCGTCGTCATCTGCTCGACGCCGACGACGAGCACGACCTTGGCCGCATTCGCGTCGATCGCGCGGATGCCCTGACGCACCGCGGCCGAGCCGGTCGCGCAGGCGTTCTCGACGCGCGTCGCCGGCTTGAAGCGCAGCCGTTCGTCGGCCTGCAGCACGAGGCTGGCGGTGAAGTCCTGGGCCGAGAAGCCGGCATTGAAGTGCCCGAGCACGATCTCGTCCACCTCGTCCGGGCCGATGCCGGCATGGGCGAGCGCGTCGGCCGCGACCTTGGTGATCAGGCTTTCGACGGTCTCTTCGGGCAGTTTTCCGAACTGGGAATGCGCCCAGCCGACAATGCATGCGGTCATGTTTTCCGGTCTCCTTGGGTGTGCCGCACCCTACCATGCGTCAACCCGCCGCCGAAACCTGAAATTTGTTCAGACCTGAACGAACAGCGGGTTTGCTGCGGTTCTTGATTGACCAGTCAATTAACGCTAGACCGGCAACATGCCAAAGCTTGGAATGGAACCGCTTCGCCGCAAGGCGCTCATCGACGCCGCCATCGGCGCGATCGGCGAGCGCGGCTCGCTCGATGTGACGATGGCACAGATCGCCAAGCGCGCCGGCGTGTCTTCCGCTCTGGCGCATCACTATTTCGGCGCCAAGGACGATCTCCTCCACGCCACCATGCGCCACATCCTGGCCGAGCTCGGTCGCGATGTCCGCGCCGCGCTTGGCGAAACGATGACGCCCGAAGAGCGCGTCCGCGCCATCATCGCCGTCAACTTCTCCGCCCAGCAATTCGCCTCGCAGACGATCGCCGCCTGGCTCACCTTCTATGTCGAGGCGCAGCGTTCCGAGCGCCTGCGTCGGCTCCTGCGCATCTATGCGCGCCGATTGCACTCCAATCTCACGAGCGGCCTTCGCCCGCTCGTGGCCGAGCCCGAGCAGACCGCCGAAGGCATCGCCGCGCTGATCGACGGACTCTACATCCGCCGCGCGCTGAAAGACGGCGCGCCGGACGCGGCCTCGGCCATCGCGCTCGTCAACGACTATCTCGATCTCAAGATCACCGCATCGAACCGAAAAGTGGGCACCGGTTTTCGGACCCATTCGATGCGCAGCCAATAACGTCCGGGGGGACATCATTTGAAGCCGAACATCCTCATCCTCATGGTCGACCAGTTGACCGGAACGCTGTTTCCGGACGGCCCGGCCGACTTTCTCCACGCGCCGCATCTGAAGGCGCTCGCCGCGCGCTCGGCGCGCTTTGCCACGAACTACACCGCCTCGCCGCTCTGCGCGCCCGGCCGCGCCGCGTTCATGAGCGGGCAGTTGCCCTCGCGCACCCGCGTCTACGACAATGCGGCCGAGTTCCCCTCGGCGATACCGACATTTGCTCACCACTTGAGAGCAGCCGGCTACCACACCGCGCTGTCGGGCAAGATGCACTTCGTCGGGCCGGACCAGATGCACGGTTTCGAGGAGCGGCTGACGACCGACATCTATCCCGCCGATTTCGGCTGGACGCCCGACTATCGAAAGCCCGGCGAGCGGATCGACTGGTGGTATCACAATCTCGGCTCGGTCACCGGCGCCGGCGTCGCCGAGATCACCAACCAGATGGAATATGACGACGAAGTCGCCTTCCACGCGGTCCAGAAGCTCCACCAGCTTTCGCGGTCGAGCAAGGACGCGGACCGCCGCCCCTGGTGCCTCACCGTCTCCTTCACCCATCCGCACGACCCGTTCGTCGCGCGCCGGAAACATTGGGACCTCTATGAGGACTGCGCGCACCTGAAGCCCGAGATCGGCTTCATCCCCTACGATCAACAGGACCCGCATTCACAGCGCCTCTACCGCGCCAGCGACTACCCCGCCTTCGACATCACAGACGCGGACATCGAGAAGTCCCGCCGCGCCTATTTCGCCAACATCTCCTATGTCGACGATCATGTGGGCGCGATCCTCGACGCGCTGACACGCACCCGCATGGCGGACGACACGGTCATCCTCTTCTGCTCCGACCATGGTGAAATGCTCGGCGAGCGCGGCCTCTGGTTCAAGATGTCGTTCCTCGAAGGCGCCTCCCGCGTGCCGCTGATGATCGCCGGCAAGGGCATCGCGCCCGGCAACCATGCGACGGCGACCTCCAATCTCGACATCTGCCCGACGCTTTGCGACCTCGCCGGCATCGACATGTCGGCCATTCAGCCATGGACCGACGGCACCTCGCTCAAGCCCATGATCGACGGCAACGCGCGCCACGAGCCGGTGCTGATGGAATACGCTGCCGAGGGCTCCTACGCGCCGATGGTCGCCATCCGGGAGGGCCGCTTCAAGTTCGTCCATTGCGAGATTGACCCGCCGCAACTCTTTGATCTTGAATCGGATCCCGCCGAACACACCAACCTCGCCGCCGATCCCGCCCATGGCGATCGCGTCGCCGATTTCGTCGCGAAAGTCCGTGCCCGCTGGGACATGGCGCGCTTCGACGCCGAGGTGCGGGAGAGCCAGGCGCGCCGCTGGGTCGTCTACCCGGCGCTGCGCAACGGCGCCTACTATCCGTGGGAGTTCCAGCCGCTGCAAAAGGCATCGGAGCGCTACATGCGCAACCACATGGACTTGAACGTGCTGGAAGACCGCCAGCGCTTTCCGCGAGGCGAATGACCATGCTGGAAGCCGATTACGTCATCGTCGGTTCGGGGTCAGCCGGCGCCGCCATGGCCTACCGTCTGTCGGAGGACGGCAGGAACTCGGTCGTGGTCATCGAATATGGCGGCACCGACATCGGCCCCTTCATCCAGATGCCGGCCGCCCTCTCCTTCCCGATGAATATGAGCCTCTACGATTGGGGCTTCGAAAGCGAGGCGGAGACGCATCTGGGCGGGCGCAAGCTCGCCACGCCGCGCGGCAAGGTGCTCGGCGGCTCATCCTCGATCAACGGCATGGTCTATGTGCGCGGCCACGCGCGCGACTTCGACCATTGGGCGGACGAAGGCGCGGCCGGCTGGGCCTATGCCGACGTCCTTCCCTATTTCAAGCGCATGGAAACCGCCCATGGCGGCGAAGAGGGCTGGCGCGGCACCGACGGGCCTATGCACGTCAAGCGCGGCCCGCGCCGCAACCCGCTCTACGCCGCCTTCGTCGAGGCAGGCCGGCAGGCCGGGTTCGAGGCGACGGAGGACTATAACGGCTCCAAGCAGGAAGGCTTCGGCGCGATGGAGCAGACCATCCATCACGGCCGCCGCTGGTCCACCGCCAACGCCTATCTGCGCCCTGCCCTCAAGCGCCCGAACGTCAGTCTCGTCAATGGCTTCGTGCGCCGTATTGTCATCGAGAATCAGCGCGCCACCGGCGTCGAGTTCGAAGCCCGCCGGCAGATCCGGTTCGTCCGGGCGAAGCGCGAAGTCATCATCGCCGCCTCGTCGATCAATTCGCCCAAGCTCTTGATGCTGTCGGGCATCGGGCCAGCCGCCCATCTGGCGCAGCACGGCATCAAGGTGATCGCCGACCGGCCGGGCGTCGGGGCGAACCTGCAGGATCACATGGAGCTCTACATCCAGCAGGAAGCGACCAAGCCGATCACGCTCTATTCCAAGCTCAACCTCTTCTCCAAGGCCCTGATCGGCGCCGAATGGCTGTTCTTCAAGTCCGGGCTCGGCGCATCGAACCATTTCGAGGCCGCCGCCTTCCTGCGCTCAAGGGCGGGCGTCGAGTATCCCGACATCCAGTATCACTTCCTTCCCGTCGCCATCCGCTACGACGGCAAGGCGGCGGCGAAGTCGCACGGCTTCCAGGCCCATGTCGGGCCGATGCGCTCGAAGTCGCGCGGCTCGGTGACCCTGCGCTCGCCCGACCCGCACGAAAAGCCGGTCATCCGCTTCAACTACATGTCGCATCCCGACGACTGGACGGATTTCCGCCATTGCATCCGCCTAACGCGCGAGATCTTCGGCCAGACCGCATTCGACGATTTCCGCGGCCGCGAAATCTCGCCCGGCGTGGATGTGACCAGCGACGAGGCGCTCGACGCCTTCATCCGCGATCACGCCGAAAGCGCCTACCATCCCTGCGGGACCTGCCGTATGGGCCGGGCCGACGATCCCCACGCAGTCGTCGATCCCGAATGCCGCGTCATCGGCGTCGACGGCCTGCGCGTCGCCGATTCATCGATCTTCCCGCGCATCACCAACGGCAACCTCAACGCGCCGTCGATCATGGTCGGCGAAAAGGCGGCAGACCACATTCTCGGCCGCCAGCCCCTCAGCCCGTCCAACCAGGAGCCGTGGATCAATCCGAACTGGGAGACGTCCGACCGCTAGGCGAACACGTCAAACCGCAGTATGCCGACGACATTGCAACCATCCGTCTCAAGGCAACGCACTATGCAGAAGAACCAGCTCTACATGATCGTCGGAGCGCTCGCCGTCGTCGTCATCGGCCTCGGCATCTATGTCTACCAGGAGGAAAGCCAGCCGGATGGCGTCGAAATCCGGCTCGACGAGTCCGGCGTCTCGGTCGAGCAGAACTAGCCAATACGAGGAGCAAGGTGTGAAAGCCCAGCCGCAAGCATCGCATTTCATCAATGGCCGCTTCGTCGAGGACGAGGGCGGACGGGCGATCGAGGTCGTCTATCCCGCCACCGGCGAGGTGATCGCGAAGCTTCACGCCGCCACGCCCAACATCGTCGAGCTGGCCGTCGAGGCGGCCCGCTCGGCACAGTGCGAATGGGCCCGCCTCAAGCCGATCGAGCGCGGGCGAATCCTGCGCAAGGCCGCCGATCTCCTGCGCGCCCGTAACGACGAATTGTCGCGCCTCGAGACGCTCGACACAGGCAAGGCGATCCAGGAAACGCTCGTCGCCGACGCCTCCTCGGCTGCCGACGCGCTCGAATATCTCGGTTCCGTCGTCGCCGGCTTCAATGGCGAGTTCATCGAGCTCGGCGGCCCCTTTGCCTACACCCGGCGCGAGCCGCTCGGCGTGTGCGTCGGCATCGGCGCCTGGAACTATCCGATCCAGATTGCGGCCTGGAAATCCGCGCCCGCGCTCGCCATGGGCAATGCGATGGTCTTCAAGCCGTCCGAGACGACGCCGCTTTCCGCGCTTGCCCTGGCAGAACTCTACATCGAGGCCGGCCTGCCCGCCGGGCTCTTCAACGTCGTCCAGGGCTATGGCGACGTCGGCGCCGCCCTCGTTTCCCACGAACATGTCGACAAGGTTTCGCTCACCGGCTCCGTGCCGACCGGCAAAAAGGTCATGGCCTTGGCCGGCGAGCATATGAAGCACGCCACGATGGAGCTCGGCGGCAAGTCGCCGCTCATCGTCTTCGACGACGCGCATCTGGAAAACGCCATCGGCGGCGCCATGCTCGGCAATTTCTATTCCACCGGCCAGGTCTGCTCCAACGGCACCCGCGTCTTCGTCCAGGACGGCGTCTACGACCGCTTCCTCGACCGCCTCGCCGCTCGCGCCAAGACCATCCGCCTCGGCGATCCGCTCGATCCCGACACCCAGATGGGCCCGATGGCGAGCCGCGCGCAGTTCGACAAGGTGATGGAGCATATCCGGATCGGCCGCGACGAGGATCGCGCCCGCCTCCTCACCGGCGGCAGCGCGCCCACCATGCAGGGCTTCGAAGGCGGCAATTTCATCGAGCCGACCGTCTTCGCCGACGTCACCGACACCATGCGCATAGCCCGCGAGGAGATCTTCGGCCCGGTCATGAGCGTGCTGCGCTTTTCCGGCGAGGACGAGGTGATCGCCCGCGCCAACGACACGCCGTTCGGTCTCGCGGCCGGCGTCTTCACCGCCGACCTGTCCCGCGGCCACCGCGTCGTCGGCCAGTTGCAGGCCGGCACCTGCTGGATCAATGCCTACAATCTCACGCCCGTCGAAATGCCCTTCGGCGGCGTCAAGCAGTCCGGCA
The DNA here is from genome assembly GCA_016742175.1 of Rhizobiaceae bacterium. Classification (GTDB taxonomy): domain Bacteria; phylum Pseudomonadota; class Alphaproteobacteria; order Rhizobiales; family Rhizobiaceae; genus Aliihoeflea. The sequence goes on from JACVCH010000014.1 coordinate 108,974, forward strand.
TCGGCCGCGAGAACGCCCTTGCCGCGCTCAGCCATTACAGCCAGGTCAAGTCGGTTTATGTCGAGACGGGAGACGTTGCGTCACCCTACTAGCGCAGGCTTTTGGACCGAAAGGCGGATGCAGCCCTTGCGGGCCTCTGCAACCCCGGTTATAAGGCCGCCGTCTGGTCGCGGAGTGTAGCGCAGCCTGGTAGCGCACCTCGTTCGGGACGAGGGGGTCGCAGGTTCAAATCCTGCCACTCCGACCATAGACACCCTGTACGACCCGGAGACATGGGTAACAGTTTGTACCTAAGACATGGGTGACAACCTCGTGCCGAACGGGTTGTCGATGGTCTGCAAGGTCCTCTGTTCCAGGTCGATGTATCCGAGATCATAGTGCAT
>JACVCH010000015.1 GCA_016742175.1 Rhizobiaceae bacterium
TCTCGCTCGGCAGGATCAGTGCCGAGAATTCCGTATAGGCGCGCTTGTAGCCCATCGTGCCGGAGTTCGAGATGTTGTCCGCCACCGTGCCCAGACGGTTCGACTGCGCATTCATACCCGACACGCCCGTGCGCATCATTCCGTAAAGGCTCATTCCGGTCTCCCCGAGGTTCGCGATCTGCCTGCGGCAAGAGTAGACCGGATGACTTGCGCGAGGCTGGCGGCGAAGCTGGTTTCGCGCGCCGTGTTCATCTCAAACGACGAGCTGGTAGCCGAGGAAACGCTTGGAATCGATCGGGTCCTCGCCCAGCCGCTCGCGCAGCTTCTTGCGAAGCTTGGAGATGTGGCTTTCGACGACGTTCTCTTCCACGTCCTCGTCGAAGACGCCGTAGATCGCGTTGAAGATCTGAGTCTTGGTAACCCGGCGGCCGCAATTGCACGCCAGATATTCCAGGATGCGGCGCTCGCGGCGCGGCAGCGGCAAGGGCTGGCCGGCGCATTGCGGGTCGCGTCCGTCGAGGAAGATGCGGAGCTGGCCGATGTCGGTGAAGGTCGCCTCGTCCTGCGCGCGGCGACGGATCGCCGCGATGCGGGCCAGGATCTCGCGGATGTGGATCGGCTTGCGAACCACGTCGTCGACGCCGGCCTCGAAGAGCTTCAGCGTGTTTTCCAACGAAGGCTGTTCGGACAGGGCGATGACGGGCGCGCTCGTCCGGTCGCGGATGCGCGCCGGAGACGCGATTTCGGTGTCGCAATCGCCAAGGAGAACCGCGCGCACCGCGCCGATGTCCTCGTCCGCCGCGCTTTCGACCCATTCGCCGAACTCGCGTGCGCCGAAACCGACGCTCGCCACGCCTTCCCGGTTGAAAAGTGAGTGATAGCCGTCCTTCACAAGGTCGCGCTCATCCACGATCACGATCATCGGCCGCCCCCCGAATCATTTAATCAATATCGTGCGTTATGGTTAACGCTTCATGCGAATCACGCACAACCACGAATTCTTGTAGGTCAGAATTGGGGATTCGATTCCGGGGCGGGTCAGGGGTCGCAGAACTGCCTTGCTTCAGGGGTCCAGCGGCCGAATCCGGTGGCGACCATGTTGGCGATCACGCGGCAGACATAGCGTTTCTGGGCGGGGTCGTTGTGGGGGCCGGCATGGTAGCGCGCGACGGCCATCGACCAGCTCGTATGGCGCGCCTTGAGTTCGACGAGAAAGCGGGCCGCGTAGTCGACATTGCGCGCCGGCTCCAGCATCTGGCCGATGGAGGCGAATTTCTCGCCGTGCCAGCGATGGTTGATCTGCATGCAGCCGAGATCAATCAAACTCGCGCCGCGCTGCTTCGCAGCCGTGAAGCGGCGGACGGCGTCGGACGCGGACGAGGCGAAGACGGCCTTGCCCTCGATGTTCATCGCGTAAGGCTGCATCGAGCCCTTGCGGCCGGTCTCTGTCAGGCCGACGGCATAGAGGATGCCGGCGGGGATGTCGTAGCGATCGGCGGCGCGCAGGATTTCCGTCTCGCAGGCGTTGGCGAAGGCGGGGCCTGCGAGGACGCTAAATGTAAACGCCGCGGCTGCCCTGGCTGTCGCCCGCATTGCGCTCTCCCTCGAACCCGCCCGCACCATTGGCCGTGCCGCGCTGGCCGTTCTGGCGGCCGCTCTCGCCTCCGTCATTGGCAAACCGCTCGCCGCTGCGCTCGAATGCCGCCTGCTGGCCCTGCTGGCCTTGCGACTGCGTGTTGTTGGACGGCTGCTGCGTCACCGTCACGCGGTCGATTTCGATGCCGAGGCCGCGCAGGGCCTTGGCGATCTCGTTCGAATCCGCCTGCAGCTTCGAGGCCGCGTCGCGCGTCTCGGTCTGAAGCTCGACGCTCATCTCGCCGCCCTGGAGCGACAGGCGGGCGGTGACCGTGCCGAGTTCGAGCGGGTGAAGCTGGATCTTCAGGATGCGCATCGGCTCGGCGGCATGCGGCTGCGTGGCGGCGGCACCGGCGGACCTTGCCAGTTCCGGCACCTCCTCGCGGATGGCGCCGAGGACCGCCTGCGCGGGGCCCTGGAGGCTTGCTGCGAAGGCCGGAACCGTCTGGACGGACAGGGTGGCGACGGGGCGTGCGGACTGATCGCCGGTGCGCGCGTCGGGCAAGGCTGCGGAACGCGGCTGCGTGACGAGCGGCTCGAGTGTCGGCCCGGCGGCGACATCGCGCGCGACGGGTTCGCGCGTGGCGGCTTCGGCAGGCTTCGCGTCGGCAGTCGGCGCCGGCGCGCGCGCGGCGTCGCCTGCATTGGCGCGGATCGGCTCGGCGCGCATCGAGGGCCGCTGGCGGTCGTCGGGCATGCGTTCGTCGCGGCGCGCGACGGCGGCGGCGAGGCGGACGTCCGGGATCGTCTCGGCGCTTTCCTGCGACGTGGCGGCGCTAGGCTCCGCGACGTCGATCGGCGCTTCGATGGCGACGGCGTTCCCGATCTTCAGCTCGGTCCCATCCGCAGCGGGCGCCTCGTCGCCCCTGGGCATGCGCAGGGCGAGCCAGTCGATATGCGCGCGGCCGAGCGGGCGCAGCTTCGGCTCGCGGTCGGTCGGATTTGCTTCCGATTTCGGCCCTTCGGAACCGTCATCGCCGGCATCGGCGTCGCGCCGTTCGGCGGCAATTCCGGTCGGAGCCACGATCGCGAAGAGGCCGTCGACTTCCAGCTCCGCTTCGTTCTCGACGGGCAGGGCGATCTCGTCCGGTTCTTCCTTCGATGCCGCCCTGGCGTCGATCCGTTTCGGCTGGGCGTCGCGGTCGAGGAGGTCGCCGAAGGCGCCGCGCGCATCGGCCGGATCGTCGCGGCCAGGCATGGCGCGGGCAGATGGGGGCTGGATGGCGGGCATGTCGATGAGGCGCATCAATTCGAACCCTCCAGGAGGCGGTCGATCGCGTCGAGCTTGGCGCGGGTCGACGTGATGTAGCTGTCGGTATCGCTGGTCGTTTCCGGGTCGATCGCTGCGGGGATCGCCGGCGCCGCCTGCGGAATTTCGGGACGGTCGACGACGGTCTGCGCGATGTCGGTCGCCGCATCGAGAAGCGCGCGGTCGCCTTCGGACAGGCGCGAGCGGTCGATCGACTGCAGGGTCGTCAGCGTATCAGCGACCTGCGGCGTCGCGACGCCGCCGAGGCTCGAATAAAGGAGCGCGCGGGGGTCCGTCGCCGCCTCGCCGGCGGCAAGGCGCTCGGCGAAGGCGATCATCACCGGGTCGTTGGCGATCGCCGCCTGGCGCGACATGCGAAGCGCGATCGTCTCGGCCTGTTCCGGTGTCATCCAGGCGAGGATTTCGGCCATCTGGCCTGCGTCGAGGCTGGCGTGCATGGCGGCGAGGCCGGAGACGAACGCTTCGGCGAACTGGCTCGCATAGGGCGAGCGCAGGAAGCGGCGCACATAGGCGGACGAGACGCGGGCGAAGATGTCAGGCTTCGACGCGCTGACGGCAATCAGGAGCGAACGGCGCAGTGCCGCTTCCTCGACCAGCGTGCCGGGGGCGAGCAGGCGCGCGACGTCGAGATTGGCAAGCGCTGCGTCGGGGTCCTCATTCGACAGGACGGTGCCCTTGACCAGCGCCACGAAGGGCGCGTGGGTGCCGAGCGCTTCGGCATCGATGGCGGCGAGCGCCGCGCCGGCATCCTTGAAGTTGCCGCCGAGATAGGCGCGCAGCGCATCGGCGAGCGGCTTGCCGGCACTCGCAGGATCGACCTTCGCCAGCGCGACGTCGAGCGTGACCGGGTTGCCGCCGCTCATGGCGTAGATCAGGAGCGCGGAGAAATTGCGCGGCTCCTCGAAATCGGCGGTCGTCGCATTGCGCATGCGCTCGTCGATGATCTCCAGGAGCTTGCGCTGCATCGGCAGGGCCGCGTGGTCGCCATTGGCGATGCGGTCCTGCACGAGCTGCAGGGAGCGGATCATCTGGTAGGGCTGAAGCGCGGAACTCGCCGCCGCGGCACCCGCAAGGGCACCGCAGATGGCGAGGGAGAGCCCGAGCTTCGCGAAGGCGCGTCTCATCCCTCGACCTCGAGCAGGATCTCGATGCGCCGGTTGATGCCGTCGAGCGGGTCGCCGGAATTCTTCAACTGGCGGTCGGCATAGCCGGCGACCTCGCCGATGCGGGTCTCGTCGAGCCCGCCGCGCACGAGCATGTAGTAGGCGGCGTGGGCGCGGGCGGTCGACAGGCGCCAATTGTCGTATTCGGCGCTGCGGAAGGGACGGCCGTCCGTGTGGCCCATGACGGAAACCTTGCCGACGCGCTGGTCGAGCGCCGCGCCGACCTTTTCCATCGCCAGCACGAGCTGGCCGACCGGAACGGCCGAGCCGACCTGGAACATGCCGTATTCGAGATCGTCGGTGAGCGAGATCAGGATGCCCTTGTCGACCGGCGTGACGGTGATGGATTCGTTCAGCCTGTTGTCCTCGCCGAAGGCTTCGGCGAGATCGGTGCGCAGCGTTTCGGCGATCTGTTCGGCGGCTTCGTTCGGGGGCGCTTCGTCCTCGGCGGCTTCCTCCTGGGGTTCGGCTTCCGCGGCATCCGGGCTGACGGCTTCGGGCGCTTCCGGCAGCGGGGCCGCGAGGGCGGCGATTTCCTCGCCTTCCAGTTCCTCCACGGCCGGGACCTCGACGATGGTGGGCGCCTGCGGGACGGGCGGGGTCGCCTCTTCCAGCACGAGCGGTTCGGCCTCGGGCAAAGGCGGGATCGCGACCTGCTCGGACCAGAAATCAGGCGCGAACGGGTCGCGATAGGATTCGCCCCCTTGAGCGCCTGTCGCCGGACCCGAGGTCTGCGCGCCGCCGTCGCCGCGGGCGGAAATGTTCTGCATCGTCGCGGTCTGCTGCGCGATCTCGGCGAGGACCGCGAAGGGGTCCGCGAAGAGATGCGCGTCGCTGGTGTCGGACTGCTGGTGCTGGCCGGGCGCGCTGCCTTCCTGCGCGGGGCCGGCCATGGCGCTGCTGTCGCCGGCCGGGTTCTCGTTCTCCCAGCCGGCCTTGCCCTCGACGCTCTCGTTCGAACCGCCGGAGGGCGTTTCCTGCTGCTGGGTGCTCGGTACGGGGTCGGCAAGCCGCATCGGGTTGAAATAGCTGGCGACGGCGGCCTTCGTCTCCTCGGTGGTGGCGTTGACGAGCCACATGACCAGGAAGAAGCACATCATGGCGGTCATGAAGTCGGCGAAAGCGATCTTCCACACGCCGCCATGGTGGCCGTGGTCGTCGTCGCCGCCGCGGCGCTTGACGATGATGATCTCGCGCTTGGAATCGTCGCCGTCGGGCATGCTCATGCGATCACCTCGGACAGCGCGCCGGACCATTCGGCGAGCCGCGTTTCATAGACGGTCTCGTCGATCGAGACGGAAAGGTCGGCGCCGGGCGCCTCGACGAAGCGCATGCGTTCCGACGACGCACCCATGGCCTGGCGCAGCGGCTCGTAGAGCGAAGCTGGGCCGCGCACGACGATCTTGACGGCGTCGCTGTCCTCCAGCGCCGAGCGCATGACCTTGACCATGCGCGCGACCGACTTGCGGCCGAGATCGTCGGAGAGGACGCCCGACAGGAGCCGGGCGGCGGAGGTCGCGGTCAAGTCGACCACGCGGTCCTCCAACTCCTGAAGACGGGCGGCTATCGTTGCGCCCATGGTGGAGGCGAAGTCCTGCGACAGGGTTTCCAGTTCGGCGCGGTGCGCCTCGGCCAGCTTTTCGAGCTCGCTCGCGTGGCGCTCCTGCAATGAGGCGGCGACGCGCGCCTCGGTGTCGGCGACGGCGCGGTCGAGCCGCGCCTGCCATTCGGCATCGCTGGTCGCCGAGCCGCGTGGCTCAGGCGCGGGAAGCGGGCGGGCGAGCTTGGCCGGGCGGGGGGCGAGGGCTGCCGCGCCGAAATCCGGCAGCGCGTCCGACAGGGCACGCGCGCGCATCAGGCGGCTTCCTTATGCGCCCATTTGCGCAGGATGAGGGCGGTGCGTTCCTCGTTGAGGTCGACCATGCGCGCCAGGCGCTCCTGCGGATTGGGCTTCAGCTTGCGGCGCAGATCGTCGGTGACGTTGCCGGCGGCGGGGCCGGGCAGGGCCTGCGAGGCGGCTACCTGCGCGGCTTCCTCCGGCGCGGGCAAGCTGTTCTGCACCTCGTCGAAGGACGGGCCGGCGAGCGCCGCCGTCTGCGGACGGTTCAGTGCGGCGGTCATCGGGCGAAGGCCGAACCAGGAGACGAGGAAGACCACGACGACGAAGGCGAGCGCATTGATCATCGTGCCGGTGTGGCGGCCGGCGGCCTCCAGCCAGCTCTGCGCGACCGGCTCGGCGCCCTCGAGCCCGTCCATGAACTCGACCGCCGAGACGGTGATCACGTCGCCGCGCTCCTCGGAGAAGCCGGTGGCGGAGGCGACGACCTGCCGGATCTCGGCGATACGTGCGTCGATCTGCTCGGGCGTCGGCTCCTCGCCAATGACCGAGGCGAGGCGGGCCTGGTTGACCACGACGGCGATCGACATCTTGGAAACGGAGTAGCCGTTCGAGGTGGTGGCGATGCGCTTGGAGTTGATCTCGTAGTTGGTCGTCTCCTCGCGGCGCTCGCGCTGCTCGGAGGATTCGGGACCGGCGCCGGGCGCGGCCTGTTCTTCGGGCAGGTTCTGCTGGACGGAGGTCGACTGTGAGGCCTCGCGCTGGTTCGACTGGTCGTTGGAGCGCACGACCTGCATCGAGCGTTCGACGCGGCTTTCGGGATCGAAGATCGTCTCCTCGATCTGCTGGCTGTCGGTGTTGACCTCGGCGCGGACGGAGGCGCGGAAATTGTCGTAGCCCAGATAGGGCGACAGCGCGCGGCGGATGTTGTCCTCCACCTGGCCCTCGACCTGCCGCTCGACGCCCATCGCGCGGGTCAGCGCCATGTTGTTCGGATCGTCGCCGGCGGCGAGCAGCGTGCCGGCGGAATCGAGCACGGTGACGTCCTCGACCGAAAGGCCCGGAACGGCGGCGGCGACCATGTGGCGGATCGAGACGGCCTGCTGGCCGGCATCGCCGCCGGTGGTGCGGATGACGACGGAGGCGGAGGGGCGCTGTTCCTCGCGGCGGAAGTTCGCGCGCTCCTGCATCACGATGTGGACGCGCGCGGCCTTGACGCCGGCGATCGACTGGATGGTGCGCGCGATCTCGCCTTCGAGGGCGCGAACGCGGGTGACCTGCTGCATGAACGAGGTCAGGCCGAAGGAGCCGACATTGTCGAAGAGTTCGTAGCCGGCATTGGTCGAGGTCGGCAGGCCGCGCTCGGCGAGGAGCATGCGGGCCGGGCCGGTGCGCCCGACGGGGACGAGGACGGTGGTGCCGTCGCTGCCGACGTCGAAATCGATGCCGTTCTCGCCCAGCACCATGCCGATCTGGTTGATGTCGCCCCGGTCGAGGCCGACATAGAGCGTCTCGTAGGAGGGCTTGTTCAGGTAGATCGACGCGCCGATGACGGTGGCGACCACGAAGGCCGCGACGCCGCCCATGATGGCGAGCTTCTGGGGCCCGAAGGCACGCAGATTGTCGAGAAGGGTCTTGAGCTGTTCAGGCAAAGGTTTCGCGCTCCGGCAATGCATCGTCGCATGTCGTAGGCCCGAAACCGGTTTCCACTTTCGGGCGACATGCTGCGGGCTGCGAGGACCTTAGGCATTCAAGCTTGTGCGAAAATGAAATCGGGCCGCTGCAAGAGCGGCCCGATCCCATGTCACATCGCGGCTGCCGCTATTAGCGGAAGAGCGACAGGATCGACTGCGAGTTCTGGTTGGCGATCGAGAGCGCCTGGATGCCGAGCTGCTGCTGCGTCTGCAGAGCCGAAAGGCGGGCCGACTCGGCGTTCATGTCGGCGTCGACCAGGACGCCCACGCCGCGGTCGATGGCGTCCATCAGCTTGCCGGTGAACTCGAGCTGCGAGTCGATGCGGGCCTTGGAGGCGCCCATCGTGGCGGCAGCGCCGCGCATCAGGTCAAGCGACGCCTGCGAGGTCGCGGCGTCGGTCATGTTGGCGCTTTCGCCTTCGAGGTCGAAAGCAGCAACGGAGATCGACGTTACGCCGCCTGCAGCCGTGTAGGAGCTGACGACGGTAACGGCCGCGCCGGCTGCCGAGATCAGGTTCTGACCCTCGAAGTCCGACGAGGTCGCGATCGAGACCATCTGCGCCTTCAGTTCGACGATTTCCGCGTCGATCGCTGCCGTGTCGACACCGCCCTGTTCGCGGGCGACGTACTTCTGCATAATCTGCTCGGCGAGCTTGATGCCTTCCTCGAGACCGGTGACTGCGGTGTCGACGACGGCGGCGCCGAAGCCGAGCGAGTCCTTGACGGCGGAAAGCGCGCTGCCCTGCGCCTTCATGCCCGTGGCGATCGACCAGTAGGCCGCATTGTCCGAAGCGGTCGAAACGCGCTCGCCGGTGGCGATGCGGTTCTGGGTCGTCGCGAGATTCTTGTTCGTCTGCTGCAGCGTCTGCAGAGCGGTCATCGCGGAGGTGTTGGTGAGAATGCTTGCCATTTTGAATTGCCCCTGTGTGTACAGAAAACTCTACGGGACATACCGGGCTTCAAGATCCGGTTCGACGGAGCGGCATCATGCCTGTGACATCCCCTCATTTGAGCGTCAGTCCGTCGTGCCTCGTGATTCATAGGCACGAGGTCTTAACGAGATGTTTCACAGGTTGCTTATTTTCCGGGCAATCAGGATTTTCTGGATGGGAGGCCACTTTTTCGGCGGCTGATGCTGGCGTCATCCCGGCCGCAGTCGAGCGCAGCGAGACGAAGAGCCGGGAACCATTCCGTGAACTTAAATGTCACGGCATGGGTCCCGGATATCGCTGCTGCGCTTCGCTTCGCAGCAATTCCGGGATGACCCCCCCGTTTGGACGTCGTCAGGAAATCGATCGAACCAGGCTGCCGACCAGCAGGTTCCAGCCGTCGATCAGGACGAAGAACAGGATCTTGAAGGGCAGGGCGACCACCGTCGGAGGCAGCATCATCATGCCCATGGCCATGGTGATGGTGGCGACGATCAGGTCGATGACGAGGAAGGGCAGGACGATCAGGAAGCCGATCTCGAAGCCGCGGCGGATTTCGGAGATCAGGAAGGCGGGGACGAGGATGCGCATGTCGACCACCTCGCCGCCCGCGATCGCCTGGCCGCGCTCGGCGGCGAGGTCTGCGAAGAGCGCGAGGTCCTGGTCGCGCACGTTGCGCAGCATGAATTCGCGGAAGGGCTGCGCGATCTCGGTGACCGCGGCCTCTTCGCTGATTTCATTGTTGATCAGCGGCTGGAGACCGTTCTGCCAGGCGCGGTCGAAGGTCGGCGACATGACGTAGAAGGTCATGAAGAGCGACAGCGAGATCAGGATCAGGTTCGCCGGCGTCGAAGGCAGGCCCATGCCGGCGCGCAGGATCGACAGCGCGATGACGAAGCGGGTGAAGCTCGTCACCATGATCAGGATGCCCGGCGCGACGGAGAGGACCGTCAGGATGCCGAAGAGCTGGATGATGGTCCCGACCGTCGAGCCGTCGGCCTGGCCGGTGATCGCGCCGAGGTCGAGTGTCTGCGCCTCGGCGGGCGCGGCCAGCCAGAGCAAGGCAAGAGCGTAAGCGAAGAGTTTCATTCGAAGAGCAGCGTCCGGATCAGGACGCCCTTTACCTTGCCGTCGGAGCGGATGCGGGCGATGTCGTCGAGGTCGGCCTTGAAGTGGCGGTAGCCCGAGGCGCCCTCGATCTGGTGCGGCTTGATCGTGCGCACGAAGGCGAGGATGTCCTGATGGACGGCTTCGCCGACGAGTTCGTCGACCTCCTGCTCGAACAGAAGCGTGGTTTCGAGCCGCGCCCAGACATCGGCCGGGGCGGCAAGCGCGGTGGTGATGGCGGGCAGCGGCAGGATCGCGAGGCTCGATTCATGCTCGCCGGACTTGGCGTCCGCCATCGCCTCGGCCGCTTCGGCCTTGGCGGCATTCGCCTCCGAACCCAGCATGTCGCCGAGGAACCAGCCCGCGCCGACGGCACCGGCGGTCAGCACCAGGAAGACGATCCCCGTCACGACGGCGGAGCCGCCCTTCTTCTTCTCGCCCGTCTTGTCTTCGATCGCTGCTGCGGCCATGTCGCGATCTCCTAGAACGGAAGCACGGTGTCGACGACCTGCTGGCCCCAGGTCGGCTGCTGGACCTCGGAGAGGCGTCCGCGGCCGCCATAGGAGACGCGCGCCTCGGCGATGCGGTCATAGGCGATGGTGTTGTCGGCGCTGATGTCGGACGGGCGCACGATGCCGGCGATGGTGAGGATGCGCAGTTCGGCGTTCACGCGCACTTCCTGCGAGCCCATGATCAGGAGATTGCCGTTGGGCAGGACGTCGGTGACGACGGCGGCGACGCGCATGTCGATCTGCTCGGAGCGCTCGGTGGTGCCGCGGCCGGCGCTCTGGCTGTTGCCCGAGGCGGTCAAGTCTAGCCCGCCGCCGGTGGAGGCGGCCTGCCACGACGCGTTGCCGGAAAGGCCCATCGTGCGCGCCGAGGTGCGGCGGCGGTCGGATTCGTTGTTCAGTTCGGCGCGATCGTTGATCGAGATCAGCACCGTCAGGATGTCGCCATTGTCGAGTGCGCGGGCGTCGGTGAAGAGGCGGCTCTGGCGGTCGTCCCACAGCGAGGACTGGCGCACCTGCGGCGCATCCGGATTCGGATAGGTCATGGTCTGCCGGGTGCCGGAGACGACGCCGTAGCCGACCGGCGTAAGCTTCGGCTCCTTGCCGAGTTCGGCGGTCTGCGAGCAGCCGGCCAGGACGAGAAGCGAGAGGGCGGCAATGCCGTGGCGAACGATCATGACGGGTCCTTCTCGCGCGCGGCGCTCGCCATGATCGACGTCACGCCGGCCGCGGCCTTCGTTTCCATTTCATTCATGATGATGCCGGCCTTGCGGGCGTCGAGCTTCATCAGGATGCCGGCGGCAAGCTCCGGCCCGAGTTCGGTCAGCCGCTCGGCGGCGGCGTCGGGACGCATGCGGCCGTAGATGTCGACGATATTGTCCCGCGCCTTGGCGAGGAACGTCTCGCGGCGCGAGAGCCATTCCTCGTATTCGGCGCGCTTTTCCTCAAGCGCGGCGATGCGCGCATCGACCTCGGCCTGAAGGTTGCGCAACTCTTCGGCCTGGAGCGCGTAGCGCTGGTCTCGCGCAGCGTCCGTGATGTTGGTGCAGAAGCGCTCGACGTCGTTCGAGGCGACCGGGGTTTCCTGCGTGGCCGCGGGGCCTGCGAGGAAGAGGAGGCAGGCGGCGGTGGAAAGCCGCAACGTGCGGGAAAGCGTGAGATGTGTCATCGCGCGGCCTATTGCACCACCAGCTCGGCCTGAAGCGCGCCGGCGGTCTTGATGCCCTGGAGAATGGAGATGATGCCGTCCGGCTTGACGCCGAGACGGTTGAGGCCCGCGACCAGCGTTTCGAGGTTCGGGCCGTCGAGAAGCGCGACCTGCGCATCCGGCTGGTCGACCTCGATCTGGGTGAAGTCCTCGACCGCCGTCTGCCCGTCCGTGAACGGGTCGGGCTGGACGACCTGCGGCATCTCGGTGATGCGGACCGTGAGCGAGCCGTGGCTGATCGCGACGCGGGCGATCTTGACGTCCTGGCCGATTACGATGGTCCCGGTGCGCTCGTCGACGACGACGCGGGCGGGCGTGTCGGACTGGACGACGAGGTTCTCGATCTCGGCGTAGAAGCGGGCGGTGGACACGTTCGCCGGCCGGGTGATCATGACGGTGCGCGCATCCTGCTCGGCAGCGACGGCGGTGCCGAAGCGCTGGCGCGCATAGGCGTTGATCGCGTCGGTGATGCGCACGGCGGTTGAGAAATCGGGGTTGCGCAATTGCAGCGTCAGCGTCGCGTCGCCGTTGAACGAGCCGGGCACCTGGCGCTCGACGATGGCGCCGTTCGGTACGCGGCCGGCGGTGGGAACGCCCTGCGTCAGCGTTTCGGCCGCGCCCTGCGCGGTGAAGCCGGAGACGATAACGCCGCCCTGCGCGACGGCGTAAATGTCGCCATCGGGCGCGCGCAGCGGGGTCATGACGAGCGTGCCGCCCTGCAGCGAGGCGGCATCGCCCATCGAGGAGACGTTGACGTCGATGCGGGCGCCGGACTGGACGAAGGCGGGCAGGTTGGCGGTGACGATGACGGCCGCGACGTTGCGCGAGCGTGCGGCCGAGCCCTGCGACGCGATGCCGAGATTTTCCAGCATCGCGCGGATCGATTGTTCGGTGAAGGGCGAGTTGCGCAAGCTATCGCCCGAGCCCTGCAGGCCGATGACGAGGCCGTAGCCGACGAGCTGGTTGTCGCGCGCGCTCTGCAGCGTCGCGACATCCTTGATGCGCGAGGTCGCGCCGGCCGGCAGCGCGAAGGCTGCAAGCGCAGCGAGGATGGCGATGGCGATGCGCTTCATGATGCAGAGACCCGGACCGTGCCGTCGGCCATGACGACGCCGGAGACGACGGCGCCGGAATCGAGGTTGCGGATGCGCACGATGTCCCCGGTCGAGCCCGGCTGCAGCGGGACGCCGGTGACGGAGATGACGAGCGGGCCCTGCACGAACTGCATCTCGACCGGCTTGCCGGCCTCGACGACATAGGCTTCGCGCAGCGCGGCGACTGCAACCATGCGGCCGGGGAGAAGCGTGTTCTTCGCGACCTTGCCGGCGAACTGTTCCATGTCGAGCGCATAGATCGTCGGGTTGGGAAGCTCGCGGCGCAGCGGCACGACTTCGAGCAGGTCGAAGCCGATTTCCTGGCCCGGATAGATGACGCGCGTCGGCACCACGACCGTCTCCTGCGCGGCGGCAGCGACCGGCGCGAGGAGGGCGAGTGTTGCGAAGGCGATGCCGATCATGCGACGCGACATGGCGTCTTACCTCATGTTCTGCGAAACGGTCGCCGCCATCTGGTCGGCGGTGGTGATGACCTTGGAATTCATCTCGTAGCCGCGCTGGGCGTTGATCAGCTCGGTGATTTCGCGAACCGGATCGACGTTGGAGCTTTCGAGATAGCCCTGGCTGATCGTGCCGAGACCGGCGACGCCGGGCAGGCCCTGCACCGGATCGCCGGAGGCGGCGGTCTGGCGGAAGAGATTGTCGCCGAGGGGCGCGAGGCCCGCATCGTTGGCGAAGGCGACGAGGTTCAACTGGCCGAGCTCGGCCGGCTCTTCCTGGCCGGGAATGCGGGCGAAGACCTGGCCCGAGCCGTTGACCGTGAAGTCGAGCGCGTTTTCCGGCACGACGATGTTGGGCAGGACGCGCATGCCCTGCACCGTCACCACCTCGCCCTCGGCATTCAGGTTGAACGCGCCGGCGCGGGTGTAGAGCACCTCGCCGTCGGGCCCTTCGATCTCGAACCAGCCGCCGCCCTGGATGGCGAGGTCGTGCGTGTTGCCGGTGGTCGCGAGCGCGCCCTGCATGTGGACGTTGCGTACGGCGGCGAGCTTGACGCCGAGGCCGAAGCTCGCGCCTTCCGGCACGACGCCGGTGTCGGCGCGCGCGGGCACGCCCTGCAGGCGGTCGACCTGGTAGAGGAGGTCGGTGAACTCGGCGCGGGCCCGCTTGAAGCCCGTCGTGTTCAGGTTGGCGATGTTGTTGGCGATGACTTCGAGATTGGCCTGCTGGGCCGTCATGCCTGTAGCCGCGATGGCGAGCGCTTTCATGGTGTCGTCTCCGTCAGATCTGCATGCGGCTGATTTCGAGGTAGGAACTCACGATCTTGTCGCGGATCGCGATGGCGGCCTGGAGCGACTGCTCGGCGCTCATGACGGCGTCGACCACTTCGCGCGTCTCCAGCCCGCCCTGCATCCCCTGGAAGGAGGCCTGCTCGGCGTTCTGAAGCTTGCCGATGGTCGCCATGGCGGTGTCGCCGAGGGCATCAGTGAAGCTCTGACCGATGGAGGGCGCCTGCGCGGGCTGCGCGAACGCGCTCTCGAAGGGCTTGGCGGCGCCGCCAACGTTCTGGAGGCCGGGTATCGCAGTCAGCATCAGGTGCTCCGCATCAGGTCGATTGTCATTGAAATGAGTTCGCGGGCCTGCTTGATGACCTGCAGATTGGCGTCATAGCCGCGATTGGCCTCGCGCATGTCGGCCATTTCGATCAGCATGTTGACGTTGGGCATGCGCACATAGCCGTTCTCGTCCGCCGCCTCGTGGCCGGGCAGGTATTCGAGCGGGAAGGCCGTCTGGTCGTTGGCGATCGAGGAGACGTTGACGAACGAGCCGCCCGAGGCGCGGTCGAGTTCGGCGGCGAAGGTGATCGTCTTGCGCTGGAACGGGTCGGCGCCCGGCGTCGAGGCGGTCGACTGCGCGTTCGCCATGTTTTCCGAGACGATGCGCAGGCGCTCGGACTGCGCGCCGAGCCCGGAGGCGGCGACCTTCATCGATGTGAGAAGCGGGTCCATTCGCTCAAGCCCTCGTCGTCATCAGATACATGCGGTGGAAGGCTTTCACGATGCCGGTGTTGAGCTCCAGCCCGCGGCGCACTTCGCCTGCCTTCATCAGCTCTTCCTCGATCGCGACCGTGTTCTTCGAGGGCAGTTCGGCGCCCGAGACTTCGTTCTCGCGGATCTGGAAATCCTGGCTGGTGGCGCCGAGCGAGACGTGGTTGACGTGGGTCTGCTGCAGGGAGACGCGCGTGTTCGACAGCACCTGCTCGAAGGGCTCGACATCCTTCGACGCGTAGCCGGGCGTGTGCACGTTGGCGATGTTGCCCGAGACGGTCGCCTGCCGGACGGAAAGCCATTTGGCCTGTTCGGAGGCCAGCGAGAACAGGTTGACTGGTTGCATGCGTGTTCCTCGATCTTGACGAGGAACCTAGCGGGCCAGTCTTGCGTCAGCCTTGCGGATGGTTACTCGACGGTAAAGATCGACCCGTTCGAATTGACGAGCACCCATTTTCCCTCGCGCTGCTCGATCGAGGCGACGGTGGTCGCGTCAGGCAGCGAGGAGCCGGGCTGGACGACGAAGAGACCGCCATCGTCCTCGATCATGGCGCGGCCATTGGCGACGTGGACGAGGCGGTAGACCGGCAGTTCGGCGGGGAAGGGCTGGTCGGCGACGGCCTCGCGCGGCGCGTCGGCGCCGGGCGTGCCGGTGGCGAAGAGGTCGAGCTCCATCACCGGAAACTCGTCCGGCGTCATCGGCGACATGACGAGCGGCGGCTGCACCGTCGACGGGTCCGGGCGGCCGGGCGTCATGTTGCCGGAAAAGCGCATCTGCGGCGGGGCGAACTGGTCCTGGTTGAAGAACACATACCAGGGGAAAACCGCGCAGGCGAAGGCGAGGCCGAGCCCGCCGGCCGTGATGACGAGGTCGCCCTTGGTCAGCCCGCGCCGGTGGAGGAACCGCTTCCAGGCCGTGTCGTGGGGATCAGTTTGCAGCGGCTGCAACGGGTTGCTCCTTGGGCTTCAGGCCGGCGGCCAGATCGGCGAACGGGTCCTTCGACGCGCCGTCATGGGGGGATTGGGCGAGGGCGGCGTAGACCAGCGGCACCTGGCGCACGGCCTGGTCGAGTTCGTGGTCGGCGCCCGGCTGGTAGCCGCCGAGAAGGCGGATGTCGCGCGTGTCCTCGAAACGGGCGATCAGCGCCTTCAGCATCGAGACCAGCTTGCGCTCCTCGGGCGACCACGCCTTGGAACTCAGGCGCGAGATCGAGGCCAGCGGATCGACGGGCGGATAGCGGCCCTGCTCGGCGATGGACCGTTCGAGGACCACGTGACCGTCGAGGATGCCGCGCGTGGCGTCGGCGACCGGGTCGTTGTGGTCGTCGCCGTCGATCAGCACCGACAGGATCGCAGTGATCGAGCCTTCGCCCGCGGGGCCGGGGCCGGCGCGTTCGAGAAGCTTCGGCAGGTCGGTGAAGACGGAGGCCGGGTAGCCGCGCGCGACGGGCGGCTCGCCGGCGGCGATCGCGACCTCGCGCAGCGCATGGGCGTAGCGGGTGATGGAATCGAGGACGAGAAGCACGCGGTCGCCGCGGGCGCGGAAATATTCGGCGACGCTCATCGCCGTCTCCGGCGCGCGGCGGCGCATCATCGCGCTCTCGTCGCTGGTCGAGACGATCGCGACGGTCTTCTCGATCGCCTTGCCGATCGTGTCTTCCAGGAATTCGCGCACCTCGCGGCCACGCTCGCCGATCAGCGCGACGACGACGGTGTCGAAGGCGTCGGCATTGGCGAGCATGGCGAGGAGGGTCGACTTGCCGACGCCGGAGCCGGCGAAGACGCCCATGCGCTGGCCGTAGCAGAGCGGGGTGAAGATATCGATGATCTTGACGCCGGTGCGGAACGGCTTTTCGACGCGCTGGCGCGACATGGCGGCGGGGGCCGAGCGCGCCTTGTCCGCCGTTCCGGGCGCGACGGGGCCGAAGCCGTCGATCGGCCGGCAGAGCGCGTCGATGGCGCGGCCGCGCCAGGAGACGTCGGGCGACAGGCCGAGCGGGCCGACGATGGTGACCGTCTCGCCGACGCCGGCATCCGCCGAGCGGTCGAAGGGCGAGACCATGACGCCGGAGGAGGCGATCTGGACGACTTCGCCGAGCTTCAGCCCCGCGCGCGAGCGCAGTTCCACCACGTCGCCGAGGCGCGCCGTGCGCGTCAGCCCGTCGACCATGATGTGGGTGGCGGTGACCTCGGTGACGCGCCCGCCCGTGCGCACGAGCCCGTCGGCGTCGGCAAAGCGCAGATGCAGCCGTTCGAGCGCTTCGAGCGCGGTCGGGACCGGGGTCGATCTCATCTTACGAGCCGAGCGCCTTCACCGCTTCGTCGAGCGAGGTTTCGGAATTGCGGGTCAGGGCAGCCATGTTCTCGAAGGCGCGCTGGACCTGGATCAGGCGCGTCATCTCGAGAACCGGGTCGACGTTGGAGTTTTCCACGAAGCCCTGCATCACGCCGACGTCGATGCTGTCGACGACGGGTTGCGGCTCGGTCGGCGGCACGACGCCGGAATTGCCGTAGCGCACGAAATCGGCGCCGGGGGTGAACTCGAACAGGCCGATGCCGCCGACGAGATTGCCGCCCTGGCGGATGATGCCGTCGGCGGAGACGACCGGCGGGCCGGCCTGCGGATCGAGAAGAATCTCCGCGCCGCCGGCATCGACGACCGGATGGCCCTCGATCGAGACGAGCTGGCCGTTCGGCTGGATGGTGAAGCGGCCGTCGCGGGTCATGATCAGGCCTTGCGGCGTCTGGATGCCGAACCACGCCTCGCCCTTGATCGCCATGTCGAGCGGGTTGCCGGTCTCCTTCATGCCGCCCGAGACGGTCGACAGGTAGGTCTCGCCGGTGGACACGAACGACATCGAGCCCTGGCCCATGCCGGAGACGAGATCCTCGAACTTCACGCCGGTGGCGCGAAAGCCGACCGTGCCGGCGTTGGCGACGTTGTCGGCGATGGTGGTGAGGCGACGCTCGAGGGCGACCTGCGATGAAAGGGCGACGTAGAGTCCGGGCTGCACGGCGTATCCTAGCTTTTGAGGCGGGCGATGGTGAGGAGGACGTCCTGCGAGATGCCGAACTCGGGCTGCTGGAAGAGCACCAGCGCCGGGTTGCTCGCCCCTTGCGAGGGGTTGTTCATCTCCCACATGGCGGCGAAGCGCGAGAGGAACTTGCCGAGCGCTTCGGGGTCCTTGAAATCGGCGATGTCGAGGCGGCTTTCGAAGAACTTCACCTGCTTGTCGATATCGGCCTGGGCGAAGGCGTCGGGCAGGCCCAGCGCACCGCGCACGACCTGCGCCAACGCGCGGTCGCCGAGCACTTCGTACCAGTTGGAGATGCCGCCGGCCTTGCGCTCGAAATAGAGCGCGAGGCGCACGCCCTCGTTCTGGCTGCCGGCATCCTCCTCGAGCGTCTGGCGCATGTAGCTGTCGACGGCGAGGTCGCCCGCCTTGGTGAAGGTCGTGGCGCCGTCGCCATATTCGGCGAAATTGTAGGCCTGCACGAAGGCGAGGAGCTTGGGCTCCTCGTCCTCGTCCTTGGCGAGCGCCGCCGCTCCTTCGACGCCGCCGGCCAGAAGCTCGCGGATGAAGTCGGGATCGGCCGCGCGCTCCTCCAGCCCGTAGGCGCGCATCGCGTAGTCGAAGACGCGCTGGTTGGCGATGAGCCCGTCGGCCGAGGTGATGGTCGGGATGGTCTGCAGATAGTAGGCGGTTTCCGCCTTCTGCGTTTCGGCCGGAATGAGGTCGCGCTTGGCGGCAAGCGCGTAGAGCTCGATCGCGCCGGACTGCGCCGGATTGTAGGTGGTCGCGCCGGCGCCGTGCTTGGCGAAGTCGAAGGCGCGCGCGAAATCGGCATAGCGCTTGTCGGTCAGCTTGTTGGCGAAGGCGTCCGGGTCCTCGACGCCCTCCTCGAGCACCTTGACCATGAACGCCTTGGCAAAGGCCATGTCCTGCAGCCCGAAAGCCTTCATCGCGTAGTTGAAGAGGCGGTAGTCGTCGACGAACTCCTCAACGCTCGTGATCTTGCCGATATTGGCGAGGTAGTGCTCGGTCTCGCGCTGGACGACCGGCTGGGCCTCGATGCTCGCCAGCGAGCGGTCGAGATTGCGCACGATGTTCTGGTAGGTCGCAAGCGTCCCGATCACGGCCGAATCCCTTCGCCATCAAATACTGAGGGCGGCATAGCGCGAACGGCTTGCGCGAAGCTGGCAGCGCCGCCGTTCAAGCCTCGCGCAAGGCGGGGGCACTAGACAGGCATGCCGGGCCTTTCACGGGCCCGCCTTTGCACGGGAAGGATCGTCGTGGGCATTCTCATTGGTTTCGTTGTCATCTTCGGGTGCGTGTTGGGCGGGTACATGGCCATGGGCGGCCACCTCGACGTGCTCTACCAGCCCTGGGAACTGGTCATCATCGGCGGCGCCGGCGTCGGCACGTTCCTGATCGCCAATCCGCTCTCCACCGTGAAGGATGCCGGCAAGGCCACCATGGAAGCCATCAAGGGCGCGGTGCCGAAGGAGCAGGACTATCTCGAAGTCCTCGGCGTGCTGCACTCGCTGATGCGCGAATTGAAGACCAAGTCGCGCAACGAGGTCGAGGCGCATATCGACAATCCCGAGGAATCGGCGATCTTCCAGGCCTATCCGACGGTCATCAAGAACAAGGACCTGACGAACTTCATCTGCGACTATTGCCGCATCATCATCATCGGCAATGCGCGTCCGTTCGAGATCGAGGCGCTGATGGACGAGGAAATCCACACCATCCGCCACGACAAGCTGAAGTCCTACCACGCGCTGACGACGGTGGGCGACGCCTTCCCGGCGCTCGGCATCGTCGCCGCCGTGCTCGGCGTCATCAAGGCGATGGGCGCGATCGACCAGTCGCCGGAAATCCTCGGCGGCCTCGTCGGCGCCGCGCTCGTCGGCACCTTCCTCGGCATCTTCCTAAACTATGCGGTCGTCGCGCCCATAGCGGCCAAGATCAAGGTCGTGCGCGAGAAGAAGAACCGCCTCTACATCATCGTCAAGCAGACGCTGCTCGCCTACATGAACGGCTCGCTGCCGCAGGTGGCGCTGGAGTTCGGCCGCAAGACCATCTCGGCCTATGACCGGCCGACCATCGACGCGGTGGAGCAGAGCACTTTGAATATGGGTGGCGAAGCGGCCAAAAAGGCTGCCTAATCGGCAAGTGATTCTCGGCAAGGTCCAGTAATGCCCGTAACAGCACCGTCAGCGCCCGTGCGCAGTCCCATCGTCGAGCGTCTCGTCGGCGAAACGGGCGAGCCGCAGCGCGTCTCGGACGCGGCGCGGGCGCTCGGAATGCGGGTTATCCCCCGGATTCTCGCCGACATCGAGGAGCTGATTTCCTTCCCGCTGGAGATGGAAGTCGACGCCGTCGACGTCGTCCGTTTCGGCGAGGCGCGGCCCAAGCGCCCGCAATTCGAGGCGATGTCGATCGTGCCGTCGAAATCCTCGCCGGACGCGCTCGCCATCCTCGCCGGCGCCGATCTCGTCGGGCTCCTGGTCGGTGCCGTCTTCGGCGGCGATCCGGATCTGCCGGCCGAGCCGATTACCCGCAAGCCGTCGCCGATCGAGCTCGAACTCGTCGCCTCGCTCTTTGCCAGCATCGCCAAGGCGTTCAACGGTTCGGGCGAACGCGCGCTCGACCTGCGCTTTCCGGTCAACGCGCCGGTCAGCGGGGCTGAACTGAGCAAGCTAGTGCTGCGCGATGGGCCGGGCGTGAAGATCACCTTCCGCCTGTCTTCCTCGGCGGGTTTCGGAACGCTGTCGGTGACGATGCCGCAGCGCGTGCTTCTGTCGCAGCGCGGCGACGCCGCGCAGGCCGCAGCGCCCGAGGCCGCGACTCCGAGCGCTTGGAAGGCCCGGTTCGGCGAAGAGGTGATGCGCTCCAGCGTGGCGCTGGAGGCGACCATTCCTCTGTCCAAGATGACGCTCACCGAACTCACCCAGCTTCGGGTCGGCCAGGTGATCGAATTTCCGCAGGATGCGCAGGCGAACACGCGCCTGTCAGCCCGGCGCAAGACAGTGTTCGTATGCGAGTTCGGGAAGCTTGGGAATCACTTCACCGTTCGTGTCCGCCATCCCTATGATGCGGGCAAGGAGTTCATGGACGGCCTGATCTCGGGCTAACGGATTTGACTGGGGACGACATGACCAAGGTGCAGGCGACCAAGCCCGAAGATATCGAGGAAGAGCAGCTCAATCGCGCGATCGAGGAATTGCGCGGCGTGCTCAACGAGAACGAGGGCGCCGCCATCCACGAGCCCGGCCGCGTCGCGGGCGGCGCGAAGCCGTCGGCGGCGAAGGCCGATCTCGGCGAGCCGGCGGGCAATTCGATCATCATGAACATTCCGGTCGACGTGCAGATCGTGCTCGGCTCGACGGAGATGCCGGTTTCCGAACTGATGGCGCTGCAGAAGGGCTCCACCGTCGCGCTCGACCGGCGCATCGGCGAGCCGGTCGACATCGTTGTCAACGGCCGCAAGATCGCGTCGGGCGAGATCACCGTGCTGGAAGACGATCCCTCGCGCTTCGGTGTGAAGCTGACGCAGATCGTGGACACGACCAAGCAAGGCTGATGAAACACGCCAACGCCCCCGCAGAGGATCCGCGCAGCTCCGCCCATGCGGCGACGCAAGGGCTGTCCAAGGCGCAGAAGGCTGCCGCCATTCTCGTGGCGATGGGCAAGCCGTCGGCCGGCAAGCTGCTGAAATTCTTCAAGCAGGAAGAGCTGAAGGCGCTGATCGAGGCGGCGCGGATGCTGCAGACGATCTCGCAGAGCGAACTCGAGCGCATCGTCGCCGAATTCGAGGGCGAGTTCACCGAGGGCGCGGGCCTGCTCGATTCCTCCGACCAGATGAACAGCCTTTTGAGCGACACGTTCTCGCAGGACGAGGTCGACGTCATCATGGGGCGCGGCAAGCCGGGCGCCGTCATCGACACGTCGCCGTCGATCTGGGCGAGGCTCGACGACATGGACCCGGCGCGGGTAAACCTCCTGCTCGCCGACGAACACCCGCAGACGATCGCCGTCATCCTGACTGCCATGAAGCCGCCGGCCGCCGCCAAGGTGGTTCTGACCTTCGGCAAGGCCGAGCGCAGCGACATCATCCGGCGGATGCTGGCGCTGAATACCGTCCAGCCGGCGGCGCACAAGCTGATCGAAGGCCAGTTGCAGAACCGGATCGCCGAACAGTCGAAATCGAAGAACATCGGTGCGGCGCAGGCGCGCGTGGCGAGCCTCCTCAACGAACTCGACAAGTCCGAGCTCGACGAGGTGATGTCCGATCTCGAGGCTTCCGGCCAGACCGACGTCGCGGCGCTGCGCTCGCGGCTGTTCTCGTTCGAGGACATTCTCAAGCTCGACCAGAAGTCGCGCGTGGCGCTCTTCGACGGGCTGTCGACGGAAATCGTCACGCTTGCGCTGCGCGAATGCGACGGCGCGTTGCGCGAGGCGGTGCTGTCGGCGATCGGCGCGCGCTCGCGGCGCATGATCGAATCCGAACTGTCCGCGCCGGCGGACGTCAATCTCGACGCCATCATGAATGCGAGGAAGTCGATCGCCTCGACCGCGCTCAAGCTTTCGGCCGATGGGGTCGTCGAGTTGCCGGCGCTCGACACCGCCGCCTGATCGGCCTGACCGATGAGCGAGAACGCCGACAAGGATTCAAAGACAGAAGAGGCGACGGAGAAGAAGATCCAGGACAGCCTGGACAACGGCCAGGTGCCCGTCGCCAAGGAAATCTCCACGGTCGCCTCCTTCCTCGCTATCCTGACCTTCTTCATGTTCTTCGCCCAGAACAGCGTGATGGAGCTTGGTGCGTTCCTGGCGATCTTCCTCGAACGGCCCGACGAGTGGAGCCTTGCGACTCAGCCCGACGCGGTGAACATCTACCGGCTGGTGGTGATGGAGATCGCCAAGGTGCTGGTCGCGCTTCTCGTCCTGATGATGCTCGCCGGCATCGTCGCGTCGGTGATCCAGAACATGCCGCGCATGGTGCTGGACCGCATCCAGCCGAAGCTGTCGCGCATCTCCATCACGCAGGGCTGGAGCCGCCTGTTCGGCCAGCAGGGCTGGGTCGAGTTCGGCAAATCGCTCGGCAAGATCTTCATCGTCGGCGGCTTCGTCGTCTTCGCCATGCGAGAGGCGCAGACGCGCCTTCTCGACGGCATGCTGACGCCGCCCGACGTCTTCGCCGGGACGATCCGCCAGATCGCGATCGAGATCGTGGTGACGATCGTCGTGATCATGGTCGTGGTCGCGGCGGCCGATCTCCTGTGGTCGCGCTTCCACTGGCGCCAGGAGCTGCGGATGACGCGGCAGGAGGTCAAGGACGAGATGAAGCAGACCGACGGCGACCCGATCGTCAAGTCGCGCCTGCGCTCGCTGCAGCGCGACCGGGCGCGCCAGCGCATGATCACCGCCGTGCCGACGGCGACGCTCGTCATCGCCAACCCGACTCATTACGCGATCGCGCTTCGCTATGCGCGCGAAGAGATGGCGGCGCCGATCGTCGTCGCCAAGGGGCAGGATCTGATCGCGCTCAAGATTCGCGAGATCGCCGAGGAGAATGGCGTGCCGGTGTTCGAGAACGTCGACCTCGCGCGCTCCATGTATAAGCAAGTTTCGGTCGATAAGGTGATCCCGCCTGAATTCTACCAGGCTGTCGCCGAACTCGTCCGTATCGTCTACGGCGCCAAGGCACAGCCTTCCGCGGGAAGACAAAAATGATAAAGCAGCCCCACACCGAAGCCCGCGAAATCATCGTCGCCGATGCGATCCGCGACGTCGTCAGCGAGCTCAGGCTCGTCGATATCGCCGACTACATCGCCTTCATCCGCATGGAGCGCTTCGCCTCGGTGGCGGACCTCGTGGATTCGGCGGCGGAGCTCTATTTCATGCCGGGCACGCTCAGGCTCGGCCATGGCGGCGAGGCGCATGCCTGCTGGGCGCTGCCGCCCAAGATCGCGCTCGACCTCGAGCTGCATCCGAGCGGGGCCAAGGTGTTCTTCACGCTGACACTCGCCGACGAGACGGCGTCGGTGGAGCTCAACTACGTCTCGTTCGACGATGCGTCGGACGACGCGGACCTGAACACGATGCGGCTGAAGAAGAGCCTCGACGACGCCCGGCTCAGGGCGAGCGAACCGCTCAGGAAAGCCGGCTGATCAGGAAATGATGCCGGCGCGCAGCGCCTTGGCGACCGCGTGCATGCGGTTGACCGCGTCGAGCTTTTCGGCCGCGGCGGACACGTACTGATTGGCGGTGTGGACCGAAAGGCCGAGCCGTTCGGCGATCTGCTCGCTGGTCAGCCCGTCGGCGGTCAGGCGCAGGCATTCGATGTCGCGCTTGGAGAGGCCATGGCCCGCACGCGGCTCGGGCGCGCGCAACTGGCAGGCGGCGCGGAAAAGCGCGAAGGCGCGCAGGTGCGCGCGCATCGAACGATCCTCCTCGACCGACATGTCCGGCCCGCTCAAGGCGATCAGCCCGCGCCGCCCGCAGGGCGAATGCACGGGCAGGACGATGCTGGTTTCCTCGGCGATGAGCGCCGGCGCACCCGCCTGGCCGTGATGGGCCGGCAGGTCGCGGGCGGCGGAGAAGATCGTCGGCTGCGCGCGCGTCACCGCCTGCTGCAGCTCGGCCGTCTCGCCCGGAGCGGTCAGGGCGCGGGAGAGGGCGGAAAGGCCCGGATAGCTGGAATCGAGGAAGGGCAGGAGCGACAGGCGGCCGTCGCGATAGGCCGCGAAGACGACCGCGAACCGCTTCGCCTCCATCATGGCGGCAAGGTCCTGACCACGCTCGACGACGGCGAGGAAGGCGCGCGAGACTTCGCGCTCGATCCTGTCGGCGGCGATCTGCGGGTCCGGGTTGCCCTCGAACATCTCAGATCATGCCGGAACGGATCGCGGTGGCGATCGCCATGGCGCGGTTGGTGGCCGCGACCTTCTGGATCGCCTTGGCGATGTAGGCGTTGATCGTGTTGGCCGAGACGCCGAGGATCATCGCGACCTCCTCGGTCGTCTTGCCCTCGGCGACCCAGCTCAGGCATTCCTTCTCGCGCACGGACAGCGGCGAGGCGATCTCGGCCTTGGCCGCGAGGCGCTGCGAGATGGCGTAGATGGCGCGCATCTGCGCAAGTTCGGCTTCCTCGGCGTCGAGCATGCCGTCGCCGGCGGCGCAGTAGACCGCGACGAAGAGCGCGTCGCCCACCGGCAGGCTCTGGCAGATCAGGCTGGAATAGCCGTTGTCGCGCGCGGCGAGCGAAACGTCATGCGGGATCGTGTCCGCGTCGAGCGCGACGATGGCGGCCGCATCGCCCGGCGCGCAGGCGATGCCGGCCCTGGCGAGGCGGTCGAGCCCGTTCGAGCCGATCTCGGCGATCATGTCGAACGGCCAGTCGCAGGCGATCAGCCCGACGCTGCCGGTCTGCGGGCGGTGTTCGAAGAGGAGGTAGGCGTCGGCGCCGACGCGGCGGGCAAAGCCGCGCATCAGGACGCCGAGTTCGCGCAGGCCGGAAGCTGCGATGCGGTCGGTGCGGAAGGTCGAGAAGGCTTCGGTCATCGCAGGTGTCGTCGTCCTCATTCGGTATCGGCCGGGCCGGCGCGAAGGACGCACCAACCCATCGCCGCCATGTCGCCATGGCAGTCGCAAAACGCATTGAACTCTCGACAAAGCGAAGTCGCCCCCGCGGGATCTTCTGCGAGCCGACGCCAAGCCCTGCGTCTGAAGCGGTTCGCGAAGCACCACACATCCCTGTCAACAGAGTTACGTAAAGGCTTGATTCGCGTCAAGATTCGGCACGCGAAGTTTCCGGCGTTCATGGTCCGCGATCAGGGGTGAGTCTTTCGTGCAACACAGGAAAGGGCGCCGGCTTTGCAGCCGGCGCCCTTAAAAGACGAGTCGGAAGAACGACTTAGCGCAGGAGCTCGGTCCAGATCTGCGTGTAGAGCTGCTGAACCTCTGCCGGGCAGGTGACGGAAAAATACGCCGCTTCCTCGTGCTCTGCGGGCACGACGATCTCCGGCGCGGTCTTCATGTCCTCGGGCATGAACGCGTCCGAGCCCTCGACGCCGTTCGCATAGCGCGCGAAATCGGAGATCATCGCCGCGTTTTCCGGCTCGAGAACGAAGTTCAGGAATTTCTTCGCATTCTCGGTGTTCTGCGCATCGGTGAGGATGCCGGCCGAATCCATCCAGACCGGATAGCCTTCCTTCGGATAGCCATAGGCGAGGTCTTCGTTCGCCAGCCGCGCGCGCATCGAGGCGCCGTTCCAGTAGACGCCGGCCGCGATGTCGCCGGCGGCGTAGGCGTCGACCGTGCCGTAATCGAGCGCGATCCAGTGCTGCTTGGCTTCGACCAGCTTGTCGCGCGCCTGGCGCAGGATGTCTCGGTCGTTCGTGCAGGCTTCGCCGCCGACATAGTTGACGGCAAGGTTCATGACGTCCGTCATTTCGGGAATGACGTTGATCTTGCCCTTCAATTCGTCCGGCGGGTCGAGGAAGATGGCGGACGTGTTGATGTCGCCGTCATAGACGGAGGTGTTGACGATGACGCCAGTCGTGCCCCACTGCCATGGCACGGTGTGCGTGCGGTTCGGATCCCACGGCACGTCGCGCCAGCGCTCGGCGATGTTCTCCATGTTCGGGATTTCGGCCGGATCGAGCTCCTGCAGAAGCCCGGCCTCGACCCAGATCGGCACGTAATTGTTCGACGGCACGACGATGTCGAAGCCGTGGCCGCCGGCGCGGATGCGGGTCAGGGCGGTGTCGTTGGAATCGTAGTCGGTGACCGTGACGTCGATGCCGGTCTCCTGCTCGAACTTCTCGATCATTTCGGGGCTGGTGTAGTTGCCCCAGTTGTAGATGTTGAGCTGGCCGCCATCCTGCGCGCTTGCCAGCGCCGTGGAGGCGGCAAGGGCGGCTGCCGCCAGCGTCAATCGTGTGGTTCTCATCTTCGGCACTCCCATTCGGTTCGGTTCCGGTTCAGGCTTTCTTGCGTGACAAAAGGAAGAAGACGGTCACGGCGATCAGGGACAGGAGAAGGAAGAGCGTGGAGATGGCGTTCATCTCCGGCGTGATGACGCGGCGCATCTGACCCAGCATGTAGGTCGGCAGCGTGTCCTGTCCGGCTGATTTGATGAATTCGGTGATGACCACGGTGTCGAGCGAGGTGACGAAGGCGAGCATGAAGCCGGCGATGACGCCCGGCACGAGGAGTGGCAGCGTCACGTGGCGGAATGCCTGCCAGGGCGTCGCATAGAGGTCCGCGGCGGCGCGCTCCAGCGTCAAATCCATGGTCTCCAGCCGCGCGCGGATGGGCAGATAGGCGAAGGGGATGCAAAAGGCCGTATGCGCGGCGACGAGATAGGCGAGGCCCTGATAGCCGGTCGACACCTTGATCATGGCGAAGAAGATCAGGAGCGCGACGCCGGTGACGATCTCGGGCACCATCAGCGGCTGGTTGATCAGCGCGTAGACCATGGTCTGGCCGGGAAAGCGGCGCTCGTTGCGCGTGGTGGCGAGGGCGGCCATCGTCGCCAGGATCGTCGCCAGGCTCGCGGCCCAGGCGGCGATAACGAGCGAGCGGATCGAGACGTCCTGCACCTGCCGGTTGTTCAGCGCCGCCTCGTACCAGCGCAGCGAAAACCCTTCCCAGCGCGCCATCGAGGCGGCCTCGTTGAAGGAATAGACGACCAGCGTGACGATCGGCAGATAGAGGAAGACGAAGGTGATCATCGCGATGGTCGCGAAGCCGGGCAAGGCGGCGATGGAGAAATTGCGCTTACCCATGACGTTCACCCATGGCGCTGGCCCTCGGGCTGCGATGTCGAGCGGATGTAGAAGAGCAGCGCGATCACGACGATGACGAGCAGCGTCAGTGCCAGAGCCGAGCCGAGCGGCCAGTTGCGGCCCTGGCCGAACTGCAGCTCGATCAGATTGCCCAGCATCAGATTGCGTCCGCCGCCGAGGATGCGCGGCGTCACATAGGCGCCGATGGCGGGGATGAAGACGAGGATCGACCCGGCGATGAAGCCCGGCTTCACCAAGGGCAGGACGATGTGCCAGAGCACGCGCAGGCGGCTGGCATAGAGGTCGTAGCCGGCTTCCAAGAGCTTGAAGTCGAGCTTTTCCATGCTCGCATAAAGCGGCAGCACCATCAGCGGCAGGAACACATAGGCCATGCCGAGCAGGATGGCGAAATCGGTGAACAGCATCTGGATCGGCGCGGATACGATGCCGACGCCGCGCAGGACGTTGTTCACCAGCCCCTCGTTGCGGATGACCTCCATGATCGCGAAGGTGCGGATGACGAGGTTGGTCCAGAACGGGATGGTGACGAGGAAAAGCCAGATCGGCCGCACGTCCGGCGCGCGCGTGGCGATGAACCAGGCGGTCGGGAAGCCGAGGATGGCGGTGATCAGCGTCGTGTAGAGCGCCAGCTTGATCGAGCGCCAGAAGATGTCGAGATGGGCGGTCGCGGGCGTGACGAGCGTCTCGTCGAAGATGTCGCGCGTGAAGAAGACCTGGAACCAGCCGTCGGTCGAGAAATTCCAGACGACGCCGCCGAAATTGCCGGGTTCCAGGAAGGAGTAGACGAGGACGATCAAGAGCGGGCCGGAGGCGGCGAGGAGGAGGACGATCAGCGCGGGCATGACCAGCCACCAGCGCCAGGCGATGTCGCCGCGCCGCGCCTTCGGCTTGGTCGTGTCCGCGCCGTGCGGCGCCAGTTCGACGGCGCTCATCCCCGCACCACCTGGACGGCGCCTTCGGGGATCGCGATCGACACCGCGTCGCCCGTTTCGGGCAGGCCGTTGGCCATGGCCGCGTTCTGGCTGCGCAGGATGAAGAGGTCGCCGGTGTCGAGGCGGATGTGGAAATGGGTGTCGGTGCCGAAATAGACGGCGTTTTCCACCGTGCCCCTGAGCGGGCCTTCGGCGGCGAGCTTGGCGTGTTCGGGGCGCACGACGAGCGTGACGCTCTCGCCTTCGCCGGGCGACAGGCCCTCGGGCAGGCCCGCGTCCAGCGCCGTGCCGGAGGGCAGGCGGACGGTCGCCGAGCGGCCGTTGGCGCGCTCGATTTTCGCGGCGATGAAGTTGGTGTCGCCGATGAAGTCGGCGACGAAGCGTTCGGCGGGATGGTTGTAGATCTCGCGCGGCGGGCCGACCTGCAGCACCTTGCCGGCGCTCATGACCGCGATGCGGTCCGACATGGTCAGCGCCTCTTCCTGGTCGTGCGTGACGAAGATGAAGGTGATGCCGGTCTCCGCCTGCAGGCGCTTCAACTCGACCTGCATCTCCTTTCGCAGCTTCAAATCGAGCGCGGAGAGCGGTTCGTCGAGGAGGAGGACGCGCGGGCGCGGGGCAAGCGCGCGGGCGAGCGCGACGCGCTGCTGCTGGCCGCCGGAAATCTGCGCCGGCTTGCGGTTCGCCATCGGCTCCATCTTCACCAGCTTCAGCATCCGCGAAACGGTCTCGTCGATCTCGGCCTTCGGCTTGCCCAGCATCTTGAGCGCGAAGCCGATATTCTGCGCCACGGTCATGTGCGGGAAGAGGGCGTAGGACTGGAAGACCGTGTTGACGGGCCGCTTGTTGGGCGGCAGGTCGTCGATGTCGGACCCGCCGAGCTTGATGCGGCCCGAAGTCGGCTGTTCGAAGCCGGCGATCATCCGCAGCAGCGTGGTCTTGCCGCAACCCGACGGGCCGAGAAGGGTGAAGAACTCGTTTTCGGGGATCGTCAGGCTGACGTCGTCAAGCGCCCGGACCGCATCCTCGCC
Organism: Rhizobiaceae bacterium; assembly: GCA_016742175.1. Classification (GTDB taxonomy): domain Bacteria; phylum Pseudomonadota; class Alphaproteobacteria; order Rhizobiales; family Rhizobiaceae; genus Aliihoeflea. The sequence goes on from JACVCH010000015.1 coordinate 29,241, forward strand.
GCTCCCGAAAACCTTGCTGAGTTTCTCGACTTCGATGTCCGACCGGGTCGCTGAGGATGGCAAGCGCGTCTCCGTATCCGTTGGGCAGGGCTAGCCTATCCGTTTCAAGCTCGAATTCACCCCCAAAATGAAGTGCTTGGCGAATTTCTGCCCGTTCAACCGGAGGTGGAAGACGCGTCGTGGGAGACCTTGCCGCCGCAGACGGTCATGGCGATGGAGAGCGTGTCGATCGCGTCCGGCGCGATCGCCTCGATGTCGCCGTCGAGGATGACGAAGTCGGCGAGGTAGCCGGGCTTGAGCCGGCCGAGCCGATCCTCGACGAAGCCGGCATGGGCGCCCTTCGCCGTGTAGCCCTCGATCGCCTCCATCAGCGTGAAGGACTGGTCGTCGAGGTCGTCCGCCCATTTCTGCCGCGTCACGGCGGCCTTGATCCCGCGCAGGACCGAGATGTCGGCGACCGGCCAGTCGGAGGCGAAGCAGATTTCGGCGCCTGCCTCCTTCAGCGTCCGCCAGGCATAGGAATACGGCCAGCGGTCGCGGCCGATGACGGAGATCGTCGGCTCGAGCGGGAAATCCATTGCGCCGGGCGGATGAGGCGGCTGCATCGACGCGACGACGCCGAGTTCGGCAAAGCGCGGAATGTCCGCCGGCGTCGTCACCTCGATATGCTCGATGCGGTGGCGGCTGTCGCGCGCGCCGTTGGCCGCCCGTGCCGCCTCGTAGCCGTCGAGCACGGCGCGCACCGCGCCGTCGCCGATGGCGTGGACGGCGATCTGAAGCCCGCGACGGTCGATCTCGATGGCGAGTTCCTTGAAGCGCGCGGGCGAAAAAAGCGGCTCGCCGCGCCAGCCGGGTTTGTCGGCATAAGGCTCGACCATGACGGCGGTCCAGCCGTCGAGGACGCCGTCATAGAACATCTTGACGAAGCCGGAGGAGAGCCAGTCCGACTTGTAGGTCGCGGCCATGTGCGAGGCTTTTTCGAGCGCATCGGGCTGCATGAAGTTCTTGAAATGGAACGGCACTTTGACGCGCATTTCGAGCGCGCCTTCGGCCTCGATCTCGGCGAGGAGTTCGAGCGTGTAGAGATTGCCGTCCATATTGTGGATCGAGGTGATGCCGTGGCGCGCGGCGTAGTCGAGGCCCTTCTTCATGATCGCCCGGTCGGCAGCGCGCTGATCGGGCGTCGGCGCCGGGTCGGGTTCGCCGCCGGTTCGCAGGCCGAGGCCCGCGCGCTCCTTGCCGGTGAGCGCCACGACGGGGCCGAAGGCCTCGGATTCGCGCAACTCGCCGTTCGCGAGCCCGTCCTCGCCCATGACGATCTCGTTGCCAGGGCCGAGCGTCCTGCCGTTGAGGAGGTCCGCGGCCTTCAGCGCGGCCGTGTTGGCCCAAACCGTGTGGTGGTCGGCGGCGGACATGGCGAAGGGCCGGTGCGGCAGGATCGCGTCAAGATGGTGGCGGGTGATGCGCTCCTTTTCCGACAGGATCGCATAGTCGGCAAGCTGCGCCATAAGGAAGGGCGCTTCGGGGTTCTGCGCGGCGTAGTTCGTCACCGCCGCCTTCAGCGCCTCGAAGCCCTTGACGCCGCCGAGATGCAGGTCGTCGAGTTCGGCCGCGCCGGAAAAGAGGTGCATGTGGCTTTCGACGAAGCCGGGCAGGAGCGAGCGGCCCTCGCCGTCGATGCGGCGCGTCTTCGGCCCGGCCAGCGCCTCGATCGCGTCGTTCGCTCCGACCGCCAGGATGCGGCCTTCGGCGATGGCGATCGCCTCGGCGCGCGGCGCGGCCTCGTCCATGGTCAGAATGCGCGCATTGGTGACGATGAGTTCGGCGGATTGTGCCAAGATTTGCCCCTTCGACTTTATCGGTGCATCGTAGGCCCGGCTTTCCGCGCCGGGCAAGTGCTGGCGCAATCGCTTGGGCGGAACAGGCACCAGGGTTTGCGAGTTTTGTTGGTTGCGGCATTCGGTTCGGAGTTCAGCCCTTGGCGCCACGTGCAATCTGGAAAGGCCATCTCAAGATCGGCGAACTCGCCTGCGGCATCGCGCTCTATTCTGCCGCGACGACGTCGGAGCGCGTCTCCTTTCACGTCCTGAACAAGAAGACCGGCAATCGCGTGAAGCGGGAATATGTCGATGCCGAGACCGGCAAGCCGGTCGAGCATGACGACCAGGTAAAGGGCTACGAGACGTCGAAAGGCGCCTATATCCTGCTCGAGCCCGACGAGATCGCGGCGGCGACGCCGCAGAGCGACAAGATGCTGACCGTCGACCACTTCATCTCATGCGCCGACATCGACACGGTCTATTTCGACAAGCCCTACTATCTCGCGCCCGCCGACGACGCCTCGCAGGAGGTGTTCGGGCTGATCCGCGAGGGCATAAAGACAAAGGGCGTCGCGGCGCTCGCCACCGCCGTCCTGTTCCGGCGCGTTCGTACGGTTCTCATCCATGCGCAGGGGCGAGGGCTCGTAGCCGACACGCTGAACTTCGACTACGAGGTCCGCGCCGCCGACAACGCGTTCGACAAGATCCCGGATTTGAAGATCAAGGGCGAGATGCTCGACCTTGCCAAGCACATCATCGGCACCAAGAGCGGCACGTTCGATCCGTCGAAGTTCGACGATCGCTACGACGCGGCGCTGGCCGATCTCGTCAAGGCGAAGATGGAAGGCAAGGAGATCAGGAAGCCGAAACGCGAGGCCAAGGGCAAGGTCATCGATCTGATGGACGCGCTGCGCCAGAGCGCTGGCGCGCAGAAGGCGGCGACGAAGCGCAAGCCGAAGGCCGAGGCGCCACGACGCAAGGCAAGCTGAGATGGCGCTCGAAACCTACCGGCAGAAGCGCGACTTCAAGAAGACGCCGGAGCCGTCCGGAGCGGCGCGCAAGGCGAAGTCGAAGGGCAACAGCTTCGTCGTCCAGAAGCACGATGCGACGCGGCTGCACTATGATTTCCGCATCGAGGTCGACGGGGTGCTGGTAAGCTGGGCGGTGACGCGCGGCCCGAGCCTCGTTCCGGGTGAGAAGCGGCTTGCGGTCCATGTCGAGGATCATCCGCTCGACTATGGCGACTTCGAAGGCACGATCCCCAAGGGCGAATATGGCGGCGGCACGGTGATCGTGTGGGATCGCGGGACGTGGAAGCCGGTCTTCGACTACGCCAAGGGCTACAAGAAGGGTCATCTCGAAATCGAGCTTTCCGGCGAAAAGCTGAAGGGCGTCTGGCATCTCGTGCGCATGGCGCGAAAGCCGCGCGAGAAGCGCGACAACTGGCTGATGATCAAAAGCGACGACGCATTTGCGCGCGCGGAGGACGATCCGGACATCCTGGAGGAACGGCCGGAATCGGTGAAGACCGGGCGGCTGATCGCGGACGTCGCGAACGAGGCGCCGGGCTGGTCGTCGAAGACCGGCAAGATCGAGACCAAGAAGACGCCGCCCAAGCGCATCAAGGGCGCGAAGGCATCCGGCTATCCGGGCTTCATCGAGCCGCAATTGGCCACTCTGAAGCCCAACGTGCCCTCCGGCGCGCGCTGGCTGCACGAAATCAAGTTCGACGGCTACCGGCTGCAGGCGCATGTGCAGGGCCGCAAGGTGACGCTCTTCACGCGCAGCGGGCTCGACTGGACGGAAAAGTTCGGCGAGGCGGTGCCAGACGCCTTCCGCACGCTTGCGCTGAAAGACGCCATCATCGACGGCGAGCTCGTCGTCGAGGGCAATGGCGGTGCGTCGGATTTCTCCGCGTTGCAGGCTGACTTGAGCGAGGGGCGCAGCGACCGCTTCGTCTTCTACGCCTTCGACCTTCTCTATCTCGACGGCAAGGATCTGCGCGCAACACCACTTGTCGACCGCAAGGCGGCACTGGAAAAGCTGCTCGCGGATGCACCGAGCGCGCTGCGCTTTTCCAGCCATTTCGAGGAAGACGGCGAGATGATCCTGCGCCATGCCTGCCGGCTCAGCCTGGAAGGCGTGATCTCCAAGGTGCGCGACGGCAAGTACGTCTCGGGGCGCGGGCGCGACTGGATCAAGGCGAAATGCGCCGAGCGGCAGGAATTCGTCATCGGCGGCTACGTGCCGTCCTCGACCTCGAAGACGGCGATCGGTTCGCTGCTGATCGGGTACTACGAGGGAGCCAAGCTTATCCATGCCGGCCGCGTCGGCACCGGCTTTTCGCGCACCGTCGCCGAGGATGTGTTTGCGCAGTTGAAGGCGATCGAGGCGAAAGCCTCGCCCTTTGACGGCAAGCTCTCGGCGGAGGCGCGCCGCGATGCGGTGTTCGTCGAGCCGAAGATGGTTGCCGAGGTCGAGTTCCGCGCTTGGACGGCGGACGGAAACGTGCGCCACGCCTCGTTCCGCGGCATTCGCGAGGACAAAGCTGCGGCCGAGATCGTGCGCGAGGGCGGCACTGAAGAGAAGGCGAAGGACAAGCCGAAGAGCGCGGTCAAGCTCACCCACCCCGACCGGGTCTACTGGAAGGATGCGGGCGTCACCAAGGAGGGGCTGGCGGACTATTACGCGCAGGTCTGGCCGCTGATGGCGCCGTTCGTCGTCAACCGGCCGCTGGCCTTGCTCCGCTGCCCGACGGGTATTTCCGGCCAGTGCTTCTTCCAGAAACATGCGTGGAAAGGGCAGAGCAAGGAAATCCTCACCGTCCACGAAAAGCTCGACGACTCGGACGAGCCTGGCATCGCCATCGACGATCTCGACGGGCTGATCGGCCTCGTCCAGGGCGCGACGCTCGAAATCCACCCCTGGGGCGCGCCGCTTTCCGACATCGAGAAGCCGGACATGATCATCATGGACCTCGATCCGGGCGACGGCGTCACGTGGGAGCGCGTGATCGACGCAGCCCATGCCGTGCGAACGCGGCTCGAGGCGCATGGGCTGACGGGGTTCGTGAAGACGTCGGGCGGCAAGGGGCTGCATGTGGTCGCGCCGGTGAAGCCGAAGGCGGACTGGGATACGGTCAAGGCGTTCACGAAAAGGATCGCCGAGGAAATGGCGGCGGACGAGCCCGATGCCTATGTCGCGACGATCACCAAGGCGAAGCGCAAGGGCAGGATCCTGATCGACTACCTGCGCAATGGTCGCGGCATGACGGCCGTCGCACCCTATTCGACGCGCGCGCGGGAAGGGGCGGCGGTGTCGATGCCGTTGGCGTGGGACGAGTTGTCGCCGGAGATCAGGGCGGATCACTATACGGTGGCAAACGCGATGGCGCGGCTCGACAATCTGAAGGTCGATCCTTGGGCGGATTTCAGGAAGGCGGAGGCGGTGATCGGGGGGAAGGTGAAGCGGAGACGTTGAGGTCCCCCTCTCCGTCTCGGGCTGTCGCCCGAGCCACCTCTCCCCCGAAGGGGGCGAGGAAACGCGGACCATTGACAGGGCGTGCCGCTTATCCAGCTTGGGTTCCTCGCCCCCTCTGGGGGAGAGGTGGCCCGAAGGGCCGGAGAGGGGGAGCGCTGACGCCTAAGTCTTCTTCCCCGCCTTCTCACTCGCAATACTTTTCTTCAACGCATCCATAATCGAAACCACGTTGGACGGCGTTTCCGGCTCCGGCTCGCTCTTTGCCTTCGCCAGCGTCGGCTTCTTCTTTTTCTTCTTCGCCGCGATGATCTTCAAAAGCTTGTCCTGCACCGGGTCTTCGACCAGCTTCGGGTCCCATTTGGTCGAGCGGTCGTCGATCAGCGATTTGACCAGCTTCATCAGCTTCGCGTCGGGCTTGTCGCGTTCGATGTCGGAGAAATAGTCGGTCTCCTCGCGCACCTCGTCGCCATAGCGCAGCGTCCACAGGACGATGCCCTTGCCGCGCGGCTCGAGCATCACGGCGCGCTCGCGGCGGTAGAGGACGACGCGGGAGATGCCGACCTTCTTCGTCGCGCGCATGGCGTCGCGGATGACCGCGAAGGCTTCCTCGCCGACCTTGTCGTCGGGGGCGATGTAGTGCGGCTTGTCGAGCCAGATCCAGCCGATGGAATCGGCCGGGACGAACTGCTCGATGTCGATGGTGCGGGTGCTTTCAAGGGCGACGGCGTCGAGCTCGTCATCGTCGAGCATGACGTGCTTGTCTTCGCCGATCTCGTAGCCCTTGATCTCGTCATGCTCGCCGAGGGGCTTGCCGGTCACCGCATCGACATAGCGGCTCTCAATGCGGTTGCCGGTTTTGGCGTTGATCGTGTGGAAGCGCAGCTTGTTGTTCGCGGTGGTCGCGGGCGTCATGGAAATGGGGCACGTCACCAGCGACAACTTGAGATAACCCTTCCAGAACGACCGCGGCGCCATGGTTCTACCTCGCGACGATCTCGTGGAAGGAATCCTTGCGGCCCGGAATTTCTTCGGAGACCACCAGTGCGAGCTGCTTTTCCTCGAACACCTTGAACCAGTCGTCCCACTCGACGATCTCGCGCCCGCCGAGCGCCATGGCCGCGTCGGCACCGCGATCCTGATCCTGATAGGACGCCTGGTCGAAGACGATCGACAGGACCGGATCGTCGCCGCCGACCGAGGGAGAGGCCTCGCTGATCGCTGGCGAGCCCATGCGGGCTGCGGCCCAGTCGCGGATTTCGTCGCGGTCGGTGAGGGTGCGTGTGGCTGCCATTTCAGAAACTCCTGTTATATCCCTCCAAACGTCGGGCGGGGTCAGGAGTTCCGGCTCAGGCGGCGCGATCCTCGCTATCGCGCTCGGCCTGCCGCGCCACCGGCTTCATGTCGATGAAGGCCTTGATCGGTCGATGGTCGGAGGCGATTCTGGCGAGGTCGGAATCGTGCACTTCGAGTTTGGCGACGAGGCTTTCCGGCGTGCCGAAGATGCGGTCGAGCGCCAGCACCGGGTAGCGCGCGGGAAAGCTCGGCAGCGCCTCGCTCGGGCCGAAAGAGGCGGGCAGGCGGGTCAGCGACGAGCGCCGTCCGAGGCGCCACTCGTTCAAATCGCCGAGGATCAGCGTCGGCTTGGTGCCGCATTCGGAGACTTCGGCGATCAGCGTCTCGATCTGCCTTTTCCGTGAATGGCGCAGAAGGCCGAGATGGGCGGCGATGACGCGCAGGACGCCGCCCTTGACCTCGAGGTCTACGACGATCGCGCCGCGCGGCTCGGCGCCCGGCAGCTTCAGCTTCTGCACGTCGCGCACCGCGCCCTCGCGGTAGAGCAGCGCATTGCCGTGCCAGCCATGGCCGGTGGCGTGCGCGGCGACGGGGACGTGGGTGAGGCCGAGTTTTTCCTCGATGTGGAGAAGGTCGAGCAGGCCGTCGCGTGTGCCGAAGCGGCGGTCGGCCTCCTGGATGGCGACGATGTCGGCGCCCAGTTCGTCGATGACGGCGGCGGTGCGCATCGGGTCGAAGCGGCCGTCCGTGCCGACGCATTTGTGAATGTTGTAGGAGGCGACGACGAGGTCCGCGGCCTCGCCCGCGCCGTCGTGGCGCTCGTAGACGGTTTGGGCGTCCCGCAGATTGGCGATGAGCCGGGAATTCCTGATCGTCTTCATCCCGCCGATCCGGCGCAAAGCTTTCATCACATCATCCGGGGTCTGGTCGCGCATCGCGTCATGCTAACGCCAAAGGCATTGATCCGTTGCAAATACGACGATCCGGCGGGCGCGGGCGTCACGATCGGTTTATCTCACAAATAGGGCGAGGCCAGCCAGACGATCCGGTTACGCAGGCGCTTGAAGAAGGGCCGGCCGGTCAGCGTCGCCAGCGTCTCCTCCTGCCCGCCCTCGATGCGGCGCTTCAGATGCGCCTCGATGCCGGCGGCGAAGGCAGGGTCGAAGACTTCGACGTCGAACTCGAAGTTCAGGCGCAGCGAGCGCGTGTCCATGTTGGACGAGCCGATCAGCGACCAGGTGCCGTCGATGGTCAGGAGTTTCGAGTGGTCGAACGGCCCGTCCGAGCGCCAGACCCGGCAGCCCGGCCCGATCACCTGGTCGAGCTGCGAGGTCATCGCATAGTCGACGAGGCGCAGATTGTTGGCGGCGGGGATGACGATGTCGACCTCGACCCCGCGCCGCGCTGCCGAGGCGAGCGCGCCGACGATCTGGAGGTCCGGCAGGAAATAGGGCGAGGCGATCATCAGCCGGCGGCGGGCGACGGCGGCCGCGCCCATCACCATCGCATGGGTGGCGTCGAGCCGCGTGTCGGGACCGGAGAAGATCACCCGGGCGATGGACGAGCCGGTGAGTGCCGGCGTCGCCGAGCGCCAGACCTGGCCGTCGAGCCGCTCCCTGGCGACGAAGAACCAGTCGTCCGAAAAGACGGCGAAGAACTGCGAGACGACCGGGCCGGTGACGCGGAAGTGGAGGTCGTGGTGCGGCTCGCGGTTCTGCGCCGAGGTGACGAAGCCCTCGCGAATGTTCATGCCGCCGGTGAAGCCGACGCGGCCGTCGATGACCATGATCTTGCGGTGGTTGCGCAGATTCGCATAGGGCAGGCGAAAGCCGATGATGTTGCCGAGGAAGAGCCGGTTCGGTACTGCTCCGTCGCGAAGCTGCTGGCGTATCGAGGGGCGCGAATAGCGCGCGCCGACCGCGTCGATCAGCACCCGCACCTCGACGCCGCGCCGGCGCGCGCGCACCAGTGCATCCGCGACCTGCCGGCCGGCCGCGTCGTTGTCGAAGATGTAGCTCGACATCACGACGAAGCGCTTTGCCTGGTCGATTTCGGCGATCATCGCGGGGTAGGTCTCGTCGCCGCCTTCCAGCGGCTCGATCTCGTTTCCGGCGGTCAGCCAGAAGGGCGAGACGCGGTCGCCCAGCGTCTTGATCGCCTGGAAGCGCGGCTCGGCGTAGATGGCCTCGAAGGCCATGCCGGATTCGACGCCGGCGGCCGCCTGCACCTCCTTGCTCGACTTGGTCTTGCCGATCGTCTCGCGCCGGATGCGGTTGACGCCGGCGATCGCATAGATGACGGCGCCCAGGATCGGCGACAGCAGGATGATTCCGACCCAGCCGATCGCCGCCCGCACGTCGTCCTTCGTCATCGCGGCGTGGATCGCCGACGGAATGCCGATGGCGAGGCCGAGGACGAACAGGATGTAGGGCCAATAGAGCTGGAGCGTTTCGTACATCGTTGCCTTTGGTCAGTACCGGGAAACGCCCTTGCGCGCCGGACGATCCATCCGGTGGATCATGACGCATTTCGCGCTGTCAACCGATGCCGCATGATGGCACAAGCGGGGAAGGGACGGCGCGGGGGTTCGATGGACTGGCGGTTTGCACTCAAGATCGGCGGCTTTCTCGTCGCCACGGCGGCACTCAGCCTGCTCGCCGTCAATCTGATGCCGGAGGATACCGACATCAGGCGGCCGGTGCCGCATGTCGTCGCGGTGTCCGACCCGGCCTTCCTGCGCACCATGCACTCGGTCTTCGACGGCAACATCGCCGGCGGGCATGCGATCTCGACGCTGGTCAATGGCGAGGAGATCTTCCCGCCGATGCTCGCGGCCATCGAGGCGGCCGAGATCAGCATCAATTTCGAGACCTACATCTACTGGTCGGGCGAGATCGCGCTGACGTTTGCCAACGCACTCGCCGCCAAGGCGCGAGCGGGCGTGCCGGTTCGGGTGCTGGTCGACGCGGTCGGCAGCCTGCCCTTCGACGAGGACATCATCTCGATCATGACCGATGCCGGCGTCGCCTTCGAGCGGTTTCGGCCGGTGCGCTGGTACACGCTCGACCGCGTCAACTACCGCACCCACCGCAAGCTGCTGATCGTCGACGGCCGGATCGGCTTCACCGGCGGCGTCGGCATCGGCGACGAGTGGCTGGGCGATGCGCGCAACCCGGACGAGTGGCGCGACAATCATTACAGCGTCGAGGGACCGGTCGTCGCCGACATGCAGGGCGCCTTCGCCGACAACTGGCTGGAGGCGACCGGCGAGGTGCTGCAGGGCGATGCCTTCTATCCCGAGCTCGAACCGGCCGGCGACCTTCTGGCCCAGCATGTGAAATCGTCGCCCAACGGCGGCGCGAAATCCATGCACCAGATGCTGTTGATGGCGATGGCCGGCGCGACCGACCACATCCGCATCGCCATGGCTTATTTCGTGCCGGACGACGTCTCAATCGCGCAACTCGTGGAGGCGCGGGCGCGGGGCGTCGAGGTCGACATCATCGTGCCGAGCGCGCTCACCGACGTTCCCATCGTGCGCCACGGCTCGCGCCATTTCTGGGGCGACCTTCTCGAAGCCGGGGTGCGCATCCACGAATACCAGCCGACCATGTATCATCCGAAAGTCCTGATCATCGACCGGCACTGGTCGACCATCGGCTCGACCAATCTCGACGAACGCTCCTTCCGCCTGAACGACGAATCCAACCTCAACGTCTATGACGAGACCTTCGCGCAGACGCAGATCGACGTGTTCGACGCCGATCTCGCGCTCAGCGACGAGGTGACGCTGGAGGAATGGCAGAACCGCGGGATGTGGGAGAAGACGAAGGACTGGGCGGCGAGCTGGTTTCGGACGCAGCTTTAGCAATCGCAGGCGTCATGCCGGAACGGTGGCGACGCGGCAGCGTCGGCGCCGTCTCCGGGACCCATTCCGTAAAGTCAACGTCACGGAATGGGTCCCGGCTCTCATCTCGCTTCGCTCGATTTCGGCCGGGATGACGCCTGCACGATCAGCCGCCCCACGTCTCCCGCAGCACGCGCAGCCAGTTGCCGAAGCACAGCTTTTCGATCTCCGCCACGCCATAGCCGTGCGCGCGAATGGCATCGACCAGCTTCGGCAGTCCCGCCGCGTCGCCAAGCACCTGCGGCACCATGGCGCCGTCGAAGTCGGAGCCGAGGCCGACCGAATCTATGCCGGCTTTTTCCACCATGTGGTCGATGTGCCGCAGCATGATCTCGAAGGGCGTGTCGGGGCGCATGCGGCCGTCGGTGCGCAGGAAGGCGGTGGCGTAGTTGAGGCCGGCGATGCCTTTTGTCTCGCCGATCGCCTTCAACTGGCCATCGGTCAGGTTGCGCGCGTGGGGCGTCACGGCGTGGGCGTTGGAATGGGAGGCGATGAGGGGGGCGTCGGTCAGGTCAGCGACGTCCCAGAAGCCTTTTTCAGTGATGTGGGACAGGTCGAAGGCGATGCGAAGCGATTTGCAGTGGCGCACGAGTTCGCGGCCGAGGTCGGTCAGGCCGGGTCCGGTGTCGGGCGTCGAAGGATAGCGGAAGGGCACGCCGTGGCCGAAGATGTTCGGGCGGCTCCAGACGGGGCCGAGCGAGCGCAGGCCGGCGGCGTGCAGAACGTCGAGATTGTTGAAATCCGCGTCGATCGCCTCGGCGCCTTCAATGTGAAGCACGGCAGCGAAATTGCCGGCGTCGACCGTGGCTGAGATTTCCGCTGCCGTGCGGCAGACTTTCAGCCGGCCTTCGGACCTCGCCTCGATGCGCAACAGAAGCGCCGCCATCGCCATCGTCTCGGCCAGTGCGGCATCCGCGGCGCAGCGGTCGGGCAGGGGCGCGTCGTAGGTGGCCTGGCTCATGATCGCCTCGACGTCGGCCTCCTTGCCGGGCGAGGGGATGAAGATCGCGAACAGGCCGGCGCGCAGCCCGCCTTCTAGCGCGCGCGGCAGGTCGATGTGGCCGCCGACGCCGCCATTCAGGAAATCGGCCACCGGATCGGCGCTCTTCCTCAGGTGAAGCCGCAGGAGCGTGTCGTTGTGGCCGTCGAAGATGGGGGTCGGTGTCTGCATCAGGTTTCGATTCGCCTTTTGGTCGCAAGTTGTTGGATTTGCAGTAGAGCATTTAAGCCGCGCGGCAATCGCTGGACTAGGGGCGCGGCGCGATTTGGGCCAAGCGCGCCGATTGTCCTTTTCCTTCGCCGGCTATAGTGCGGTGCCATGAGCCTCTCCGTCATCGCCATCGTCCTCGCCTCCGCCCTGATGCATGCGGGCTGGAACGCCGTCCTGCGCTTTCGCGGCGATCGCATCGCGCTGATGACGATGCTGGCGGCGATGAGCGCGCTGATCGCGCTGCCGGGGCTGTTCTTCGTCGACTTTCCCCGCGCCGAAGCGTGGCCTTGGCTGACGCTCTCGGTCTGCCTTCATCTCGGCTACAACGTCTTCCTCGCCAATGCCTATGCGCATGGCGAACTCGGGCAGATCTATCCGCTGGCGCGCGGTTCCGCCCCGATGCTGACGCTCGCCGCCAGCATCCTGCTGCTGGGTGAAGACCTGACGCCTTTCGCGACGCTCGGCATCGTCGTGCTCGGGCTCGGCATCGTGACGCTGTCGCTCGATGGTGGCGTGAAGGCGCTGCGGGCCTCGCCGCGCGGGCTGGTCTTCGCGCTGATCACCGCCGTCTTCATCACCGGCTATACGCTGTCCGACGGCATGGGCGCGCGGGCGGCGGGCGATCCGCATGCCTACGTTTTGTGGCTCTTCGTCCTCGACGGCATCCCGCTCATGGCCTGGGCTTTCTGGCGGCAGGGCCGGGCGACGGGGCGGATGATCGCGCAGAACTGGAAGGCGGGCTTCATCGCCGGCGCGCTGTCGCTTGGCGCCTACTGGATCGCGATCTGGGGGTTCACCGTCGCGCCGATCGCGCTGGTGGCGGCGCTGCGCGAGACGAGCGTCGTCTTCGCGGTCATCATCGGCGTCCTGTTCCTCGGCGAGACAATCAAGGCGCAGCGCGTTCTCGCGATCCTCATCGTCATCGCCGGCCTCGTCCTGATGCGGCTCTAGAAAAAGGGCGGCTTTCGCCGCCCTTTCAATGCCTTACCAGGCCGTGAGGACCGAGCCCTTGAAGGTCTCGTCGACGAAGGCCTTGACCTCGTCCGTATGGTAGGCCGCGACGAGCTTGGCGACCCATTCGGCGTCCTTGTCGGCCGCGTTGACCGCGATCAGATTGACGTAGGGCGCCTTGGCGCCTTCCTTCAGGATCGGGTCGTTGGCCGGGTCGAGGCCGGCTTCGAGCGCGTAGTTGGTGTTGATCGCCGAGGCGTCCGTGTCGGCGAGCGAGCGCGGAAGCTGGGCGGCATCGAGTTCGACGAAGTTGAAGTTCTTCGGGTTCTCGGTGATGTCGGCGATGGTGACGTTGAGGCCCTTTTCCGGGTCGAGCGTGATCGCGCCCGAGTCCGCGACGACGAGCAGCGCGCGGCCGCCATTGGTTGGATCGTTCGGAATGCCGATCGTCGCGCCGTCGGGCAGCGCCTCGAAGCTCTCGTGCTTCTCCGAATAGATGCCCATCGGGAAGTTGACCGTGTAGGCCACGTCGACGATCTCGAAGCCGCGGTCGCGGACCTGGTTGTCGAGATAGGGCTTGTGCTGGAACGAGTTGGCCTGGAGTTCGCCGTCGTTCAGCGCCTGGTTCGGCACGACATAGTCGGAGAATTCGAGGATTTCGATCTCGAGGCCATCGGCGGCGGCGATTTCCTTCACCTTCTCCATGATCTGCGCGTGCGGTCCAGGCGTCACGCCGATCTTGATCTCCTGCGCGAAGGCGGAGCCGGCGAGGAGGGCGGCGAGCGCAGTGCCGAGGGCGAGTTTTTTCAACATTTTCAAGTGTCTCCGTTTGGGATCAGATGGATTGATTCAACGCGGTCTGGCGCGCTTGTCGAAATGGCGGGCGAGGCGGTCGCCGGCCGATTGCACGATCTGGACCATGACGATCAGCACGACGACGACCGCAAGCATCACGTCGGGCATGAAGCGCTGGTAGCCGTAGCGGATGCCAAGATCGCCGAGGCCCCCGCCGCCGACCGCGCCGACCATGGCCGAATAGCCGATCAGGCTGACGATGGTGAGCGTCAGCGCCAGCGTGATGCCGGGGCGGGCTTCGGCGAGCAGGACCTTCCAGACGATCTGGAACGGTGAGGCGCCCATCGCGCGTGCGGTCTCGATCAGGCCCGGATCGACCTCGCGGATCGCCGATTCGACCAGCCGCGCAACGAAGGGGATCGTCGCCAGCGTCAGCGGGACGATGGCCGCCGTGGTGCCGATCGACGTGCCGGCGACGAGGCGCGTGAAGGGGATGATCGCGACGACGAGGATGATGAATGGCGTCGAGCGCGTGGCGTTGACGACGGCGCCGAGCACGCGGTTCGTCAGCGGCGCGTGGAAGAGTTCGCCACGTCCCGAGGTGGCGAGGAAGACGCCGAGCGGAATGCCGATCAGCGACCCGATGAGGGCGGCGACCGAGACCATGTGCAGCGTCTGTCCGGTGGCGCGGACGATGAGCCAGGCGATATCAGGCGACATGGCCGAGCACCTCCGTGGTGAGGCCGAGCCCGGCAAGGAATGCGCGGGTCTCGGCTATCTTGGCGTCGTCGCCCTTGAACGAGACGATCAGCGTGCCGAACGGACGGCCCGCGATCTCGTCGACCGCGCCGCCGAGAATGTTGACCTCGAGGCCGCGTTCCTTCGACAGGCGCGAGAGCACCGGGTCGGTGGCGTGGGTGCCGGTGAAGACGATGCGCAGCACCGCTTCGCTGCCGGGTGACGGCTCGGGTCTGATCCGTGCGGCGACGAATTCCGGCAGCGTCATGCCGGGAATGCCGGCGAGCAGCGCCTTGGTCGTCTCGTGCTCAGGGCGGGTGAAGACGTCGAAGGTCGTGCCGCTCTCGACGATCCGGCCCTGTTCTATGACCGCGACATGGTCGGCGATCGACTTCACCACTTCCATCTCGTGGGTAATGAGGATGATCGTCAGGCCGAGTTCCTGGTTGATGCGGCGCAGGAGCGCCAGCACGGAGAGCGTTGTCTCCGGATCGAGCGCCGAGGTCGCCTCGTCGGACAGCAAGAGCTTCGGCTGCATGGCGAGCGCGCGGGCGATGCCGACGCGCTGCTTCTGGCCGCCTGAGAGTTCGGAGGGGTAGCGGTTGCGCTTGTCGGCGAGGCCGACGAGGTCGAGCAGCGGCGTCACGCGCGCCTCGATCTCCCTGGCGGCGACGCCGGATATCTCCAGCGGAAGCGCGACATTGTCGTAGACGGTGCGCGTGGAGAGGAGATTGAAGTGCTGGAAGATCATGCCGATCTGCCGGCGCGTCTCGCGCAGGGCCTTTTCGCCGAGCGGCGCGACGTCCGTTCCGTCGACCAGCACCTTGCCGGAGGAGGGCTTCTCGAGCCCGTTGACGAGGCGGATCAGCGTCGACTTGCCGGCGCCGGAGCGGCCGATGATCGCGGTGATCGAGCCGCGCGGGGCGGCAAGGTCGATGCCGTCCAGCGCGACGACCTCGCCCGAGGCGCGGCCGGCCGGGAAGCTCTTGGAGACGTCCTCGAAGCGGACGATCGCATCCGTCGACGCGGTCTCGCCGGCCGGAAAATCGCGGGGCGCCATGTTCATGCCGGCCATCCTGCCGGTCGCGGGGAGTTCATCGTCGATGCCTTTCCGATCCGCCGGCTCCCTCCCAAAAGCTGCGGTCGTCGTCTCTTTGCTGGTCTTCATGGCGGGGTGACTACGCCTTCATTCCGGCCGCGACAATGCGCAAATTCGGGACGCAGTGTAGAGAATTTGCATTCCAAGTTTGGCGGGTTGGCGGGAAAAGGATTTCGAACGAGCGCGTGCGGGCCGACCCGCCGCGCGTTTTGCCGCACAGGATTTTTGCTTCGCGCGGTGGTAGAACGCACGGCAGGAGTTTCAGGAGAGACGCGCATGAAGTTCATCCGATCCATCGCCCTTGCCGGCGCTTTTGCCGCATTCGCCGTGCCGGCCTTCGCCCACGATTTCGCCGCCGGGGACCTGACGATCGACCATCCGTGGTCGCGAGCGACGCCTGAGGGCGCACGGGTGGCGGCGGGCTATGCCTCGATCACGAACAAGGGTTCGGACGCCGACCGGCTGATCGCGGTGCGCAGCGACATCGCCGCCTCGTCCGACGTTCACGAGATGGCGGTCGACGGCAATGGCGTGATGACGATGCGCCCGCTGGCCGACGGCATCGAGATTCCGGCCGGCGAAGAGGTGAAGCTGGAGCCGGGCTCGTTCCACATCATGTTCATGGACCCGGCAAAGCCGCTCGTCGAAGGCGAGAGTTTCGCGGGGACGCTGGTCTTCGAAAAGGCCGGCGAGGTCGCGGTCGAATTCGCCGTCGAGGGGATGGCCGGGCCGAGCGGACATTCGGGCCACAACCACTGATCGCAGCTTCCGGCTTCTTCCCTCAAGGCCCGTTAACCATCGATTAAGCCTGTCATTGCGCATTGGCGCGAACAGGCACAGTGATGCGTTTGGGTGGAGTAGGACGGCAGACCGGAAGCCTGACATGCGTTTCGTCGACATGGCGCGCAGCGCCTATACCAGCACGCCCGCACCCCTGCGACGCAGGCTCGCGCCGCTCGTCGCGCTCGTTCCGCGCAGCCTGAAATATGGCGCGACCTTCGAGCGATGGCGGCGGGACATCCAGCGATCCGAGGCCGATCGCGAATTCGCCGTCGAGCGCGCGCAAACGCAATTGCGGGGGCTTCTCACCAAGGCGGCGACGGGCAGCGCGTTCTGGCGCAACCTTCTCGGCGCGGTCGCCTTTGCGACCTTCGAGATCGAGGCGCTGGCGAGCGTTCCGATCACGACCAAGCAGATGATGCGCGAGGCGGGCGACGGCGCGCGCGTCGACGCGCTGCCCGCGCTCATCCAAGCGACGACCAGCGGCTCCAATGCCGAGGCGCCGTTCGAATTCCTGATCGACGCCGACCGCAGCGTGCGCGAATTCGCCTTCGTCACCACCGCCTGGGCGCGTGCGGGCTACCGGCCGGGCGATGCGCGGGCCGTGTTGCGCGGCTTTCGCCTCGACGACGCGAATGCGGTCCATCAATGGGACCCGGCGCTGAACGAGTTGCGCCTCGCGGTCTTTCCGCTCGGGCCGGCGGAAGCCACCGCGATGGCGGACGAGATCGAGCGGCGGGGCATCGCCTACATTCACGGCTATCCGTCGGCGATCGAACTTTTCGCGCGGCATCTGGATGCGGCCAAGCGCCGGCTGGCGCATCCGATCCGCGGCATCTTTCCGATCTCGGAGCCGGTTTTCGCGCATCAGCGCGCGCTTTTCGCCAGGGCCTTTCCGCAGGCGGAGATGGTGCCCTTCTACGGCATGAGCGAGAAGGTCGCCTTCGCGATAGAGAGACCGGGCGAGCCGGGCGTCTATACGTTCGAGCCGCTCTACGGTCTTGCCGAACTGGTGGGCGAGGACGGCCGGCCCATCGCGGCGGCAGGCGCGGAAGGGCGGCTTCTCGGCACCGGCTTCATCTCCACCGGCATGCCCTTCATCCGCTACGACACCGGCGACCGGGCCCGGCTGGTCGAGACGGCGACGCGCGCAAACGGCTGGCGGCTGACGGTTCGCGACATCGCCCCGCGCCGCAAGCCGGACTTCCTGATCGCCGATGACGGCAGCCGGATCGTCGCGACGGACCTCGTGCCGGAAGACGTTGATCTTCTGCGCGGGCTTGCCGAGTGGCAGTTCGTGCAGGATGCGCCGGGCATTGCGACCCTTCGCTACGTGCCCATGGCCGGCGGCGGGTCGGCGGATGCCGAGCGGCTTGCGAAAGCGCTCGAAGCGCGAACGGACGGCCGCCTGCGTTTCGCCATCGAAGAGGCCGCTTCAATCGCGTCCGGCGCGCATGGCAAGCGCGCCTTCATTCTCCAGCACATCGCGGGTTGAGACGAGGCCCGGCGGACGATTGCCCGCCCGCCGGAGAGACGTTCGCCTATTCGGTGACGACCGCGCGCAGCATCCACACGACCTTCTCGTGATAGGTCATGCGGCCGACGAGCATGTCGTGCGAGACGAAATCCTCGGCTTCCTCGGCCTGTTCCGCCGCGTCGCGCATCTTGCGGATGGCGGCCTCGTGGCCGTCGATCAGGTCGGCGACCATGTCATGGGCGGTCTTCGATTCAGCGCCGAGCTCGACGACGATGTCGGCGCCCTTGTTGCCGGCGACCGGCGCGCGGTAGCCGAGCGCGCGGATGCGTTCGGCAAGTTCGTCCGTCGCCTTGAAGAGGTCGTTGTACTGCTCCTCGGTCATCACGTGGATCGAGTGGAAGAGCGGGCCGACGACGTTCCAGTGATAGATGTGCGTCTTGACGAGCAGCGCATAGGTGTCGGCGAGGATGGCCGACAGGCTTTCGGCCACCGCCTTGCGGTTCTTGGCGTCGATGCCGGTGTTGACCTGGACGTCGCGGGGCTTGGTGTCGAGAACCTTGGCGCTTTTCGCCATGAGACTGCTCCTGTGCTGGCTGGCTCGCGGCCTTCTGGCCGTTCGCTCCATGAACATTCTCTAATGTGAAATGTTCCCGCTTATCGTCGCCAGAAAGCGGGCGACAGGAGCACCAGAACGGCGAGGATTTCGAGGCGGCCGAGCAGCATGGCGGCGATCAGCACCCATTTGGCCGCATCGCTCAGCGGCACGAAATTGCCGACCGGGCCGATGATGTCGCCGAGGCCGGGGCCGACATTGGTCAGCGCGGTCAAGGTGCCGGTCACCGCGCTGACGAGGTCGAGGCCGGTGAGCGTCAGGAGCAGCGTGCCGACGCAGAGGAGGACGAGGAAGACGGCGACGAAGAGCGTCGTCCCGCGCTGCATGTCGCCGTCGATCACGCGCTTGCCGTAGCGGATCGACTGGACCGAATTGGGGTAGATCAGCTTGTTCAGGCCGCGCGCCAGGAGCTGGTAGAGTATGTAGAACCGATAGGCCTTGATGCCGCCGGACGTGGACCCCGAGCAGCCGCCCATGAAGGTCGCGACGAAGGCGCAGCCGACGGCGAACGGCCCCCAGGCCGAGTAATCGCCGCTGGCGAAGCCCGTCGTGGTGATGATGGAGATGAAGTTGAAGGCGGAATGGGTCAGCGCCGTTCCGAAGGCGATGTCGGACGTGACGCGCAGATAGATCGCGACGGCGAGGATGAAGCCCGCGCAATAGGTCGCGAAGACGCGGATCTGGGGATCGCCGAGCGGATCGATGCGGCCGCGCACGGCGAGCAGGATCAGGATCGAGAAGGGCAGGGCGCCGATGAACATGAAGATGGTGCCGACCCACAGGATGGCCGGCCTATCCGCGTAGACGCCGAAGGATGCGTCATGGGTGGAAAAGCCGCCGGTCGACAGCGTCGCCATGGAATGGTTGATCGCGTCGAAGGCGGTCATGCCGGCGGCCGCATAGGCGAGCGCGCAGGCGAGCGTCAGCGCGCCGTAGATGGCGAGCAGCGCCAGCGTATAGGTCGACAGGCGCGCGAAGGGACGGTCGCCGATGTCGGAGGATTCGATCTTCAGGTAGGAGACGCCGCCGATATTGAGGAACGGCAGCACGAAGAGGCCGAGCGCGATGACGCCGACGCCGCCGATCCACTGCAAAAGCGAGCGCCAGAGGAGGAGGCCCGGCGGCAACTGGTCGAGCCCGGCGATGACGGTCGAGCCGGTCGTCGTCAGCGCCGAGACGCTTTCGAAGATGGCGTCGGTGACGCTGAGGCCGATCGAGGCCGCATAAAGCGGCACCGCGCCGGCGATCGCCGTCGTGACCCACAAGACGTTGACCAGCAGGAAGCCGAAGCGTGCGGAAAGCTGCGGTCGCGAGCCGAAGGTCGCCACCGCGACGGCGGCGGACAGGCCGCCGACCAGCATGCCCGACAGGGTGAAGACCTGCCAGTCCGGGTTGCCGACATAAAGGTCTGTCAGCGCCGGAACGGCCATGAAAACCGCGAGATATGCCGCGAAGATGGCCGAGACGAATGTGACGGCGCGGATGTGAAGCGTGTTCAAGATGCGATCGAACCACTCGATATGATGCCCGGTCTATACGCCCGATCCCGCGCCGTGAACAGGTGGCGGCGCGCCCGGCGCGATCACAAGTTGCGGCCGAGCCATGTCTCGTAGTCGCTGACGAGGAGGTGAAGCGGCGTCTCATCCTCCTCGATCGTGGCGAAACGGCCGATCGGCTCGCGGAATATGTTGTCGGTCAGGTCGTCGTTGACGGTCGAGACCTCGCCGATCAGCACGTCGCCGCCTTCGCCCCAGAAGGCGTGCCAGTCGCCCGGCATCAGCGTCACGCTCTCGCCCGGCGCGAGCGTGAGTTTCCCGCCGGCGGGAACGGTGCGCGCGATGCCGTCGCAGGCGACGGTGACGCCGCGGGTCGCATCGAAATCGCCGTTCGCGTCGGAGCCGTAGAGCTCGACCACGAGCGTCGCGCCGCCGCGATTGATGATGTCCTCGGCCTTGAGCCGGTGCGTGTGCATCGGGCTCAACTGTTCCTGCCGCGAGATCAGCAACTTCTCGGCATAGCACATGCCGCCGCCGCGCTTCAGGTCCGCGAGGCGGCCGTTGCGCAAGGTGAAGAGGAAGAGCCCCATCTCGTCGAACCGGCCCGCGCCATAGTCGGTGATGTCCCAGCCGAGGCGGGCGTCGACGATCGCCTGCGCGTCGCCGCGGGCGCGAAACTGGTCGGGCGTCCAGCGGGCGAAGGGCGGCAGGACGAAGCCGAAGCGGCGCATCATTTCGTCGGCCTGTCGCATGATGTCGTTGATTTCAGAGCGTTTCATCGGTTCACTTCACGAGATGGATTCGGTATCGGACATTGCCATTAAGATCGCCGAGCGCGCCAAGGGCCGCGCCCGCCTGGTCGTCGCGCTCGCCGGGCCGCCCGGCGCCGGCAAGTCGACGCTGTCGCAGCTTCTGGCGGACGCGCTCGGCGATGCGGCGATCCTTCAGGGCGACGCGTTTCACTACGACAATGCCATCCTCGACGCGCTCGGCCGGCGGCAGCGCAAGGGCGCGCCGGACACGTTCGACGTCGCGGGCCTGGAGAGCTTGCTGCGCCGCATCCGGGCCGGCGAGGACGTCGTGGTGCCCGTCTTCGACCGCCCGCTCGACCTCGCGCGGGCAGGGGCGGCGCGGATCGCGGGCGATGCGCGGTTCGTCATCGTCGAGGGCAATTACCTGACGCTCGACGCCGCGCCGTGGAACACGCTGCGCCCGCTTTTCGATGTGACGGTCCTGATCGACGTGCCGAGCGACGAACTCGAACAGCGGCTCATGCGGCGCTGGCTCGATCTCGGCTGGAGCGCGGAGAAGGCCGCGCACTGGGTCGCGTCGAACGACATGCCGAATGTCGATCTCGTCAAGGCGCAGGGCGGCTCGGCCGATATTTTCTGGCGGCCGCAAGCGCTTTAGGCTCGCGCGGCGAGCCGCCGCCAGGCGGGGGCGGAGATGTCGTCCGCCCAGGGTGGATTGGCGCCGGGGCGCGAGACGGCAACGGCGGCGACTTCGGCCGCACGGTCGAGGCAAAGCCGCAGATCGCCTTCGCCCATCGCGCGGGTCGCGGCCTTGTCGAGACGGCCCAGCCCCTCCAGCGCTTCGAGGAAGCCGGCATTGAAGGCGTCGCCCGCGCCGACCGTGTCGACGATGGTCGCCGGCCGCGGCGCGACCGAAATCGTCCCGCCGGCCATGTGCCCGGTCGCGCCGCGCGCGCCGTGGGTGACGAGGACGACCGATGGGCCGGCCGCGAGCAATCCGTCGATGAAGGCGTCGGCGTCGGGCGCGAGCCAGGCGAGGTCCTCTTCGGACAGCTTGACGATGTCGGCGGCGGCCATCATCCGCGTCAGCCGCGCGCGGTATGCCACCTCGTCGGTGACGAAATCGGGGCGGATGTTGGGGTCGATCATGACGAGGCGGCTTGCGGCCTCGCGTATCATCAATTCCTCGAAGGCCGATCCGCAGGGCTCGACGACGAGGCTGATGCCGCCGAAGAACAGGGCGCGCACATCATTGCCGAGCCCCGGCAGGTCCGCGGGGGCGAGCAAGCGGCTCGCGGTCGCCTCGTCGTAGAAATGGTAGCTCGCGTGGCCGTCCTCGAGCGTGACGAAGGCAAGCGTCGTCGGCCGGGCGCTGCGCGGCGAGAGCGCGGAATCGACGCCGGACGCCTTCAGCTCGTCCGTGAGCATCTTGCCGAACAGGTCGGTCGACAGGCCATTGAAGAAGCCCGTCTCGACCCCCAGCCGCCCCAGCGCGATCGCGGTATTGAACACCGCACCGCCCGCCTGGGGCGCGAAGGCGCGCCGCCCGCCGTCAAGGTCGAGGGGCAGCATGTCGATGAGCGCATCGCCGCAGCACAGGATCATCGCGTCACGCCGCCTCGGCCAGTTCCGGCGGCGCCTTGGCGCCGGTCATGAAGGCGACGGCATCCGACATGGTGTGCTCCTTCGGGTCGATGACGCAGAGGCGCCGGCCGAGACGATGGACGTGGATGCGGTCGGCGACCTCGAACACATGCGGCATGTTGTGCGAGATCAGCACGATCGGCATGCCGCGCTTCCTCACGTCGAGGATGAGTTCGAGCACGCGGCGCGATTCCTTGACGCCGAGCGCGGCCGTCGGCTCGTCCATGATGACGACCTTGGAGCCGAACGCCGCCGCGCGCGCCACCGCCACGCCCTGCCGCTGGCCGCCCGACAGCGTCTCCACCGCCTGGCTGATGTTCTGGATCGTCATCAGGCCGAGTTCGGAGAGCTTGTCGCGGGCGATCTTTTCCATCGCCGCGCGGTCAAGCAGCTTGAAGGTCGAACCGAGGAAGCCGGGCTTCCGGATCTCGCGGCCGAGGAACATGTTGTCGGCGATCGAGAGCGCCGGCGACAGTGCGAGGTTCTGGTAGACGGTCTCGATGCCGGCGTCGCGCGCCTCCATCGGCGAGCGGAAGTTGACGACGCTGCCGTCGAGCCGGATTTCGCCTTCGTCGGGCCTGACCGCGCCGGAGATCGCCTTGATCAGCGACGACTTGCCGGCGCCGTTGTCGCCGATGACGGCGAGGATTTCGCCCGGGTAGAGGTCGAAATCGGCACGGTCGAGGGCGGTGACGCGGCCGTAGCGCTTGACGAGGCCGCGGGCGGAAAGAACGGGCTGGGTGCTCATGAGGAAAGCTTCCTGATCCACTGGTCGATGGCGACGGCGACGATGGTGAGCCAGCCGATGGCGAAGACCTGCCAGAGAACGTCGACGCCGGCGAGGCGCAGACCCGAATTGAAGACGCCGACGATCAGCGCGCCGACGAGCGGTCCCATGATCGAGCCGCGCCCGCCGAAGAGCGAGATGCCGCCGATCACCACGGCGGTGATCGATTGCAGGTTCGCCTCCTGGAAGGATTGCGGCGAGACCGAGCCGACGCGGCCGATGGACGCCCAGGCGGCGAGGCCGCAGACGAGGCCGGCGAGCGCATAGACCGAGAGCAGCGTGCGGTTGGTGCGGATGCCCGAGAGCTCCGCCGCCTCCTTGTCGTCGCCGATGGCGTAGACGTGGCGGCCCCAGGCGGTGCGGTTCAGCATGTACCAGAGGACGACGAAGATCAGCACCATCAGGATCGAGCCATAGGTGAACTGCGCGCCGCCGATGCGGAAGCTCTGGCCGAAGAATTTCAGGAGCGGCGCCGCCGCGTCGATGTCCTGGCTGCGGATCGACTGCGCGCCGGACAGCCACAGCGTCAGCGCGAAGAAGATGTTCCAGGTGCCGAGCGTCACGATGAAGGGCGGCAGCTTGAAGCGCGTGACGAAGAGCCCGTTGAGCGCGCCGGCGGCCGCACCGCCGACCATGCCGAGGCCAATCGCGAGCGGCGCGGGCACGCCCATCGAAACGGCGAGATTGCCGGCGACGACCGACATCAGCACCATGATCGCGCCGACCGAAAGGTCGATGCCGGCGGTCAGGATGATGAGGCTCTGGGCAGCGGCCAGGATGCCGATGATCGAGACCTGCTGCATGATCAGCGACAGGTTGAAGGCGGAAAAGAAATTGGCGCCGGCGATGAAGCCGAAGGCGACGATGCTCAAGGCGAGCACGATGAAGGGCACCATCGTCGGATTGGCATGGAGCGCATGCTGCAACCGGTCGATGACGTTCTTGTCGTGGCCCTCGAAGGCGGCGACGGAGCGGTCGCTCTTGTCGAGCGACGCCTCGAACTCCTGCCCACGCGGGGGCAGGGCGCTTGTGTCGGTCATGGCTGTTCCTCCCGAAGCGAAGCGAGTGTGATGCCAGCCGGCGCGGAGGTCAAAACACTTCCGCGCGCCCGATCCGGCGTTGGTGGGCAGTTGCGAGCCGCCCACCCAAAGGCGTCAGCGCGTGACTACCCCCAACACTTATCCAGCCCCTCGGCCGAGTCGATGGACTCGACCCCATCGGCCGGTGCGTCGGTGATCAGCGTCACGCCGGTGTCGAAGAAGTCGAGGCCTTCGGTCGGCGCGGGTTTCTCGCCGGTTTCGGCGAACTTGGCGATCGCCTCGATGCCGAGCGAGGCCATGTCGAGCGGGTATTGCTGCGAGGTCGCGCCGATGATGCCTTCGGAGACGTTCTGGACGCCCGGGCAGCCGCCATCGACGGAGACGATCAGCACGCCCTCGGTCTTGCCGAAGGATTTCAGCGTCTCGTAGGCGCCGGCGGCGGCCGGCTCGTTGATCGTGTAGACGACGTTGATGTCGGGGTCCTGCTGGAGAAGGTTCTCCATCGCGGTGCGCCCGCCTTCCTCGTTGCCGTCGGTGACGTCATGGCCGACGATGCGCGGATCGTCCTCGTCGCCGATCAGGTTCTCGTCCTTGATGTCGATGCCAAAGCCGCTCAGGAACCCCTGGTCGCGCAGGACGTCGACCGACGGCGCGCTGGGGGCGAGGTCGAGAAGGGCGATCTTGGCGTTTTCGGCTTCGGCGCCGAGCGTCGCGGCGGCCCACTGGCCGATCAGCTCGCCGGCCTTGAAATTGTCGGTCGCGAAGGTGGCGTCGGCGGCGTCGATCGGCTCCAGCGGCGTGTCGAGCGCGATGACCAGAACGCCCGCGTCGCGCGCCTGCTGCACCACCGGCACGATCGCCTTGGTGTCGGAAGCGGTGAGCAGGATGCCCTTGGCGCCCGACGCGATGCAGCTTTCGATCGCCTGAACCTGCGTCTCGTGGTCGCCGTCGATCTTGCCGGCGAAGGTCGAGAGCTTGACGCCGAGTTCCTCGGCCTTGGCCGTCGCGCCTTCCTTCATCTTGACGAAGAAGGGGTTGATGTCGGTCTTGGTGATCAGGCAGGCCGAGACTTCCTCCTGCGCGGCGGCGGGGCCGGCCAGCATCAGGGCCAGGGGCGCGGTTGCGGCCAAAGCAAGCTTGAGCGTCGTCTTCATCGCGAAAATCCTCCGTTGAACTGACCGCCACCTCCTGGCGGAACCATTGCGCGGTCCGTCGAACGGCCATCGCAATCTGCCGTCAGGGAACCACCATCGGCTCCTGGAGTCAATTAATAAATCAATCTAATTTATAATTGACGCTGCACGTGCCACGCTGCATGGTCGCAACGTCGCTTGGGAGGGCGCATTGCTGGACGATCCGCACACGACATCGAACCCCGAGCCGCAGCTTCGCGGCTCCAACCAGTCGGGCATGCGCGCCTGGAACGAGCGGCTCGTCCTGTCGATCCTGCGCCGGCAGGGGCCGATGTCGAAGGCCGACATCGCCCGCGTCACCGGGCTGTCGACCCAGACCGCCTGGGTCATCATCCGGGCGCTGGAGAAGGACGGCCTGCTTGAAAAGGGCAAGCCGCAACGCGGCCGGGTCGGCCAGCCCTCCGTGCCCATGTCGCTTTCGCCCGACGGCGCGCTGTTCCTCGGCCTCAAGATCGGCCGGCGGTCGAGCGAACTCGTGCTGATGGATTTTGTCGGCACGATCCGCGCCCGGCGCACGCTCATCTATCGCTGGCCGACGCCGGGCAGCGTGCTCGAATTCGCCCATGGCGCGATCGATGCGGTCCTGGCCGAGGTCGCGCCGGCGCTGCGGGCCCGCATCGCCGGGCTTGGCGTCGCCATGCCGTTCCAGCTCTGGCAGTGGTCGGCGCGCATCGGCGCCCCGCCGGCCGATCTCGCCGGCTGGGAGACGCTCGACATCCGCGCCGAGCTTGCCCGCGCCTATCCGTTTCCGGTCTTCCTGCAGAACGACGCCTCGTCGGCCTGCGGCGCCGAGCTCGTCTTCGGCCATGCGGTGCCGGCGGGCGATTTCCTCTATTTCTACGTCGGCTATTTCATTGGCGGCGGCGTCGTCCTCGACGGCCAACTCTATACCGGGCGCACCGGCAATGCGGGCGCGGTCGGCTCGATGCCGGTGCGTGGTGACGGCGGCGCGACGGTGCAGCTCATCGAGCGGGCGTCGATTTCCGGGCTGGAGGAAATGCTGGAAGCTGCCGGGCATCCTGCGGCAAGCCTCTGGGAAACGCCGTCCGCCTGGACCATCGACGCCGCCATTCTCGACCGCTGGATCGAGGCGGCGGGGCAGGGCATCGCCGATGCGGCGCTCGCCGCCGTCGCGCTGGTCGATTTCGACGCGGTCATCATCGACGGGTCGATGCCGGCCGACGTGCGCGCGCGGCTCGTCGAGATCGCCGAAGCGCGGATGCGCGGGCACAATCTGTCGGGCATCGCCGAGCCGGCCTTCGGCGAAGGCTCGCTTGGGCCGCAAGCGCGCACGCTGGGCGCGGCCGCGATTCCGCTTTCCGAGCGCTTCCTCGTCGACCGGAGCGGCCTTGCGATGGCGGGCTGAGCGTGAATTTGTCCGGGCGAGGCGCAAACGCCTCTTGAAGATCGGCCGAACGCCTTATCTAAAGCGCGTTCACCGGCCGCCGTTTTGGTCGCCCGCTCAACGTTCTTTGGAGACCGGAATGGAAACCTGGCTGCCGCTCATCGCCGGTCTGATCATGTTGGTGATCGGCGGCGAGCTTCTCGTCCGCGGGGCGGTCAAGGTCGCCACCAATTTCGGCGTCTCGCCGCTCGTCATCGGCCTGACGCTGGTCGGCTTCGGCACGTCGACGCCCGAACTCGTCACATCCGTCCAGGCCGCGCTCAGCGGATCGCCCGGCATCGCCTTTGGCAACATCGTCGGCTCCAACATCGCCAACGTCCTCCTGATCCTCGGCATATCCTCGATCATCACGCCGATCGCCATCGCGTCCGGCGCGCTGAAACGCGACGGCGCGGTGATGGTCGCGGTCGCGGTCGTCTTCTCGATCCTCGCCCTGACGATGCCGCTCGGCCGCGCCGTCGGCATCGCCTTCGTCGCCGCGCTCGCCGCCTACATCTTCGTCGCCTTCCGCCAGGAGCGGAGCGAGCCCGCCGACCATGGCGCGGCCTACGACAAGTCGACCGCCGCGCAGGGCGTCGACCCGGCCTTCTCGGGCAGCGCTGGCGGCTCGACGATGATCGGTCTCGTCACCGCCGTGGTCGGGCTCGCCATCGTCGTCGGCGGCGGCTATTTCCTCGTCAACGGCGCCGTCGCGATCGCGCGCTCCTACGGCATTTCCGAAACGGTGATCGGCCTCACCATCGTCGCGGTCGGAACCTCGATGCCCGAACTCGTGACCTCGCTCGTCGCCGCCGTGCGCAAGCAGGCCGACGTCGCCTTCGGCAACATCATCGGCTCCAACATCTACAACATCCTCGGCATCGGCGGCGTGACCGTCCTCATCGCGCCGAGCGAAGTGCCGGCCGAAATCGCCAATTTCGACAATTACGTCATGATCGGCGCGTCGCTGCTCGTCGTCCTCGTTGCCTATACGGGCCGCCGCATCGCGCGCTGGGAAGGCGCGCTGCTGCTCGCCGGCTACGTCGCCTATGTCGCCTTCCTCTGGCCGACCGGAAATGGGGTTTAAAGCACAGTCGCCGCGATCAGCCACAGGAGCGCGGCGATGCGGGCGAGGTCGCGCCAGAACGGCGTCGTCTGGCCGGCCGCCCTCCAGACGCCGATCGTGACCAGCGCATTGTAGGGAAGCGGCGACAGGAACACGGCGACGGCCAGCGCCGTCGGCGCGTCGCCGGCAAAGACGGCCAGCGCCGCCGCCGTGCTGGCGATGGCGAGCACCGTGCCGATCAGCATCATGTCACGCCAGAAGACGGTGCCGAGCGGCGCCGTGCCGTCGAGCCGCTCGCGAATGTAGGTGCGGATCATGAAGCGTCAGATGTCGAAGTCGCCGAAATCGCCGCCATCCATGCCTGGGTCTTCGAAATCGGCTTCCGTGTCGTCGATGCCTGCGTCGGCAGCCTCGGCGTCGCCGGCCAGCATGCCGCCGAGCATGTTGGCGAGGAGGACGCCGCCGGCCACGCCCATCGCGGTCTGCGCGGCACCGGCCAGGAACCCGCCGCCCGAACGTCGCTGCGCACCGCCCGCCGGCATGGCGGGCGCGCCCATCGGCGAGCGCCCGACGCGGGGCACGGAACCGCGCGCGCTCGGCGATGCCCCGCCGAAGAGGCCGCCGAGAAACCCGCCGGAGCCTTGCGACGCGCTCGATTCGAGTTCCGCGATGCGCGCCTGTGCGGCCTTCAGCGCCTCTTCCTGCACGACGATGGTCTGGGCCATATAGTAGGGTGCCCCAGGCTGGCGCGCGATCCGATCGCGGATGAAGTTTTCCGATTCACCGTCGCGCGGCTGCCCCTGCCGTTCCACCTCGGCAAGCCTGCCGAACAGATCCTCGATTGCCTGCTGGTCGTTCCGGTCCATAGCGATCTCCTTCCATTGTCCGATACCTGAATTCGCGCGCTCATGCTTTCGATCCCGCGCCATTCTTCGAAAAGCATATAGGTGGTCTTTCGGCCCGCTGCCGAAATCGTCTAAGGAAAGCCGCACGATGCGGCTGGAGGACGAGATGAAGCGATTGACGATCAGGCGGCCGGACGACTGGCACGTCCATCTGCGCGACGGCGCGGTGCTGAAGGCCGTGACGCCGGACACGTCCGCGCATTTTTCCCGCGCCATCGTCATGCCCAATCTCGTGCCGCCGGTCGTGACGACGAAGGACGCCGCGGCCTATCGCGAGCGCATCCTTGCCGCCATTCCGGCCGGCCATGATTTTTCGCCGCTGATGACGCTCTACCTCACCGAAGGCACCAGTGCCGACGACGTCGAGGCGGGCTTCCGCTCCGGTCTCGTCAAGGCCGTGAAGCTTTATCCCGCCGGCGCGACGACCAATTCGCAAAGCGGCGTGCGCGACATCGCAAAGGTCATCCCGGTGCTCGAGCGCATGGCGTCGATCGGCATGACGCTTTGCGTCCATGGCGAGGTCACCGATCCATCGATCGACATCTTCGACCGCGAGGCGGCGTTCATCGAGCGCGTCCTTGCCCCGCTGCGCGCGCGTCTGCCGGAATTGCGTATCGTCATGGAGCACGTGACGACCAGGGACGGCGTCGATTTCGTCAGTTCGCAGCCCGAGAACACGGGCGCGACGATCACCACGCATCATCTGATCATCAACCGCAACGCCATCCTCGCCGGCGGCATCCGCCCGCATTACTACTGCCTGCCCGTCGCCAAGCGCGAAGAACACCGGCTGGCGCTGCGCGCGGCGGCAACGTCCGGCGACGCGCGCTTCTTCCTCGGCACGGATTCGGCCCCCCATGTCGATCCGCTGAAGGAATGCGCCTGCGGCTGCGCGGGCATCTATTCCTCGCTCAACACGATGTCCTGCCTCGCCCACGTCTTCGAGGAGGACGGTGCGCTCGACCAACTCGAAGCCTTTGCATCGCTCAACGGCCCGGCCTTCTACCGCCTGCCGCCCAACGAGGCGACGATCACGCTCGAAAGGCGCGAGGCGGCCTGGGACTATCCGAAGAAGCGCAATACGGGCGAGGACGACATCACCGTCTTCGATCCGATGTTCCCGCTCCACTGGGTTGTCGCGTGAAGCTCTTCGACACCGACCATCCGTTCTTCCGCCCGCTCTGGATCAGGCTTCTCGTCTGCGCGGTCGCCGGCGGCTGGGCGATCTTCGAGTTCTCGACCGGTGCCACGGTCTGGGGCCTGATCTTCGCCGCCTTCTTCGCCCTCTCGGTCTGGGGTTTTTTCGTCAATTTCAATCCGCGCGAGCGCGACTGACGCGTTGCGCCGGGCGCCCGGCCATGCTCCCTTCCGAACGTCGCGTGAATCGGGAGGTGATGCGTTGACGAATGAAGACCAGCCCGTACCGCGCGCGCCCGGCATCGATCCGCACATCGTCAGGCTTTCGTCCGGCCTCACCATGGGCGCGCTCTTCGCCAATGCCGTGCGGACCGGACCCGATCGCATCGCGTTGCAGGAAGGCGAGCGGCAGATCACCTATCGCGAGCTCGACCGGCGCAGCAATCGCCTCGCGGGCCATCTCGCCGGCCTCGGCATCGCGCGCGGCGAGCGTGTCGCCATCGTCTCCGAAAATCGTTGCGAATATATCGAGACCTTCATCGCCTGCGCCAAGCTCGGCATCATCGCCGCCTGTCAGAACTGGCGGCTGGTCGATGCCGAACTGCGCCACTGCGTCGAACTCGTCGCGCCGAAGCTGATCCTCGCCTCGAGCCGCTTTGCCGAACGCGCGGCAGCCCTCGCCGACATCGCGCCGACGCTGGAATTCGGCGCCGCTTACGAGGCTGCACTCGCCGCTTCGAGCGAAGCGCCGGTCCCCGACCGCTGTAACGGCGAGGACGGGCTCGTCATCCTCTATACGAGCGGCACGACCGGCATGCCCAAGGGTGCGCTGATCAGCCAGCGGGCGGAGATCGCGCGTGCCTATATCCAGATGACCGACATGCCGAACACGGCCGACGACGCCTTCGTCGCCTGGGCACCGCTCTTCCACATGGTCTCGACCGACACGGTCTTCATGACGCTGATCCAGGGCGGCAAGGTGATCATCACCGACGGGTTCGACGCCGCCGGACTGGCGCGCATCGTCGCCACCGAAACGCTCGGCCGGCTGACGCTGATGCCGGGCATGATCACCGCCTTCCTCGACGCCATGAAGGCGGACGGACGGCCGGCGCGGGGTGTCAAATGGGTGGGCGTCATGGCCGACCTCGTGCCGCTCGAGCAACTCGCCGAGATCACCCGCGCAGTCGGCGCGCCCTATCTCAACACGTTCGGCGCGACCGAGACCGGCTTTCCGCCCGCCTCGCTCTCGACCATTCCGGTCGGCGTGGTGCCGACCTCGCTCGACAAGCGCCAGAGTTCGTTCTGCCAGATCAGGCTCGTCGATCCCGACGGCCGCGAGGTTGCGGACGGCGAGCCGGGCGAACTTGCCATCCGCACGCCCGCGCTCTTTTCCGGCTACTGGAACAACGAGGCTGCCAACCGGGAGGATTTCCGCGGCGGCTGGTTCCACATGGGCGACGTCTTCACGCGCAATCCGGACGGCACGCTCTCCTTCGTCGACCGGCGCAAGTACCTCATCAAGTCCGGCGGCGAGAACGTCTATCCGGCCGAGATCGAGCGCGTGCTCCTCGCCCAGCCCGGCGTGGCCGACGCCGTCGTCGTGCGCAAGCGCGATCCGCAATGGGGCGAGGTGCCGATCGCCTTCGTTGTGCCGAACACGAAGCTCGACGCCGGCGCGCTGATCGAGCGCTGCCGCACTGAGATCGCGCGCTACAAGGTGCCGAAGGAAATCCACTTCGTCACCGATGCCGACCTGCCGCGCAGCACCACCGGCAAGATCATGCGGCACGAACTCGAAAAGCGCCTGACCGGCGGCACTGGAAAAGACCGATGATCGACCTCTACCACTGCGTGAACGCCCGCTCCTTCCGCCCGCTCTGGGCGCTGGAGGAGATGGAGCTCGCCTATACGCTGCACGTCCTGCCGTTCCCGCCGCGCTATCTCGCGCCCGGATACAAGGACATGAACCCGCTCGGCACGATCCCGCTGATGATCGACGGCGAGACGCGGATGACCGAATCGAGCGCGATCTGCCATTATCTCGCGTCCCGCCACGGCCCGAGCCCGCTTGCGGTTTCGCCGGACGAGGCGGACTACGGCGCCTATCTCAACTTCCTGCACATGGGCGAGGCGACGCTGACCTTCCCGCAGACGCTGGTGCTGCGCTACCGCCATTTCGAGGAGGAGGGGCGGCGCCTGCCGCAGGTCGCCGACGACTATGCGCGCTGGTTCCTCGCGCGGCTGCGCGCCGTCGATGCGCGGCTCAGCGATCGCGACTACCTTTGCGCCGGCCGCTTCACCGCCGCCGACATCTCGGTCGGCTATGCGCTGATGCTCGCCGGCACGATCGGGCTCGACGCGGAGTTCTCCGATCCACTTCGCGCCTATTTCGACCGCCTCCGCGCGCGCGACGGGCATCGCCGCGCACTGGAGCGGCAGGCCGAGGGCGCAAGACCCCTCGGCCCGGTCGACGATCTCGGCCGCCCGCTCGCCTCGCTGGCGAAAGGCTGATCGCTTAGCCGGCCGCCGTCGCGATCTTGTCCTGCGTCTTCGTGTCGAAGTCGCCGGCGTCGTGGCGTTCGTGAAGCTGCGTTGCCGGATCGCCGAAGGCGCGGTTGACCATGCGGCCGCGCTTGACGGCGGGGCGGGCGTAGATTTCGTCCGCCCAGCGCACCACGTTCTTGTAGTCCTGCACCTGCAGGAACTCGCCGGCCTCGTAGAGCCAGCCCTTCACCAGGCCGCCATACCAGGGCCAGATCGCCATGTCGGCGATCGTGTAGTCCTCGCCGGCAATGAAGCGGCGTTCTGCCAACTGCCGGTCGAGCACGTCGAGCTGGCGCTTCACCTCCATCGAGAAGCGGTCGATCGGATATTCGAACTTGGCCGGCGCATAGGCGTAGAAGTGCCCGAAGCCGCCGCCGAGATAGGGCGCGGCGCCCATCTGCCAGAACAGCCACGAGAAGCATTCGGCGCGCGCTGCCGGGTCGGTCGGCAGGAAGGCGCCGAACTTTTCGGCCAGGTGCGTCAGGATCGCGCCGGATTCGAACACGCGCACCGGCTTGTCACCGCTGCGGTCGAGGAGCGCCGGAATCTTCGAGTTCGGATTGACGGCGACGAAGCCCGAGCCGAACTGGTCGCCATCGTTGATCCTGATCAGCCAGGCGTCGTACTCGGCGCCCTTGTGCCCGGCGGCGAGCAGTTCCTCCAGCATGATGGTGACCTTGACGCCGTTCGGCGTCGCCAGCGAATAAAGCTGCAGCGGATGCTTGCCGACCGGCAGTTCCTTCTCATGCGTCGCGCCGGCGATCGGCCGGTTGATGCTGGCGAACCTGCCGCCGCTTTCCTTGTCCCAGGTCCAGACCTTGGGCGGGGTATATTCGGTCATTTTTGAAGCTCCGATTCATTGCGGTGCGTCGTTTACCGACGCGATGGGCGGCACGTTAGTGGCTCGCGCCGGCCCTGTCTCTTTTGAAAAATTGACCTGACATATCCGTGAGCGATAGGCGATCGACGGACAGGATGCGGCCAAACATGGCCGCGACGTGGCGGGATGGCGTGCTTGCGATGGGCGCAGGCGGCTGTTTTCGAATCATCCCTTTGGGGCCCGCAATGCCGGTTCAGCCCTGTCGTTGTGGGTCGGCAGACTGTCGCCGGACGCCGCATTGCCACGTCGGCCTAAGCGCCGGATACGTTGGAATTGATGAAAAGTTTCGCTCAATCTTTGTCGTATGCGGCGTAAATTCTTGTGAGGAATCAAGGCCCTGAAAAAATTGGAACGTATCCGTCTTCCATGCTGTTCTCTGCCCCGACATCACCACTCAGGCGGTGTTGCCCGGCCAGCATCCCTCCTCGGAGGCGCTACCCGGGCGTTGGAAACCTGAAGCAGAAAGGACAATCAAATGTCCATCCTCGACCAACTTCTTGGCGGTTCCGATAGCGAGAGCGCCAACGTGGAATCCAACTCGTCCGATTTCGATTTCGGCGCTGCGCCGGGCTTCGCATTGGGCGCTTCCGACATCCTGCGCTCGTCGAGCTCGGATGACGGCGACATGGAATCGAACGACTTCGTCGGCATCGGCGACGTCGGCCTCGGCTTCGCTTCGCCGATCGTGATCGGAACCAGCTCGTCGAGCGATTCGGCCAGCGCGAACAGCGTCGACGGCGACAATGGCGGCCTTCTGGGCGGCCTTCTCTGATCGCCAGAGATCAGTGCGGCGGGGCATTGCCCCGCCGCCACTCGACATCCGGGATGAACATGCTGACCCCTGACGGATCGACCGACGAGATCCGGGCCGCGCTGCGAAAGCTTCTTCCGCATTTCGCCATGGCCGGGCTCTTCAGCGGTGCGATCAATCTCCTGTATCTGAGCTCGCCGCTCTATCTGATGCAGATCTACAATCGCGTCCTCGTCTCCGAGAACGTGACGACGCTCGGTCTCCTGACGCTCATCCTGCTCGCCGCGCTCGTCACCATGGCCTTCCTCGACGCGCTGCGCGCGCAGGTGCTGATCCGCTCGGGCATGAAGCTCGACGACTGGCTGTCGAAGCGCGTCTTTTCCGCGCTGGTGACGAAGTCCGCCCGGCAGGGCTATTCGCGCGGCTCGCAGCAATTGCGCCAGCTCGACCAGTTCCGCAGCTTCATCACCGGCCCCGGCATCCATTTCGCCTTCGACCTGCCGTGGATACCGATCTACCTCGCGCTGCTCTTCTTCATCCACCCGCTGCTCGGCGTCGTCGCGACGCTCGGCGCTCTTATGCTGCTCGGCCTCGCCCTCTTGAACGAGCGGCTGACCCGCCCCGCGCTCACCGCGTCCGAGCAGGCGGGCAACCGGTCCTATGCGTTCACCGAAAACATCCTGCGCCATTCCGACGTCGTCATCGCCATGGGCATGCAGCCGGCGATCGAGCGCCACTGGCAGGGCAATCGCGACACGATGCTGACCCGGCAGGCGTTTGCCAGCGACCGCAATGCGGTCGTCTCGTCCGGCATCCGCTTCGCGCGGCTTCTCCTGCAGGCGCTGATGCTCGGCGCCGGTGCCTGGCTCGCCATCGACGGGATCATCATGCCGGCGACGATCTTCGCCGCCTCCATCGTGCTCGGCCGTGCGCTGGTGCCGGTGGAGCAGGGCGTGTCGACCTGGAAGCAGTTCAGCGAGGCGCGCGAGGGCTACCGCCAGGTCCGCACGCTGCTCGCCGACGTGCCGCAGCCGCAGGAAACGACGATCGTGCCGCAGACGACGAACGCCATCGCTGCCGACGGCGTCGGCTATGTCATCGCAGGCCGTCCGAAGCCGGTCCTGTCCGGCGTTTCCTTCGAAATTGCGGGCGGCAGGGCGGTCGGCATCGTGGGGCCCAGCGGTTCGGGCAAGAGCACGCTGGCGCGGCTCCTGATCGGGGCCATCGAGCCCTCGACGGGAACGCTGCGCTATGGCGGGCTCGACTATTCGAAATGGGATCGCGACGAACTCGGCCGCCAGATCGGCTACCTGCCGCAGGATGTCGGCCTGTTCGCCGGAACGGTGCGCGAGAACGTCGCCCGCTTCGGCGAGGCGACGATCGACGAGGTGATCGCGGCGGCGCGCGCGGCCGGAATCCATGACATGATCATGGACCTGCCGAAGCACTACGACACGGTGCTCGGCCCCGGCGGCGTCGGGCTTTCCGGCGGCCAGCGCCAGCGGCTCGGCCTTGCCCGCGCGCTTCTCGGCAACCCCGCCTTCCTGGTCCTCGACGAGCCCAATGCCAATCTCGACGCGGCCGGCGAAACCGGCCTGCGCGACGCGCTCGTCGAGATCAAGAAAACGGGCACGACCATCGTCCTCGTCACCCACCGCACGACCATCCTCGAAGTCGTCGACGCGCTGATGTTCGTGCGCGAGGGCCGGCTCGAAGCCTATGGCCCGCCGGACGCCGTCTATGCGCACATCAAGGAGAAGGTCGTGCCCGAGATGGAAAAGGCGAAGGCGGCATGAGCGAACGCGACGATAGCGACGACCGCGCCGCCTGGTCGCAGCCGCATCGTCCGGCGCGCATCGGCCTTGCCGTCATCGCGGCCTTCGTCCTCGCCATCGGCGGGTGGAGTGCGCTGGCACCGCTTTCCGATGCCGCGATCGCGCAGGGCAGCGTGCAGGTCGAGGGGCGGTGGCAGAGCGTCCAGCATCCCTATGGCGGCGTGGTCAAGGAGATCGCGGTCACCGAGGGCCAGCATGTCGAAAAGGGCGACGTCCTCGTCACCCTTTCCGACACCGAACCGCGCGCCGAACGCGACGTGCTCGTGGTCGAGAAGGCGGGGCTTGCCGTCCGCCGCCAGCGCCTCATCGCCGAGCGCGAGGGCGCGGCCGATTTCGAGCCGCCGGCCGGTCTCGATCGCATCGATCCCGCGACGCTGGAAGAGGCCGTCGCCAGCGAGCGCGCGCTGATGGCGGCGCGCCGGCGCCAGCATGAATCCGCCGTCACCGTCATCGAACGCCGCATCGAGCAGCTCCAGACCACGCGCGAGGGCGCCGAAGTCGAGGCCGAAGGGCTGGAGCGGCAGATTGCGTTGACCGAGGAGGAGTTGGACGCGGCGCGTACGCTTCTCGAACAGGGCTATACGCCGCGTCCGCGGGTGCTCGGGCTCGAACGCGATGTCGCGCAGCTTCGCTCCGCCCTTGCCGCCAAGCGCGCCGAGATTGCATCGGCAGCGCAGGCCGTCGCCGAGGCGCAGGCCGAGATCGCCGGCCTCGAGCGCTCCCGCCTCGCCGCGATCACCGAGGAATTGCGCGACGCGGAAGCGGCACTTTCGGCCGTGGAGCCGAAGATCGCGGCGGCCGAGGACGCGCTCTTGCGCACCGACATCCGCGCGCCGGCGAGCGGCGAGATCGTCGCGCTTTCCGTCTTCACCGAAGGCGGCGTCGTCGCAGCCGGCGCGCCCTTGATGGAGATCGTGCCGTCCGCCGCGCCCTTCTTCGTCGATGCGCGGCTGCGGCTGACCGAACTCCACGGCATTGCCGCGGGCCAGCGCGCCGAAATCCAGCTTCTCTCGGCCCCACGCAGCGTGCGCCCGGACTTGAGCGGTCTCGTCGAGACGGTGTCGGCCGACCGGCTGGAGGACGAGCGCACCGGCGAAGGCTACTACGCCATCCAGGTGCGCCTGGACGCCGACGACGTCGCGGCCTCCGATTTCGCGCTGCAGGCGGGGATGCCCGTCCAGGTGGTGATGCCGACGCAGGCGCGGACGCTGATCGACTATCTGACGAGCCCGCTCTTCGACGAATTCGACACCGCCTTTCGCGAGCCATGAAAGCGAGATCGACATGACCATACGACGTGCAAGATTGGGCAACGAGACGGCCGCCGCGCGGCCGGCGCAATCGTCGATGTCGGCCGAGACGATCGCCGCCGGCACCACCGCCGGCGCGCTGATGCTGGGCGTCGTCCAGGCCGAAGCCGCGCGCAGCGACGCCGCGCTCGAAGCGGCGCCGCCGGCCTTCGACGCCGACGATCCGCTCGCCGCGCTCCTGACGTCCGGCGACATCACGATGGCCACCGCGCCGGATGCGGTCGCGATGCCGGCAGGCACGTCGGTCGCGGCAGCGCCCATCAACGATCCAGCGATCTCGACGCCGCCGGCAGATGGGGCGTCTGCCACGACTCCGATCTTGCCCGCTTCTTTTGAAGATGCCGTGGCCGAGGGCGCGGGCCACGCGGGTGCCTCTCCCGAGACAGCTCCAGCCGCCGACATCGAAGCCATCGCCGCGCGCATTTCCGATCAGGTCGTCTCCGCGATCGGGCAGATCGCCGACGGCATCCAGGCTGACCAGTTCGCCACCGAACTCGGCCAATCCATCGCCGCAGAGATCGCGGATACAGCGGTCTCGATCGCCCGCGACATGAACGTGGCGTCGACCGTCGACGGCGGTCTTGCGCGGATCGCCGGGAGCGTCCCGACACTCGACGCCATTTCCGGTAGTCTGCCATCGATCGAGACGATCGCCGACCAACTCGCGACATTGCCCGCCGACATGCTCGGTGCGGAAACCTTCAACGACCTTGGCGGCGGGATGCTGTCGGACCTCTTCTACAGCGACGGCGGCGCGCCCAGCCCTGCCGCACTCCTGCCCACCGCCGCCGATCTCACCGGAAGCATCCCAGCGGCGCCGGACCTCAGCGAGGCGGCGTCGAGCTTCGTCGAAGGCGCAACCGCGCCCGTCACCGACCTGATCGGCCTCTCCTACATCGACGCGCCCGACACGCCCTATTCAGGCATGCAGTCGAGCCTCGGCGCGCTGCATGTGATCTGAGCGTTCTCTATTGAAGCGCGGCCTGCGCGAAGACGTCCGTCGCCGAGGTCAGCGACATCGGCAGGTCGATCGCGTCGCCGCCGGGCGCGTGGACGCGAACCGTGCCGGCGTTTCCCTTGCGCATCGCTTCCAGCAGGGCGTCCGAAGCCGCCGCCTCGACGAGGCAGCCCTGCGCCGTGCAGCGCGTCGGCGCGAAGGTCTCGCTGAAATCGCCGATCGTCACCAGCGCGCCGCGCTGCATGTCGATGCCGAGCGGCAGCGCCATCTGCAGCCTGGCCTCTTCGGTCCCGGGCGCCTTGGCGATCGCGACGACCATCGCGACCTGCTCGTTGACGCGCGCGCGCAGGATCGCCTGGCAGATGCGCGGCTGGTCGTCCTGTTCGACGCATTCGAGCTGCCAGCCGGACCCCGAATCCGCCTGCGCGGCGGGGGCGGGCCGCGCGGCCTGCGGTGCGGGCGTCGCCGCCGGCGCGGCCGGACGGGGTGCGGCGGGGGCTGCCTGCGGCACGGCTGCGGGCGGTTGCGCGACAGGGGCCTGCTGGGGCAGGCCGATCGTCGGCTCGCGCTGCAGCGGCGCGACCTGCGGGCCATCGTTCGGATTGATCTGCGCCCACGCGGACGATGCCAGCAACAGGACCGCGCCGGTGATGAACGGCGTCCATTTACGATTAGGCGACATGTTTTCTCCCGCTCCCAGGCTTGGCTGTAGGTGTACTTGAAACCTGCAGTCGCGCAATTCCTTTTATTGTGCTTGTGCCAGTGCGGGCCATTGCTTGACGCGGGTTGCATTGTTAATAGCAAATAATCGCAGGGGGAAGGGAGCCGGCATGAAGTGGCGTATCGCGTGTTTCGCGTCGATCCTGGCGCTCGGCGTGGCCGCGGCTGCGGCGCAGCCCTCTGAGGCCTATGTCAATCAGGTCGACCGGTCGTCGCGCGGCAGCGTCACGGCTCCGTCGGCCGGTGGTGGCATCGAGGGTTCCGCCTACATTTTCCAGGTGCCGGAAACGGCCCGGCCCGTTCCCCCGCGCGTCGTCCAGCGCCGAGCGCCCGCCCGTGCAACGGCGCCCCGGCAGCCGCAGACGGCCGCCATCCCACCAGCGCGGCAAGCCGTCTTTCCGTCGGTCGGCAGCGGCGTCGCGCTGGCGCTGTCGCAGGCGGCCGCCGCGCGGCGCTTCCCGGACGTGGGCGCCGGCGTCGGCGCGCCGTAACCGGGGTTTTCCACAGGGTATTGCGGGCCGTTCAAGATTAACCTTGCCAGTTAACCAATCCAAACCGAGTCTCCGCTGCATTTTGACAGTGATCTTTGCGCCACAGTTCTTTTGCCTTCGCTTTTCGACAGAATTGAATCCGACTCCCCGCTTGTTTGGACTCTCCTGAACAGCTATTGAGCGTCGTTGTTGTGCGTCCGGCACGGCTAGGCAGGCAACGCGCAGTTGATCTGCGCGCAATCGATGAAGCGCGGTTCCACGCGATCATGCCGGACGACGGGCTGAGGGGTTAGTGATGGGTCACGCGGGCATCTTGAGTGCGCTGGTTTCGACGAGTATTGCCCTGGCGGGCTGCGCCACCGGGCAGCAATTGCCTACGCCGCCCGCTCAATTGGAATCGCTAACCAAGACCACGCTCAAGGTCGAGGCGGTTCCCGCGCCCGCGCAGCCGGTCGACGTCGCCGTCTACGAGTTCCCCGACCTGACCGGTCAGGCCAAGCCGAACGACAATTTCGCCGAATACAGCCGTGCGGTCACGCAGGGCGGCGCGAACCTTCTGATCGACGTCCTGAAATCGACCGGCAACGGCCAGTGGTTCCGCGTGGTCGAGCGCGGCGGGCTGAAGAATCTCGTGCAGGAACGCACACTGATCGAG
This sequence comes from Rhizobiaceae bacterium, assembly GCA_016742175.1. Taxonomy (GTDB): domain Bacteria; phylum Pseudomonadota; class Alphaproteobacteria; order Rhizobiales; family Rhizobiaceae; genus Aliihoeflea. The sequence continues at coordinate 68,955 of JACVCH010000015.1, forward strand.
AACACGCAGCGGGCCTACAGCCCCGGCGCGGCCAACCTGCCGCCCGTGCGCTTCGCCGGACTGATCCTCGAAGGCGGTATCGTCGGCTACGATTCCAACGAGCGGACCGGTGGCGCCGGCGCGCGTTACCTCGGCATCGGCGGCGACGTGCAGTATCGCTCCGATCTCGTGACCATCTCGCTGCGTGCGGTCAGCGTCCAGACAGGTGAAGTGCTCGCCTCGACCACCACCTCGAAGCAGATATACTCGTACATGATGCGCGGCGGCGCCTATAAATTTGCCGCGCCCGAGGAATTGCTCGAAATCGAGATCGGCAATTCCTACAACGACCCCGGACATCTTGCCGTGCGCGAGGGCATCGAGCTGGCGGTCTATTCCCTGATCGTCGACGGCCTCAAGACCGGGCTCTGGCGCATGGCCGATTCGGCCGCGCAGGAGAAGCTGATCCGTGAATTCTCGACTTCCTATGCGAGAAAGCTTCCGCAAGGATCATAGTCCAGAATTCAAGTGTCCTTGATCGGTCAGTCAAACCGACCGCCGGCTTCGATTCTTTAGCTTCGATTACATTTGACATTTCATGCACCTCGTCGGGAATCCGCCGAGGTGCATTTCGTTTTGGCACATCGCGCATCATTTGCTCGCTACGTTGTTTCTATCCGAAGCATTTTGTCCCTTCATGTCTCGTTTAGATGCGGTCCTTCCGAAATTTAGAGAATCATGATTCACCATTTAACGCTTCTTAAAGTAATTAGACTTGCGACTCTCTCATCTTGAATGGTATTAACCCGCCGTTAACCGTCGCCTGAATGGGCCGCGGGGGCAATTTTGAGCGGGGGAGGGTCTCCCGCGGGTCAAGGCGTCAGGGAGACAAGACATGTCACGAACTAAACTTTTGGCGGGCGTCGCAATGATCGCCCTTACCGGCGCAGCGCACGCGCAGACGACGACCGAAGAGGGCAACAGCGCCTTCGTCGGCCAGCGCGACCGCAGCAATTTCGCCTACCTGTCGCAGGCCGGCAGCAACGACGCGTTCGTCTATCAGTACGGCCGGCAGAACGTCTTCGCGCCGCTGCCGTCGAACGGCGCGGCCGGCGATGCCCAGCGCGGCTCGAACACGCTCGGCACGATGCAGCGCGGCAATCTCAACTTCATCGGTGACAACTTCCTGCAGAGCGGCAGCAACATCGCCGGCATCGCCCAGTTCGGCGAGGGCAACATCGTCAACAAGTTCCTGCAGACCGGTCAGAACCGCGGCGCGATCTTCCAGGGCGGCTATGCCAACCTGGCGCAGAGCGAGCAGACCGGCACCGGCAACGACACCGGCATTATCCAGCTCAATGGCAATGCTTCGGCCGAGGGTAACTACGCATTCAGCAGCCAGCTCGGCGGCCCGAATGTTGTTGCGACCAATTCGTTCGCGGGCATCGTCCAGGGCGGCACGGCCAACGTCGCCACCAACGCGCAGAGCCAACAGACCGGCTCGGACGCAACCATCGTGCAGGCCGGCGCTCGCAACGTCGCCGCGAACACGCAGAAGATCGACGTCTACAACCAGGCCTCGACGATCTCGCAGTATGACATCGGCCAGGACAACGAGGCCGGCATCGTGCAGGTCGGCAGCGACAACGTCGCCGCCAACAGCCAGGATTCGAGCACGCGCGGCCGCGTCGGCATCATTCAGGGCGGCGAGCGCAACGACGCGTTCAACGTGCACACCGGCGGCACCGCCCACATTGCGGCGATCGCCCAGTTCGGCGACGACAACACCGCCACGAATCTGAGCCGTGACGGCACCGGCAACGCGGCCACCGCGCTCCAGATCGGCGACGACAATACCGCCACGAACAACTCGAAGGACGGCTTCGGCGACGTCGCTGGCATCGTCCAGCTCGGCGAAACCAACATCGCTTTCAACAACCAGGTCGGCGCCGATAATCTTTCGCCGGGCACGAACGCTTCGGCGCTCATCGTCCAGGACGGCGCGGGCAACATTGCGGCCAACCAGCAGACCGGCCAGGTCGACGGCGGCAACAATTCGGCCGGCACCCTCCAGGTCGGCGACCTCAATCAGGGTTACAACACCCAGTCCGCCGGCGTGGACAATGCCGCAGGCATCGCGCAGTTCGGCGACGGCAATACCGGCGTCAACACGCAGACCGGCGGTTCCGACGCGACGGCCCTGATCATCCAGGGCGGCTCGGGCAATGTCGGCGTGAACACGCAGACCAATGTCGATCCGACCTCGGCCACCATTCTCCAGCTCGGCTCCGGCAACACCGGCGTCAACACGCAAACCAACGTCGTCAATTCCAGCGCGCTGATCGTGCAGTACGGCGAAGGCTCCGCCGACAATCTGGGCGCCAACACCCAGACACGCGCGACCGGTAGCTCGGCAAACATCATCCAGGGCAATGACGGCGGCGCGCTCAACCAGGCCTTCAACACGCAGGTTGACGTGACGAGCTCGGCAGCCTGGATCGCCCAGTTCGGCTCCGGCAACATCGGCGCGAACACGCAGCAGGCCGGCAGCGCGGGCGTCGATGCAGCGATCCTGCAGGTTGGCGACGGGAATGTTGCCAGCAACACGCAGGGCCGCACCGACAGCTACACCTTCAATATCGCCGGCGACACGGACGTCACCAGCCGCTTCAATTTGTTCGGTATCAACGGCCGCACGGGTTTGGGGCTACCGACGTATGGGTACCTTCCGGGGACGGACGCGTTTGGGCTCGACAAGAGCTGGACAACGATTGCTGCAGGTTCGCTTGCTGTTTCGGGCTTCGCGCCAGCAGAGAACTCAAATGCGGCAATCGCTCAGGCTGGTGACGGCAACGTTGCTTCGAACCTGCAGGTCGGTATATTTACGCCGACCATCCAGGCGGGCGACACCTACACCACAACTCAGACGGACTATACGCGCACCTACACCGGCCCGACCGGAAACCGCACCCTTAACGGCGGTTTTGAACACACTTTGCGGCAGTTCGACACGACCCGCTACAGTGTTTCGTCTGACGCGCCTGAGACTGTCACGCTGCCCGTGCCGGTCGAACTCTACCAGGTCGGCGGCACCGTCAAGACCATCGACTCCAACGCCATCATCGGCCAGTTCGGCGACGGCAATCTCGCTTCGAACCAGCAGATCGCGACCAACGGCGCCGATGCCGCTTCGGTCCAGATCGGCGATGGGAACGATGCCTTCAACGTCCAGACGCTGTCGGCGAATTCCAACGCGGCGAACCTGCAGATCGGCGACGACAATCTCGCCGCAAACAGCCAGACCGCAACCTCGGGCGCCAATGCGGCCAACGTTCAAGTCGGCGACGACAACATCGCCGGCAACACGCAGACCGCACTCACGACCGACTCGAACGCGATGAATGTTCAGGTTGGCGACCTCAACACCGGCTCGAACCTGCAGACGGCCACGGTCGGTTCGGATGCAGCCAACGTCCAGGTCGGCGACGACAACATCGCCGGCAACGTCCAGACTGCAACCGAAGGGGTGACCGCCGTCAACGTGCAGGTCGGCGACGACAACCTGGCGAGCAATCTCCAGGCCGGCGTGACCGATGCGCTCGCTGTCAACGTGCAGATCGGCAACGGCAACACGGCGAGCAACGCGCAGCAGAATGGCAGCTCCGCAGTCGCGGCTCTCATCGTGCAGGACGGCAACGGCAACAACGCCGCCAACGTCCAGGGCGTCGAGACGGTGACCCTGGAAGTGCTCGGTATCCCCGTCAGCACGGCAAACTCGCCTGCAACATTGTCGGCAGCCGCAATCGTCCAGTCGGGTGATGGCAACACGGCAACCAACATCCAGGGCGGTTCCGTCGACTTGGCTTCCGGACCTCTGGGCGCAGTCCGGATCCCCGGCCCGGTCGCGGCGTCTGTTGCTGGCATCGCGCAGTTCGGTGACGGCAATACGGCATCGACCTTCCAGCTCGCCAGCGTCGGCGCAATCTCCGGCACCGTTCAGATCGGCGACCTGAACACGGCGTCTACGGTGCAGTCGGCCGTTGCCGGCGTGGCGGCTGCCACGGTGCAGGACGGGACGAGCAACACCGCTTCGACCCTGCAGACGACCTCCGCGCTCTCCGTTGCCGGAACGATCCAGAGCGGGACGGGCAACGCGGCAGGCACCACCCAGCAGAACGGTTCGGGTAACAACGCCCTCACCATTCAGCAGGGCAATGCGAACTCCGCCACGACGCTCCAGATCGCCAGCGTGGGCAGCAACTCGCTGATCGTCCAGAATGCCGACAATTCCGGTGCTCTGGTCTCGCAGACGGGCAATGCTCAGAACTCCGCGGTCTATCAGTCCGGTGCCTACAGCTATGCGCTGGTGAACCAGATCGACAGCGGCAACTCTTCGCTGGTCGTTCAGCACGGCACCGGCTCCAATGCCACGGAAGCCAACTTCGCATCGGTCGCGCAGTCGGGCTCCGCGAACAGCTCCTTCGTCGGCCAGTACGGACGCGGCAACGTCGCGGTCGTGTCGCAGTCGAACGGCAACTGATGATCAGGCGGGGCGCTTCGCGGCGCCCCGCCATTCTTTTCGAAATCCGGGAGGCTCGCATGATCGGCAAATCGCTCATCGCAACGGGTCTCCTCCTTTTCTCCAGCGCAAGCGAAGCTTCGATGAACGGCCAGACGATCGACGGCGACATCCTCGACCCACGTATCGCCGCATGCGGCGTGACGGTCGACGGCAATGGCGGCGTGTTCCTGCGGCCCTTCATCGAAACCTCGCACGACCTGGCCGGCACCTACCGCTTCGCCATCTCCAGCCGGTCGGGCTCCAACTCGAACACGACCAGCCAGGCGAACCGGTTTTCCGGAGGGACGCTCGGCTCGAGCGTGGTCGGAATCGGTCGGGCCTCCAAGGTCTCGATCGACCTCGAGGTGACGGAAGCGAACGGCGCGGCGCTCTGCCGCGTGAAGACGGACATCGATCTCGACGAGGGCGCGATCCGGCTGTGAGCGCGGATCGGGGCAACAGGGGGACTGGCACATGACGAGCTGGACGAAACGACTTGCAGGCGCAATGGCCGCGCTGGCCCTGTCGGCGGGCATTGCCGCGGCGACGGAAATCCGCATCGTCAACGAGGCGGACTATGGCGGTGCGCGCGCGGAGGCGGTCGTCTCCAGCCTGATGCAGCCGATCAACCCGTTCGTCGCCGGGCAGGCCGGCAACACGACCTCGATCGCGCAGATCGGCACCGGCCATTCGGTCAATTCGTCGATCGAGGGGCATTCCAGCGCCTCGCTGATCGCGCAGGAAGGCACACGCAATCGCGCGGTTCAGGCGATAGAGGGCAGCAATTCGGCGTTGCTCCTCGTCCAGTCGGGCACCAACAACAACGTCCTGCAGGCGAGCCGCGGCGACAACAATTTCCAGCTCGTCGGTGTGTCGGGCAGCAACAACGATGTCGGTTACGTGCAGGTGGGCAACAATCTTGCCGGCGTCCTCGACGTGCGCAATTCGCATAACACAACCGTCGTCGCCTTCCAGACCAATCAGTCGCGCAACTTCCTGATGCCGACGGGCATCAGTGGGCTCAATAACGCCGCCGTCGTGATTGTGCCCGGCAAGATGTATGTGCTACCGAAGAGATAATCTGTCCACCGGCTGTATTGCGCCGTTGTTCTTGTTCCGGAGGATTCGCAAATGAAGGTTTTGGCTGCCGCTCTTCTTGCCGGCGCTGTGCTTGCCGGCGGCGCCGCCCAGGCATCCGAGCTCGTCTATCGGCCGATCAACCCGTCGCTCGGCGGCGATCCGCTGAATGGAAACTGGCTCCTGTCGCAGGCGACGGCGCAGACCGAAGGCGGCGGCTCGCCGGGCTTCTCGATCGACTTCCCGGATTTCGGCGGCGTCGCGCAGCCCGATCCGGATCTCGTCGAGCAGCCCGAGGTCGATCCCGCCGGCACCGGCGACTGACGCCTGCGCGTCGGCCGTCCCCGTCAGCGCGATCAGCGCTGGCGGATGATCGCGACGTTGCCGTTGCCCTGCTGCGAACCCATCGCCTGGTGACCGATCCCGCGCTGCGTGATCGAGGCGACGTTGTTGAGGCCGATCTGCTGGATCAGGCCGACATTTCGGCTGCCGAACTGGCTGACCGTGCCCTGGTTGCCGCTGCCCTGCTGCCAGACGAGGCCGAGATTTCCCGGGCCGCTCGGCTGCAAGGCCGGCATCTGCATGGCGAGCTCGGCGATCGGCTGCATCAGTTCGCTGGTCGTCATCCGCACGGAAGCGGATGTCGGCGCGATCTGCTGGATATAGGCCGGCGACGAGAAAGTCTGTGCACTTGCCGATACTGTGCAGATGGCGAGAAACAGTGTGGAAACCAGCGTTCTTTTCATAGTAAGTCCCCTCGATTGTTGGGGAACTATGCGCAGACTTGATCTAAAGAGACGTCAACTTGGATGGTTGACGGAAAATTTAAATCGAGGCCAAGTATTTACGCATTGATCAGGCTGCCTGATCGCGCCTGACCACCCGGAAGCCGATATTGCTGGCGCTCGTCCGGCGGTCGTTGCCGGTGCGTGCGGCGCAGCGGTAGCGGTCGCAATAGCTTTCGTGGCAGAGGAACGAGCCGCCGCGCATCGACTTCATGTCGCCGGCATCGACGTGGACCGGCTCGCGCGCCGGCGCGATGCGGTGGTAGTCGGGCGAGAACGAATCCGCGCACCACTGCCAGACATTGCCGACCGTGTTGTAGAGCCCGAAGCCGTTCGGCGCGAAGGCCGCCGCCGGTGCGGTGCCGACATGGCCGTCCTCGGCGGTGTTCAAGGTCGGGAAGCGGCCCTGCCAGATGTTGCAGCGATGTTCGCCGCTAGGCGTCAGCTCGGCGCCCCATGGGTAGAGGGCGCCCTCAAGTCCGCCGCGCGCGGCAAATTCCCATTGCGCCTCGGTCGGCAACGCCACGTCCGCCCAGCGGCAATAGGCATTGGCATCGTCCCAGCTCACATGGACGACCGGGTGGTCGCCGCGCCCGCCGATGTCGCTCGCCGCGCCTTCCGGCCGGTTCCACGAAGCGCCTTCGACTGGATACCACCACGGTGTCTCGCGCGGCACCTGGCGCACCTTGCGCTTTTCGAGCGGCGGCAGGAGCATGTGGAAGACGCTCGACCAGCCGTCGCGCTCGGCCTGCGTCACAAATCCCGTCTCGGCGATGAAGGCTGCGAACTGATCGTTGGTGACGGTGTGGGCGGCAATAGTGAAGGGTGAGACCGTCACCGCGCGCTGCGGTCCTTCGCCGTCCGCGGCGAAGCGGCCCTGTTCGGGATTTCCCATGAGAAAGGCGCCGCCGGGCAGGGGGCGCCAGTCGAAATCCGGCGCGGCGCCGGTCCGACGAAGCGGCGTTTCCGCCGCCTCGCCGCCGCGCCGATCCTGCGCCGGCGTGCAGCAGGGTTTGCCGGTCGCGGTCACGCGTGGGTCACGCCTCTTCCTTCTCCCAGAACGCCGTTCCCGCCTGGCTCGCGAGATAGGCGAGGATCGTCTCGCGGTCGATGACGCCGCAGCGATCCGCCCATTGCTGGTAGAGCGCCTTCAATTCCTCGACGCGATCAGGGTTTGCGGCGGCGAGATCGTTCATCTCGGTCCGGTCCGCCTCCATGTCGTAGAGCTCCCAGGGACCGGGATATTTGCGCACCAGCTTCCACTGGCCGACGCGCACCGCCGAGTTGCCCTCATGCTCCCAGAAGAGCGGCCCGCGTTCGGCGTCGTCGTCGTCGAAGGACGGGACGAGGCTGGTGCCCTCGCAGGGCAGGATCGCATTGCCCCTGTATTCGGCCGGATAGGCCGCGCCGGTGATATCGAGCACGGTCGCCATCAGGTCGGGCAGTTGCCCCGGCGTGTGGCGCAGGCCGCCGGCCTCGTCGATGCCCTGCGGCCAGTGGATGATCAGCGGCGTCGAGATGCCGCCCTCGTGCACCCAGTGCTTGTAGAGCCGGAACGGCGCGTTGGAGAGGTTCGCCCAGGCCGTCTCATAGCTCTGGTAGGTGTCCTCGGCGCCCGGCATGATCGAGCGGTCGTTGCCGAAGCGCACAAGGCGGCCGTCGCGGGTCTTCTCCTGCGCGATCATCAGATTGTCGACGAGTTCGCGCACCGGCACGCCCTCGGGGATGTCCTCGGCGCAGGCGCCGTTGTCGGAGAGGAACACGATCATCGTGTTGTCCATCTTCCCGGTCTCCTCGAGCGCATCCAGAATGCGGCCGATGCCCTGGTCCATCCGGTCGATCTGCGCGGCATAGACCTCCATGCAGCGGAGCAGCCACGCCTTTTCCTTCGCGTCGCGCCAGGCGGGCTGGGTCGGATCGCGGTCGGTCAGCATCCAGGAAGGATCGATTATGCCGGCGCGCACGAGGCGGGCCAGTCGCTCCTCGCGCAGCGTGTCCCAGCCGGCGTCGAAGCGGCCCTTGTATTTGGCGATGTCCTCGTCATGTGCGTGAAGCGGCCAGTGTGGCGCGGTGTAGGCGACATACTGGAAGAAGGGCTTGTCGGCATGGTCGCGCGCATGGTCGCGGATGAAGCCGGCGGCCTGGTCGCTGATCGCGTCGGTGTAGAAGAAGTCCGGATCGTTCACCGCCTCGTGCTCGACATTCTCGTTGCCGCGCGTCAGCGTGTTGGGGTGGTAGAAGCTGCCGGCGCCGATGATCGTGCCGTAGAATTCGTCGAAGCCGCGCTGCAGCGGCCAGGATGGCGAAGGCTCCGTCAGGCTCTTGGCGACATGCCACTTGCCGCTGAGATAGGTCCGGTAGCCGGCCTCGCGCAGCACCTCGGCCATGGTCACGCAATTGGTGCCGAGATCGCCGGTATAGCCTTCCGGGCCGGTGTCGTAGGTCAGGATGCCGATGCCCGTCTGGTGCGGGTGAAGCCCGGTCAGGAGCGAGGCGCGCGAGGGGCTGCAGCGGGCGGTGTTGTAGAATTGCGAATAGCGCAAGCCGGCGAAGGCGAGCCGGTCGAGATTGGGCGTCTCGACCTCGCCGCCATAGCAGCCGATATCGGAAAAGCCCATGTCGTCGTTGAGGATGATGACGACGTTGGGCCGGGAGCCGTTCTGGTCGGCGGTGCTCATGGGTAGGTCTCCAGACTGGACGTTCAGTTGCCCGTGCGGCGGGCGAGCTTGATGGCGAAGCGGAAATATTCGGGGACGTAGACCGAGCGCAGGAATTCGAGCGCGCGCCCGCCGGTTGAGACCGTCAGCCGGTCCATCGAAAGAAGCGCGCGGCCGGGCTCGATGCCGAGCAGACGGGCCGTCGCCTCGTCGGCGATCACCGCGCCGATCGTCTGGTCGGCTTCGTGGATGGTCAGGCCCAGATCGTCCTCGAAGACGCGGTACATCAGGATCGATTCGAGATCGCGATGCTCGAGTTCGAGGCCGATGTCCGGCGGGTAGAAGGCGTGCTCGATGGCGACGGGAATGTCGTCGGCGGTGCGCAGGCGATGGAGGTGCCAGACGGCGCGTTCGGCGAGCTTTTCGCTGACTTCCGAATCCTGCCGGTTGGTCATGCCCTTTTCGAGGATGCGCGCGCCGGCCGCGTAGCCCGCCTCGCGCATCGTCTCGGAAAAGCCCATCAGCCGCCCGACCCAGTTTTCCACCGCGGCCGAGCGCAGGAAGGTCCCGCGGCCGCGCTCGCGCGAGAACATGCCCTCGTCGACGAGCGGCTGCAGCGCGTTGCGGATCGTCACGCGGCTGACGCCGAAATGCGCGCCGAGCTCGGCCTCAGTCATCAGCCGGCCTTCGGGATCGACCAGCGAGCCGGCCAGCGCGTCGCGCCTTATGGCGTTGCGGATCTGGATGTGCAGCGGCACCTTGCTCGACGCGTCGATGCGCGGCGTGTCCGCAGACAGCGTTTCGCCACTCATGCCTCGATCCTCCTGCGCGTTTCGGCATCGAAGAGATGGACGTCCTGCGGCGCGACGGTGATCGCGACCTGGTCGCCGTCGGCGAAGGGTCGCCCGTCGGAGATGCGCGCGCGGATCGGCGCGCCGTCAAGCTTCAGGTCGAGGATCGCGGTGTCGCCGAGATTTTCGACGAACTCGACCGTCGCCGCGCGCCCGGTTCCGTTGACCTGTACGGCGCCGGGGCGCACGCCGACGATCACGTCACGCGAGGCAAGACCGGCGGGTGCGGTGCTGAGCGGCTTTCCCGCCACCACGACTTGGCCGCCTTCGATGCGGCCGGGCAGGAGGTTCATCGGCGGGCTGCCGATGAAGCCGGCGACGTCAATGCTGTTCGGCCGGGCGAAGACGTCGGCGGGGCGGCCGATCTGCTGGATCTCGCCCTCCATGAACACCGCCATGCGGTCGGCGAGCGTCATCGCCTCCTCCTGGTCGTGCGTCACGTAGACGGCGGTGACGCCGAGGTCGCGCTGGAGGCGCTTCAGTTCGGCGCGCGTCTCCAGCCGCAGCTTGGCGTCGAGATTGGACAGCGGCTCGTCGAGCAGGAAGAGCTTGGCCCTCCGCACAATCGCGCGGGCGAGCGCGCAGCGCTGCTGCTGGCCGCCGGACAATTGTCCCGGCCGCCGGTCGAGCAGATGGTCGATGCGCACCTTGCGCGCCGCCTCGCGCACCAGCGGCTCGATCTCGGCCTTCGACTTCTTCTCCATCTCGAGCGGGAAGGCGATGTTCTGCGCCACCGTCATGTGCGGGTAGAGCGCGTAGGACTGGAACACCATCGCCACGTCGCGTTCGCGCGCGTCCTGCGCGGTCACGTCCTGGTCGTCGAGGATCACCCGGCCGCGCGTCGGCATGTCGAGGCCGGCGAGGATGCGCAGCGTCGTGCTCTTGCCGGAGCCGGAGGGGCCGAGCAGCGCGAAGAACTCGCCCGGCTCGATCTCGAACTCGACGCCCTTCAGCGCGGCGAAATTGCCGTGCATCTTGACCACGTCCTCGAAGCGGACCTTTCCCGGACCGGTCATCGGCGACCCCCACCCTTGACTGCGCCTACGGTGAGGCCCTTGACGATATGCTTTTGCGCCAGAATGCCGAGAATGACGACCGGCAGCATGGCGATGACGGAGACCGCGGCAAGCTGCGTCCAGAGCGTCTGCTCGACGGAGACGAAATTGAACATCGCGATCGTGACCGGCCGCACGGTATTGCCCGACAGCACGACCGCGAACAGGAACTCGTTCCAGGCATTGAGGAAGACGAAGACGATGGTCACGGCGATGCCGCCCTGCACCTGCGGCAGGATGATCCGGCGCAGCGTCGTCAACCGGCTCGCGCCATCGACCGCCGCGGCCTCCTCCATCTCGAAGGGAATGTCCTCGAAATAGGAGACCATCAGCCAGATCGCGAAGGGCAGCGAGAAGGACAGATAGATCAGGATGATGCCCTGATAGGTGTCCATCCAGCCGATGTTCCGCAGGATCAGGAAGTAGGGGATGATGATGCCGACCGGCGGCAGCATCTGGGTCGCCAGCACGTAGAACCCCGCCCAGCGGCTGCCCGGCACGCGCAGCCGCGCCAGCGCATAGGCGGCGGGGATCGCGATGGCCATGGTCAGGATCGTGGTGCCGGCCGAGATGACGAAGCTGCTCCAGAGATTCGGCAGGATCGACTGCGGCCCGAAGAGCACGCTGCGATAGGCGGCAAGCGTCGGCTCGAAGAACAGCTTCGGCGGATAGGCGAGCACGTCCTGCTCGTTCTTGAGCGAGTTCAGCACCGACCAGAAGATCGGGAACACCCAGGCGAGGATGAAGATGCCGGTGACGATCAGAAGCCCGATGGCGCGCAGGTGCTTGGTCTTCACTTCGCCCTCCGGATCAGGAACAGGACGGCGGAGATCAGGATCGTGACGACCAGAAGTGCGACGGCGAGCGCCGAGCCGTAGCCGATCGACAGTTCCGTGAAGGACTTGCGGTAGGCGTAGAGATTGAGGATCTCGGTCGCGGTGCCGGGGCCGCCGCCGGTGACGGTGAAGATCGCGGCGAAGGCCGTCAGCGCCACCATGGTGCGCATGATGACGACCATGACGATGGCCGGGCGCAGCAGCGGAAGCGTGATGCGCCAGAAGCGCTGCCACGGGCCGGCGCGGTCGATCTTTGCTGCCTCGTAGATGTCGTCGGGCAGCGAGGCGAGGCTTGCCAGCAGCACCATGAAGGCGAAGGGCGTCCACTGCCAGGTGTGGATGACGATGACGGAGACCAGCGCCATGAACGGATCGCCGAGCCAGTTCTGGCTGCCGAGGCCGGCCGAGATGGAGAGGTAGTCGATCACGCCGAATTCGGGCGTCAGCATGAAGCTGCGCCACACCATGCCGACCACGGCCGGCGAGAGGACGACGGGGAGGATGGCGATGAAGCGGAACAGGCCCTGGCCGCGCTTCATGTTCATGACGAGGAGCGCCAGCGCGAGCCCGAGGATCACCTGCGCGATGACCGTCGTCACCGTATAGATCATGCTGACCGACAGCGACTGCCAGAAGCGCGGATCGGCGAAAAGCTGGCGGTAGTTCTCGATGCCGACAAACCCGTCCATGAACGGCATGGCGAGGTCCATCCGGAACGTGCTCGTCCAGATCAGATAGAGAAGCGGGAACGTCGTGGTCGCGCCGAGCGCGATGAAGGCCGGCGCGAGAAGCGCGGCGGCAAAGCGCCGCTCGCGCCGCGCCATGACGTCCAGATGGCCGGAAGCGGCCGGGGAAAGCGCCGCCCCGGATGGGGCGGCGACGGGTTCGGCAAGCGACATCGATCTATCGCATCATCGGCGCGATGCGCGTCTGCGCGTTGTCGAGCGCGTCCTTGACGGTCGCTTGGCCGGCAAGCGCCGACTGGATGGCGGTGGCGAGCGTGTCGCCGATCGCCGGCCATTGCGGCGCGCGCGGACGCCAGTCGACATCGGTGTCGTTTTCGAGCGAGGCGAGCGTCGCCTCGACGAAATTGTCGCCGAAGGCGCTGACGGTCTTCACATATTCCGGGTCGCGCCAGAGCGAGAGCCGGTTGACGCCCGAGCGCTTGGCCGGGCCGTCGAAGCGGTACGACGTGCGCGCCTGCGTCTCGGCCGAGGCCGCCCACTGGATGAACAGCCAGGTCGCGGTCTTCGCCTCGTCGCTCAGCGCCGCGTTGATCGGCATGCCCCAGTTCCAGATCGACGAGACGCGCTTGCCCGACGGGCCTTCCGGCCAGCGCTCATAGGCGATCTTGCCGACGACGGTCGACTTTTCGGGGTTGTTGATGACCGAGGCCGAGGAATGCGCGTCGACATAGGTCGCGATCGTGCCCTGCGAGAAGGCGTCGGCGATGTCGGGCCAGTTCCAGTTCTGGGCCGCGGCCGGCGCGTAGGCCTTCATCGTGTCGACATACCAGGTCAGTGCGGCTTCCGCCTCGGGTCCGTTGACGACGAGTTCGCCATTGTCGAACCATTCGCCGCCGAAGGCGCGGAAGAGCGAGGAGTAGATGTAGACGTTCTGGCCAGCGCCGGCGACGCCGCGCAGTGCAGCGCCCCAGACGCGGTTGTCCGGATCGTGCAGCGCGGCCGCGTTGGAGACGAACTCGTCCAGCGTCGCCGCCGGCTTCAGGCCCTTGGCCTCATAGAGGTCCTTGCGCATGACCTGCAACGTGACCTCGCCGTCATAGGGCAGGCCGAGGAGCGCGCCGTCGACCGAATTGGCCTCGCGCCAGGCGGGAACGATATCGTCCAGCGCCAGCCATTCGACGTCCGTCTTCGCCGTATCCTCGATAAAGGGATCGAGCGCCTCCACCCAGCCATTCGAATGATACAAATTGTAATACATGGGGTCGGCGGCATGCGTCGCATAGGTGCCGGTGCCGGAGGTGAAGTCGAGCACGCATTTCTGGCGGATCTGCGCCGGCGGAATCTTCTCGTAGCGCACTGTGATGCCCGTCAGCGCCTCGAATTGCGGGGTGATGGCCGCGAGATTGTCGAAATAGGCGGCCGGGATGACGGCGACCGTTATTTCCTGGCCCGTCGCCTGCTTCCAGTCGATGTTTGCGGCTTCGTAGGGCGAAAGGTCAGCGTCCTGTGCGCTGGCGCGGCGGACGTATGCGGGCAGGGCGAGCGCGCCCACGCCTGCGGCGGCGCCGGCGAGAAACCGCCGACGGTCAGTGATGAACTTCATGATTTCCTCCCGAGCGCAGCCTCCCGCTGCTTGCCCATCGGTAAATCAAATGTAGTAACAAGTCAATGTTGTCTTATCTTTGCCCCGACGGCTAGCGCTCCCGCTGGACGACGAACGCATTGTTCCGGCGCATCGAGGGGTGCGCCCGGTCATACGGGAGCGGGTAGAAGGCCTGGACGCCGAGCGCTTCGGCCGCATGCCAGGGCCAGCGCGGATTGTAGAGCATCGCCCGGCCGAGCGCCACGAGGTCCGCCTTGCCGTCCGCCAGCACGCTTTCGGCCTCTTGCGCCTGCGTGATCAGGCCGACGGCCATGGTCGCGATCCCGGCCTCGCGCCGGATCGTCTCGGCGAAGCCCGCCTGGTAGAGCGGGCCGACCGGGATCTGCTGCTCCGGCGCGACCCCGCCCGTCGATGCGCAGATATAGTCGCAGCCGAGCGCCTTCAGTTCACGCGCGAAGGCGACGGTGTCCTCGGGCGTCCAGCCGCCGTCGATCCAGTCGGTCGCGGACACCCGCACGCCGATCGGCTTTTCGGCCGGAAACGCCGCGCGGATCGCGCGAAACACGTCGAGGCCGAAGCGCATCCGGTTCTCGAGCGAACCGCCATAGTCGTCGGTCCGCTGGTTCAGGATCGGGGTCAGGAAGGCGTGGATGAGATAGCCATGGGCGGCGTGAAGCTCGATCAGGTCGAAGCCGGCCTCGTGCGAACGGCGCGCGGCGTCGGCGAACTGGCCGACGACCTCGTCCATCGTCTCGCGGCTGATCTGCGTCGGCGTCTTGCGGCCGGGATAGGCGAGGGGGGAGGGGTTGAAGATCTCCCAGCCGCCATCTTCGTCGCCGAGCGACTTCTGGCCGAACCAGGACTGCGAGACCGAGCCCTTGCGCCCCGAATGGCCGAGCTGGATGCCCATCTTCGTGCGCCCGTGGGTGCGCGCGAAATCGATGATGCGGCGGTAGCCGGCGACGTGATCGTCGGACCAGATGCCAAGGCAGCCCGGGCTGATGCGCCCGCGCGGATCGACGGCCGCGGCTTCCGTGATCAGGAGCCCCGCACCCGAAACCGCAAGCTGGCCGAGATGGGCGAGATGCCAGTCATTGGCAAAGCCGTCCTCGGCCGAATGCTGGCCCATCGGCGAGACGACGATGCGATTGTCGAGCCGCAGGCCGCGCAAATCGTACGGCGTAAAGAGGATCGGCGCGCCGGCCGCGGTCGCGTCCATGCGCGTCAGGACGCGCCGTCGGCGACCGCGTAGCGGCCTTCCATGCGCTTGAATTCGGCCATGCCGACCAGGCGCTGGCGTTCGGCGAAGGGCGCGACAAGGCCGTCGCCCTCCGTCAGGACGCCCTTGTCGCGCAGATGGGTCAGGGCGTTGCGCATGCCCATGATCGCGCCCTGGAGCGAAGCGTTGGCGTAAAGCACCATGCCGACGCCGAGCTCGCGGAAATCGGACAGGCCGACGCTCGGCGTGTGGCCGCCGATGACCATGTTGACGAGCTGCGGCACGGACAGGGATTCGATCACCTTGCGGATGTCGGAAATCTGGCGCGGGGCTTCGACGAAGGTGATGTCGGCGCCGGCGTCGATGAAGGATTGCGCGCGGGCGATCGCCTCGTCGAGCCCGTGCGTCGCATAGGCGTCGGTGCGCGCAATGACGAGGAAGTCGGGCGAGCGGCGCGCCTCGACGGCCGCGCGCACCTTCTCGGCCATCTCGGCCGCCGGTATCACGCCCTTGCCGTCGAAATGCCCGCAGCGCTTCGGAAAGACCTGGTCTTCGAGCTGGATCGCATTGGCGCCGGCGCGTTCGAAGCTGCGGACCGTGTGCCAGACATTGATCGCGTTGCCGAAGCCGGTGTCGCCGTCGACGATCAGCGGCAGTTCGGTGATGTTGCGCACCACGCCGATCGTGTCCGCCATCTGCGTCGGGCTGATGAGGCCGACATCGGGCAGGCCCAGATATGCGTTCGTGACACCCGCACCGGTGATGTAGAGCGCCTCGTAGCCGACATCCTCGGCCACGCGCGCGGCCAGCGCGTTCATCACGCCGGGAACCAGCAGCGCGCGGCGCTGCCCGATCATTTCCCGCAACCGTCCACCTGCCGTTTCCATGAAATCCCGACCTTCCTGTTGCGCATTTCGCCTGAACAATAGGTATGTGCCAACAATACGTCAACTGTTGACAGTTGCCAGTGCACATGCGCAGATGTCGGATCGGTGGTGCCGCGCTCTTTGCCGCGGCCGGAAGGTTAGGGTCTGTTCTTGCAAACCAGATACGCCACGCAACGGATTGCCGGAGGCCGCGCCGCCTCCCGGTCGCGTTGCGTCGCCGACCCGGACCTCGACTGCGCCGACACCGATCCGCACGCATTCGCCAGGCACGCCGGGGTGGGGAACCTCCGGCAGCGCGGAGCTTCGAGAGCCGACAATCAAAACAAGAGAGGATGGAACATGAGGACCTTCTACACGACCGTCGCGGCCGGCCTTGCCGCCACGTTCATCACGTCCGGGGCCTACGCCCAGGAATTCCAGTGGAACCTCGCCAACGCCTATCCGGCGAGCGAATTCCAGAGCGAGGCGATGCAGATGTTCGCCGACAAGATGCGTGAGGTCACCGACGGCCGCCTCGACATCACCACGCATCACGGCGGCTCGCTCTTCGCCAATCCGGTGGTGCTGGAATCGACCCGCAACGGGCTCGTCGAGATGGGCTCCGAGCTGATGACCAATCTGGGCCGCGAGAACCCTTTGTGGGAACTCGACGGCATCCCGTTCTTCGTCACCTCCTATGCCGATGCGAAGGTGCTGTGGGACGTCACCCGCGAGCCCTTGACCGAGGAACTCGCCAAGAGCGGCGTTCGCCTGCTCTACGCCGTGCCGTGGCCGTCGCAGGGCTTCTTCTTCGACCGTGAGATCAATTCCCTCGCCGATGTCGAGGGCCTGTCCATGCGCGCCTACAACCCGTCGACCACGCGGCTCACTGAGCTGATGGGCGCCGAGCCGACGACGGTGCAGATCACCGAAATGCAGCAGGCCTTCGCGACCGGGCTGATCTCGTCCTTCAACACCGCCCCCACTTCGGGCGTCGTCTACAAGGCGTGGGAATACACGGACTTCTACTACAAGACCGACGCCTGGCTGCCCAAGCTCATGGTCTTCGTGCGCGAGGACGTTTACCAGACGCTTCCCGACGACATCAAGGCGCAGGTCGCCGAGGTCGCGATGGAAGTCGAGGCCTGGGGCTGGGAGCAGAGCGAGGCCAAGGTCACGGAAGCTGAGAAGACGCTCGCCGACAACGGCATGACCGTCGCCCCGCCCAGCGAGGAACTCGCCGCCGAACTCGCCCAGGTGGGCGAGACGATGGTCCAGGACTGGCTCGCCAATGCCGGCGAGGACGGCAAGGCGGTCGTCGACGAGTTCCGCGAAAAGGCTGCGGCCGAGTAGCCGGTCGTCTTGAGCCATGCCTGCGGGGACCCGGCCCCGCGGGCGCTTCTCGAACAGTGGTGGAGCCTTAAGCGATGGCCGCGCAAATCTCTTCGTCCCCGCCGCTGGTGAGCAGGCTGCTCGGGCTGGTTGCGGGCGTCTCGCTCGTCCTGGCCTGCCTGTCGCTCGCCGCGCTCGTCATCCTGTTCGTCGGCGTCATCGTGCTGCGGCTCTTCGGCACGTCGATCCCGTCGGCCGACGACGTCGCCGGCATCCTGCTCGGTGGCACGTTCGCGCTCGGCTTCGCCGCCGCCGTTCCCGGCGACCAGCACATCTCGGTCGACTTCTTCATCGACAAGATGGGCGGCCGCGGCTCCGCCTTCATGCGCGCCTTCGGCTATGTCGTGATGATCGCCATCGTCGGCTACCTGACCTTCGGCTTCTTCCACATGTGGTATGCGGCCTACCTGTCGGGGATCAAGATGCTCGGCACGCTGCCGATCCCGCGCGCGCTTCCCATGGGCGTCGTGCTGGCCGGGCTTGTCCTGCTCGAGACCGCGCTCGTGCTACGCTTCATCGAGCGCGCGCTCGGCATCGGCTTCGGCGCCCAGCCGGAAGACATCATGAAGGGGGCGCACTGACATGGATCGCGATTTCATCGCCATCGGCTTCGTCGTCTGCCTGCTGCTCTTTCTGCTCCTCGGCGTTCCGATCGCGGCGACGATCCTGGTGCTGACCACGGTCGGCATCCTGCTCGTCGCCAATGTCGATCCCGCGGTCGCCATGTCGACCGCCTTCTTCGGCCAGATGACGAATTGGGGACTGACGGCGCTGCCGCTCTTCGTGCTGATGGGCGAGCTTCTGTCGCGCTCCGGCATCGCGCGCAAGCTCTTCGACGCCTTCGCGGTTCTGGTCGGGCGGATGCCCGGCGGGCTGATCCAGGTCAACATCTTCGCCAGTTCGCTGTTCGCGGCGCTGTGCGGTTCCTCGACGGCGACGGTCGCGACCATCGGCCAGTTGAGCCTGCCGCAGCTTCGCGCGCGCCAGTATCCCGAAGGCCTCGTGCTCGGCTCGATCGCCGGCGCGGGCACGCTCGGCATCCTGATCCCGCCCTCGGTGGCGCTGATCCTCTACGGTTTCGCCTTCAACGTCTCGATCGGCGATCTCTTCCTCGCCGGCATCCTGCCGGGGCTGATGATCGCCGGCATCTTCTGCATCTACGTCGCGATCCGCCACCGCACCGGCGGGCAGGGGTCGGACATGGTCGTGCCGGCCGGCGCAAGCCGCCTTCGCGCGGTTCTCTCGCTGCTGCCGCTGGTCGGGCTGATCGGCATCGTGTTCGGCGCGATCTATCGCGGTTTCGCAACGCCCACGGAAGCCGCCGTCATCGGCGTCGTCGGCGCCATGGTCCTCGCCCTCGTCGACCGCCAGCTCAATCTGCGCGTCATCGTCGACGCGCTCAAGGCGACCGTCCTCTTCTGCGCCACGATCGGCCTCATCCTCGGCGCCTCGGCCGCGCTTCAGGTCGCGATGGCCTATACCGGCATTCCGCGCACCATCGTCACCTGGATCGAGGGCGTCAATCTCGGCTATTACGGCCTGCTCGTCGTGATCGCGGCGATCCTCATCGTGCTCGGCTGCTTCATGGACGGGCTGTCGATGATCGTCCTCACCGGCTCGATCCTGCTGCCGATCGCCCAAAGCGCAGGCATCGACCTGCTCTGGTTCGGCGTCTTCATCGTGATCCTGGTCGAGATCGGGCTGATCACGCCGCCGATCGGCTTCAACCTTTTCGTGCTGCAGCGCATATCGGGCTGGCAGCTTCCGCAACTGGCCGCAGCCGCGTTCCCGTTCCTGCTGCTGATGCTGCTGTCGATCGTGATCCTGACGATCTTCCCGTCGATCGTGACCCTGCTGCCGAGCCTGCTTTAGAGCATTCTGCAGCCAGACGGGATCGTCTGGCGTCGCAATAATGCGACCCGGAAAGAGAGCAGGCTCGCTCGTCAGGCGGCCGCGTTCCGCTCCAGGATCTGGTCGTGAATGGCCTCGATGCTCTTGCGGCGGAAGAGCTCGATCAGGTGATCGGGATAGGCCGGGCTGCCGCCGGTCGAGATGTGGATGCGGTCCTCGAAGCCGATGCGCTGGCACAGCACCTCGCGCGGGTCGCCCTTCTCGATACCGCGCGCGACTTCGCCGATCAGTTCTTCCATCTTCTGGCGGAACGGCGTCACGTCGGCCGGCTTCGAGACCGCGCCGTGACCGGGCACGATCCATTCGGCGTCGATCGTCTCGAAGAAGCGCGCGGCCTCCACCCACGCGAACACATGCGCCTCGACGAAGGCGGGCAGGCTGAGCTCGCAGAAGAGGTCGCCCGAAAAGACGATTCCGAGCTGCTTAAGCTCGATATAGACGCTGTTGGGCGTATGGCCCGGACGGTGGGTGAGTTCGAATGTCAGGCCGCCGACGTCGAGCGCCATGCGGTCGACGAAGGTGACCGTCGGCACGCGCACCTGGTAGTCGCGGATCAGCGGCGCGCCTTCGGGGTCGATGACGGCGACCAAGTCCTCGACATATTGCCGGCTCGGCGCATGGTTGAGGAGGCGGTCGCGCGTGATCTCGTGCGAGACGATCGTGCCGGGCAGGAAATAGTTGCCCATGGTGTGGTCGATGTGGTGGTCGGTGTTGATCAGGAAGGCGACGTCGCCCATCGCCGCCGCGGTCCGGCGCCAGCGCATGGCGTCGGTCGGGCGATGCGGCGCATCGATCAGCACCAGCCCCTCGCGGGTCGAGACGATCGAGTTGTTGGAGCCGAGATGTTCGGTTTCGACGAAGACGCCGTGGGCGATTTCCTGAAGCGCCATCAGAACACCTTTCCGACGAAGCCGACGAGGTTCTGGACCCGCATCGGGGCGAAGACCTCGAGCAGCTCGACCTCGCCCTCGATGGATTCGAACGAATGGGGGGTGCCGATCGGGACGACGCAGATGTCGCCGGGCCCGACCTCATGGGTCTCGTCCGCGATGTGGATCAGCATCCGGCCGCTCAGCATCAGGACGGTCTGCTCGGAATCGTCGTGCTTGTGCCGCGGCGTGGCGGAGGGGTGGACGATGCGGATCCGGTTGACCCCGCATTGGAGCCCCGCTGCCGACCTGCGGAAATTGTTGGCGAGTATCTCGACCTCAGGCAGGTCGTTCCAGTTTGCGATGTAGCCCATAGCCTCTCCTCGCCGCCCGCAGGGCAGCATTTTCAGGATGCTGGTCGGCAATCTGTCATCTGTCAACAGTTTCCTGCTGGATGATTCCCATTCATGGAGGAGGCGTTGGCTTCCGGACGCCCTGAAACCCGAATACCACAGCAACCGCGCCATCCGCCGCGAATGGAATTCGATAAGTTGACAAGAAAATTCTAGTTATCTAATCGGGCGATCGGAAGCCAGCTTTCGAGCAAGCCACCGCGTCTCAATATCCGGAGCCCGGGGGCCACAATGCTTCGATTCACGCGTGCGCGTTTTCACCGGGCAGCTTTGCTCGCAACCGTCGTCCTGCCGCTCGGCGCGGGGTCGGTGCTGTCGCAGGAAGCGACGGTGCTGGAAACGCTCACCATCGAAGCCGAGAGCGACGCCACGCTCGTCCAGGACGGCTATGTCGGCAAGCAGGACCGGCTCGGCACCAAGATCGACACGCCGATCGCCGAGATCCCGCAGGCGATCTCCGTCATCACCCAGGATCAGATCGAGGACCAGAAGCCGCGCACCTTGAACGAGGCGCTCGGCTACACCGCCAGCGCCAATCCGAACAGCTACGGGTTCGACACGCGCTACGACGCGGTCTTCCTGCGCGGGTTCCAGGCCTATTACAACGGCATGTTCCGCGACGGACTGCGCCAGTACAACGGCCCGTCGGCCTGGTTCAGGACCGAGCCCTACGGCATCGAGGGCATCACCGTCCTCAAGGGACCGGCCTCCTCGCTCTACGGCATCAGCGGTCCCGGCGGCATCATCAACGTCGTCACCAAGCGTCCCAAGGACGTGCCGTTCCGCGAAACCGAGCTGCTTTTCGGCGATCATGGCCGCGCGCAGGCCGGCTTCGATTTTTCCGGCCCGGCCAACGAGGACGCGACCGTCCTCTATCGCCTGACCGGCCTCGGGCGCATCGCCGAGACGGCGTTGCCGGGCTATCCCGACGATAAGCTCTACATCGCGCCCGCCTTCACCTTCCAGCCGGACGCCGGCACCAGCCTGACGGTCCTCGGCGAGTTGTCGCGCTCGGTCGTCGGCGGCACCGCCGCGTTCTACAACCCCGCGCCGGGCGTCGTCTCGGACCTTTACGAGGGCGATCCCGCCTATAACGACTTCACGCAGAACCAGGGGCGCATCGGCTACGAGTTCGAACACCGGTTCAACGACCTCCTGACCGTGCGCCAGAACCTGCGCTACACGGATGTCGACGCCGATCTCGAATATTCGGGCCACTACCCGGTCGGCACCGACCTCGCGCGCTATTGGGGCCACTACACCGAACGCGCGCGCAACTTCGTCGTCGACAACATGGCGCAGTTCGAGTTCGACACCGGGGCGGCGAGCCACACGGCGGTGCTCGGAATCGACTATGGCTGGTCCGACTACGAGGCCTTCAGCGGGCTCGGCTACGTCTCCGCCGCCGAGACGGCGGCCGCGCCGGTGCCCTTCAGCGGCGGGCAGCGCATGAACCAGCTCGGCGTCTATGCGCACGACCAGGTCGAGTGGAACGACTTCACCCTGTTCGGCAGCGCGCGCTACGACTGGGTCGACACGAAGTCGCTCGACGCCGCGCGCACCGAGACCAGCCAGAAGGACGAGGACCTTTCCTACCGGATCGGCGCGTCCTACCGCACCGAATGGGGCATCATCCCCTACGCCAACTATTCGACCTCCTTCTCGCCGAATATCGGCCTCGTATATGACGACCCGGCGAGCGCCATCGGCCGCGTCGCCCGGCCGACCGTCGCCACGCAGAAGGAAGTCGGCGTCAAATACGAGATTCCCGGCTACAACGCGGTCGTCTCCGCCGCGCTGTTCGACATCGACCAGGACGACGGCGTCGTCTTCGACGCGTCGACGAACGTGAACAAGCAGCGCCAGCTCGATCTGAATTCGCGCGGCTTCGAGATCGAGGCCAATGCGTCGCTCGACAACGGCTTCAGCTTCATCGCCTCCTACACCCATTCGCGGGTGAAGATCCTGCAAGGCGCGACGGGGACGGACGGCAAAGAACTCTCGGCTTCGCCGAACGACGTCGTGTCGCTGTGGGGCCATTATGCGGTGATGTCCGGCCCGCTGAACGGTCTCGGCCTCGGCGCCGGCGTGCGCTATGTCGGCACCAGCTTCGGCGACGACGCCAACACCTACACCAACGAGGCGCGCATCTTCGCGGACGCCGCCATCTCCTACGATTTCGGTGCGAAGAACCCGGAGTTGGAGGGCCTCAGCCTCCAGATCAACGCGAAGAACCTGTTCGACACGCAAAAGCAGATGTGTTCGGCCGGCTATTGCTACAAGGATGAAGGCCGCTCGGTCTTCGGCAGCCTGCGGTATCGCTTCTGATGGCTTTTGCCGCCGCCACGCGCGCCGACTGGCCTCTGGTCGCATCGCTCGGCGGCGTCTACGTGGCGCAGAGCGTCATCGGCGGGGTGACCTGGACAGGCCTGCCCGCCGTGATGCGCAACGAAGGCCTGCCGCTCGACCGGATCGGCCTCCTGTCGCTCATCATCCTGCCCTGGGCGCTGAAATTCCTCTGGGCGCCGGCGATCGAGCGGCTTCGCCTTCCCGCGGCCGGCGCCAACCGGTCGGCGACCATCGTGCTCGTCGGCGGCTTGGCCAGCGTCGCCGGCCTCGTCACCGTCGCCTTCCTGGGGCCGGCGATGATCCTGCCGACGCTGGCCGTGCTGATGGCCGTCGCCTTCGCCGCGGCGACGGTCGACATCGCCTGCGACGGCTATGCCGTCGAAACGCTTTCGCGCAAGCGCCATGGATGGGGCAATGCCGCGCAGGTCGGCGGCGCCTATCTCGGCTCAGCGATCGGCGCCGGGTTCTTCCTCTACCTCGTCCAGACCGCCGGCTGGCAATGGTCCGTCATCGCGATGGCGGCGCTGCTAGTGCTTCTCGGCTTACCATTCGTTCGCCGCGCCTTCGCCGCGCGCACCACCGAGACGCGCGCGCATAAGCCGTCGCTCGCCGCCGCGCTGCGGCGTTCCGAGATGCGCAAGGGCCTGCTCGTCGCCGCCATCTTCGTCATCGCCCACAAGGGCGCGCTCGCCATGCTGAGCCCGTTTCTCGTCGACGAAGGCTTGAGCCTTGCCCAGATCGGCCTCATCCACGGCGCCGGCAGCATGGTCGTCGGCTTCGCGGCTGCGCTCCTGGCCGGCGCGCTCGTCGGCGCCTTCGGCTCCCGTGCGATCATGCAGGCGGCACTCGGCCTGCAGGCGGCCACGCTCCTTCTCCTGGCGTTTCACGCCGGCCTCGGTTTGTCGACGGCGATCGTCGTCGCGTTCGCCATCCTCAGTTCGTCGGGAACGATGGCGCTCGGTTTCGTCGCGCTCTACGCCCAGTTCATGCGCTGGTCCGATCCGCGCCAGGGCGGCGTCGACTTCACCTTGTTCCAGTCGATGGACGCGCTTGTCAGCATGGGCGGAGGCGTCGCGGCCGGTTTCGCCGCCCAGCATCTGGGCTACGCGCCGCTGTTCGCCGTCGCCGCCTGCCTGGCCGCCGCGGCGATCCCCGCGATCGCCCTTCTGGTTTCGGGCGCGCCCGCCGCCGATCCGTCACGAAATGCCATTCCAGAGCCAGGAACAGTGCCATGAATGCATCCGTCATCCTCCGCGCCGAAACGCTGATCCCCCTGAGCGCGCCGCTCAAGGTGATGTCGGAACTGCGCGAGCACTATGGCGAGCATGGCGACATCCGCGGCGTCGACGACGACTGGTCGGTGGCGTTCGACATCGGCAAGGCGCATGCGCGCATGCAGGGCGGCGCCGTAACCTTCACGGTCGAGGCCGCCGACGATGCCTCGCTCGCGCTGCTGCAGTGGAGC
Organism: Rhizobiaceae bacterium; assembly: GCA_016742175.1. GTDB lineage: Bacteria > Pseudomonadota > Alphaproteobacteria > Rhizobiales > Rhizobiaceae > Aliihoeflea. The sequence continues at coordinate 93,529 of JACVCH010000015.1, forward strand.
GTCGCCGAGCACGTTCTCGAATACGCGCCGCAGGACCGGCCGGACATCGTCTGGACCGGCGGCACCAGGGCGGGCCTGCCGCTGCCCTATTTCCGGGAGATGCAGGTGGTGCGCGCGCAGCAGGTCACGCCCCTCATGCGCCGCCTGACCCTGTCGGGCCATGACCTTGCCCGCTTCGCCCATGACGGCCTCCACGTGCGCCTTCTCCTGCCCGCAAAGGCCGGCCAGCGTCCCGTCTGGCCGGTGATGGCGAGCGACGGCCGCCAGGCCTGGCCCGAGGAGGGCGACCTGCCTGCCGCGCGCGTCTACACGATCCGCCGCATCGACGTCGCCGCGGGCGAGGTCGATGTCGATTTCGTGCTGCACGAAGGCGACGATATGCCGGGCGCCCGTTTCGGGCAGGACGCGCGCATCGGCGACCGGGTCGGCATGACCGGGCCGGGCGGCGGCAATCTCAAGCCCGCCGCGCGCTATCTCTTCGCCGGCGACGAGACTGCGCTTCCGGCCATTTCGCGCATGGTCGAGGAACTGCCCTCCGGCATCCCGGCAACGGTGATCGTCGAGGTCGCCAACCTCGCCGAGCGGCAGGACCTCACCGCGCGAGACGGCGTCGACGTCAAGTGGCTGTCGCGCGACGACGCGCCCGCCGGCTCGACGGACCTGCTCGCCGACGCCGTCGAGGCGGCCGGCCCGTCGCCGAGCGACGACATCTTCGTCTGGGCCGCCTGCGAGCAAGCCGCCGCCCGCCGCATCCGCAAGCACCTGAAAACGCTCGGCTTCGCAAAAGGCCGCTACCTCGCCGCCGCCTACTGGCGCCGCGGCGCGGCGGGGGACGTCGAGGACTGACTGGGTCGGCGGTGCGTCATTGAACGGCCCGCTCCGGCCCTCTGGATTCAGCCGAGCTTGTGCCAACCGGAGCAGATCGGGAGGCGCGTTCGTGATACGTCAGTTCGACGAAAAGACCGATTGCAAAGAAGATTGCAAAGCCGTTTGAGAAGAGATTTCCGATTAGTCCACTCTGATAGACGTTTAGTACGTAAAGAGGCCATATGGCGCGGAAAGCCATATCGCTCGATTTTCTGAACCAACGAAGGGACTGGCCTATGAAGAGGCCGAAGGCGGTGACGCCTATCCATCCGAAATTTACAAAGGCTTCGGTGAAGAAAACTGAGTTGGACCGGCCAATATAGCTTGCCTCAGTCCCGCCGAATTGGCGACCGTGCACAAGAGCCTCAAAAGGAACGCGCTCCAATCCGAAAACGCTTGAGATCAGTGTACTGGTTGCTCCCATCAGCGGTTCGTTGTCAAAATCCGACTCGAATACGCTCAGTGCATCGGCGGCGGTAAACACCGGAACGGCGACTGACCGCCACACAAGGAAGTCTACGGTGCTAGTAGGTTGGTAGTACGGGGAGAAGAATGACGCTGGGGGTACGTCAATGGCAGAAACGACCATAGGATCGATCTGCACAGGCATCCCTTCCGCGCTCTCGGCAGTGGAGACCTCAAACTGATCTGATCCGCGCGAAAGTTCGGTGTTTGCATACATCAGGCCGAGCATGGCAATAATCAAGAGAACCGCGCGTGGGTAGTCCCAGAGGCGGCGCGTCAGGGTCAAATAGAGAATAGGCAATATAGCGCGAAGATAAAGTGCCTTCTCAAGGGATAGCTCGCAATAAATAACGAATGCAAGAAGCGCAATCCACCTCATTCCTCGGTTATAAAGAAATAATGAAGCCAAGCTGAATGGAAGGATAGCTCCGGTGTATAGAGCGTTTATATAGTTTAACAGTGCTTCCCAGCCGGTGCGGGTTTTCAGAAAATTGCCACGTTGGTCGCTTAGTTCCTGAGCGGTGGCGCCATTCAAAGCGGAAAACAGAGGAATATGTTCCGCAGTCGCAACAACTGTTACCGCAAAAACGATGAATGAACCCCAGATAACGGTGTGCACGAGATCACCGCTGATCTTCAAGCGTGGGGCATTGGGTCGAAACAATGGGTCAAGAACGGGAATAGCAAAGCCGATTCCGATGGAAGCGGCTGCCAACAGAGCGAGTTGGGCCAAGAGCTGGAGGTGGGTATCGCGTCCCAGAAATGTATCGACAAGTATCGGAGTCAAAGCGTAAAAGAGCAGAATTCCGAGAACCAGATACCCAGCGGACCAGTGTGCCTCGAAAAACTTCAACGGCCCACGACCGGTCTCGATTTTCATCAGGATGATCCTTTCATGCGTCGTTAGCCGTCGGCTCTTTAGACGTTGATCACCCACGTCACAATAACATTTGCCAACTAGCCGGCCGTTCCTTTGACTTCCGAGACTTGTCTCCACTAGGTCACATACCCATAAGCGGGATTCCCAAGGATGCTGCGTTGGCGACGCCCTGCGCAGCGAAGTGGCCGAACGCGGCGCATGGGCCAACATCCGCGCCATGCCCAACCGCGTCAAAACCTTCCCGGTCAGCACGTGGTCTATCGCCAGCGCAACGCGGCCGAGCGGTTGTTCAACAAACTCAAACACTTCAGGGCGGTCGTCACCCGCTGCGACAAGCGCGACGTGCGTGCTGGCCGCTCCACATAACGGGAGCAGGGTTCGACGGGGAATTCTTCGGCACATGGTGAGAGCGGTTCTGATCACCAAGATCGACCCGACATATGACGACCTACCGGAAGAGCGGTATCATTTCCCGCGCACCTATGTGCGGCAGATCGAGGCAGTCGTTGGCAGTTTGATACTATATTACGAGCCTAGGCGCCGAAGCGGTGATCTTGCCAGCATAAGCGGGCGGCAAGCATATTTCGCGACGGCGCGCCCCACCAACGTAGTCTTCGATCCGAGCCTGCACGATCACTTTTGCGCATTGGTGGCGGTGGCTCCGTCCGCTCTGGCGGACCTGAAGCACCACCTGGCCGATTCTTACAATCCCCTTGATGACGTTGCAGCCGAAAGCCCGATGGATCGCTACGCGGCAGTCAAGGCGCTTCGATTCAGGAGTGATCTGCGACGAGAATCCGTGCCTGCGCTAGAAGTCGCTCTCGACTCCGAACGCGAGATCCGCGTCGCATTGGAAGCCGCCGGCAGCGCAGCCGCGCTGGGATCGAACAAGGGGCAGGACCGGATTGCTGATTTGCTGTGGAGCGAAGCCTTCACAGAAATGAGCATGGAAGCGATCCTGATCCTGACGGAGCTGAAAACCGACTTTGCGCGCGATCTGCTGCGCGAGGCGGCCCGGAGCGCAAACTTTAGTGGCGATGAGCGCAGACAGGCTGCGATCTGGGGGCTCGGCAAGTCAGGTCTCAAATCCTACGCCGACCTGCTGCCGTTCATTGCCGACCCGGAAGAGAACGTCGCCTATCACGCCATTGCGGGATTCGACGCCCATACGCCCAAACCTGTGATCGATGAGTTGGTCGCGATGCTGGTAGGGGGCGACAAACGAGTATCGGCCGCCGCCTCCGAAGTCCTGCGGGTAATCGACAGCCCGGTAGCGCTCGATGCCCTGATCGAAGCTCTTCAAGGCAAGGCAGGTAACACCGTCTGGGCACTTGCGACCATCGGGAGGCTTTCGCCGGGCAAGGTGCGCGAGCGGCTGAAAGGTACGCCGGTTCTCGACCGCCTCGAGCCGATGCTCCTGCTCGCGCCGGGGGCGAACTGGCTCGCCGATGAAGAGGCCCTCACCGATCTGACCTTCCTGCTAAAACAGAAGCTCTAATTGCAGCGAATGCGCATTTTCTGACGGAGGTATCCCCTCACGAAACGAGACGCCTCTGCCTCATTCAGCCACATCCAACCGCACGCTCCTGTTACCCAAAATGACACCCAGCGCCATTTGGGACGTGCCTGTCGCATGGCGCAATTACGGCAAAATAGATGAAATATTAAAGAACGACCTGAGACATAGGTGACGTTTCGTACCGGACACATGGGTAACACTTTTCGCTTTGCGGGAGGTGTTGATGCCGTGGAAGGAGTGTTCGGTTATGGACGAGCGGGTTCGTTTCGTCGGCCG
>JACVCH010000033.1 GCA_016742175.1 Rhizobiaceae bacterium
GTTGTCGACGACCTCGTAGACCATGTGGTGCAGGCCCGAGCCGTCGTCCGTGTCGCCGATATACATGCCGGGGCGCTTGCGCACCGCGTCCAACCCTTTGAGAACCTTGATGGATTCGGCGCCGTATTCGGCCGGTGCGCCGGGCTGGTTTTCGGGCGTATCGCTCATGAAATTCCGATCTTCGTGGATGTCGTCGTCAAGCGCCCGATGAGCCGTGCGACTCAAGCGCCTTGATGCGTCGAATATAGGGCGCGCAGGCCTGTTTTCCAAGTTTTCCGCGGGCTTGACGCCGGTTCGCCCCCACTTTTCCGGTGCCATGTGGAAAGTTGTTGCAGCCCCGTGTTGTCAGGGTGAACCAAGCGGGCTTAAACACGTTTGGGAGCCCGAGAACAGGGTCTGAAACTGGGGGACATACTTGCGTCGACAGCTAGCGCTCTTTGCTGCCGCCCTGTGCCTGCCGCTCCTGGCGTTCATGGCCTACATCCTTCTCAATCTCGGCATGGCCGAGCGCGAGCGCCTGGAATCGAACGCCTCGGAGGCCGCGCGTCTGCTGGCCGGCGCCATCGACCGCGAGGTTCTCGGCCTGACCACGGCCCTCGAAGTCATGGCGGTCTCGCCGGAGCTTCGGATCGACGACATCGAAACATTTTACGGACAGGCCCGCGAGCTGTTCCAGAGCCTCGGCTTCAATCCCGTCCTGCGTACGCCGCAGGGCCAGCAGCTCGTCAACGTCCGCCGGGCCTTCGGCGATCCACTTCCGGTGACGCCGCTGCCCACCGACGGCGAGGTCCTGGCATCGCGCGAGCCGATGGTGCTCGATCTCTTCCAGGGCACCGTGTCGGGCGACTATCTGTTCGCGGTCGACATGGCGATCCGGATCGAGGGCGAGCCGCGCTATCTTTTGAGCCTTGCCGTCCCCGCGACGCGCATCCGCGACATCGTCCTTTCCGCGCAGCTTCCCGAAAGCTGGACGATCGCCGTCATCGACAGGAACGGCCGCATCCTCGCCCGCAACCGGCGTCACGACGATTTCGTCGGCAGCGAGGCCACCGCGGACCTGCGCGCCAACACGCGCGGGTCGGCGGGAACCTGGGACGCGACGACCGTCGAGGGCGCGTCCGTCTTTGGAACCTATGCGCGGGCGAACGCGGCGGGCTGGACCGTCGCCATCGGCGTGCCGGGAAGCGATCTCAACGCGCCGGTGCAGCGCTTCGTCCAGTTCTTCGTGCTGATCGGCCTTCTCGCCCTTGGCCTTGCCGCCCTTCTCGCCCTCCTCTTCGGTCGCCGGCTGGCCTCTTCGGCCACCGGCCTTGCCCGCCAGGCGCACCAGCTTGCCGAAGGCGCGCCGGTCACGGAGCGCCCGTCCCGCGTGCGCGAGTTCGACGAAATCGGCCGCGTCCTCGCCGCCGCTTCGGAACGCCTGCGGGCGCGCGAGGCGGACCTGCGTGAAAGCGAGGCGAAGTTCCGCGCCATCGCCGACACCATGCCGCAAATGGTCTGGTCAACGACGCCGGACGGGCTCCACGACTACTACAACGCCCGCTGGTACGAATTCACCGGCGTTCCCGTGGGCTCCACCGATGGCGAGGGCTGGAACGGCATGTTCCACCCAGACGACCAGGAGCGCGCGTGGAATCGCTGGTCGCATTCGCTCGAAACCGGCGAGCCCTACGACATCGAATACCGGCTGCGTCATCATTCGGGCGAATATCGCTGGACGCTCGGCCGCGCCCTGCCGATCCGCGACGACGAAGGCCACATCATCCGCTGGTTCGGCACCTGCACCGACATCCACGAGACGAAGATCGCGGCGGAGGAACGTGAGGTCATCGCGCAGGAACTGTCGCACCGGATCAAGAACATCTTCTCGGTTCTCGGCTCCATCGTCAGCCTGACGGCGCGCTCGCGGCCCGAGGCGCAGGGCTTCGCCGACGAACTGCGCGGCCGCATCCTCGCCCTCGGCGCCGCGCACGAATTCGTGCGTCCGCGCGCGCTCGAAGCCTCGGGCGACGGCCAGGCCTCGCTGCACGGGCTCCTGCGCGCTCTCCTCGCCGCCTATGACGATGACGGCCGGCACGTCTCGATCGACGGGCCGGACCTGCCGATCGCCGAAGGCGCGGCGACGCCGCTCGCCCTCGTCTTCCACGAACTGGCGACCAACGCGGCGAAATATGGCGGCTTCACCGGCGCGGACAGCCGGGTCGAGATCGTCACCTTCGCAGACGGCGAGAACTACCGCGTCACCTGGAAGGAACACATCGCCGGTGCAGCCGCATCCGCAGATACGGCCGCCGACAGCGGTTTCGGATCGCGCCTCGTCGAGCTCAGCATCCGCGGCCAGATGGGCGGCACGATCGAGCGCCTCTGGGAGCCCGACGGCCTGCGCGTCGAGATCTCGTTCCCCATCTGGGCCCTGTCCCGGGTCGCCAGGCTGCGCCGCGGGGTGTGATGCCGACCCGAGGGGGTGGTCTTAGTTTACCCAGCCCATCGACACCGCGACCCACGCCACCGGCGCGGCGAGCAGGATGCTGACCACGGTGCGCACATACCAGATGAACAGAAGCTGCCAGATCGTCAGCGGAATGCGCGTCGCCATCACGCAGGGAATGCAGGCGGAGAGGAACAGCACCTGGCTGACCGCGACGATCGCCGCGACGAGGCGCGTCGCCGCGTCGGCTTCGGCCAGAAGGATCGCCGGCAGGAACATCTCCGCCAGGCCCGACGCGATGCCGCTCGCGGCCTGCATCGGCTCGGGAAGCTGGACGATGAAGGTGAACGGGTAGAGCGTCAGCCCGAGCACGTCGAAGAGCGGCGTGTATTTCGCCGCGAGCAGGCCGAGAAGCCCGACCGCCATGATGCTCGGCAGGATGAGCGAGGCCATGCGCAGCCCGTCCATCAGGCTGCCGCGCAGCATGGTCGGCAGGCCGGGCGCGCCCGCCGCCTGGTCGAGCCCCGCCTCGACGGCAGCCGCAATGCGGCCCTTGCCGGCCGGAAGCGGCTGGTCGCGATCGCCCTCATGCTCCATCGACGTGATCGGCCACAGCCGCGCGACGATCGCCGAGACGACGAAGGTGATGACCAGCGTCGACCAGAAATAGAGGTTCCAGATCTCCATCAGCCCGAGCGTGCGCGCGACGATGATCATGAAGGCGACCGACACGGTCGCGAAGCCGGTTGCGATGATCGCCGCCTCGCGCGTCGTGTATTTTCCTTCCGCATAGAGCCGGTCGGTGATCAGGAGCGCCAGCGAATAGCTGCCGACGAAGGAGGCGACGGCGTCGATGGCGGAGGTTCCCGGCGTGCGCCAGATCGGCCGCATGATAGGCTGGACGATGACGCCGGTGAGTTCGAGCAGGCCGTATCCGATGAGGAAGCCGAGCGCCAGCGCGCCGATCGGCACGATCAGCCCGACCGACAGCACCAGCCTGTCGAACAGGAACGGCAGCATGTCCGGCTCGAAGATCGCCGCCGGGCCGACACCCAGCAGGAACATGCCCGTCAGCACGAGGCCGAGCACCCGAAGCACCGAAAAGACCATTTCGGTCCGGCTGAAGTTCCACGTCCCCCGCACGAAGGGCGCCAGCGCGCCATAGGCGATGAGCGCCGAGACGAAGGTGACCGCGACCGGGCGCCAGTTGGTCGCGATCGCGGAGGCCGCGTGGTCGATCAGGAGCGTCGACCGCTCGCCGATCGTCACCGGCACGAAGAACAGGAAGATGCCGATCGCGCTGAAGACGATCAGCCGGAAGGCGGCGGACGCGCGCCCGCTCTCGGGCTGCGATGTCGTATCTGTCATGGGTTTTCCTCATCAATCTCAGGCTGGAAAAGGAAAGGGCGCCGCCTTGCAGCGTCGCCCTTCACCGTCCCCGCATCTATTCGCCGAGTATGCCCGGCAGGTTCAGCCCCTTTTCGCGGGCGCAGTCGAGCGCGATGTCGTAGCCCGCATCGGCGTGCCGCATGACGCCCGTCGCCGGGTCGTTCCACAGCACCCGCTCCAGCCGCCGCGCCGCATCCTCGGTGCCGTCGGCGACGATGACCATGCCCGAATGTTGCGAAAAGCCCATGCCGACGCCGCCGCCATGATGCAGCGACACCCAGGTCGCGCCCGATGCGGTGTTGAGGAGCGCGTTGAGGAGCGGCCAGTCGGACACGGCATCCGACCCGTCCTTCATCGCCTCCGTCTCGCGGTTGGGTGAGGCGACCGAGCCCGAATCGAGATGGTCGCGGCCGATCACCACCGGCGCCTTCAACTCGCCCTTCGCCACCATCTCGTTGAAGGCGAGGCCGAGCCGGTGGCGGTCGCCCAGACCGACCCAGCAGATCCGCGCCGGCAGGCCCTGGAACGCGATGCGGTCCTTCGCCATGTCCAGCCAGCGATGGAGATGGTCGTTGCCCGACGTCAGTTCCTTCACCTTGGCGTCGGTCTTGTAGATATCTTCGGGATCGCCCGAAAGCGCCGCCCAGCGGAACGGCCCGACGCCGCGGCAAAACAGCGGCCTGATATAGGCCGGCACGAAGCCCGGAAACGCGAAGGCGTTCTCGAACCCCTCTTCCTTCGCCACCTGGCGGATGTTGTTGCCATAGTCGAGCGTTGGCACGCCATCGTTCCAGAACGCGACCATCGCCTCGACATGCTCGCGCATCGAAGCCCGCGCGGCCTTCTCCACCGCCTGCGGATCGCTCTCGCGCTTCGCCTTCCATTCGGCCAGCGACCAACCCTTCGGCAGGTAACCGTTGAGCGGGTCGTGCGCCGAGGTCTGGTCGGTCACCATGTCCGGCTTGACGCCGCGCCTGACGAGTTCGGGCAGGATTTCTGCGGCATTTCCCAGAAGCCCGACCGACTTCGCCTCGCCGGCCTTGGTCCAGCGCGCGATCATCTCCAGCGCCTCGTCGAGGCTCGTCGCCTTTTCGTCGACGTAGCGGGTGCGCTTGCGAAAATCGATCCGCGTCTCGTCGCATTCGATCGCAAGGCAGCATGCCCCCGCCATCACCGCCGCCAGCGGCTGCGCGCCGCCCATGCCGCCGAGTCCGGCTGTAAGTATCCACTTACCTTTAAGGTCGCCGCCATAATGCTGGCGCCCGGCCTCCACGAAGGTCTCGTAGGTGCCCTGCACGATGCCCTGCGTGCCGATATAGATCCAGGAGCCGGCCGTCATCTGGCCGTACATCATGAGCCCCTTCTTATCGAGCTCGTTGAAATGCGCCCAGTTCGCCCAGTGCGGCACGAGATTGGAATTGGCGATCAGCACCCGCGGCGCGTCCTTGTGCGTGCGGAACACGCCGACCGGCTTGCCGGACTGGACCAGCAGCGTCTCCTCCTCGCTCAAGCCCTTGAGGCTCGCGACGATCCGGTCGAAATCGGCCCAAGTGCGCGCCGCGCGCCCGATGCCGCCATAGACGACGAGTTCGTTCGGGTTCTCCGCGACGTCGGGATCGAGATTGTTCATCAGCATCCGCATCGCCGCCTCGGTCGTCCACTGTTTCGCGGTGATCTCGGGCCCGCGCGGCGAACGGATTTCGCGGATGTTGTGGCGTGGATTGGTCATGAGATTCCTCCGATGGCCGCGTCTTCCAGCGCGGCGAGCAATGTCTTCAAGGTCTGGCGCAGCGGCGCGGCCTTGGCCGCGTCGAATGTCCAGGGTTCTTCCTCGGCTGCGAGATAGGCAGACTGCGCGATCTCCATCTGGATCGCGTGGACGCGCGCCCGCGGCTGTCCGTAGTGCCGCGTCGTCCAGCCGCCCTTGAAGCGGCCGTTCGCGACCCATTCGAAGCCTGAATCGCGGGCGATCTCCGCCGCGACCCGTGCGAATCTGGCATCGCAGGTCAGCCCGTCATTGGTGCCGATGTTCAGGACCGGCAATTCGCCCTCGAACAGGAACGGGCAGCGCGAGCGGATCGAATGGCAGTCATAGACGACCGCAATTCCATGCACCGCCCTCACCCGCGCGACCTCGGCGGCCAGCGCCGCATGGTACGGCGCATGCCATTCGGCCAACCGCCGCTCGGATTCCGCTGCGTCGGGCGCCTGGGCCCAGATCGGCTGGTTGTCGAAATCGGTCTGCGGCACCAGCCCGGTCGTGTTCTGCCCCGGATAGAGGCTGACGCCCGACGGATCGCGATTGGCGTCGATCACATACCGATGAAAATTCGCCTTCACCACCGACGCGCCCGGCAACAGCCCGTCATAGAGCCTGTCGATATGCCAGTCCGTATCGCGCAGCCTGCGCCCTTCGGCGTTGAGCCTCAAAGCCACCGCGTCCGGCACGAACGTTCCGACATGCGGCATGCCGAGGATGACGGGCGAGGTGCCCTCGATGACGGATACGGGTTTCATGCAACGCCTCCGAGTTCGATGCGACGCTGAAGCGCATGATCTCCCCCCATGCGGGGGGTCCGAAGGACGGGCCGAGACCCGTGGCTCGGGCCAGGGCGCCCGGCAGGGCAGAGGGGGGCGCTGTCCCGCAGGGTCTTCCGCACAAGTTCAGAACGGCAATCGCCGAGGTCGTCGCTCCACGGCGCCCCCCTCTGGCTGCCGCCATCTCCCCCGCAAGGGGGGAGATCAGTCGCGTCATGGTCGCGCATCACCACCCCAACCCCGGCAACACATCCCCGACGCTGGCATTCAGCGCGCCCGACGTCACCAGCCCGGCCGCCGCCTCAAGATCGCCGGCCATATACCGATCCACCTCCAGCCCCGCG
>JACVCH010000016.1 GCA_016742175.1 Rhizobiaceae bacterium
CCACCGGGGTGCACAGCCGCTCCCCGGCGGCGATGGGCAGGCCGGTGCCTTCCGCCACCTGGCGCGCCGCATCCGCATCCTCGGCATCGCCTCCAAGGAGCGCTCGCCCCTCGCCCCGGACGTGCCGACGCTCACCGAGGCCGGCCTGCCGGGCTTCGAGTTCCAGTCCTGGTATGGCGTCTGGGCGCCGAAGGGCACGCCGGGCGACATCGTCCAGCGCGTCAACGCCCTGATGCAGGAGACGATGCGCGACCCGGCGATCGTGCAGCGCCTGACGGCGCAGGTCCTCGAGCCCGTCACCGAGACGACGGACGAGACCCGCCGCTTCATCGCGAACGAGATCCTGCGCGCCGGCGAGCTGCTCCGCAGCGTGAACTACCAGCCCGAGTGACCCGGCCCTCCTGGCGGCTCAGGCCCGCGCCATGCGCTGGCGCGGTTCCTCGAGCAGCCAGTAGAGCACGTTGTTGCGGAAGGTCGGGTCGCGCGTGAGCTCGAGATGCTCGCGCGGCAGGAACAGGGCGCGTCGCTGGTCCATCGGGCTGTCGACGGCCGGGCCGCGCGGGTCCTGCCCCTGGCGGAAGTCCAGCATCACCGAATCCCGCAGCACCACGCCGTCGCCGGGGCCGGTGCGGATGGGCGTCACGCGTCCCGTGGCCGGGTCCGCGCTCATGCGCTCGGTCGTCGGCATGGCGTCGCCGGCGACGAGCATCAGCTCCGTGCCGGGCGGCAGCGGCGCCGGGCGGTCCATCGCCGCTGCGAAGGCTTTCGCACGACGCAGCAGGCGCGCCTGCAGGCCGATGGCGATGCTGCGCCGCTCCTCGGCGCTGCCGACCGTCGGCATCAGGGCGGCGAGGTCCTCGTCGATGCCGGGCTTCGCGATGCCCCAGCCCATTCGCTGCCAGATAGCGGGATCGTGCAGGTCGAGTGCGACGCCATCGGCCACAACCGGCCGCGCGCGCTGCCGCGGCAGCAACTGGTACAGTGAGGGGAAGGTGCCGAGGATCGACGGGCTGTAGCGCGGCACGATCGGCGTCCCGAAGTCGCGCCCATCGACCAGCACGCGGAAGGCATCGAGCGATCCGCCATTCGGCGTGCCGACCTGGATCAGCCGGCCGACATGGCGCGCCCCGTCCCAGGTCAGCGGCGGCAGCGATCCGTCCGCCGGCAGATCGGCGCCGCCATACATCAGCGCGTAGCGCGCGACGATGCCGCCCATGGAATGCGCGACGATGTCGAACTTCACGTCGACGTCGCGCGCGCCGTAGCGGCGCGCATATTCGCCCTGCACATAGGCGCGCTTCTCGCGGATGAACTCCACCAGCCGGCGCGCATTCACCACATTGTCCTGCCGCCAGTCATAGGCGAACTGGAAGCAGGTGAAGTGCTCGCGCCCGTAATCGACCTGTCCGCCAAGGCCCAGCGCCTCGTCCCGGTAGCCGCCGACGCCGAGCGTGCTGAGGATCTCTGCATAGGCCTGCAACGCGATCGGGATGCCGGCCACGCGGATGCGCACGCGGTCCAGCACGCCGTCCGGCCGCACCGCGGCACCGGGCGTCGACATCATGTCCGTGAAGGGCAGCGCGACGAGCCGCGCCCCGTCCTGCGTCGACGGATCCGCCGCATGGCCGTCGAAGGCGCCCCAGACGATGCGGCCCGAGGCCGGGTCCTTCAGCCGGCTGCCGAGCAGGCCTGGAATGACGATCACCGGATTGCGGTCGATGCCGTGATGCATGGCCGAGGGCGAGTAGAGGAGCGCAAGATCGGCGGTCGGCGCCCGCGCGCCCGCGGGCAACCCCGCCCCGCCGCCCCGCCTGGCCCCCCGCCGCCCCCCGTGCCCCCCCCCCCCCCCGGCCCCACCGCCGCCGCCGGTCCCACCCCCGCCGCCCCCCGTGCCACCGCCGCCGCCGGTACCACCGCCGCCACCACCTGTGCCGCCGCTACCGCCGCCGCCACCCGTACCGCCGCCGCCACCCGTACCACCGCCGCCGCCGGTGCCACCACCGCCACCGCCAGTGCCACCACCACCGCCGCCAGTACCACCGCCGCCAGTACCACCGCCGCCAGTGCCGCCGCCGCCAGTGCCGCCGCCACCTGTACCGCCGCCGCCAGTGCCGCCGCCACCTGTACCACCGCCACCTGTACCGCCGCCACCGCCGGATCCAGACCCGCCGCCCGAGCCGCTTCCGCCGCCCGAGCCGGAGCCGTCGCTGCCTTCACCGGGGCCGAAGCCGATCGCGAGCCCCGCGCCTTCATTGCTCAGCACGGAACGGATCAAGGCCGTCGTCAGCGGTGGGCACTGCTCGCGTTGCGCGCGCGTCAGTAACGAATCGCGATTTGCAGCGATGCAGCACAATACGTAGTTTGCCTCCGTCAGCGGCTGACACGTGGCCGCGGACAAGATCGGGCGAGCCTCTTGAGCTTGGACCGCAGCAGAACTGCTGACCCAAACGGCAGCGCCGACTGCGATCGTCTGAGTGAGTGCAAGTGTTTTTTGACGCAACATCTCCGCCCCCTCCCGTTGTGGGGATTCCGGGGCTGACTGTTACTATGCCCCCAAGTCAAACGAAGTATGACATCTGTGTTAAACCTGTGAACCTGGACGTATTAACTATTGATTAGAGATTTTGGCCTAGATAGTACGATTGGCATCGGAGAAACTTCGTCATGCTGAAAGTGCTCGCCGCAACCCTCATGGCCGTCTGCGCGGCATCTTGCGCCCAGACCACGGCGTCGATCTCCTCCACGGCTGCCATCCAGACCGTCGCCTTTGCGGCGGAGCCGCAACTGATGGGCGGTTCGGGCCCGGCCTTCGCGCCGCCGGCCTTCTATGCCTTCTGCGCCGAACGGCCGGACCTGTGCGCTTCGACGGGATCGGTGCGCAAGATGGAGATGACCGAGGCACGCCAGCGCGAATTGCGCGACGTCAACCTGTCGGTGAACCGCCAGGTTCGAGAGGTCTCCGACCTCGAGCGCCTGGGCCAGGAAGACATCTGGGGCCTGCCCGGCAATGCGGGCGATTGCGAGGATTTCGCGATCCTGAAGAAGAAGGAACTGATGAGGCGCGGCTGGCCCGCCTCCACTTTGCTGCTGACCGTCGTCACGGTGGGCGGGGAAGGTCACGTGGTTCTGACCGCCAGCACCGACCAGGGCGACATCATCCTCGACAACCGCACCAATGCGCTGCGCGACTGGACGAAGGTCCGCTACAATTTCTTCGCCCGCCAGTCGCAGAAGGCCCACGGAAAGTGGGAGCGGATCGTGGTTGCCGGCGCCTGATCGCCGTTCTCAGGTCGGAAAACCGTAGCGGTCGGTGATCGTCCAGATGTCGCGATTGATGGCGACCAGCGACGCGATGCTGTCCGAAATGCGCTGCAGTTCGGCATCGTCGAGAATTTCGGCCTTGCCGTAGCGCACCTCGTCCTTGCCGTCGACGATGCGCATGAGCTGCGTCATCGACGGCGCACCCTCCTCGTCGAACGAATAGATGCAGTGATTGTATTTGTTGCGAAGCCGCGCCTCTGCCGAAAGGCGGCGCGTGGCATCGAGCACGTCCTTGCGGCACCCCGCAGGCGTCGCGTGCATCTTGGCGAGCCGCTCGACGAGGTCGGTGCGCGCACGCGTCGTGTTCAAGGTCAGGAAAATGATGATCGCGGTTTCCTTGTCGACCCTGGCAAGGCCGGCGATCATGTGGATGAGAAGGCTTTCGGTATTGGTCCAGGTATAGTTGAGCTGGCCGACCAGAAGAAGAATATCCTTCAGTCGATTGGATGACATCGTCAGTTCTGTGACTGCCTGTGCCCGTCGGAGCCGTTCGGTCCCGCACCTTGGCGCGCGAAATAGATCGCGGCGGCTTCGGTGCGATTGTGGACGCCGAGCTTGTTGATGATGTTGTGGATGTGAATCTTGACCGTGTGCTCGGACAGTCCAAGATCGTTGGCGATGATCTTGTTCTGGCTGCCCTTGGCGACATGGCCGAGAATCTGCCACTCCCGCGCCGTCAGTTCGCTCATTGCCCCATCTCTCCTTGTTCGCGCGGACTGGCCGCTGTCAGCCAGATGCGATCTGAACACGACCGATGGCACATATTCTCCGCCACTGAGCAATATACGCAAGATCGAAAGTAAGATATCGAGATTGCTGTTGGTCGGAACGACGCCTTGAACCATCCGCTGCTCGACGAGGCTGGCCAGCCGCCCGTCCTGTTGCTCGCCCGGATCGGCCAGGACGGCAAACATGGCCTTCGGGTGCCAGGCTGAAAGGTCGGCATAGTGATAGGCAAGCCCGCCGATCAGGTTGCGTTCGATGAGGACGAGATCGACATTGGCGACGAGCGCCGAGCAGGCTTCGCTCAGATCCGGCACGACATGGACGCGCAGGAAGCGGAATTCGCATTCGATCGCTGCAAGGAGGGCATTTGAGATGACCCCGGCCGGCGCCACGACGAGCAGGTTGCGCTCGCGCGAGCTGATCCGCTGGGATGGAAGGAGCTCAGGTGACTGACTGTCGGACGCGCCTGGGCGCACGCCCCCGTTTCGACCGCTGAACATGGCCGATTCCCCCAATATCGCCTTAGCGGTTTGCCCGCCCGCATCCGGGCCGCTCCCCTCGGGGGATGACTAGCCCTAGTTAACGTATCGTAACCGAAGCATCGAAAATTCGGAATAGGCTGAACGGTCTATAATGGTTTGAAGTCCTACCATATTTGATGACGACTTCGCGAGCGCACTTGCCTAGACGATCAATAAATAGGCACTAGATTGCGAATTAAGTTAACACGCAAACGAATTCATCGAAGTGCTTGGCATGCAGGGTACTAGTCTGCGCACCAAAGATTTAGCCCGATAAGTCATCTTACTCACATCCTCACCAGGAAGCACACTTCGGCGGTTGATCGTCGGTCTGTGTTTTGTGTCGTCTCGATCCAGGTATTGCGTATTCGAGATGTTGCCCGGCGACCCTCCCGCGCCAGTGCGCGCGGCAGTGCATCGAAACTTCAACGGGCGCATGGTGAAGACCCCAGTTAGATGTATGGCGGTCAAGTCGATGCGTCCTCTTTTGAGGATATGACAATGGACAAGCGCCAGCAGTACGGTCGCGACCGCGACGATCACAATCAGAGCCAGGATCAGGATCAGGACCAGGATCAGTGGCAGAAGCAGTATCAGTACGGAAAGTCGGAATCCGATGCGGACTCGAAGTCCGATGCCGACTCCTATTCTGATTCCGACGCCAAGTCGGACGCCGATTCCTATTCCGATGCCGACTCCAAGTCGGACTCGGACTCCTATTCTGACGCGGATTCGAAGTCGGATTCCGATTCCTATTCGGACGCCGATGCGAAGGCCGAAGCCATCGCCAAGAACTACAACAACAACAAGAACGTGAATGAAGCGTTCAACAAGAACATCAACGTCAACGATACCGACGTGGACGTCGACGTTGACGTCAAGCTCGACCTCGAAGGCTACAAGCCGACCGATGACGACTTCGTCGATATCGACGATTCGGATGTCGACGGGCTCTTCGCCACGCAGATCGACGACGTGATGAACGGCGCATTCGGCGGTTCGGGCACCAATGTCGGCAACGTCATCACGCAGAACGCCAACATCTCCGATGACGACAGGCTCGACAACGCCGAAGTCAAGAATGACGCCGAGTTCAGTCAGGACATCGACGCGGACGGCGGCAAGGCGGAAGCTGGTGACGGCATCAACACCGGCGGCGGCGGCGGCAATGGCGGCGACGATGCCGACGCCAATGGCGGCGACGGCGGCAACGGCGGACACGCCCATGGTGGCAAGGGCGATGGCGGCGCCGGGTTTGGCGGCCTCGCATTCAGCAAGGCCAGCGGCGGCGACGGTGACGGCGGCAAGGCCGACGGCGGCAAGGGCTATGGCGGCGACGCGGACTCCGGCGACGCCGATGGCGGCAAGGGCAAGGGCGGCGAAGGCGCATCGAGCGGTAACGCTTACGGCGTCGGTCTCGGCCTCGGCCTCGGCCTCGGCGCAGGTCTCGCAGTTGCCGGCGACGGTGACCAAGGCGGGGACAACGATGCCGGGAATGGCGGCGACGGTGGCAATGGCGGCGACGGCGGCGACGGCGGCGACATCTACAAGTCCGGCAATGGCGGCGACGCACAGGCCGGCGACGGCGTCGATGCACACTTCGCCAAGATTCCGATCCTGAACATCGGCGGCGACACCGGAGCGGCAGGTGCTGGCGGTAGCCAGGGCACCGGCGGCGGTGGCGGCGGCGGCGGCGGCGGCGGCGGTGGTGCCGGCGGCAGCGCGACCGATGCCGGTGACGGCGGAGCCGGCGGCGCGGCCACAGCGGCCGGCTCGGGCACGGGCGGCGGCGCAGGCACCGGCACGGCGACCAGCGGTGGCGGCGGCGGCGGCGGCGCAGGTACGGGCGGCGGCGCGATTAGCGGCGCAGCGACCGGCGGAGCCGGCAATGGCGGCGACGCTTGGGCTGGCGGCGGTGACGGCGGTGCGGCGCTCAGCGGCGCATGGGCCGACGGCATAGGCGGTCACGGCTATGGCGGCTGGGCCATGGGTGGCGCTGGCGGCGCCGGCGCGGCAGGCGGCATCGCAACGACCGGTGACGGCGGAGCTGGCGGTGACGGCGGGCAGTGGGGCTCGGGCAATGGCGATGACGGTTTCGTCACCGGCACGAGCACGGCCACGGCAGACGCCTTCGTCGACACCAGCGCCTTCAACCAGTCGATCGTGATGGGCGCCAACCTGCAGCAGAACGCGATCGACATGACGGTCGTCGGCGGCGACATGACCAGCACCGTGTTCGGTGAGGATGGCAACGACGCCTGATCCGGTCGGCATTCCGACCAAGGGCTGCGCGGGCACTCTGCGCAGCCCCAATGTCAACAAGAAGATGACAAGGGGAGAAGCCTGCCATGTTTATGGACAGCGTCACCGAGATCATCGCGCATTTCTTCGGACATTTTCACACGCTTATCGAACAAGCGCGCATGCGCGAGACCTACGAGAAGTTCCTGGCCGAGAAAGCTGGCCGGCTCGAACACGACGACATCCCGTTCATCCAGGCCCAGTTCGACGCGCCGTTCAAGCTGGACGGCTACGTTCCGGCTCTGGCCTATGACCCGCCCGCGCCCGAGCTTGTCGTTCTGGTCCCCTGGTCCTACGTCGATTTCGTGCCCCCGGACCTTCCGGACCTCGGCGACAAGTTCTATTCGCAGTGGCCGGCGCTCCTGCAGTTGGCGCCCCACGCGGTCGCGTTCAGCTATGTTACCAAGACGATCCTGCCCGACGTCGAGCCGCTCGGCTCCGTCGCCAACTATCTCATCCAGAACATCTCCTTGTCGGACGACGACTATTTCGGCGTCGGCGGCTCCGGGCTCGTCTTCACCCCGGATGCGATCGACAACGACCTTCTCCTCGATTTCGCCTCCCAGGCGTCGTCGATCTCGCCGCTTGTCGGTTCGGACCTTCCCGGATCGGCCGATGCGGTGGTCGACTTCATCACCACCGCGATCGAAGCGTTCGACAATTTCGATCCGGCCTCGGCGCCCGAGGGCGCAACGGTGTTCTTCACGCAGTCCGAGACGCTTGAAGGGAGTTTTCTCAACGGCGAACTCGTCGATGAACTCCCTGTCCTGACCGACCACTACGATCCCAAGCCGGAGGAAGAGCCCGAACCGGTCGGGCAGCCATCCGTGCGGGTCGAGGCGAATGCGCGCTTCGAAGCGTCGGTGTCGCTCGACGCCGGCGGCAACGCGCTGATCAATTCGGCGTCCGTGACCAGTTTCTGGACTGCCGCGACCGTCGCGGCGGTCATCGGCGATCATGTCGAACTGAACGCCATCATCCAGATCAACGCCTGGATGGACGAGGACGCCGTGTGCGACACCGTCTCGGGATGGCTCGATGCTGACGCGACGACGCAGGCCTTCAACCTGGCGACCTTCGCGCGCTACGACACCTTCGAGGAGATGCGCCAGCCCGGCCCCGAGCCGACCTTCCCCAAGCACTGGGTGGTCGAGTGCATCGAAGGCGACGTGATGATCGTCAATTGGCTGAAGCAGTTCATCTTCATGTCGGACAACGATGTCGGCGTCCTGTCGTCCTCCGGCGTCACGACGAGCGTGATCGCCGGCGACAACATGGCGGTCAACGAGGTTTCGCTGTTCGAACTCGCCTTCGGCTATGACCTGATCGTCATCGGCGGCAACGTCTACGACGCCAACATCATCGAGCAGCTCAACGTCCTCTTCGACAACGACATGATCGGCGCGGTGGACGGCTTCGCGACCTCGGGCAATGGGACGGCGTCGACCTCGGGCAATCTCCTGTGGAACGAGGCGGCGATCTACAATGTCGGCGGCGCCGGTCGCTTCGACACGCTGCCCGACGCCTACAAGGCCTTTGCCGACAGCCTGGCGCTCGGCGGCAACGGAACCGCCGGCGACGTCCTCAACGATCCGGCCTTTGCCGATCTCGGCGTCCTGAAGGTGCTCTACATCAGCGGCGACCTCATCAAGCTGAACTACCTCAGCCAGACCAACATTTTGGGCGACAGCGACCAGATCGCGCTGGCGATGAACGCGATCGACCCGGTCGCCGACGCCGAATGGACGCTCGAGACCGGCGACAACGCCCTGATCAACGTCGCCGCGATTTCCGATCTGGATTCGCTCGGCAAGACCTATGTCGGCGGCGAACAGTATTCGCAGGACGTGCTGATCCAGGCGGAATTCATTTCCGCGTCGCCCGACCTTCTGGGCGCGCGCGATCCCAATGCGCTGGTGAATGAAGCGGTGGCTTTCCTGGTCGACGACGCGCCCGAGGGCCATGGCGACGCGAACACCTCGCTCGACCCGGGCTATCACCCGCAGGACGCCGGTCAAAGCGACGGCCTGCAATCCATGCTCGCATGAGCGGGGGACTGAGACATGACGCATGAACATCGCGGCACGCCGCAGGAGCGGAGGGGCGCGGGGAATGGCCGCGCCGACGGCGACGCGGGCCGCTCATCCGCCCATGTTCCGCATCTCGACGAGGTCGACCGCGCCATCGAGCGCATCGAGAAGGATGCGGCCGACGTCCACAAGGCGGCCGGAACGCCGGCGGTCGAGGCGCAAGAGGCGCCCCGCACCTTTCCCGGCGAGGCGCAGCCGGCGGTGAAGCCGCAGGGCATGGTGACCATCGAGGCCGATACCGGCCCGATCGCCGCGCGCCCGAACGCCGGCAAGCTGGCGGCCAACAGCAACCAGTCGGGCACGTCCTTCCACAAGCGCCTCGGCCCGATCGACTTCGCGGCGCAGCTCAAGAACGGCATCAGCGCCGTCAAGCGCAACCTGATAGTCGTCATGATCTTCACCGTGGCGAGCAACGTGCTCGTGCTGGCGATCCCGATCTACCTGTTCCAGATTTCCGATCGTGTCCTGACCAGCCGTTCGCTCGACACGCTTGTCATGCTGACCATCGTCATCGTCGGCGCGGTGATCCTTCAATCGGTGTTCGACGCCATCCGGCGCTTCATCCTGATGCGGACCGCCGTCGAAGTGGCCGCCCAGCTCGGCTCGCCGATCCTGTCGGCCGCCGCGCGTGCGTCGCTGCACGGCAACGGCAAGGAGTACCAGACGCTCAACGATCTGGCGCAGGTGCGCTCCTTCCTCGTCTCGCGCACGCTGATCTCCTTCCTCGACGCTCCGATCGCGCCGGTCTTCCTGCTCGCCGTGTTCCTGATCCACCCGCATCTCGGCTTCATCGTCGTCGGCACCGCGTTGATGCTGCTCGTCATCACCGTCATCAACCAGAAGGCGACCTCGGCCCCGTTCGGCGACGCCAACAACGCGCAGGTGAAGGCCAATCTCCATCTCGATTCCATGTCGCGCAATTCGCAGATCATCAATGCGCTGGCGATGATCCCCGAGGCGGTGCGGATCTGGGGCAAGGACACCGCCGAATCCCTGCGCGCGCAGGTCGTCGCGCAGGACCGCAACATCATGTTCTCCGCGCTTTCCAAGGGCGCGCGCATGCTGACCCAGGTCGGCATGCTGGGCTGGGGCGCCTATCTCGCCATCGAGGGCGAGATCACCGGCGGCATGGTCATCGCGGCATCGATCATCGCCGGCCGCGCGTTGGCGCCGATCGAGGGCGCGATCGAGGGCTGGAACCAGTACACCCAGTCGAAATCGGCCTATGGCCGCATCACCTCTCTGCTCAACGCCTCGCCCCTCAACTTCGAACGCCTGAACCTGCCGCGCCCCGAAGGCCGGCTCGACGTCGAGCGGCTGCTCTACGTGCCGCAAGGCACCAAGCGCGTCGTGCTCAACGGCCTGACATTCGCCCTCAGTCCGGGCGACTCGCTTGCCGTGATCGGCAATTCGGGCGCCGGCAAGACGACGCTGGGCAAGATGCTCGTCGGCTCGATCCTGCCGACCTCGGGCAATGTGCGCCTCGACCTGATGGATCTGCGCAACTGGGACCAGCGCCAGTTCGGCGAGAACATCGGCTACCTGCCGCAGGACGTTCAGCTCTTCCCCGGCTCGATCAAGGCCAACATCGCCCGCATGCGCGACGACGCGACGGACGAGCAGATTTACGAGGCCGCGGTCCTGGCCGACGTCCACGAAATGATCTCCTCGCTGCCGCATGGCTACGAGACGATCGTCGCCGCCGACGGAACGCCCTTGTCGGGCGGCCAGAAGCAGCGCATCGCGCTCGCCCGCGCCTTCTTCGGCGGACCACGCATGGTGGTGCTCGACGAGCCGAACTCCAATCTCGACCAGGCCGGCGATGCCGCCCTCCAGCGCGCGCTCGAACATGCCAAGCGCGAGAAGATCACCGTCATCACCATCACCCAGCGTCCCGCGCTCCTGCAAAGCGTCGACAAGATCCTGTTGCTCGTCAACGGAACGGTCGCGCTCTTCGGCCAGCGCAAGGACGTTCTCGATGCGCTTCAGACGCGCGGCATTTCCGTCGAATTCGCCTCGTTCGGCCACCAGTTGCAATAGGATCGCACCATGTCGGACATCGCATCGGTTCATGACATCCAGTGGTATGCGGACGTGCCGCGCTCGATCTGGAAGCACACGGTCTTCGGCCTGGCGCTGCTCGGCGTCACGTTCGGCGGCTTCGGCGCCTGGGCGCTGACGGCGCCGCTCGCCTCGGCGGTCATCTCGCAGGGCAGCTTCGTCGCCACCGGCCAGAACAAGATCGTCCAGCATTTCGGCGGCGGCGTGATCAAGGAATTGATGGTCTCCGAAGGCGACATGGTCGAGGCCGGCCAGCCGCTCGTCCTTCTCGACGAAACCGCGGCCCTTGCCAAGGATCGCGAGCTCTTCCTGCGGCGCGCGCGCCTGGAGGCGATCTCGTCGCGGCTTCTTTCGCAGTATCAGGGCCGCGAGCAGATGAGCACGCCCGCCTTCCTCGACGACAATATGGGCGAGCCGGAAGTGATCGAGATCATCGAAAGCCAGAAGCTCAACTTCGATGCCCAGCGGACCAAGTTCGAAGGCGAGCTCAGCATCCTGGAACAGAACATGCTGTCGCTCGAGTTCCGCGCCGAAGGCTATGATCGCCAGAAGCTGTCCTACGAGCAGCAACTCGCGCTCCTGCGCGAGGAACACGAGGGCAAGGCGGTGCTCTTCAAGAAGGGCTTGCTGCGCGGCACCGAGTTGAAGGCGCTCGAACGCGCGATCGCCGATGCCGAAGGCCAGATCGGCCGGCTGGATTCGGAAATCGACCAGGCGACCTCGCAGGTCGAACGCACGCGCCAGGAAATCGCGCAGGCCGAAAGCGCCTATCGCGAGGAGGCGCTCGACCGCCTGCAGGGCATCGAGGGCGAGCTCGACGTCGTGCGTGAGCAGTCGCGCGAGGCCGAGAACGTTCTGCAGCGCGCCTCGATCGTCGCCCCCGTCGCCGGCACGGTCGTGCGGTCCTTCTACCACACCAATGGCGGCGTGATCGAAAGCGGCAAGGCGGTCATGGAAATCCTGCCGCACGACGTGCCGCTCCTGATCGAGGCGCAGGTGCCGCGCACCGACATCGACAGCGTGCGTGTCGGCCAGCCCGCGACGATCCGCCTGACCGCGCTCAACCAGCGCACGACCCCCGTCCTCCAGGGCCATGTCATCTACGTGTCGGCAGACGCGCTTTCCGACCAGCAGCAGGCCGGCAAGACGCACGACGTCTATCTGGCGCGCATCGACATTGCGCCGAGCGAACTCCAGCGCGTCCGCGGCTTCCAGCCGACGCCCGGTATGCCGGCCGAGATCATGATCCAGATCGAGGAGCGGACCTTCTTCAGCTACCTCGCCAAGCCGGTGACGGATTCGATGGCGCGCGCCTTCACGGAGCGATGAGGGCAGCCGCGCCACACCTTCCGTTACGACCCATCAACTTGCCGCATGGGGGGTTGACTATTCCGCCCGCCCGGCTAAAACCCGCCCACATCAGCGCGCCTCGAGCGCGCCGGTCTTGGGGAATAGGTTAACGGTAGACCCACGGACTCTGACTCCGTTAGTCCTGGTTCGAATCCAGGTTCCCCAGCCAAATCCGCATCCATGCATAGGCTACGGTCAGCTTGCCATGGCCGACGCCTTGAATAAATCTGGCGATCATTGAACAGTTTTGGGTCGCTTGCGGCGTGCTTGTACAAGCACGGGTTCGTCAAAGTACGGACAGAACCTCGATTTCGTGCGGCCCCAGACGCGCGATGTCGCCGACAGTCTTGCCGAGCAGCGCCACGGCAATAGGCGAGCCGTCCGATATCGTTCCTTGAGAGGGGTTCGCCTCGTCCTCACCCACGATGCGGAAGGTCTGAACCCTCCCATCGTCACGTTCGAAAGTCACGGTATGGCCGAACTCGATCGCGTCATTGGAAGAGGGTTTCGGACGCACAACGGCCGTCCGCAGGCGCTCGGCGTAGTAGCGCGCGTCACGAAGTGGCACCGCCGACTGCCGTCGCTTTTCGTTGACGTCTTCGATCGAGGACGCAGCATCGAGTGCCTTGCGCGCGCGTTCAAGTTCCGTTTCCAGCATCTTGAAGCCGGTCTCGGTGACGAGGTTGGGCCGATCTGATATCCGGCGTGCGGGCAGGACGGTTTCCGACGCTGCCTCTGCGCTTTCCTCTTTGACGAACGCGACGCTCAACGGGTCACACCTCCTGCGAATACAGTCCCTTATTTGGTTGGACGACGACCGTCATTCAAGTCGCATTCATTGCGCAAATCAAACTACAGCGCGAGCGCGTTCAGGTGATTTTCTCTCGCCTGCAGGCCGCTCGGCATCCTTGCACAAGCCCAGACATGTTTGACAGGTGCAGCGGATCGCAGCAGTCTGGCGCCCAATCAACCGGTCGCAACATCAACCATGTCCAATGCACTTCGCATAGCCAGGGGCCGCTTCGGGCGGGTGGCTCTTCTTGATATGGACAGGCCGCTGGTGCGCCATGCGCACCCGCATTGCCATGTGCTGTTGAAGGTCGAGGGGGCGGACACTCGGTTCTCGGTGCGCGATCGTACGGTTCCCCTGACCGACGAAAGCGCGGTGCTGATCAACGCCTGGGAGCCGCATGCCTATGAGCATGACCTGGCGCGGCCCAAGACGGTCATCCTGGCGCTCTATATCGAGCCGCAATGGCTGGAGCATTTTCGCAAGAACTGGGGCGCGAGCCACGCGCCGGACTTCTTCGAAGCCGCAGTGGGCCTCATCACGCCCGACATAAGGCGGCTTGCGCGCGAGTTGGCCGAAGCGATGGTTCATGCGCCGGAGGCCGCCTTGCTGCACGAGGACATGCTCGGGCGGCTGATGGTCACCCTGATCGAACGGTTCGCCGCCTGGCGCAGCCTGCCGGAGTCGATCCGGGCCATGGCTGAGCGCGCCCCGTCCGATTTTCGCATTCGCAAGGCGGCGACATTGATGAAAGCCGATCCCGGCGCGATCTCCGACATGGACACGCTGGCAGCCGATGTCGGCATGTCACGTGCGCACTTCTTCCGGCAGTTCGAAAGCGTCATGCGCGTGAGTCCACGCGTCTTCCTTAACGTCCAGCGGCTCGAACGTGCGGTCGGAGCCGTGTCGGACGGCGAAGAGACGTTCGCCGCCATCGGCGAGCGGCTCGGCTTTTCAGTGCCGGCCCATTTCTCGCGCTTCTTCCACGACCACGCCGGATCGTCGCCGAGCGTGTTCCGCTCCGTCACGCGCTTTGCCAGGCCGGAATTTGAGACTCCTCGGTAAGGCGTGAGACACCCGGGTATCGTCGGGTAGGCCCGATCGCTGTTTCCTCCACCAATGGCGCTGCTTCCAACGCATGCGCCAGGGAGGATCAAGCGATGAACGAGCAACCGAGGCCGAAAGGCTTCGTCGGACAGTCCGTCGAACGCGTGGAAGATGCCAGCCTGCTCAAGGGCCGTGGCCGCTATATCGACGACCTGCCGACGCGCCGCGACACGGCATACGCCGCTTTCCTGCGCTCGCCGCATGCCCATGCCGAAATCCGTGCCATCGATACCGAAAAGGCCAAGGCGCATCCCGGTGTTTACGCCGTACTGACCGGCGAGGACGTCGCAAGCCTCACCAACAGCCTCGTCGTGGGCGTTAAGGCCGATGTCGAATGCTGGCCGATGGCGCGCGACCGCGTCCGCTATGTCGGCGAGCCCGTCGTGCTCGTGGTGGCGGAAAGCCGGTATGTCGCCGAAGACGCGCTGGACTTCGTGGAGGTCACCTACGAGACGCTGCCCCCGGTGATCGACCCGCGGGCGGCACTGGCCGACGAAGCGCCCGTGCTCCATCCGTCGCTCGGCACGAACCTGATCAACGAACGCGCGTTTCGCTACGGCGATCCCGAGGCTGCATTCGAAGCCGCCCCACACCGGATCGCGATCACGACGGCCTATCCGCGCAATTCCTGCACGCCCATCGAGACCTATGGCGTGATCGCGGAATACGACCCGGGCGAAGACGCCTATGACGTCACGGCGAACTTCCAGGGGCCGTTCTCCATCCACGCGGTTCTCTCGCGTGCGCTGAAAGTGCCCGGCAACCGCATGCGCCTGCGCACCCCGCCGGATTCGGGCGGCTCCTTCGGCGTCAAGCAGGGCGTCTTTCCCTATGTCGTGCTCGTCGCCATCGCCGCGCGCGTCGCCGACAGGCCCGTCAAGTGGATCGAGGACCGCCTGGAGCACCTGACCGCCTCCGTCTCGGCGACCAACCGGGTGACGACGCTTGAGGCGGCGGTGGAGCCGGACGGCCGGATCACGGCGCTCTCCTGGGACCAGATCGAGGATTGCGGCGCGCACCTCAGGGCGCCCGAACCGGCGACGCTCTACCGCATGCACGGCAACATGACCGGCGCCTACGCGATCGAAAACGTCGCCATCCGCAACCGGGTCGTTTTGACCAACAAGACGCCGACCGGCCTCAACAGGGGCTTCGGCGGCCCGCAGATCTATTTTCCGCTGGAGCGGCTCGTCCACAAGATTGCCGACGAATTGGGGCTCGACCGGCTCGAGGTGATCCGGAGGAACTTGGTGCCCGGCGACGCCTTTCCCTATCGCACCGCGACGGGCGCGCTCCTGGACTCCGGCGACTACGAAGCAGCGCTCGACCGGGCCGTCACCGAAGGCGGGCTTGGCGAACTGATCGCCCGGCGCGATTCGGCTCGCGCGGAAGGCCGGCTTTACGGCATCGGCCTCACCGCGGCGGTGGAGCCGAGCGTCTCCAATATGGGCTACATCACCACCGTGCTGACGCCGGAAGCGCGCGCCAAGGCCGGCCCGAAGAACGGCGCGCAGGCGGTGGCGACCGTCGGGATCGATCCGCTCGGCTCGGTCACCGTCAAGGTCGCATCGGTGCCGCAGGGACAGGGCCACCGCACGGTGCTCGCCCAGGTCGTCGCCGACCGGCTGGGGCTGCCGCTCGGCGCCGTGCGGGTCAACACCGAACTCGACACCAACCGGGACGCCTGGTCGATCGCATCGGGCAATTATGCCAGCCGCTTCGCGCCGGCCGTCGCCGGGACCGCGAAACTCGCCGCCGACCGGCTGCGCGGCAGATTGGCGACTATCGCGGCCGCGCAGTTGAACGTCACGGCCGACCAGATCGAGTTTGCCGAAGGCAAGCTGTTCGACCGGGGCAATCCCGACAATTCGGTATCCTTCGCGCGTGTCGCCGCGGCCAGTCACTGGGCGCCGGGCACAGTGCCGGAAGGCACCGGGCAGACCATCCGCGAAACCGTCTTCTGGACCGCCGACGAGCTGAGCGCGCCAACGGCCGAGGACGGCATCAATTCGTCGCTCTGCCACGGCTTCATCTTCGATTTCTGCGGCGTGGAAATCGACCGCGATACGGGCGTGGCGCGCATCGACCGCTACGTGACGATGCATGATTGCGGCACGATCCTGCATCCGGGGATGGTGGACGGCCAGGTGCGCGGCGGCTTCGCCCAGGCGCTGGGCGCCGCTCTTTCCGAGGAATATGCCTATGGCGCGGATGGCGCGTTCCTCACCGGCACGCTCGCCGACTATCTGATCCCCACCGTGATGGAGACGCCGGAGCCGGTCATCCTTCACTTCGAGAGCCCGTCGCCCTTTACGCCGCTCGGCGCCAAGGGTGTCGGCGAAGGCAATTGCATGTCGACGCCGGTCTGCATCGCGAATGCCATCGCCGACGCGACCGGCGTCGAGAACCTGACGCTGCCGCTCTCGCCGAGCAAGATCTCGGCGCTCATCCACGCAGACGAAAAGCCCTCCACCCGGCGGAAAAGCGACGCGAAGCCGCTGAAGGCGCGCGCGGGCGAACGGGCGCTCTCCGGCGAAGGGTCGGCCGATGTTTCCGCCACCCGCGAAGAGATCTGGGCGATGCTGCTCGATCCGAGGACGCTCGAAGCGATCATTCCCGGCGCCCACAAGGTCGAGAAAATTTCGGACACGCATTTCTGCGCCGACGTCACCTTGGGGGTGGGCCCGGTCAAGGGGCGCTACCGGGCCGATATCGAACTGTCCGACATGGTGGAACCCGAGGCAGTGACGCTGTCCGGCGGCACCGAAGGCGCGCTTGGCTCAGGGCGCGGCCAGGGCCGGATCACGCTGACTGCAACTGAAAACGGCACCCGCGTCTCCTACAGCTACGAGGCCGGCATCGGCGGCAAGGTCGCCTCCATCGGCGGACGCCTGCTCGACGGCGCGGCGCGCGTGGTCATCGGCCAGTTCTTCCAGTCGCTCGCCCGCTACGCGGGTCGCGGCAAAGCCGCCGGAACTCCGTCGACCGGCCTGATGGCCCGATTGAGGTCTCTTCTGGGGAGGCGCGCATGAAACCCGCAGCTTTCGACTACCTGCAGGCCGCAACGCTCGACGAGGCCCTGGACGCGCTTCATGAAGCGGGCGGCGACGCGCGCGTCATCGCGGGCGGCCAGTCGCTGTTGCCCATGCTCAACATGCGCCTCGCCCGTCCTGCAGTCCTCGTCGACATCATGCGTATCGAGGCGCTGCAGACGATCGAGCAGACCGGCAGCGACATCCTGATCGGCGCCGGCGTGCGCCAGGCAAGGCTCGAAGCGTGGCCGGAACTTTCCGCCCGCCTGCCGCTGTTGGCGATGGCCTTGCCTTGGCTCGGCCATGTGCAGACCCGCGCGCGGGGCACGGTCTGCGGCTCGCTTGCCCATGCCGATCCAAGCGCCGAACTGCCGCTGTCGCTGGTCGCGCTCCAGGGAAGGGTGCACCTGCGCACCAGGCGCAAGCAGCGCACGGTCAGCGCGGAAGACTTCTTCCTCGGCATGATGGCGACCGAACTCGCAGAGGGCGAGATGATCGAGGCGGTGTCCTTCCCCGCCCGGGCCGAGGGCACCGGCTACGGCTTCAACGAGATCGGGCGGCGCCACGGAGATTTCGCCATCACGGCGGTGGCCGCCATGGTGACGGACCGCTCCGCAGCGATCGCCATTGCCGGCGTGGACGACCGCCCCCGGCGTTTCGACGTGCCGTTGCCCGGCGATACCGGCCTGGACGATGCCTTGAACGAGATCGCCTGGGATCTCAACGCCCGCGACGACATCCACGCCTCGGCCCGCTATCGCCGCGAACTCGTCAGGCGCCTGGGCCGCCGGACCATCGAGGAGGCTGCCGCATGTCTCGCCTGACTGCCCATCAGAAGAAGCCCGTCACGTTCAAGCTCAACGGTCTGCCCGTCAGGGCCGATGCGGAAAGCCGGATGCTTCTGAGCGACTTCATCCGCCACGAGCTCGGCATGACCGGCACCCATGTCGGTTGCGAGCATGGCGTCTGCGGCGCATGCACGATCCAGGTCGACGGCGCGCCGGCGCGCGCGTGCCTGATGCTCGCCGTCCAGGCGGAAGGAGCCGAGATCCGAACCGTGGAAGCGCTGTCGCCCGGCGAAGACCGGCTGTCGGCCCTCCAGGCTGCGTTCAAGCGCCACCACGGTCTTCAATGCGGCTTCTGCACCCCCGGAATCCTGATGTCGCTCGATGCGCTGATCGGCGCACGGCCGGACGCAGGGCGCGAGGAGGTGCGCGACCATCTTTCCGGTCACCTCTGCCGGTGCACCGGATACGCGACGATCGTGCAGGCCGCTCTGTCGGCGCTCGATGAAATCCGCAGGGAGGCTGACGGGGATGTTTGATCTGGGAACAAGTTTCATGGCGAGCGTGGATCGCGATCCGGACGCGCTCGCGATCGTGGATGGCGATACGCGGCTGACCTATGCTCAATGGCACGTTCGCATCTCGGCGCTCGTCGCCTGCCTCGGCGAGATGGGCCTGAAGCGCGGCGACCACGTGCTGACGGCGATGCAGAACCGCTGGGAGAACGCTTCGCTCCACTGGGCCTGCCAGTTCGCCGGCATCATCGTCACGCCGCTCAACTGGCGCGCCAAGGCAGACGAGATCGATCACGGCACCTCGGATTCCGGAGCCAAAGCGGTGTTCTACGAGGAAATCACCGAAGACGCCGTCGCCGCCTCGGCGAAGGCCGAAGGCCTCATCAGGAAATCCGCGATCGAACTTGCGGAAATGATGCAGAAGCACGCGCCGCTCGCCGTGCCACAGGCCTCGGCAGACGACTGGTCGTTGATGCTCTACACGTCCGGCACCACGTCGAAGCCGAAGGGCGTCCCGCGCCGCCATCGTGCCGAACGGGCCGGAGCGCTCGCCCATGTGGCGCAGAACCTCTACCGCCACGGCGAACGCACGCTCGGCGTGATGCCGCTCTACCACACGATGGGCGTGCGCTCGCTCATCGCATCCTCGCTGATCGGCGGCGCCTTCATCTGTCTGCCGCGCTTCGATGCCGGCAAGGCGATCGACCTCATCGAAGCCGAGGCGATCACCAATCTCTACCTCGTCCCCACGCTCTATCACGACGTGGTCCATCACGAGGGGTTCTCGCCGGAACTCGTCCGGTCGGTGACCAAGCTCGGCTATGCCGGCGCATCGATGACGGATGGGCTGCTGCGCAAGCTCGACGGGGCGTTCAAGCCGGACCTTTTCGTGAACCATTACGGATCTTCCGAGATCTACACGTTCACCATCGAGCAGAAGGCCGCGGCCAAGCCGGGCTCGGCCGGCCGTGCGGGCATCAACCAGATGATCCGGGTCGCCAAGCTGAGTGCGTCCGGTCCCGACGACCTCGCCGGAACCGGCGAGGAAGGCGAGATCATCGCGCTCGCAAAGAGCGACGAGGCTTTCGAAGGCTACTGGAACAGGCCCGAGGCGACCGAGAAGGCCCTGCGCGAAGGCTGGTACTTCACCGGCGATACCGGCTTCTTCGACGAGGACGGCGATCTCTTCGTCACCGGCCGCGCCGACGACATGATCATTACCGGCGGCGAAAACGTGTCGCCGGTCGAGGTCGAGAGCTGTCTGTCGCTGCATGACAACGTCGCCGAAGTCGCCGTCGTCGGACTTCCGGACGAGCGCTGGGGCAAGATCGTCACCGCGTTCGTCAAACGGCGCGGCAGCGTGACCGCCGAAGAGCTCGACCAGCATTGCAGAACCTCGGGCCTCGCCAATTTCCGCCGGCCCCGCCGCATCGTCTTCGTCGAGGACATTCCCAAATCGCCCGTCGGCAAGATCCTGCGCCGCATGCTGGTCGCCGGCGAATACCGCGAAGACCAACGCGCTCCCGAACATCAATAAGCACACCTCTACAGAAGGACTTTTCACATGGCACAAAAAGCCACTTTCGACGACAAGCGTCTGGCCGACCTCGACGGCTTCACGGTCTCCATCGACGCCGAGCGTCAACGCGCCGACATCACCCTGGACCGGCCGCCCTACAACGTCGTCTCCATGCTGGCACGCGACCAGCTTCGCCTCGTCTTCGAGGCGCTCGACGAGGACGACCGCGTGCGCATCATCGTCGTCACCGGCGCGGGCGAGCATTTCTCCTCCGGCGGCAACATCAAGGGCTTCCTCGAAGCGAGCCCCGAGCATGTCTCGAAGCTCGCCTGGAACATCGCCGCGCCGGCCCGCTGCTCCAAACCGGTGATCGCCGCCAATCGCGGCTACTGCTTCGGCGTCGGCTTCGAACTGTCGCTCGCCTGCGACTTCCGGATCGCCACCGACACGACGCGCTACGCGCTGCCGGAGCAGAAGCTGGGCCAGATTCCCGGCTCGGGCGGCTCGGCGCGCTTGCAGAAGATGGTCGGCGTCACGCGCACCAAGAACATCGTGATGCGGTCCATGCGCATCACCGGCAAGCAGGCGCATGACTGGGGCATCGCCTCGGAAGTCGTCGCCGATGCCGATCTCGAGGCGAGCGTCGATGCGCTCGTCGAAGAACTGATCGCGTTCTCGCCGATCGCCCAGCGTACGGCCAAGAAGCTTCTCAACGACACCGACGATGCGCTGCTCACCACCGCGATCGAACTCGAAGGACACAGCTACAGCCGCCTGCGCCAGTCCGACGATTTCCGTGAAGGGGTGAATGCCTTTCACGAAAAGCGGGCCGCCGTGTTCGTCGGTAGCTGACGCCAAGGCCGGGCCCTCGCCAAGGGTCCGGCATTTTTTCACCGGGCCGCACCAGGGGACGCGGCCGACCATGGGAGGAGTTTTCAATGCGCATGGAAGCAAGACACATCATCGAACCCGCACCCGGCTTTGCCTCCGGGCTGCGGGACTTGCCGAAGCATCTGACCGTGAAGTCGTTCAGCGCAGGTCTCGTTGCCGCGATCTTCGGTTGCTCCGGTCCGGCACTGATCGTCATCGGCGCCGCCAATGATGGCGGGCTGACCAATGGCCAGACGGTCGCTTGGCTGTTCGCCATCTATTTCCTCGGCGGGCTGATCAGCCTGTTCCTGGCGCTGCGCTACAAGCAGCCGGTCACCGGCGCCTATTCGATACCCGGCGCCGCGCTGGTCGCGGGATCGCTCGCCACCTTCTCCTTCGACCAGGCGGTCGGCGCCTTCATCCTCGCCGGCGTGATCGTCTTCGTCCTCGGCATTTCCGGGCTCATCGGCAAGGTGATGCGCTGGATTCCGATGCCGATCGTCATGGCGATGATCGCAGGTGCACTGATGCGCTTTGCAACCGGCGCCGTCGGCTCGCTCGGCACGGCGCCGCTCATCGCCGGCGCCGCCATCATCGCGTTCTTCGTTTCGATGCGGTTGACGAAGACGATCCCGCCGGTTCTCGCCGCGCTCGTCGCCGGCCTCGTCGCCGCTTTCGCGACCGGTTCGGTCGGTGGTGCGGCAACGGAGATCGCCTTCGTTCTTCCCGAATTCACGGCGCCGACCTTCACCATCGACGCGTTTTTCGCGATCGCCGTGCCGCTTGCCCTGCTTGTCATAGGCGCCGAAAACGCGCAGGCGACCGGCGTGCTGATGGCCGAAGGCTACAAGCCGCCGATCAACATGATGACGGTGATTTCGGGTGTCGGCGGCGTTGCTGCAGGCCTGCTGGGCGGCCACAATGCCAACATCGCCGGCCCGATGACCGCGATCTGCTCGTCCGACCAGGCGGGCGAGAACAAGGACGGCCGCTATGCCGCGACCGTGGTCAACGGCATTCTGTTCGGCTCCTTCGGCATCGTCGTGGGCGCCGCGGTGCCGATCGTCATGGCGCTCCCCGGAGCGCTGATCGGCACGGTTGCCGGGCTTGCGATGATCGGGGTGCTCCTCGCCGCGCTTCAAAACGCGTTCGGGCGATCGCTCGGCAATCAGACCGGAGCCTTCGTCGCGCTCGCCGTCTCCCTCTCGAACATCACGCTCCTCGGGATCAGCGCGCCCTTCTGGGCACTCGTGGCGGGCGTCGTCGTCTCTGCGGTCGTCGAGCGCAACGCGTTGACAGCCGCAAGAGCCGAAGGCGCTGCCGCCGCCGTCTAGCTAAACCGTCTCGCGCATCACGGCGTTCGGCTGACTAGGGCCGGACGCTGGACCCCTCAGCGGGGGTCAGGAGCCGCCACCGCGATCTGCCCGTGTTGATGGCTGCTGCTCGATACCAAACGCTTAAACCACGCGGGACTTGCTGTTGCCCATTGGAATACGGCGCCCCACGCCTCACTCGATCAGCGAACCCTTGCCACGCTCCGCCAGCAGGAACGCAGCCATCGCCGGAACACGCAGGCTCTCCGCCTGCTTAAGCCGCTCGGCATCGAAATGATGCTCGGCGTCGAGCATGTTGACCGTACCAAGGAGACGACCTCCCGCGGCGATGGGCATGTTGAGGCAGGAGCCGCAGCCGAGCGAGCCGATCAGCTCCCAGTCCGGAAAGCGCCGTGAAATTTCGTCGAGCGTGTTCATGACGTAGGGCCGCCGGCCGACGATCACGTGCTGATGCCATTCGTCGAACCGCAGCGGCTTGGTGCCCGAGGCGGGGTAGGCGTCGGGCATGTTGGTGTAGAGCCGCCGGGCAACGCCCGCCGCCTCGTCGACCACCGTGATGGTGAAGAGCTTGACGCCCACCGTCTCGCGCGCCAGCGTTTCGAGCGCTGCCCACGGCGCAGCGTCGGAGGCTTCGAGCGCAGCGCGGAAACGGGCGAGGGCGGTCTGGTCGGTCATGGCATTGTCCTGGAAAGGGTGTGGGTTTCAGGCGAGCCCGCTACGGCTCTTCTCGACGAGTTCGCGGGCGTAGTCGCTGGTCAGGCCGTCATCGGCGAGCGCGGAGACGGGCGCGATCTCGACGATGCGGCCGGCCTTCATCACCGCCATGCGGTCGCACAGGAAGGAGACGACCGGCAGGTCGTGCGTGACGAGGATGTAGGTGAGCCCCTGCTCGCGGCGCAGGCGCTTGAGCAGATTGAGGATTTCGGCCTGCACCGAGACGTCGAGCGCCGAGGTCGGCTCGTCAAGCAGCAGCACCTTCGGCTCCAGCATCAGCGCGCGGGCGATGGCGACGCGCTGGCGCTGGCCGCCCGACAACTGGTGCGGCAGGCGGAAGCGGAATTTCGGGTCGAGCCCGCAGGCCGCCATCATCTCGGGCACGCGTCGGTCGGCGCCCTTGATGCCGTGGATGGCGAGCGGTTCGGACAAGGTCGCGTCGACGGTCTGGCGCGGATGGAGCGAGCCGTAGGGGTCCTGGAACACCATCTGGCACTCGGCCGCGAAGGCGCGGTCGATGGTGCGGCCGCGCGGCTTGCCGAGAAGCGCGATCTCACCCGTCCATTCGGGCGCAAGGCCGGTGATGGCGCGCAGCACGGTCGACTTGCCCGATCCGCTCTCGCCGACCAGCGCGAAGCTCTCGCCCGGCGCGACCTCGAACGAGGCGTCGTGGACGACGGTGTTGCCGCCATAGGCGATGGAGACGTTCGTCAGGGAGATCGCGCTCATGCCGTTTCCCAGGCACTGCGGTCGAGCACGGGCAGTTCCGCGCGCGTCTCGCCGAGGCGGGGCACGGAGGCGAGCAGGCCGCGCGTATAGGGATGGGTCGCCGCGTGGAGCGCATCGGCCCGGCATTCCTCGACGATCTCGCCGCGATACATGACGAGGATGCGGTCGCAGAAGGCGGAGACGAGGTGGAGGTCGTGGCTGATGAAGATCAGCCCCATGCCCTTGCGGGTCACGAGGTCGTTCATGATCGACAGGACTTCGCCCTGCACGGACACGTCGAGCGCGGAGGTCGGCTCGTCGGCGATCAGGATCGAGGGTTCGGGGATCAGCATCATGGCGATCATCACCCGCTGGCCCATGCCGCCCGAAACCTCGTGCGGATAAAGGCCGAAGACGCGCTCGGGCTCTCGGATCTGCACCGCCTCGAGCATCTCCAGGACGCGCTGCTTGACCCGTCGGCGCGGCAGCTTCTCGTGGACGGCCAGCGCCTCGCCGATCTGCTCGCCCACGGTCATGACCGGGTTGAGCGAGAATTTCGGGTCCTGCATCACCATCGAGATGCGCGCGCCGCGCACCTTGCGCATCGCGGGTTCCGAGATGGCGAGAAGCTCCGTGCCTTCGAAGTCCATGCGCTCGGCGGTCACCTTGCCGGGCGGGCGGATCAGCCGCAGGATCGAGCGGCCGGTCATGGTCTTGCCGGACCCGCTCTCTCCGACGATGCCGAGCCGTTCGCGCCCGAGCGAAAAGGAGATGTCCTTGACCACGTCGACCGGTCCCGACGCGGTCGGGAAGGTCACGCGCAGTTTTTTCACGTCGAGGAGGTCGCTCACGACTTGGCTCCGCTCTTCGGATCGAGCACGTCGCGCAGACCGTCGCCGAGGAAGCAGAAGCCGAGGCTGACGATGACGATGGCGAAGCCCGGCATGGTGGCGACCCACCATTGGTCAAGGATGAAGGAGCGGCCGCGCGAGATCATCGCGCCCCATTCGGGCAGCGGCGGCTGCGCGCCGAGACCGAGGAAGCCGAGGCCGGCGGCGGTCAGGATGATGCCCGCCATGTCGAGCGTCACACGAATGATGACCGACGAAGTGCACAGCGGAATGATGTGGCGAAGGATGACGCGCAACGCCGAGGCGCCCTGCAGGCGCACGGCGGCGATGAATTCCGAATTGCGCAGGGTCAGCGTCTCGGCGCGTGCGATGCGCGCATAGGCCGGCCAGGAGGTGATCGCGATGGCGATGACGGCGTTCTCGATGCCGGGCCCGAGCGCTGCGACGAAGGCGAGCGCCAGGATCAGCTTCGGCATCGACAGGAAGACGTCGGTGATGCCCATCAGAATGCGGTCCGTCCAGCCGCCGAAATAGCCGGAAATGGCGCCGAGGAAGAGGCCGAGCGGCGCCGCGATGGCCCCGACCAGCAGCACGATCACCAGCGTGATCCGCGCGCCGTAGACGATGCGGGACCAGATGTCGCGGCCGAGTTCGTCCGTGCCGAGAAGATAGTCGCCGCTCGGCGGCAGGAGGCGCTGGGTGAGCTGGCCGGTATAGGGCGAGTGGGTGGCGAAGAACGGCGCGAAGAGCGCGAGGATGACGAGCGCCAGGATGATGATCGCACCGACGACGGCGAGCGGATTGCGGATCAGCGCCCGCCAGACACGATAGGACCGCCCCAGCCGCGCCTGCATGCGCGAGGATGGGGATTCGGTGAGGAGCCATTCGCGGGTGGTCATCGATTGCTGGCCCATTCGTTGACAGGGTTGCGCCCTTGCGCGCCCCCCTCTGTCCTGCCGGACATCTCCCCCGCATGGGGGGAGATCACGCGCGTCGACCTTTGCGGTTGGCTGATCTCCCCCCATGCGGGGGAGATGTCCGGCAGGACAGAGGGGGGCAACGTCGAGCACTGTGCAAGCAGGAGTTCCATCGAGCCCATCACCGCGCCCTCGGATCGAGCACGCGATAGAGCACGTCCGACAATTTGTTGATGGCGATGAACACAGCGCCGATGACCAGCGTCGCGCCGAGCACGGCGTTCATGTCTGCATTCAGCAATGCGCTGGTCAAATAATTGCCGATGCCCGGCCACGAAAACACGGTCTCGATCATCACCGACCCTTCCAGCAGCCCGGCATAGGAAAGCCCGATGACGGTGATGAGCGGCACGCGGATCGGGCGGAAGGCGTGGCGCCAGATGACCTGCCGCTCCGGCACGCCCTTCACCCGCGCCGTCGTCACATATTCCTGTGAGAGTTGGTCGAGCATGAAGGAGCGCGTCATCCGCGCGATGTAGGCAAGGCTGAAGAAGCCGAGGATGGCGGCGGGCAGGACGAGGTGGCTGACGGCGTTCCAGAACACGTCGAGATCGCCGGCGATGAGCGAATCCACCAGCATCAGCCCGGTCACCGTCGGCACGAGGCCGTCATAGAAGATGTCGATGCGGCCGGGTCCCGCCACCCATTGCAGCCTCGCGTAGAAGAGCAGAAGTCCGATCAGGCCGAGCCAGAAGGCCGGCACGGAATAGCCGAGGAGGCCGATCACGCGGATCGCCTGGTCGGTCAGGCTGCTCTGGCGCGACGCGGCGATGACGCCCATCGGCACGCCGAGCGCGACGCCGATGATGATGCCGAGCGTCGCCATTTCCAGCGTCGCGGGGAAGACGCGGGCGAGATCCTCGATCACCGGCCGCCCCGTCGTGACGGACTGGCCGAAATCGCCGGTCAGAACGTCGCCGACATAGGAGACGAACTGAATGATCAGCGGCCGGTCGAGACCCATCTCGACGCGCACGCGCTCGTAGACTTCCTGCGGAGCCCGGTCGCCGACGACGGCGAGAACCGGGTCGATCGGGATGACGCGGCCGATGAAGAAGGTGATCGCCAGAAGGCCGAGAAAGGTGAATGCGATGGTGGCGGCGAAGCCGCCGAGCGCGGCGATGCCGCGGCCCGCGCGACCCATGGCGGCGATGCGCGGATCGCGTCCTGCCGTCGTCGTCGCGCTCACCGGCTCTGCCGTCATCAGCCTGCTTTCGTGGTTCGCTCAAGGACCGGAACAAAAATCGGCGCCCGGCAAATTTCGTGCTTGGATCATACAAGAAATTTTGCTTCTATCAAAAAAATTTTGATGGAGCGCGTCGACGGGTGAACGTTCCGCAGCGAGAACCGCAACAGGCCATCGGCCAGCCGAGGATCGGCGCGCTGATCCGTGCCCGGCGTCGCCAGCTTCACATGACGCTGCAGGCGCTCGGCGAGGCCGCCGGCCTCTCGGTCGGGTTCCTGAGCCAGGTCGAGCGCGACCACGCGACGCCGTCGCTGGGCGCGCTGGCGGGCATCTCGCGCGGGCTAGGCGTCGACATCGACTATTTCGTCGCCACGCCCTCGATCGGCGACGGCGTGACGCGGGCGGCGAGCCGGCCCACCTTCTCGCTGCCCGGCTCCTCGGTCAGCTACCAGCGTCTCCACGCCGAGTTCTCGGGCAGGGGGCTTTCGTCCTTCGTCATGATCGTGCCGCCCGGCCACCATTCGGAAATGGTGAATCACGAGGGCGACGAGTTGCTCTACGTGCTCGAAGGCGAGATCGTGCAGACCGTCGATGGCGAGACGATCCGGCTGGGACCAGGCGACAGCCTGCATTTTCGCGGCTCCAGCGACCATAGCTGGGCGAACGAGACCGATCGCGCGGCCCGCATCCTTTGGACCGGCACCATGTCGATCCTGC
This sequence comes from Rhizobiaceae bacterium, assembly GCA_016742175.1. Taxonomy (GTDB): domain Bacteria; phylum Pseudomonadota; class Alphaproteobacteria; order Rhizobiales; family Rhizobiaceae; genus Aliihoeflea. The sequence goes on from JACVCH010000016.1 coordinate 27,476, forward strand.
GCCCGCGCCAGGAGGGCGACGCCGCGGACACGTCCGCGCGCGTCGTCACGGAACTCAACCATTCGACCGGACCGCTCAGTCAAGGGCGGCCGGCGGGGACCACTTCATCAGGGAGAACGAAACCATGAAAATCCTGAAGCATGCCATGCTCGTCGCGATGCTGTCGGCCGCGATGCCGCTCAGTGCCGCCTATGCGGCAACGCCCGACGACGTGCTCGTCGTGGCGCAGAACATCGACGACATCGTCGCCATCGATCCGGCGCAGGCCTACGAGTTCTCGTCGGGCGAGTTCGTCACCAACGTCTACGACCGGCTCGTCCAGTACGACGCGGCCGACACCGAGACGCTGGCCGCGGGCCTCGCCTCCGAATGGGAAGTCGACGCGGAAGCCAAGACCATTACCTTCACCCTGCGCGACGGCGTCACCTTCCACTCGGGCAATCCGCTCCGCCCGCAGGACGTGCTGTTCTCGTGGAAGCGCGTTCTCGTCCTCAACAAGGCGCCCGCCTTCATCCTCGCTGGCCTCGGCTGGACGCCGGAGAACATCGAGCAGATGGTTACGCTCGGCGAGAACACGGTCACCATCAAGTATGAAGGCGACTTCTCGCCCAACTACGTCCTCAACGTCATCGCAGCGCGCCCGGCCTCGGTCGTCGACGAAGTCGCGGTGATGGAGAACGAAGCGGATGGCGACCTCGGCAATGCCTGGCTCAACGCCAACTCCGCCGGCACCGGCCCGTTCAAGCTGCGCGTCTACCGCCCGGCCGAACTCCTGACCATCGACGCCAACCCGGACTATTTCGGCGGCGCGCCGGCCATCGGCTCGGTCATCATCCGCCATGTCGCCGAAGCCGCCACGCAGCAATTGCTGCTGGAATCGGGCGATGTCGACATGGCCAAGAACCTGACGCCCGATCAGGTCGGCTCGCTCGAAGGCAACGAGAATGTCGAGGTCGAGACCTATCCGCAGGCGGCCGTCCACTGGTTCTCGTTCAACCAGAAGGTCGAGGCGCTGACCAACGAGGCGCTGTGGGAAGCCTCGCGCTACCTCGTCGACTATCAGGGCATGGCCGACACCTTCCTGAAGGGTCAGATGCAGGTCCATCAGGCGTTCTGGCCGGCCGGCTTCCCCGGCGCGCTGGAAGAGACGCCCTTCACCTACGACCCCGAGAAGGCCAAGCAGATTCTCGAAGAGGGCGGTGTGGAGCTTCCGATCACCGTGACGCTCGACGTCATCAACTCGACGCCCTTCACCGACATGGCGCAGTCGCTGCAGTCGACCTTCGCCGAGGCGGGCATCAATTTCGAGATCCTGCCGGGCACCGGCGCGCAGGTCATCACGCGCTACCGCGAGCGGGCGCATGAGGCGATGCTGCTCTATTGGGGCCCGGACTTCATGGACCCGCATTCGAACGCCAAGGCATTCGCCTACAATGCCGACAATGCGGACGACAAATACGCCTCGACCACGACCTGGCGCAACGCCTGGGCCGTACCCCAGGAGATGAACGAGGCGACGCTCGCCGCGCTCGCCGAACCGGACCAGGACAAGCGCAACCAGATGTATCTGGACCTGCAGGGCCAGGTTCAGGCCAAGGCGCCCTTTGTCATCATGTTCCAGGCGGTCAAGCAGGTCGGCATGCGCCCGAACGTTGAAGGCTTCGTCAACGGCGCGACGTCGGACTTCGTCTTCTACCGTCTCGTCGACAAGAACTGACAACGCATTGACGGGCCGCGGGATTTCTCTCGCGGCCCGTCATCCTCGACGCCCGAAATCGCACTGGAGAAGCCCCGTGTCCGACATCGTCGCCCAACGGTTCACGCGTCTGCGCGCGGAAATGGAAAAGACCGGAACCGGCCTCGTCGCGCTCGGGCCCGGCTCGCACATGGAATGGCTGGCCGGGTTCCATCCCCATCCGGACGAGCGGCCCTGCCTTCTCCTCGTCGCAAGCGAGAAGGCCGGCTTCCTCATGCCCGCGCTCAACGCCGAGGCTGCACGGCTTTCCTCCGACCTGCCGATGTTCGAATGGGCCGATGCCGACGGCCCGAACGCGGCGCTTCAGGCCGCACTGGCCGACCTCTTCCCGGCGCGCGCCGGCCGGCTCGTCCTCGACGAGACGATGCGCGCCGATTTCGCGCTGCTCCTCATCGACGCATTGCCCGGCATCGAGCGGGCTTTCACAGACGACACGGTCGGACGCCTGCGCGCGATGAAGGACGACAGCGAATATCGCCGTCTCAAGGCCTCCGCGCTCCTGAACGACGAGGCGATGAAAGCCGCGTGGGCTCAGATGAAGCCCGGCATGACCGAAACCGAAGTGGCCGACCTCGTCGACGAGCACTTCGCCGCCCATGGCGGGCGCGTTCAATTCTCCATCATCGGCGCAAGCGAGAACGGCGCCCATCCGCACCACTCGACCGGGGCGCGCGTTCTGCGCGAGGGCGACGCGGTGGTCATGGACATCGGCGGGCGCATCGGCGGCTACCCAAGCGACATGACGCGCATGGCGATCATCGGCGAGGCGCCGGAAGGATACGGCCAGATCCATTCGATCGTGGAGAAGGCGGTGCAGGCGGCGCTCGCTGCCGCGCGGCCGGGCGTTCCGGCAAGCACGGTCGACCGCGCCGCGCGTCAGGTGATCGAGGATGCCGGCTACGGCGAATACTTCGTCCACCGCACCGGCCACGGCCTCGGCATCGACATCCACGAGCCGCCCTACATCACCGCCTCGTCCGATACGGTGCTGGAGGAGGGCATGGTGTTTTCGATCGAGCCCGGCATCTATCTTCCCGGCCGCTTCGGCATCCGGCTGGAAGACATCGTCATATTGCGCGCGGACGGGCCGGAAATCCTCTCCGCCCTGCCGCGGGACGCATTCGTCGTGCGAATCTAGGGTACGCCGCGCCGCAGCCTCTATCGGCTTGACATTGCCTGCCCATCCATGAAGCTGGCCGGGGCACAATCTCAGGTATCGGATGACCAGCAAAATCGACCTCGTGCGATCCGCGATCTGGGCGGAGGAACTGACCGACGACGTGATCGAACATGCCGCAAAGGGCATCACCGAGCGTCACTACGTCAAGGACAGCTATATCTGCCATCGCGGCGACCGGCTCGATGCGTGGACGGGTGTCGTCACCGGCCTCGTCAAGATGAGCGCCGTCGCGCTCAGCGGCAAGGCGATCACCTTTGCCGGCATCGGGGCGGGGGGCTGGCTGGGCGAAGGCTCGATGCTCAAGAACGAGGAACGGAAATACGACCTCGTCGCGCTGCGCGACACGCATCTTCTGCTGATGAACCGGGCGACCTTCGTTTGGCTGTGCAAGAACAGCGTCGGGTTCAATCGCTTCCTGGTGCGCCAGCTCAACGAGCGTCTCGGCCAGTTCATAGCCGTCACCGAGCACGACCGCTCCTTCGACGCCAAGGCGCGCGTGGCGCGCAACCTGTCGTGGATCTGCAATCCGGTCCTGTGCCCGCAGGTGCGCGGCGTCATCGAGATAACGCAGGAGGAGCTTGGCCATCTGGCCGGCATTTCCCGTCAGGTCGCCAATCGGTGCCTGAAGGAGCTCGCCGACGAGGGGCTGATCGCGCTCGAGCCCGGAATCATCCGCCCGCTCGCGGTCGAGCGGCTTGCGAATTACGGATCGTGACGGCAAGGACAGACGCGCTGCCGAGTTAAGAGACAATCAAGCCGGCTGTCTGTCAAGGCGCAAGTTGAACGTGCAATCGATTCGTGGAACTTTCCTCTTCAAGAACAGGGGGCCAACCCCGGGAGGAACGGGCGCAACGTTGTCCGAGGAGGAACGACATTGGCTGAGGCTCAAACCTTGCCCGATACGTTTCCGAAGTATCTCCTGCGCAATGCGGAGATGTTCGGGACGCGTCCGGCCATGCGCCACAAGGACCGCGGCATCTGGCAAAGCTGGACGTGGAGCCAGCAGCGCGACGAGATTCGCGACTTCGCGACGGGCCTTGCCGGGCTCGGCCTCAAGCATGGCGACAAGGTCGCCATCATCGGCGCCAACCGGCCGAAGCTCTATTGGGCGGTCTGCGCCGTGCAGTCGCTCGGCGGCGTTCCGGTGCCGGTCTATGCCGACGCCGTCGCCGACGAACTCGCCTATGTCGTCTCCCATGCCGATGTTCGCTTCGCGGTCGTCCAGGACCAGGAGCAGGTTGACAAGCTCAACAGCTTCGCCGACCGCCTGACCTCGCTTCGCGCCGTCATCTATGACGAGCCGCGCGGCCTCGTCGACTACGACAAGCGCGCCCTGCATGATTTCGAAGACGTGCAGGAAATGGGCCGCCGGGCGCAGATGGCCGACCGCCAGGCGGCGACCCGCTGGGAAGAAGCGATCCGCAACGGCTCCGGCGAGGACGTGTCGATCATGCTCTACACGTCCGGCACGACCGGGCGCTCCAAGGGCGTGATGCTGAAGGCGAAGAATGCGGTCAAGGCCGCGCAGGATACGGTCACTTTTGATCGCCTGACGGAGAAGGACAGCGTCCTCGCCTACCTGCCGCTCGCCTGGGTCGGCGATCACTATCTGAATTACGCGCAGGGCTATGTCGCCGGCTTCTGCATGGCGTGCCCCGAGAGCGGCCAGACCGTGGCGCAGGACTTGCGCGAACTCGCGCCGACCTTCTACTTCGCCCCGCCGCGCGTCTTCGAGGGGCTTTTGACCTCGATCACCATCCGCATGGAAGACGCGGGCAAATTCAAGCAGCGCATCTACCGGCACTATATCGAGGTCGCGCGCAAATATGGCGAGGCGATCCTCGAAGGCCGCAGCGTTCCCGCATCCGCCCGCGCCTCCTATGCGATCGGCGAAATCCTCGTCTACGGCCCGCTGAAGAACGTGCTCGGCCTCTCCAACATCCGCGTCGCCTATACGGCCGGCGAAGCGATCGGCTCCGACCTCTTCTCCTTCTTCCGCGCGCTCGGCGTGAACTTGAAGCAGCTTTACGGACAGACGGAAGCCTTCCTCTATGTGACCTGCCAGAAGGACGGCGAAGTGCGCTCCGACACGGTCGGCCCGCCCGCGCCCAATGTCGACATCCGCATTTCCGATGACGGCGAGGTGCAGTTCCGCTCACCCGGCATGTTCTCCGGCTACTATCTGGAAGAGGAAAAGACCGCCGAGACGATGACGCCGGACGGCTACGTGAAGACCGGCGATGCCGGCTTCTTCGACACGGACGGCCAGCTCAAGATCATCGACCGAGCGAAGGATGTCGGCAAACTGTCGAGCGGCGCGCTCTTTGCGCCGAAATATCTCGAGAACATGCTGAAATTCTTCCCCAACATCAAGGAAGCGGTCGCGTTCGGCGATGGCCGCGAATTCGCCACCGCCTTCATCAACATCGACCTCCAGGCGGTCGGAAACTGGGCCGAGCGCAACAACATCGCCTACGCCTCCTATCAGGAACTCGCCGGCCATCCGCTGGTCTACGAGATGATCGCGCAGAACGTCGAGGATACCAATCGGCGCCTCTCCGCCGAGCCGATGATGGCCGCCGCGCAGGTGCGGCGCTTCCTGATCCTGCACAAGGAACTTGACGCCGACGACGGCGAATTGACCCGCACGCAAAAGGTGCGCCGCGCCTTCGTCGCCGACCGCTACGCCCCCTTGATCGAGGCGCTCTACGACGGCTCGGACGTGCGTTTCGTGGAGACCGAAGTGACCTATGAGGACGGGCGCAAGGGAAGGATCAGCGCCAATGTGAAGATCGTCGACGCGCCGGTCTTCGGCGCGGCCCAGCCGGTGCGGGAGGCCGCCGAATGAACGCCCATCCCGACCACCACATCATCGTCGCGCCGGACGATGACGGCATCGCCAGGGGCGAGACGCTGATGGAGGTGAAGAACGTCTCGCTCGCCTTCGGCGGCGTCAAGGCGATCACCGACATCTCGTTCGACGTCCGCAAGGGCGAGATCCGCGCCATCATCGGCCCGAACGGCGCCGGCAAGACGTCGATGCTGAACGTCATCAACGGCTTCTACACGCCGCAGGTCGGCACCATCACCTTCCGCGGGCAGGAGCGGCGCGCGATGAAGCCGCACCACGCGGTGCGCCAGGGCATCGCCCGCACCTTCCAGAACGTCGCGCTCTTCAAGGGCATGTCGACACTCGACAACATCATGGCCGGGCGCTCGGTCCTGATGAAGCGGTCGATCGGCTGGCAGATGCTCTGGCACGGTCCGGCGCTCGCCGAGGAGATCGAGCATCGCGAGAAGGTCGAGGAGATCATCGACTTCCTCGAGATCGAGCACATCCGCCGCACGCCGGTCGGCAAGCTGCCCTATGGCCTGCAAAAGCGCGTCGAACTCGGCCGCGCGCTTGCGATGGAGCCGTCCCTTCTCCTTCTCGACGAGCCGATGGCCGGCATGAACCTGGAGGAGAAGGAGGACATGAGCCGCTTCATCCTCGACGTGAACCAGCAGCGCGGGACGACGATCGCGCTGATCGAGCACGACATGGGCGTGGTCATGGACCTCTCCGACCGCGTCGTGGTGCTCGACTACGGCAAGAAGATCGCCGACGGGCCGCCCGACGAGGTCAAGAACAACCAGGCCGTCATCGACGCCTATCTCGGCGTGCCGCATTGAGCGACCGGAAGGACTTTTGAATGGAAAGCTTGCATTCGATCTTCGTGGCGCCCTTCGCCGACATGGTCGCCGCGCCCGACTTCTTCCTCCAGGTCGTCTGGGAGGGGCTGGTCTCGGGCGTCCTCTACGCACTTATTGCGCTCGGCTTCGTCCTGATCTTCAAGTCCTCGCGCATCTTCAACTTCGCGCAGGGCATCATGGTCGTCTTCGCGGCGCTGACGCTGGTCGGCCTTCATGAACGCGGGGTTCCCGCACTGCTCGCCGTGCCGCTCACGCTGGCCGTCATGTTCTTCCTCGCCGTCGCCATCGAGCGCGTCGTCCTGCGCCCGCTCGTCAACCAGCCGGACATCATCCTGTTCATGGCGACGATCGGCGTGACGCTTTTCCTGATCGGGCTCGGCGAGACGATCTTCGGCGGCGAGAACAAGGTGATGATCACCTCGCAGCTCGGCATCCCGACCGGAAGTTGGGTGCTGGAGCCCTTCGGCGGCTTCGTGTCGATCGAGCAGAAGGACCTGACGGCCGTCGTCGGCGCGGTGCTCCTCGTCATCGCGCTCCTCGTCTTCCTCAACAAGTCCAAGATGGGCCGTGCCATCCGCGCGCTCGGCGACGACCATCAGGCCGCGCTCTCGGTCGGCATCTCGCTGTCGACCATCTGGGTCATTGTCTGGTTCATCTCCGGCATCATCGCGCTGGCGACGGGCATCGTCTGGGGCGCGCGCGCCGGCGTCTCCTTCGCGCTCGAAGTCATCGCCCTGAAGGCGCTGCCGGTTCTGATGCTCGGCGGGCTCGAAAGCGTCACCGGCGCCATCGTCGGCGGGCTCGCCATCGGCGTCCTCGAAAAGGTCTTCGAGATCTATTGGGGCCAGCCGCTTTTGGGCGGCAACACGGAAGCCTGGTTCGCCTACATGCTGGCGCTCCTCGTGCTTCTCGTGCGCCCGCAGGGCCTCTTCGGCGAAAAAATCATCGAGCGGGTGTAATCCATGTTCTATCGCGTCGCCGGCCAGTACAAGACCAGCTATCAGGCGGACTACGCCCTCTTTCCGGTCAAGCAGGACGCGTTCCTGCTCGCCCTGATCCTCGTCGTCGCCTTCGTCGTCTTCCCGCTGACGGCAAGCGACTTCATGTTCCGCGCGCTTCTGATCCCCGTCCTGATCTACGCGCTCGCCGCTCTCGGGCTGAACATCCTCACCGGCTATGCCGGCCAGCTTTCGCTCGGCACCGGCGCCTTCATGGGTGTCGGCGCCTATGCCTGTTACAAGCTGGTGACGATCTTTCCCGAACTGAACGTCATCGTGGCCATCGCGCTGTCCGGCTTCTTCTCGGCCGCCGTCGGCGTTGCCTTCGGCCTGCCCTCGCTCAGGATCAAGGGCTTCTACCTCGCCATCGCGACGCTCGCCGCGCAGTTCTTCCTCGTCTGGCTGTTCCAGAAATGGGGCTGGCTCTACAACTACAACGCTTCCGGCGCGATCCAGGTGCCGAACACGCAAATGTTCGGCGTCACGATCACCGGCGCGCGCGCCTCGGCGATGAGCCAGTATTTCGTCGTCCTGTCCGTCGTCTGCATCGTGACGTTCCTTGCGATCAACGTCACGCGCGGCCGCATCGGGCGCACCTGGAAGGCGGTGCGCGACATGGACATCGCGGCCGAGCTCGTCGGCATCAACCTGATGAAGGCGAAGCTCTCGGCCTTCTTCGTCTCGTCCTACATCGTCGGCATCGCCGGCGCGCTGTTCGTCTTCCTGTGGCGCGGCGCGGCCGAGGCCGACCTCTTCGACATCCAGTTGTCCTTCCGGGTGCTCTTCATCGCCATCATTGGGGGGCTGGGCTCGATCCTGGGCAATTATCTCGGCGCGCTCCTGATCGTGGCGCTGCCGGTCATCATCGGCACGGTGCCGGCCATGTTCGGCCTGCCGATTTCCTCGGCCATGGTCGAGCATTTGAACACCATGATCATCGGCGCGCTGATCATCGGCTTCCTGATCGTCGAGCCACACGGGCTCGCGCGGTTCTGGGCCGTCATCCGCGAGAAGCTGATCATCTGGCCATTCCCGCACTGAGGAGTGAGCGGTGCGGGTTGATTGAGGCAAGCCCGAGGAACGGGCGCAAGTGGAGGAGCGACTGATGAGACTGAAGCACACCACGGCTCTTGTGGCCGGCATCCTTGCGGCCGGCATCGCCGCGCCGGCATTCGCGCAGGACACGTTGAAGCTGCCCAACATGTCCTACCGCACCGGCCCGTTCGCGGCGACCGGCACGCCGCACATGAACGGCCAGCTCGACTACATGACCATGCTCAACGAGCGCGACGGCGGCATCGGCGGCGTCAAGATCGCCTTCGAGGAATGCGAGACCGGCTACAACACCGAAAAGGGTGTCGAGTGCTACGAGAAGCTGAAGTCGGAAGGCGCGCTGGTCACCCAGCCCTGGTCGACCGGCATCACGTTGCAGGTGCTGCCGCGCGCCGGCGTCGACGAGATCCCGATGTATGCGCCCGGCTACGGCTTCTCGGCCATGCAGGACGGCAAGACGTTCAAATGGTCCTTCAACCCGCCGACCTCCTATTGGGACGGCGCGTCGATGATCATGCAGGGCATTTCGGATGGCAATCTCGACAGCCTCGAAGGCAAGAAGATCGCCTTCCTGCATCTCGATCATCCCTACGGCAAGGAGCCGATCCCGCTGTTCGAAGCTCTGGCCGAAACCCACGGCTTCGAGTTCCTGCCGATCCCGGTCGGCCTGACGGAGATGCAGAACCAGTCGGCACAGTGGCTGCAGATCCGCCGCGAGCGTCCCGACTTCGTCGTCATGTGGGGCTGGGGCGCGATGAACGCCGGCGCCATCACCGAGGCGGTCAAGACGCGCTACCCGATGGAGCAGTTCGTTTCCGTCTGGTGGGGTGCGCATGAGCCCGACCTCAATCTCGTCGGCGAGGAAGCCAAGGGCTATCGCGCCATTTCCTGGAACTTCGTCGATTCCGACTCGAAGCTGATGCAGGACGTGAAGACGCACGTCGTCGACGCCGGCAAGTCGCAGCTCAACCAGGGCGCCGGCGAGTTCGATTCGACCGCCTACCAGCGCGGCATCCTGATGTCGGTGATTCTGGCGGAAGCGGTGGAAGCCGCGCAGGAAGAGGCCGGCACGCCGATGATCAACCAGGAGCAGCTTCGCAAGGGCCTCGAGAATGTCAATCTCGACGAGGCGCGCCTTGCCGAACTCGGCGCCGAGGAGATGATGGCGCCCTTCGCCATGAGCTGCTCGAACCACACCGGCCATGCGAGCGCGTGGATGATCGAGTGGGACGGCACCAAGTTCGTCAAGGTCTCCGACCTGCTGACGGCCGATCGCGCGGTCATCGACCCGCTGGTCGAGAAGGCGGCCGCCGACTATGCCGCGGCCAACCAGCCCTGGCAGATGAACGACGAGTGCGCCGAGTAACGAGCCAGTATCCGCGGCGGGGAAACGTCCCCGCCGCGTTTCTTTCCACGAGATGGAAACCGCGATGAACCCGACCACCGCACCGCTTGCCGATACCGCCGAGCCGATCCTCTCGGTCAACAATATCGAGGTGATCTACGACCACGTCATCCTGGTTCTGAAGGGCGTTTCGCTGTCGGTCCCGCGCGGCGGCATTACGGCAATTCTGGGCGCCAACGGCGCCGGCAAGACCACGACGCTGAAGGCGATCTCCAACCTGCTCCATGCCGAGCGCGGTGAGGTGACCAAGGGCTCGATCGTCTTCGACGGCGCGCAGGTCCAGTCGCTGTCGCCGAACCAGCTCGTGCGCAGCGGCTGCATCCAGGTCATGGAGGGCCGCCATTGCTTCGGCCATCTGTCGGTCGAGGACAATCTGATGACCGGCGCCTTCACCCGCAAGGACGGGGCGGCGGCGATCCGCGACGACCTCGAACTCGTCTACCAGTATTTCCCGCGCCTGCGCGAGCGGCGCACGAGCCAGGCCGGATACACCTCCGGCGGCGAGCAGCAGATGACGGCGATCGGCCGGGCGCTGATGTCGCGGCCGAAGATGATCCTCCTGGACGAGCCGTCCATGGGCCTGGCACCGCAGCTCGTCGAGGAAATCTTCGAGATCGTGAAGAAGCTCAACGACGAGCAGGGCGTCTCCTTCCTGCTCGCCGAGCAGAACACCAATGTCGCCCTGCGCTACGCCAAATACGGCTACATCCTCGAATCCGGCCGCGTCGTCCTCGATGGCGAGGCGAAGGCACTGCGCGAGAACGACGACGTCAAGGAATTCTACCTCGGCGTCGGCGGCGAGGGGCGCAAGTCGTTCCGCGACGTGAAGCACTACAAGCGCCGCAAGCGCTGGCTGGCCTGAGATCATGACCCACCAGGGAGGCCGCATGGTCGAGCATCGAGACATCGCGCCGAGCGGCGACGCCGATCTTCTGGCGGCGATGCGGACGCAGATTTCGCGCGCGATGGAACACCAGCCCTTCTGGGCCGCGCGCCTTGCGGGCGTCGATGTCGCCGCACTCACCTCGCGCGACGCCCTCGGCGCGGTGCCGGTGCTTCGAAAATCCGAACTGGTCGACTTGCAGGCCAAGGACCCGCCTTTCGGCGGGCTGACGGCGACGCCCGTAGGCGCGCTCGCCCGGCTCTTCATCTCGCCCGGCCCGATCTTCGATCCGGAAGGCCATGGCAGGGATTGGTGGGGCGCTGCAAAGGCCCTGGCGGCGGCGGGCGTCGGGCCGCAGGACATCGTCCTCAACACGTTCTCGTATCATCTGACGCCGGCCGGCGCGATGTTCGAGAGCGGAGCGCACGCGCTCGGCTGCGCCGTCATCCCGGCCGGCCCCGGCAATACCGCCGACCAGATCGTCGCGATCGCCCAGTTCCAGCCGACCGTCTATATCGGCACGCCCGATTTCCTGAAGATACTGCTCGACAAGGCCGCCGAGGCAAATCTGGCCTCCTCCATCCGGCGCGCCATCGTCTCCGGAGCGGCGCTGCCGCCAAGCCTGCGGGCCGAACTCGTCGAACGCGGCATCGCGGTCGTCCAATGCTACGGCACGGCCGATCTCGGCATCGTCGCCTATGAGGATGGCGGCGAGGGCATGGTGGTCAATGACGGCGTCGTGCTGGAGATCGTGCGTCCCGGCACCGACGATCCGCTGCCCGATGGCGAAGTCGGCGAGATCGTCGTCACCCGCCTCAACCGCGACTATCCGTTGATCCGCTTCGCGACCGGCGACATGTCGCGGGTGCTGCCTTCGACGAGCGGCGTCCGCCGCATCGCCGGCTGGATGGGCCGTGCCGACCAGGCGACCAAGGTTAAGGGCATGTTCGTGCGGCCCGAGCAGATCGCCGCGCTCGGCAAGGCGCTCGGCATCGCAGGCCGCATGCGCCTCGTCGTCACCCGCGCGAATGAGCAGGACGCGATGGTCCTGAAGATCGAGCACACGGACCCATCCCTCGGCGACCGGGCCGCAGCAAAGCTTGCCGAACTCACCAAGCTCAAGGGCGCGGTCGAGATCGTCCCGGTCGGCCAGCTTCCCAATGACGGCAAGATCATCGCCGACGAGCGGACATAGGGATCACTCCGCGCCGTCGATCCCGTAGCGGCGCATCTTCTCCCACAGCGTGGTTCGCGAGATGCCGAGCAGATCGGCCGCCTCCTTCGGCGAATGCCCGGTCCGCGCCAGCGCCGCGACGATGTGCCTGCGCTCGGCCGCCTCGCGCACTTCGAGCAGCGTTTCGTCGTTCGGGTCTGGCTTGGAACGATCGGGCCGCGCGCCGCCGCCGTCCGGGAAGAGATCGCGAGCGGTCAATGCCGAGCCGTCGCCCAGCGCCACCGCGCGGTCGACGCGGTTGATCATCTCGCGGATGTTCCCCGGCCAGCCATGGCTCAGCGCCGCATCGAGCGCCGAGCCGTCGATCGACGGCACGTTTCGGCCGGTTTTCCGCGCCGCCGATTGAACGAACCCGCGCAACAGCCCGGCAATGTCGTCCGGACGTTCGCGCAGCGGCGGCAGCGTGCAGGCGATGACGTTGATGCGGAACCAGAGGTCTTCGCGGAACGAGCCGGCGGCGACAAGAGCCGACAGATCCCTGTTCGTGGCGCATGCGAGCCGACCCTCGAATCGCCGCATCTCGCTGCCGCCCACTCGCCGGAACTCGCGCGTTTCCAGCACCCGCAAAAGCTTCACCTGAAGCGGCAGCGGCAGGTCGCCGATCTCGTCGAGGAAGAGCGTGCCGCCTTCGGCCTCTTCGAGAAAGCCGCGATGTGCGCCGACCGCCCCGGTGAACGAGCCGCGCTCATGGCCGAAGATCATGGAATCGGCGAGTTCGCCGGGCAGCGCGCCGCAATTGACGGCCACGAAAGGCGCGCCCGCGCGCGGCCCGCTTGCATGAAGAAACCGCGCGGCGACCTCCTTGCCGGTTCCCGTCTCGCCGAGCAGCAGCACGGGCAGGTCGGTTGCGGCCGCGCGTTTAAGCGTCTCGCCGATCGGCCGCATCGCAGCGCTCGCCGAAAAGGGATCGGCCGTCGCGCCCCGCCCAGCCGTCCGGCGCGCGATCCCCTGCAGTTCGTCGACCAGCCTGTCGAGGTCGAACGGCTTGGTGACGTAGTCGAGCGCACCCTCGCGGACGAGCCGCACCGCCTGGTCGATATCGCCATAGGCGGTCATGAAGATCGTCGGCACCAGGCCGACGCGGCCGAAATGGCGGCGCATCACCGTCTCGCCGTCGCCATCCGGCAGGCGGATGTCGGAGAGGATGATCGCCGGATCGAGCGTGGCGAGCGCCTCATGCGCCTGCGCCGCCGACCGTGCCCAGTCGACGCGAAAGCCTTCCAGTTCGAGCCGCTGGCGCAGCGAGGCGCCGAGCGTGGCGTCGTCCTCGACGAGGAGGATGAGGGAAGTTGTCATCGCGTCACGTGTCCTTGGCCGAGGCGGGCGGTTCGGTAAGCGTAATCCGGACCATTGTTCCGACGCCATCCTCGCTGCGGATGGAGAGGCTCGCGCCGATCCGCTCGACGAGGTTGGCGACGACCCAGATGCCGATGCCGCGCTCGGCGGGAAGTTCTTCGAGCCGGCCGGAAATGATCGCCGCAACCATCTCCGGCGGCATGCCCTTGCCCTCGTCCTTGACGGCGAGCGAAACCGTGTGGTCGCCGGGATCGCGCGAAAGCGTGACGGTCACGGTGCCGTTTTCGGGCGAGGCGCGCACGGCGTTGAGCATGAGATTGATCAGGATCTGGCGCAGCGCGTCGGCATCGACTTCGATCGCGACCGTTTCGTCGAGTACCCACTGCAATTCGACGCCCACGCGCCGCGCCTCGGGCTGGATCAGGAGATCAAGATCGCGAATGTCCCGCGCGGCAAGTCGGCTGTTGCCCGACCGCCGCCGATAGGTCGACAGCGTCACGTCGACGACGCGGCCGATGCTGTCGAGACCCTTTTCGATGAGGTCGAGCGTCTGGTCGCGCACGTCGGGGCGGTCGCCGAACCGCTTGAGCGTGGAAACGCCGTTCTTGAGCCCCGCGAGCGGGTTGCGCACTTCATGCGCGATGCCGGCCGCCATGCGGGCGAGCAGCGCATCGCGCTCCTGCTGCGCCATCTGCTCCAGAAGCCGAACGCGCTCGGCCTCCGAGCGCTCGCGCAGCGCCAGAGCCGCCTCGAGCTGGCGCAACTCGTCGCCTTGCCGCCATGGCGCCGGCTCCGTTTCGAGGGCATCCTGATCGGCGAGCCGGTTGATGAAGGTGTCGAGCGGCGCAAGCACCCGCCGGGTGATCGCATAGACCGCGACGGCGGCAAGGATCGCGACCAGGAAATCGATGCCGAGCGCAATGCTGGAAGTCGCATCCGCCGCCTCGATCACGGGCGTGGCGTCGAACGTCGCCGCGAGCAGGAAGATCTGGTCGTCCATCGCGTAGGTACGCAGCACCAGAACCAGCGCCCGATCCGGATAGGCGTGAACCGCCGTCGCGTTGGCGCCGAGCGATGCGGCTTCGTCGAGCGCCGCGACCAGAAGCGGCCGGTGGCTTTCGCCGCGAACCATCGTCTGCCTTTGGCCCGCCGCGTCCGTCCAGCGCGCCGCGATGGCTTCTTCGAGAAGCGCGGTGCGAAAGGTCAGGGACGCCGCAAGCTGCTGCTCCACCGCGCCCGGAGCATCCGCCGTTTCGGCGGCGATGTTGCCGGCCACCGCATCGAGAAACACGACGGCCTGGTCGCGCAGCGCGGATTCGCTGTTGGCCTGCAGCAGTCGGATGCCGAGCTGCGTCGTGCCGACCGCGACGACGAACATCGCGATCGCCACGAAGAGCGGCAGGGCCACTGTCAGCGGCAGGGTTCGGCGCAGGCGCGATGGCATGGACAGAGCCAATAGCGCATTTCCGCGCCGCTGCACCAGACTTACGCCCCCGTCTCGCGTTGCGGCGCTTCCATGACGAGGACGTCGCCCGTCATGCCCGGCGCAATGCGCGCGCGCCAATGCGCGCCGAACCAGTTCGTCCGCAGCGGCCGCGGCGTCCGGCCGAGGACGACGACGGCGTTGGCAAGGTCGTGCGGGATCGCGCAATCGTCTTCGAGAGCGGACCGGCTCTCATAAGTGCAGCCGAACCGGCGCGCGATCTCTTCGACAGGACGCCCGTCGAGGCCGGTATCAGCGACATGGACGATGCGCGTGACCGACCACAGGCCCGCCAGCAACGCCCATTCCACCAGAGCGGCCAGATGATCCTCGCCGCAGTCGCGCACGACAAGCGTCTCGGTGCCGGAGCGCGTGCCGGCGAACAGCACGGGTCCGCGATGAACTCCGGGCAGGCGAAGCAGTCCGTCCGGTTCCCACGTCGTCAGGTTCCGTCGCCCGTCCACCTGATGATGGAACCAGCCTTCGCAGGGCAGGACCAGCAGCACTTCGCCCATCCGCTCGCAGGCGAGCAGGTGTTCCGGATCACCCTCGTCATAGTTCAGCGCGCTGTCGGCGCCTTTCAGGCCCCGAAGCGTGTGGATCGCCTTGCCCGCCCGTTCGCGGATCAGCCGCCGCATCTGCGCGGGGTCTTCGGCGGTGTCGATCGCATGCGTATCGATCACGACATGGGCGGACAGCTCGGCGCGGTTCTGTGCCGCGATCGCCAGCGCGCGCGCCGCGACCGGCTCGACATGGCCGTCGATCACCGCGAAACGCACCGCTTCGAGCTGCGGCAGCGACACGATCTGCGGGCGTCGCTGGCGCGCGATGATGCTCGGCGCGGCCTCCTGCGTTGCAGGCGCTTCGACCGGCAGCCAACCCATCCGCTCGTCGAGCGGCCGGGTCGAACGTTCGAGAACGCCGTCGAGCGCATTGCCCCCGCGCAGCGAAAGCTTGGCGCCCGAGACATAGGCCGCACGGCCGAGGAGATGGCCTGCGACGGGCACCGTCAGCAGCAGGAAGACGATAGTCAGCACGCCGATGATGGTGGCGTCGGTCGCCCCTTGCGCGACGATCGTGCCGAGAATGACGAGGCCCGCGCCGAGCGTTCCGGCCTTGGTCGCCGCGTGCATGCGCTGGAACGGGTCGGACAACCGCACGACGCCGAGCCCCGCGATGCACAGGAACGCCACGCCGGCGAGCTTGAGGAGGAGGGAAAGAATGACCAGCATCAGTCGTCTCCCTTCTTCTTTTCCAGGAGTGCGGAGAGCGAGCAGGTGGCGAGGAACCCGATCAGCGCGATGCCGAAGGCGATGTCGAGGAATTCCCGCCGACCCGTCGCGATCATGGTCAGGCCGGCGACGGCGACCGCGATGCCGGTCAGCATGTCGAGCGCGACGAAGCGGTCGGCATAGCCGGGCCCGGTCGCCATCCTGAGGGCCGAGAGCCCGAGCGGCACCATCAGCACGGTGATCAGGACCGCCGCGATGGTCGACAGCGAATTGTCCAGAAATTCGATCATCCTTCGATCTCCTTGATGCGCGCCTCGAACGTTTGCTTGATGCCCGCGATGACTTCGTCGCCGGACGGCGCGTCGAGGACGTGGATGTAGAGCGTCGACATGTCCTCGCTGACATGGAGCGAGGTCGTGCCGGGCGTCAGCGTCACGCAGTTGGCGAGCGTCGTGACGCCGGCGCGGGTCCTGAGGTCGACCGGCACGGCGAGGATCGCCGGCGCGATCGCGTCCTTCTCGCCCAGCACCTGCCGCGCGACGGCGACGGACGAGACGACGAGTTCCTTCAGGAAGATGCCCGCCAGCGAAAGCGCGGTGACGGTGCGAGAGGCGAGGGCGGTCATGGCTGCACTCCTGCGATCTGGCGCTCGTTGAAGACGGCGGCGATGAACTGCGCCTGGTCCGCCATCGTGTCGGCGGCCAGATGCGAGAAGGCGACCAGCGGCTCGGGATTGAACCCGATGACAAGCGTGATCGCGCACAGCGCCGCGATCGGCGCGAGCATCCCGGCAGGCACGGAGCGCACGCGCGCGGTCTTGCGCGGGCTGTCCTTCCAGAACGCCTCGATCCAGATCTTGCTCATGGAGAAGACGGTGAGGAGGCCGACGAAAAGGGCCACCGCGCCCAGCCACGCGGCATCTCCCCGGAACGACGCATCGATGACCATGAACTTCGCCCAGAAGCCGGAAAGCGGCGGAATGCCGGCCAGCGAGAGCGCGGGAATGAGGAAGAGGACGGCGAGCAGCGGCGAGGACTTCATCAGCCCGCCCGCCTTGCGCAGGTCGTAGGTGCCGGTCGCGCGGTGGATGGCGCCGGCGACGAAGAACAGGTTCGCCTTCACCACGATGTGGTGGATGATGTAGAAGACGGCCCCGGCCAGCGCGAGCGGCGTCGCGATCGCGAGGCCGAGCATGATGTAGCCAATCTGGCTGATGATGTGGAACGACAGGATGCGCCGCACGTCCCACTGGATCGCCGCGCCGAAGACGCCGAACACCATCGTTCCCGCCGCGAAGAAGGCGACGAGCGGGCGTATGCCGCCATCCTCCACCTCGAACAGCAGCGTGAAGACGCGGAAGCAGGCATAGACGCCGACCTTGGTCAGCAACCCCGCGAACACCGCCGACACGATGATCGACGCCGTGTGGTAGGAGGCCGGCAGCCAGAAGAACATCGGGAAGAAGCCCGCCTTGATGCCGAAGGCGAGCAGGAACATCATTGCCGCGACGGTGAGCGCAACGGAGCCTTGCGCCTGCGGCAGGACGATCGCCAGATCGGCCATGTTGAGCGTGCCGGTGACGCCGTAGAGAAGCCCGATCGCCATCAGGAAGAGGATGGTCGAGAACAGGTTCAGCACGGCATATTTGATCGCCCCGTCGAGCTGCGCGCGCGTGCGGTCGAGCGTGATCAGGCCGAGCGTGGTGATCAGCATCACCTCGAACCAGACATAGAGATTGAAGATGTCGCCGGTCAGGAACGCGCCGTTGACGCCGACCATCAGCCCGTTGAAGAGCGGATAGAAGCCGGAGCGCTCCTGCCGCCGGCGGAGGTCGGCGGTGGCGAACACGCCGGCGGCGAGCGCCAGGATGCTCGAGATCACCACCATCGCCGCGCTGAACTGGTCGGCTACGAAGCTGATGCCGAAAGGCGGCGCCCAGCCGCCGAACTGCTTGACCTGGATGCCGTCGCTCATCACGGCATTCAAAAGCACGAGCGAGGCGGCAAGCGTCAGGCCGAGGCCGACGAGATTGGCGCCGCGCTGCCAGCGGGGGAGGGACCACAGCGCGGCGCAAAGTGCCGCCGTCGCGAGCGGTATGGCGAGCGGCCAGAAGAGCGCCGTCTCGTTCAGGAAATCAGCCATTGCGCGCCACCTCCGCGTCGAACGGCGTGCCGAGCGCTTCGGCGTCGGTCTGCTCGCTGGTGAAGACGGAGCCCATGGCGCGGTAAGCCTTGAGAACCAGCGCCGCGGCGAAGGCGACGAGCGCGAAGCCGATGACGATGGCGGTCAAGATCAGCGCCTGCGGCAGCGGATTGGCGGCCTCGCCGCCCAGCATCTGCGTTCCCTGGGCGATGACCGGCGGCGCCGTGAAGACGAGCCCGCCGGCGACGAAGATCAGGAGGTTCGTCGCCGCCGAAAGGAGCACGACCCCAAGCAGGATGCGTACGACATGGCGCGACAGGAGAAGATAGACGCCGCAGCCCATTTGCGCGGCGATGGCGAAGGCATAGACGAGGCTCATTGGTCGACCTCTTCGTAAAGACGGAAGATGAGGCACAGCACGCCGCCGATGACGACGAAGTAGACGCCGATGTCGAACGTGGTCGCGGTGCCCAGGTGAAGCGAGCCGATCTCGGCCCACCAATGGGTGAGGAACGAGCGATCCGAAAGGAGACCCGGCAGGCCGCTCAGGAAGGCCAGCAGCAGTCCCGCCCCCATCAGCGCGACGGGGTGGACCATCAGCGCGCGACGCGCGGTCGCGACGTCGTGCGCAAGCGCCAGCAGCGCGAAGCCGAGCGCCGCGATCAGCCCGCCGACGAAGCCGCCGCCCGGCTCGTTATGGCCGCGAAACAGCATGTAGAGCGAGACGACGAGCATCAGCACGAAGAACAGACGCGACATGGTCGAGAAGATGATGGACATGGCCGGCTACTCCTTGATGCGCGGCTTGGCGGCGGGGCCGCGCAGCAGCGCCCAGGCCGCGATGGTCGCGAAGGCGACGACGGCGATTTCGCCCAGCGTGTCGATGGCGCGGTAGTCGACGAGGATGACGTTCACGACATTGCGCCCATAGGCTTCGAGATAGCTCGTCTCGCCGAAATAGTCGGAAAGCCGCAAATCGATCGGGATCGCGCTCATGCTGGCGACGGCGATGAAGATCACGCCGCCGAAACCGGTCGCCAGCATCGCGTCCCGCCGCCGCTCAGAGGACGTGCGCGAATGTTTCTGGCGCGCCGGCAGGCGCAGCAGCACGGCGGTGAGCAGGATCACCAGCAGCGTCTCCACCGCGATCTGCGTCAGCGCGAGATCGGGCGCGCCGTTCAGCATGAAGATGACCGCCAGCGCGAAGCCGACGATGCCGACGCAGACCAATCCGGCGATCAGCGAGCGCGCCCGCACGGTTGCGATCGCGCCGGCCGCGGTCAGCACGAGCACCAGAACCAGCGGCAGGCGTAGTACTCCTTCGGGGAAAGCGATCGAAATCGGCGCCGGCCCGGCGACGAGTGCGATCGCCAGACCGATGACGACCGTCGCGATGACGACGGACGTGTAGCGCCGCTGGTCGCCGTTCTGAAGAATGCGCGTCGAGCCGCGCGCCGCGCCGAGCACGGCATCCAGCACGCGCTGATAGCCGCGGTCGCCGAGGAGCCGATAAAGTCCGTGCTGGTCGCGCAGATAGGCGTGGATCGCGTCCCAATAGACGACGATCGCCGCGCCGATGGCGACGACGAGGAAGCTCAGGAACAGCATCGGCGTCAGCCCGTGCCAGAGCTGGAACGACACGTCGATCGGGCTGCCGTGAAGCGCGGAGGCCGCCGGACCGATCAGCGCCTGCCCGATGGCGTTCGGGAAGAGCCCGATCAGGATGCCGGCGGAAGCCAGAAGAAGCGGGCCGGCGAGCAGGCCGGGCGTCTCGCCGTGCTTCACGGCGGTGACGCGATGCGCCTTGAAATAGAACGGCCGGATCGAGACGACGCCGGCGACGCCCACCATCACCGCGTTTACGATGACCGCGACGGCGATCGGAATGATGTTCCAGTCATTGGTGAGCTGCGCCTCGAAGAGGTACTCCTTGGAAATGAAACCGACGAAGGGCGGCAGGCCTGCCATGCTGAGGCTGGCGAGGATGGCCGCGACCGCCGTCACCGGCAGGAACCGCGCCAGCCCGCCGAGCCTGCGCAGGCTCGCCTCGCCGGTCGCGTGGATCGCCGTGCCGGCGCAGAAGAACAGCGCGGCCTTGTAGAAGGCGTGGCTGAGGATGAAGCCGACCGTCGCGACCGCCGCCACTTCGCCGGCAAGCCCGATCAGCATCACGAGAATGCCCAGCGAGGCGACGGTGGACTGGGCGAGGACGGCCTTGAAGCCCTCGGCCCGCAGCGCCTGCAGCGCCGCGATCATCATCGTGATCGAGCCGATGACGACGAGCGTCGTCCCGAAGGCCGGCACGTCGGCGAAGACCGCGTCGAACCGGGCAAGCAGGAAGACGCCCAGCTTCACCATCGTCGCCGAATGGAGATAGGCCGAAGCCGGCGTCGGCGCGGCCATCGCGTTCGGCAGCCAGAAATGGAACGGGAACTGCGCGGATTTCGTGAACGCCCCGACCATGACCAGCACCACGATCGTCCCGATCCACGGGCTCGCGACGAGTTCGCCCGAGCGCGCGAGGACTTCGGTGAACGAGAACGTGCCGAGCTCCATGCCGATCAGAAGGATGCCGGCGAAGAGCACCAGCCCGCCGCCGCCGGTCACGAGCAGCGACTGGATCGCCGCCTTGCGCGCCTCGGCCTTGTGCGCGTCGAAGCCGATCAGCATGAAGGAGGTGAGGCTCGTCAGTTCCCAGAAGACGAACATGACGATGAGATTGTCGGCAAGGACGGTGCCCAGCATCGCCGCCATGAAGAGCAGGATGAGCCCGAGGAACCGCCCGATTTCGCGATGCGGCTTGTCGGCGAAATAGGCGCCGGCATAAAGCGTCACCAGCGTGCCGATGCCGGTGATGAGCAGCGCGAAGAGAAGCGAGAATCCGTCCAGCCGGAAGGCGAGGTCGATGCCGAGCGAGGGCACCCAGGATGATTGCACGATGAGCGTCTCGCCGCCCGCGATCGTCCCAACATGCTGGAAAAGGGTGAGGAAGATGACGAACGGCACCAGCGCCATCACCCAGCCGGTCCGGCTGCCCAGATAAGTGGCGGCCGGCCGCGCGATCGCCGCGCCGGCCAGTGCCATCAATATGCTCCACTCGAAACTCACGGGATCGCGCTCCTTTCGCTGTTGCCTGAAAGACAGCAAGGCGCGTGCCAGAATCGAAATGTGAGCCGAAACAGAGACTTGCGATGCAGAGCGGAATCAGATGTTCGGCTTTCCGAACGCATGATCACCGACGCCGTCCGGAAATCCGAACGTCGCGCCAAGGCCGTGGACGGCCGCTCGCGCCCGATTGTGGAGCCCCGTTTCTTGGACTAGGTTCAACCCAAACAAGAAATCGACGGGACCACCGAACTCAGGCCCAGAGGGAAACAATCATGTCCAGCTTCAAGCTACCGCAACGTCACTTCGCCCTGTCCCGTCGCCACCTCCTGAAGACCGCCAGCGCGGGCGCGGTGCTCGCCGCCACGGCAGGGCTGCCGTCGCGCCTCTTCGCGCAGGAGCCGCTCAAGGTCGCGGCCGTCTACACCGTGCCGACCGAGCAGCAATGGGTCAGCCGCATCCACCTCGCGGCGCAGGCCGCGCAGGAGCGCGGCGACATCCAATACACCTTCTCCGAAAACGTCTCGAACTCGGACTACGAGCGCGTCATGCGCGAATATGCCGAGGCCGGAAACCAGCTCATCCTCGGCGAGGTCTTCGGCGTCGAGCAGGCCGCGCGCCAGGTCGCGATGGACTATCCCGACGTCGCCTTCCTGATGGGTTCGAGCTTCAAGGAAGACGCGGCCGTGCCGAACTTCGCACCCTTCGACAACTACATCCAGGACGCCTCCTATCTCACTGGCCTCATTGCCGGCGCGATGTCCGAAAGCGGCAATATAGGCATGGTCGGCGGCTACCCGATCCCCGAGGTCAACCGCCTGATGCACGCCTTCATGGCCGGCGCGCGCGAGACCAAGCCGGACGTGAAATTCCAGGTCGCCTTCATCGGCTCCTGGTTCGATCCGCCCAAGGCCAAGGAGACCGCCTTCGCCCAGATCGACGCCGGCGCGGACGTTCTCTACGCCGAGCGCTTCGGCGTGTCGGATGCGGCGCAGGAGCGCGGCATCCTCGCCATCGGCAACGTCATCGACACCCAGGCCGACTATCCCGAGACGGTCGTCGCCTCGGCGCTCTGGCATTTCGAACCGACGCTCGACAAGGCAATCGCCGAAGTGCGCGGCGGCACCTTCACGGCGGCCGATTACGGCGTCTATTCCTTCATGAAGGAAGGCGGCTGCTCGCTCGCCCCGCTCGGCACCTTCGAGGGCAAGATCCCCGAGGAGATCAGGGCGCTCGTCACCGAGAAGGAAGCGGCGATCAAGGACGGCTCCTTCACCGTCGAGATCAACGACGAAGAGCCGACCTCGAGCTGATGGCCGACGACACCGCCCGGCAGGCGCAGACCGTTCTGCGCCTTTCCGGCATCACCAAGCGATTTGGCGCGCTCACCGCCAATGACGCGATCGATCTCGACCTGAAGCGGGGCGAGATCGTCGCGCTTCTGGGCGAGAACGGCGCCGGCAAGACCACCTTGATGAACATCCTCTTCGGTCACTACGTGGCCGACGCGGGTGCCATCGAGGCGTTCGGCAAGCCGTTGCCGCCCGGCGATCCGCGCGCCGCGCTCGGCGCCGGCATCGGCATGGTCCACCAGCATTTCACGCTGGCCGACAATCTGACGGTGCTCGAAAACATCGCGCTCGGCACGCAGAGCATCTGGTCGCCGCGCCTCGACCGCACATCCGCGCGGGCGCGCATCGCCAGGCTTTCGGGCGAATTCGGCCTTAGCATCGACCCGTCGCGCGCCGTTTCCGACCTCGCGGTCGGCGAGCGCCAGCGCGTCGAAATCCTCAAGGCGCTCTACCGCGACGCGCGCATCCTGATCCTCGACGAGCCGACGGCCGTCCTGACGCCGGGGGAGACCGAGGCGCTCTTCGCCACGCTGAAACTGCTCGTCGCGCAGGGTCTCTCCATCATCTTCATCTCGCACAAGCTGAAGGAGGTCATGGCCGTCGCCGACCGCGTCGTCGTCCTGCGCGGCGGGCGTCTGGCCGGAGAGCGTCGGACGGCCGAGACGACGCGCCAGGAACTCGCCGCCCTCATGGTCGGGCAGGAAGTCGCGCTGCCCAACGCCGCACCGCGCGAAGCCGGTCCGGTGCTGCTCGAACTGCGTTCCGTTTCGACGGCCGCAACCGCCGGAACGCCACTGCGCGATGTCGCGCTGCGCCTCCACGGCGGCGTCATCACCGGCATTGCCGGCGTCTCCGGAAACGGGCAGGCCGCCCTTGCCGGCCTCCTCTCCGGCACCTTGTCGCCGCGGTCCGGCCAGTTGCTCGTCGGCGACGCAGCGCCCGCTGGATGGTCGCCCTGCACCGCCCTCGACCGCGGCATCGCCCGCATCCCCGAAGACCGCCACGCAGTCGGCTCCATTGCCGACATGAGCGTGACCGAGAACGTCATCTCCGAGCGTTACCGCACCGAATTCTCGCGCTACGGCATGATCGACTGGGCCGCCGCGCGCCGGTTCGCCGAACGCCTGATCGCCGATTACGACGTCAAGTGCCCGTCGCCCGAAACCCGCATCC
Source organism: Rhizobiaceae bacterium (assembly GCA_016742175.1). Taxonomy (GTDB): domain Bacteria; phylum Pseudomonadota; class Alphaproteobacteria; order Rhizobiales; family Rhizobiaceae; genus Aliihoeflea. Next base: position 51,461 of record JACVCH010000016.1, read on the forward strand.
GCCTCCTGTCGGGCGGCAACATGCAAAAGCTCATTCTCGGCCGCGCGCTCGATCCCGACCCGGTCGTGATCCTCGCCAACCAGCCGACGCGCGGCCTCGACATCGGCGCCGTCGCCTACGTCCACGCCCGCCTGATCGAAGCGCGGGATCGGGGCGCGGCCGTACTTCTCATTTCAGAAGACCTCGACGAGGTCCTGTCGCTGTCCGACCGCGTCCACGTCATCGCCGACGGCGAAATCTCGCGCCCCTTCGCGCGCGGCGAAAAGAGCATCAGTGAGCTCGGCGAGATGATGGCCGGCCACGGCCTGGAGGTCGCCTAGATGCCGTTCCGCCCGGCCACCCCCCTCTGTCCTGCCGGACATCTCTCCCTCAGGGGGGGAGATCACTCGCCGAGACGCTGGCCCCTATTCTACACCGTCGCAGGATTTTTGCCGGGCATGCCGCGCATGAACTCCCCCCTTGAGGGGGGTCCGAAGGACGGGCCGAGACCCGTGGCTCGGGCCTGGGCGGCCGGCAGGACAGAGGGGGGTGAACGTGCGCTCCACGCTGGAAAGCTTCGCGCGGAGAACCTGCATGCGGCTTGAGCCGAAACCCCGCCCTTCCAAAATCGCCCTCATCCTCTACCCGCTCGGCGCGGTCGCGGCGACGCTGCTGATCGCCTCGCTGCTCGTCATGGCCGCCGGCGCGTCGCCGCTGTCGGTCTTCGGCCTGGTGATCAAGGGCGCCGCCGGCTCGCAATTCGCGCTCCTCGAAACACTGACGCGCGCGACCCCGCTGATCTTCACCGGCCTTGCCGTCGCCGTCGCCTTCCGCGCCCGGCTCTGGAACATCGGTGCGGAGGCGCAGCTTTATGTCGGCGGCATCGTCACGGTGGTGCTGGGCACCGGGCTGCTGCCATTGCCCGCGCCGATCCTGATCCCCGTCATCATGCTGGCGACGATCCTCGCCGGCGGGCTCGTCCTGCTCGGCCCGGCGATCCTCAAGACCCGCTTCGGCGTCGACGAGGTGGTGACGACGTTGCTTTTGAACTTCGTCGTCCTGCTCTTCGTCTCCATGCTGCTCGAAGGCGTGTTGAAGGACCCGATGGGCCTCGGCTGGCCGCAGTCGCAGATGGTGTCGACTGATGCCAGGCTACCGCGCATCGTCGAGGGCAGGCGGCTTCACTATGGCTTCGTCATCGCGCTTGTCGCCGCCTTCGCGGTCTGGTTCGTGATGAAGAAGACCGCCCTCGGCTATGAGATGCGCGCCGTCGGCGTTAACGCCGAGGCAGCGCGCTTTGCCGGCATCCCGGTCAATGCGGTTCTGATGAAAACGGCGCTGATCTCCGGCGGCCTCGCGGCGCTCGGCGGCTTTTCGGAGGTCGCAGGTCTCAAGGGCAACCTGACGCTCGATCTGTCGTCGGGCTTCGGCTACACCGGCATCGTGGTCGCGATGCTCGCCATGCTCAATCCGCTCGGCGTCGTCGCGGCCGCCATCTTCGTCGCCGGCATCTTCGTCGGCGCGGACGCGATGAGCCGCGCCGCCGGCGTGCCGAGCTACATCGCCGAGGTCATGGTCGCGACCGCGCTCCTGACCATGGTCACCGCGATCATGCTGTCGCGCTACAAGGTGAGGTGGCGCTGATGGAATTTTTCGACATCCTCTTCACCGCCTCGTTCTGGGTCGCCGCGATCCGCATCGCCTCGCCGCTGATCTTCGCCACGATGGGCGAACTGATCTGCGAGCGCGCGGGCGTCCTCAATCTCGGCATCGAGGGCATCATGGTCGCCGGCGCGTTTGCGGGCTGGGTCACCGTCTACGCCGGCGGCGATTTGTGGACCGGCGTTGCCGTCGCAGCGCTCGTCGGCGCCGCCTTCGGCCTCGTCCATGCGACGCTGACCGAGCCTTTCGGCCTTTCGCAGCACGTCGTCGGCATCGGCATCACGCTGCTTGCGACGAGCCTCACCTACTTCACCTACCGCATCGTGCTGCCGCAGGTCTCCTCGCCGCCGCGCATCGAGCCCTTCCGCAACTGGGCGGTGCCCTATCTCTCCGACATCCCGGTTGTCGGCCCGGCGCTCTTCAACCAGACACCGCTGACCTATCTCGCCTTCGTCACCGTCGCGGTCGTCGCCTGGGTTCTCTACCGCACGCCGCTCGGCCTCGCCGTTCGCGCGGCCGGCGAGAACCCGTCGGCGGTCGAGGCGCAGGGCCTCTCGGTCACCGGCATCCGCATGGGCGCGGTCATGGCCGGTTCGGCGCTGATGGCGGTCGGCGGCGCGTTCCTCACCATGTCGGCCTTCAACTCCTTCTTCTTCGAGATGGTCAACGGCCGCGGCTGGATCTGCATCGCGCTCGTCGTCTTCGGCTCGTGGCGGCCGGGAAAGGCGCTCGTCGGCGCGCTGCTCTTCGCCGCCTTCGACGCCTACCAGATCCGCCTGCAGCAGGTCGCCGGCGGCATCGTGCCTTATCAGGCCTTCCTGATGATGCCCTATCTCTTATCCATCGTCGCGCTGGTGCTCGTCGCGCGCCGCGCCAGCTACCCCAGGGCGCTGATGATCCCGTACCAGAAGGGCGAGCGCTAAGCCTCGACAACCTTCGCCGTGCGCCGCCTTGTATACGCGGCGAGCAGCGCCAGCAGCAGCGTTCCGACGATCAGCAGCAGCGCCGCGGCGGCGACCGCGGGCGAGATGTTCTCGCGGATGGAGGAAAACATCTGCCGCGCCAGCGTGCGCTGGTTCGGCCCGGCGACGAACAGCGTCAGCACCACCTCGTCCAGCGACGTCGCGAAGGCGAACACCGCGCCCGTCACGATGCCCGGCATGGCGAGCGGCATGGTCACGCGGCGGAACACTCGCGTCGGTGAGGCGCCGAGGCTGGCCGCGGCCCGTTCGACCGTCGGATTGATGCCCTGCAGCGCCGTCGACACCGAGACGATGACGAACGGCACGCACAGGACGGCGTGCGAGAAGATGACGCCGAGATAGCTGCTGGCGAGCCCGATCTGCGCCAGCGAAATCTGCAGCCCGACGCCGAGCACCACGGCCGGCACCACCATCGGCAGAAGGAAGACGGTGCGCAAGAGGTTGGGGAAGGGGATGCCACGTCCCCTCAGCCCGAGCGCGGCGAGCGTGCCGAGCACGACCGACAGGACCGTCGCCCCCGAGCCGATGATCAGCGAGTTGACGATCGAATTGCGCCAATGCGCGATCTCGCCGAGTTCCTGAAACCAGCGCAGCGAATAGCCGGGGATCGGATAGTTGAGGAAGATGCTCGACGTGAAGGCGAGCGGCAGGATCGCGACGATCGGCAGGATCAGGAAGAGGGCGGCGGCAACGCCGAACAGGGCCTGGGCGACACGCAGCATCTCTTACGCTCCCGTCGGCGCGCCGCCGCGCGACAGCCGGCCATAGACCAGATAGAGCACAGTTGTGACCGCCAGCAACAGGATGCCGAGCGCGCCGGCCATGCCCCAGTTCGCCGTCTGCAGCGCGTAGAAGGCGATGACGGACGAGATCATCTGGTCGTTCGGCCCGCCGACCAGTGCCGGCGTGATATAGTAGCCGATCGCCACCATGAAGACGAGGAGTGAGCCGGCCAGCAGCCCGGGCATCGAAAGCGGCAGCAGCACCCGCCAGAATGCGCGCAGCGGCCGCGCGCCGAGCGAGGCGGCGGCCGGCATCAAGTTCTTCGGGATCGCCGAGACGACGGAGAAGATCGGCAGCACCATGAACGGCAACAGCACATGTGTCATCGCGATGACGACGCCGAGCCGGTTGAAGATCAGCGGCAGCGGCCCGTCGATCCAGCCGAGCCCGATCAGCGTCTTGTTGATGATGCCCTCGTTCTGGAGAAGGATGAACCAGGCGGCCGTGCGCACCAGAAGCGACGTCCAGAGCGGCAGCAGCACGGCGAGCAGCAGCGCGTTGCGCTTCCACCCCGTCACCGAGGCCGCCAGCATCGCATAGGGTAGGCCGATCAGCGCGCAGAGCACGGTCACCGAGCCGGCGATGGCGAAGGTGCGCCAGATGATCAACCGGTTGGCCGAGGCCGACGCCGCCATGCGCTCGATCTCGCCCGTATCGGAGCGCTCAAGGTCGAGTGCGGCGAGAAGATTGCGATCCGTATAGGGCGCGACCGAGGTCTGGATCGCCTGCCAGAAGCGCGGCTCGGCCCAGCGGTCGTCGACTTCGACGAGATCGAGCGTCTGCCCGTCCTCGAGATCGCGCGCAGCGTTTGCGGTACGGCCCATCAGCGTGCGAAAGCCCGACACCTGGCTGTTCAGCGTCCGCACCGCGGCGCCCAGCGTCGATTGCGGCGTCTCGCGCAGGTCCTCGACCAGCGCGGCCTGGATCTCGGCGTCGGGCATCGCCTCGCCGTCCCAGCTTCCGATCAGCTCCGCGGTGCGCGGAAAAGCGCCGCCGATGGCATCGTTGCGGATCGATACGTCGACCATCAGCCAGAGCGGCCACAGGAAGAAGACGCCGAGAAAGATCACCAGCGGCGCGATCAGCAGCGCCGCCCGGCCACGCTGCCGTGCCGAGACCGCGTTCATGCGGCAAACACCGAGCAGTCGGCGGCGGCGAAGGAAACGGTCACGCTCTCGCCGGTGCGACGCTCCGCAGCGCCGCGCTCCAGCCGCGCGACCAGCGAAAGTGCGCCCGCGTCGAGGTGAAGCCGCAAATGGTCGCCTTGGTAGACGACGTCGGAAATCGTCGCCTGGAGCCGGTTGTCGCCATTGCCGTCGAGCCGCAGCCGTTCGGGTCGGATCGAGACGGAGACGCGGCTGCCCGCCGCATAGCCATGGTCGGGTGCGACAATCGTCGCCCCGTTCGTCAGTTCGACGGCCGCCGGTCCCTTGACCACGCCGTCGAGAAGATTGGTTTCGCCGATAAACTCGGCGACGAAGCGGTTGTGCGGATGATCGTAGACTTCGCCCGCGGTGCCGATCTGCGCGATCTTGCCGGCGTCGAAGATCGCGATGCGGTCGGACATGGTCAGCGCTTCGGACTGGTCGTGCGTGACGAAGATGATCGTCAGCCCGAGCCGGCGGTGCAACTCGCGGATTTCGAGCTGCATTTCTTCGCGCAGCTTCTTGTCGAGCGCGCCGAGCGGCTCGTCCATCAGGATGACCTTGGGCTCGTAGACGAGCGCGCGGGTCAGCGCAACGCGCTGCTGCTGGCCGCCGGAAAGCTGGTCCGGGCGGCGATCGGCCAGATGGCCGAGTTGCACACGGTCGAGCGCGGCCTTGACGCGCGGGCGGGTCTCTGACTTCGGCACGCCGCGCATTTCAAGCGGAAAGGCGACGTTCTCGGCAACGCTCATATGCGGAAAGAGGGCGTAGTTCTGGAAGACGACGCCCATGCCGCGCCTGTAGGGCGGCAGATGGTCGATCTTCTCGCCGTCGAGCAGGATGTCGCCCGACGTTGCGCCCTCGAACCCGGCGAGCATCATCAGGATCGTCGTCTTGCCCGAACCCGAGGGGCCGAGCAGGCTCAGAAACTCGCCCTTGCGGACTTCGAGATTGAGCCCTTCGACCACCGTGACCTGACCGAAGGTCTTGGACACGCCGCGAAGCTCGATGAAAGCGGTCATGCAGCCCCGTCGATTGCTGGACTGGAAGAGAAGTGGCGCACCCTTGCGGGGTGCGCCTCCGAGGCTCGATTACTGGGCGAGCCAGGCGTTGAAGCGCTCGTTGAGCTCTTCGATGTTGTCGACCCAGAAATCGCCGTCGAGCGCGATTGCGCCTTCGAGGTTTTCCGGCGAGGTCGGCAGTTCCGCCGCCACTTCCGGCGCCAGCGCCGCCCCGGCTTCGACATTGGTCAGGCCGTAGGCGATGAATTCGGGCAGCTTGGCCTGGTTTTCCGGCTGGCTGGCGAAGTTGATGAACTCGAACGCCGCGTCCTTGTTGGGCGAATCCTTCAGGACGACCCACGAGTCGATCGCGTAGATAGAGCCCGGCCAGACGATCTGGAAATTGGTGCCTTCGGTCTTGTTGATGCCGGCGAGGCGACCATTATAGGCGGTCGTCATGACGACTTCGCCCGAGGCGAGAAGCTGGATCGGCTGCGCGCCAGCTTCCCACCACACGATGTCGCCCTTGATCTCGTCGAGCTTGGCAAAGGCGCGGTCGACGCCTTCGTCGGTGCCCAGCACTTGATAGACCTCTTCGACCGGCACGCCGTCCGCCATCAGGGCGAATTCGAGCGAGTATTTCGGGCCGCGCCGCAGGCCGCGCTTGCCGGGATATTCTTCCGTGTTCCAGAAGTCCTCCCAGCCGGTCGGCGCCTCGGTCAGCTTTTCCGCGTCGTAGGAAAGACCGGTCGTCCACACGATCGCGCCGACGCCGCATTCATTGACGGCTGCGGGCAGGAACTTGTCCTCGCCGCCGAGCGCTTCCCAGTCGACCGTCTCGTACATCCCGTCGGCGCAGCCGAGCGCGAGCTCTTCGGTCTCGACCTGCACGACGTCCCAGTCCGCCGGGCGCGTTTCCATCTTGGCCGCGATCACGCCATAGCCGCCGTCCCACGATTCCTCGGTGACGGCCGTGCCGGTCTCGGCGGTGAAGGGTTCGAAATAGATTTCGCGCTGCGCGTCCTGGTAGTTGCCGCCCCACGAGACCACGGTCAGGTTCCGGTCCTGAGCCGACGAGGACGCGATGGCGAGAACGGCGAAGGAGGAGGCGAGCGCAAGACGCTTGACTGTCGATTTCATTTTCTTCCCCTGCGTTATTGGTTTTGGCTATCCAATCACAGATTTGATCGGTTGAAACCGGCAATCCTCGATTGGAAAGAATTATCACCAGATCGGATCAGTATGTCGGCGGCGTGATGGCCGATAAGATCGTGCTTTCGCTGTCCGCTATGTTGCGAAACCGGTGCGGCAGGCGGCTGTCGAAATAATAGCCCTCGCCGGGCGTCAGCACCCGGCGCTCCTGGTCCACCGTCACTTCGATCGCGCCCGTCAGAACCATGCCCGCCTCCTGCGCCGAATGCGAGAAGGCCTCGCCCGTATCGCCGCCCGGTGCATAGGATTCGTGCAGCATAAGGAGCTGTCGGTTGGGGTGGTTGGCGCCGATCATCCGGTAGGAAATCGTATCCGCACGGCCGATCTCCACCAGATCCGCCGCGCCGTAGAAGGGCGATGCCGGCAGATTGGACTGAAGATCGAGGAAGAACCCAGTCAGCGTCGTGCCGAGCGCATCGAGGATGGCCGTCAGCGTGTCGACCGACGGGCTCATCCGGTCGCGCTCGATCAGCGAAATCGCCGAATGCGACACGCCGGAGCGCTTCGCCACCTCGCGAACGCTGAGCGAGCGCCGTCGGCGCAGTTCGTGCAGCTTGGTCCCGATCCTCGGCATCGCAATCTCCTTCGCCGCCACACTAGTGGTGGTGAATTTAATCGACAAGACCCGCCGCCTCGCTTGTGGCAGATCGAGGCTTGCGCACAATGAACGCAATCCTCTCTGGCGAAAGTTACACGATGCGCAAGCTCCCTGATGCCCTCCGGGCCAAGATCGACCATGTGAAGTCGCCGACGCGCGACGTCGTCGCCGATACGTCCGACGTCGAAACCACCGTCCGCGAAGTCCTCGCCGCCGTGCGCGACAAAGGCGACGCCGCCGTGCGCGACTATTCGCGCCGCTTCGACAAGCTCGACATCGAAGCGCTCGAGGTTTCGGCGGCCGAGCGCAAGGCGGCGGTCGACGCGCTCGACCGCCAGACCCGCTCCGACACCGAATTCGCCATCGAACGCGTCCACGACTTCGCCGAAGCGCAGATGCAGACGATCAAGCCGCTCGACTACGAGGCGCTGCCGGGCCTGCATCTCGGCCACCGCGTGATCCCGATCGAAAAGGTCGGCGCCTATGTGCCCGGCGGCCGCTACCCGATCCTGTCTGCCCCGGTGATGACGCTCGTTCCCGCCAAGGTCGCGGGCTGTTCGGAGGTCGTCGCCTGCCTGCCGCCCGGCGCGCACCCGGCGATGATCGCCGGCTGTCACCTCTCCGGCGCCGACCGCATCTTCCGCATCGGCGGCGCGCAGGCCATCGCCGCGATGGCCTACGGCACCGAAAGCGTGCCCGGCGTCGACAAGATCGTCGGCCCGGGCAACGCCTATGTGAACGAGGCCAAGCGTCAGGTCTTCGGCCCGGTCGGCATCGACCAGCTCGCCGGCCCGAGCGAGATCTACGTCGTCGCCGATGCGAGCGGCGACGCGGCGATGATCGCCACCGACATGCTGGCGCAGGCCGAGCACGACGTGCGCACCCGCGTCGGCCTCATTACGACGGACCGCAAGCTCGCCGAGGCGACGCTGGCCGAAGTCGAGCGGCAACTCCGGGACCTGCCGACCGCCGACGTCGCCGGCCCCGCCTTCCGTGACTATGGCGAGATCGTCGTCTGCGCCGACGAGGCCGCGATGATCGCCTATTCGGATTTCATCGCCGCCGAACATCTGCAGGTCCACACCTCCGACCCCCAGTCGACCGCAAGCAAGCTTCGCAACTACGGCTCGCTCTTCATCGGGCGCGAAGCGAGCGTCGTCTATTCCGACAAATGCTGCGGCACGAACCACACTTTGCCCACCATGGCGGCAGCACGCTACACGGGCGGGCTTTGGGTCGGCTCCTACGTCAAGATCTGCACCCATCAATGGCTCGACGCGCGCGGCGTAGCGGCCGTTGCGCCGCCGGCCATTCGCCAGAGCGCGACCGAGGGCATGGAAGGCCACCGCCGCGCCGCGGCCCTGCGCCTGGGCTAAAGGTCATCGCTCGCTGGCTTGGCAGATACCCCCTTGCCAAGCCGGCAAATGCGATGTTACCCCTGCCGCTATTCCACAGGGGTGCTCCGTAACGCCGGGGCTGAGACGTGAAGCGACATGCTTTCGGACCCTCAAGCTGATCTGGGTAATACCAGCGGAGCGAGGCGGTTCATGTTTTCAGGTGCACAGCTTTCCCTTTATCCGATGTGCGACGATTTCGTCGCCGTCATCCTCAAGGCCGTCGATGCGCTCGAGCCCTACAGGCCGCGTTTCCGCATCGAAACCGACGACGTCTCGACGCTGATCGTCGGGCCTCCGGAGGACATCTTCCCGGCCATGCGCGATCTCTTCGCGTCTGCCGCCGGAACCGGCGTCCACTGCGTCCTCTCCGCCGCCGTCTCGCGCGGTTGCCCGGGCGAACCCGATGACGAAATCTGCACGCCCTCGGCCGATTTCGGCACGGCCGCGCCGCTCGACGAGCGCATAGCCGCCGCCCGCGAAGCGGTCGCGAAGGCAGGCATGACCGGCATCGAGGTCGCGGCCCAGTTCTCGCTCTATCCGCTCGGCGGCAGCCATCACATGGACGAGATCTATGGCTGCATCGACTTCCTGAAGTCGTCGGGCGTCTTCGAGAAATCGAAGAATTTCTGCACGAAACTGCGCGGCGATGCCGGCCCGGTCTTCGCGACGTTGAGCGAAGCCTTCCTGCGCTTCGGTGCACCCAACGGCCATGTCGCGCTCGACCTGACCGTCTCTGCGAACAGCCCGACCAAGATCGGCTGATCTCGTTTCTCCGGCGTGCCCGAAAGGCGCGCATCTCTTGCTCCAAGGAAACATCGTCATGCTGACCACTCGCGGCTGGACCCTGCGCGAAATTCTCATCGTCGCCGTTCTCGGCGCCGTCTTCGGCGTTCTCTATCTGGCTTGGGTGCAGGTCTGGTTGATCGCGCAGGCGATCTTCGGCGCCGTAACCATGGACGTGGTGATGGGCTTCTGGTTCATCGTCTCCATCATCGCCGCCGCGATCATCCGCAAGCCGGGCGCCGCGCTTCTGTCGGAGGTGCTGGCGGCGCTCGTGCAGGTGCTGCTCGGCAGTCCGGCCGGGCTCCTGCTTCTCGTCACAGGCCTCGTCCAGGGCGCCGGCGCGGAAGCCGTCTTCGCCGCGACGCGCTGGAAAAACTACCGCCTGCCGGTGCTGATGCTGGCCGGCGTCGGCGCGGCAATCGCCTCTTTCGCCTACACCTGGGTCCGCTTCGACTACGGTGCGCTGGCGCCCGGCCTCCTCATCACCATGTTCGCGCTGCGCTGCCTCAGCGGCGCGGTCCTCGGCGGTCTCGCCGGCCATCTCGTGGTCGAGGCGCTCTACAAGACCGGCGTGCTCTCGGGCCTGAAGATCGACCATGAACGTCGCCTTCAGCGCGCCTGAAGCAGCGCCGGCGGTCGCATGGCGAGAGGTCGCCGTCCGCTATCCCTACGCCACCGCGCCGGCCGTCGGCCCGGTATCGCTCGATCTGCGCAAGGGCGAACGGCTCCTGATCCTCGGCCCGTCCGGCTGCGGCAAGTCCACCTTGCTCAATACAGTCACCGGCCTGGTGCCGGCGACGATCCCCGCCGAAATCTCGGGCGAGGTCGCAACGCTGGGCGTCCCGGCCGCGAGCCGGTCGCCGGCGGCGTGGTCCGCTTCGGTCGCCCAGCTCTTCCAGGACGCCGACCAGACGCTTTGCGGCATGACGGTCGGCGACGAAGTCGCCTTCGCACTCGAAAACCGCGCGCTGCCGGAAGAGAAGATCGTCGTCCGGGTCGACCGCGCCCTCGATAGGGCGGGCGTGCCGCCAAGCTGGCGCACGCGCCGCACCGCTTCGCTCTCCGGCGGCGAAAAGCAGCTCGTCGCGCTCGCCGCCGTGCTGGCGCAGGAGGCCGAGTTCTTCATCGCCGACGAGCCGACCGCGCATCTGTCGCCGCAGGCGGCCGCGCGGCTTCACGCCGTCATCGGCGGGCAGGGGCAGACCTTCCTCGTCGTCGACCACCGCCTCGACGGCCTGATCGACACGATCGACCGCGTCGCCATCATCGGCCGCGACGGTACCCTCATCGCCGACGGCCCGCCACGCGACATCTTCCGCGCCCATGGCGCACGTTTCGCGCAGGAAGGCATCTGGCGCCCGCTCGCATCCGACCTCGACCGGCTCTTGCGCGGGATCGGCATCGCGCTCGACACACCGCCGCTGGCCGTGTCCGAGATCATCGCGGACCTCGACCGCCGCCCGGCCGGTGACCAGTCCGCCGCCGGAACTGTGATCCGCCATTTCCTATGGCAGCGCATCGCCGAACCGGCAGAGGCAACCGGCCAACCGCTGGTCACGCTCGACAGCGCCGCCTGCGCGCCGCTCTTCGCCAAGCCCGTTCTTCGAGACGTCTCGCTCCAAATCCACCCCGGCGAAACCATCGCGCTTCTGGGCCGCAACGGTGCCGGCAAGTCCACTCTCGGCGCGACACTCGCCGGCCTGCTGCGCCTCAAGGGTGGAACCCGAACCGGCCCTGCCGGCGGCTTCGCCTTTCAGCGGCCCGAAACCCAGTTCACCGAAGGCAGCGCCCGCGCCGAACTCGAATCGATCGTCGGCAAGGGCTCGGCGCATGTCGATACGCTCCTGTCCGCCTGGCGGCTCGAAAGCGTGGCCACCCAGCACCCGTTCGAACTCTCGCAAGGCCAGAAACGCCGCCTCGCGCTCGCAACCTTGACGGCGGACACGCGCTGGCCCTTTCTCGTCCTCGACGAACCCACAGCCGGCCTCGACGCCGCCGCATGCGACGAGATCGCGTCACGCATCGCTGAAATCGCCGCAGAGGGCAGGGCGGTCGTCGTCATCACCCATGACCTGGACTTCGCACTCAAGACCTGTTCGCGCGGCATCGTCCTCGACGGCAGCTCAGTCGCTGCCGATGCACCGCTCCTCGACATCCTCCGCGACGACCGGCTTCTCGCGGGCGCCGGTCTGGCTACTCCCGAAATCCTCCGGCTCGCCGCGTGGATGGAGGCCGCGCCATGCTGAGCACGCTTCATCCGCTGCCCAAGCTGATCGTCTGCCTCGTCTGGCTCGCGGCCTCGATCGCCGTCTTCGATCCGCGCTTCCAGGCCGGCATCGTCGTCCTCGCCGCGCTCGCCCTGATCCTCGTCGAGCGCCGCTCGCCGCTCCTCGTTCTGGCGCTGATGATCCCCTTCGCGCTGTTCGGCTTCGGCTTCCTGACGACCGCGACGCTCTTTCGCGAGGAAAGCGACTTCGCCACCCGCATGGCCGCCGAAACGCCGTTCGGCTCGCCGGCCTTCTCGGCCGGCATCGTCCTTTTCCTGCGCGCCATCGCCTGTGGCATGGTCTCGGCCGTCTTCGTGTTGACGACCGAACCGGGCCGCTTCATCAAGGCGCTGATGGCGAATTGGCGCCTGTCGCCGCGCATCGGCTACGCGCTCTTTTCGGCGCTCCACCTCGTGCCGGACCTCGCCTCCGAAGCGCAGCAGATTCGCCTCGCCCGGGCGATGAAAAGGGCGCGCACTCCGCGCCGCATTCCCGGTCCCGTCGAAACGGCGTCGCTGGTCGTCCCGCTTCTCGCCTTCGCCATCCGCCGAGCCAACCGCGCCGCGATCGCCATGGAAGCGCGCGGCCTCGGGGCGGCAAGCGCCCGAACCATCGTCGGCGCGCCGCAATCGCGCTCCGCGGATGCGATCTTCGTCATCGCATCGCTCGCGCTGCTCGCGATCCTTTTCATTCTGACATCGGTTGTCTGGCGGGCTTGGTGAACGCCCCAAGGGCTGTTACACTTTGGTCAACGTGAAAGACAGGAGTGCCTGCTGCCGGCTTTGTCTGCTGGCGCGGCGCCGAAGGGAATAGAGTGACGGACCCCGAATACGGCAATGACGTGCCGTCGGACGGGGCGCGCCAGCCGCGCGGCGACGCCGGCAAAAGGCATTCGCGGCCGCCCCCCGGTGGTCGCCATGCGCATGCGCAGCCTCAGGCCAACGGTAAGCCCGACGACAAGACGGGCGACAAGCCCGGCAAGTCGCGCAAAAGGCGCAAGCGCAAGCGTGGCCGCAAGGTTTTCGCGCGCGACGATGCACCCCAGGCCAAGCCGACCCAGCCCGAAATCGTGCAGCCGCAGCCAAAGCCGCCGGCACCTGTTCCCGCGCCCGCAGCGAGCCGCTTCAACGGCCGCGACGTGGCGGGCGGCGATGCGCCGGTCTATGCCGCGCTCGACCTCGGTACCAATAATTGCCGCCTGCTGGTCGCCATTCCCGGCAAGGGCGGCCAGTTCCGCGTCGTCGACGCTTTCTCGCGCATCGTCCGCCTGGGCGAGGGGCTGACCGCATCCGGCCGCCTGTCCGACGCCGCCATGGACCGCGCCGTCGAGGCGCTCAAGATCTGCGCCGAGAAGCTGCGCAACCGACGCCTGAAGCGCGTCCGACTCATCGCCACGGAAGCCTGCCGCTCGGCCGCAAACGGCGCCGAGTTCATCACCCGCGTCCGGCGCGAAACGGGCCTGTCACTCGAAATCATCGACCGCAAGACCGAAGCGCGCCTCGCCGTCTCCGGCTGCGGTTCGCTGGTCGAGCGCGGCACCAAGGGCGTCGTCCTGTTCGACATCGGCGGCGGCTCGTCGGAAATCGCGCTGGTCGACGTCTCGCGCCACCGCACGCCGCGGCTTGCCAACCACATCGTCTCGTGGACGTCGCTCCCCGTCGGCGTCGTCTCGCTCGCCGAGCGCTTCGGCGGCCGGCACGTTACGCGCGACGTATTCGATGCAATGGTCGACGACGTCGCCGACATGCTCGACCGTTTCGAGGGCCGCGACCGGCTCTCGCACGTCTTGGCGGATGACGGCTTCCACCTCCTCGGCACCTCCGGCACGGTGACGACGCTCGCCGGCATCCATCTCGGCCTCGAGCGCTACGACCGCCGCCGCGTCGACGGGCTCTGGCTCGAGAATGCCGAGGTCGACGCCATGATCGCGACGCTGCTCGATTGGGAATTCGAAAAGCGCGTCGCCAATCCCTGCATCGGCGCCGACCGCGCCGACCTCGTCCTCGGCGGTTGCGCCATCCTCGAAGCGATCCGCCGCGTCTGGCCGTCCAAGCGCCTGCGCGTCGCCGACAGGGGGCTGCGCGAAGGCATGCTGTCCGAACTCATGGCCGATGACGGCGTCTGGCGCCGGGCCCGCAAGCGGAGACCGCTCAACGCATGACGAAACCCGTCAAACCCGGCTCCGGCCCGACAGGCGCGCGCGCGCTCAAGACCCGCGTCAAGAAGAAGCGCGGCCTCAAGAACTCGTCCCGCCGCTGGCTCGAACGCCATCTGAACGACCCCTACGTCCACCGCTCCAAGGCCGACGGCTACCGCTCGCGCGCGGCCTACAAGCTCATCGAGATCGACGACAAGTACAAGCTCCTGAAGCCGGGCCAGAGGGTGCTCGACCTCGGCGCGGCGCCCGGCGGCTGGTGCCAGGTCGCCGCAGCGCGGATCAATTCGCCGATCGACGCGCCGACGGTCGTCGGCATCGACTATCTGCCGGTCGACCCCGTCCCCGGCGCGGCGCTTCTGGAGATGGACTTCCTCGACGACGACGCCCCGAAACGCCTGATGGAAACGCTCGGCGGCGCGCCCGATCTCGTCATATCAGACATGGCGGCCCCGACCACCGGCCATCGCCGCACGGACCACATCCGCACCATGCACCTGTGCGAGGTCGCGGCCGATTTCGCGATTTCGGTCCTGAAGCCCGGCGGCCATTTCCTCGCCAAGACCTTCCAGGGCGGCACGGAGAACGACCTGCTCGACCTCCTCAAGCGCAATTTCCGCACCGTCCATCACGTCAAGCCGCCCGCCTCGCGCGATGCCTCTGTCGAGCTCTTCATCCTCGCCAAGGACTTCAAGGGCAGGCAGGAGCCTGCGGATGCCGACGATCACTCGCCCGACAGCGGCGCCTGATCGTTCTTGATCTTCGCAAGGCCGTGGCCGGACACCGTCCGGCCGGCGGTCTTCGACAGACCGAGGATCGGCAGGATGGCAAGCGCGGCAAGCCCGCCGACCGCGAAGAAGGCGAACGAGAACGCTTCGAGGCCGATCGGCTCGCCGGTCCAAAGGTGATGCGCTTCGAGCAGCATGCCCGCCGCCGCCACACCGAGCGCGATCGAAATCTGCTGCGACACGGCCGCGATCGCCGTCGCCTGGCTGGCCTGGCTGTCGTCGATCTCGGCGAAGACCAGCGCATTGTTCGAGGTGAAGAACAGCGAGCGCAGGAAGCCCGCGACGATCAGCGTCCCGATGATCACGGCGTAGGGCGTCGCCGGCGTGAAGAACCCGTTGATCGCAATCAGGCTCGACCCGCCGACGACCGCGATCAGCAGCACCGTGCGAAAGCCGAACGTGCGCAGCGCCGTCGTCGCGACGAATTTCAAAGAGATCGCGCCGATCGCGCTCGCAAACGTCAGCAGCCCCGACTGGAACGCGTCGAGCCCGAACGCGATCTGGAACATCAGCGGCAGTAGGAACGGCGTCGCGCCGACGCCGATGCGGAAGATCGACCCCGAAACGACGGCGATCCGCGGCACCGGATTGTTGAAGAGCCTGAGGTCGAGGATCGGCGACAATGTCGCGCGCGAATGGCGGACATAGAGCATGGACGCGAGGATACCGACGACGAGCGTCGCGACGCCGACGATCGGGGGCAGGGCCGGCAACGACACGACGGAGAGCCCGAAGACGATGCCCGCCGCCGCGATCGCCGCCAGCACGAAGCCGCGCCAGTCGATCGGCGCGGCGATCCCGCCCGGCATTTCCGGCAGCACGCGTCCGGCGACGATGATGCCGAGGACGCCGATCGGCACGTTGATCAGGAAGATCCAGTGCCAGGTGAAATAGGTGGTGATGAAGCCGCCGACCGGCGGTCCGATCAGCGGCCCGATCAGCGCCGGCACGGTCAGCCATGCCATGGCTGAGACGAGCTTGTCGCGCCGCGTGGCACGCACCAGCACGAGGCGGCCCACCGGTGTCATCATCGCGCCGCCCATGCCCTGCAGGAAGCGCGAGCCGACGAAGGCTTCCAGCGAATTGGCGAAGGCGCAGAAGATCGAGCCGACGACGAAGACGCCGATCGCGATGCGGAACACGCGCTTGGCGCCGAATCGGTCCGCCATCCATCCGGAAACGGGAATGAAGATCGCCAGCGCCACGAAATAGGAGGTCAGCGCCAGTTTAAGCGTGATCGGGCTCGTGCCGATATCGGCCGCGATCGCCGGCAGCGACGTGGCGATGACGGTCGAATCCATCTGCTCCATGAACAGCGCGACCGCAAGGATGAGCGGAATGGTGCGGTTCAAGGTTGGCGTCCGGTGGAAGATCGCAGATGCGAAGGCATGGCCGCGCACCTAGCATGGCTGGCCGTCCGGGCACAATTGCACATGTGAACAGTTCACTTCTGTGTGAGAGTATTTGCCGCGCTCGCGCTCTGGTCCATCTGCTGCGGCATCGCTAAACAATGCTGGGAGAGAGCCGATGACAGGCACGACCGATCGTCGAACGATGTTCAAGCTGGCTGGAGGCGCCGCGATGGCCCTGACCGCACCGCAAATCATGGTCCGCGCCGCAAGCGCGCAGATCGCGACCGCTTCCGAGGTCGGCAATCCGGGCTTCTGCACGTTCAAGCTGGGCGACTTCCAGGTAACGACCATCCTCGACGGCGGCCGACCCTCGGAAGGCCCGCACCCGACCTTCGGTGAAGATCAGGAAGCCGGCGCCGTCGCCGAGCTGATGGAAGCGAACTTCCTGCCCGCCGACCAGTTCGTCAACGGTTTCGCGCCGGTCGTCATCGACACAGGCTCGGAAAAGATCCTGTTCGATACGGGCCTCGGCGAGGGCGGCCGCGCGAACGGTCTTGGTCTGTTGCGCGAGCGCATGCAGGCGGCCGGCCACCAGCCCGATGAGATCGACGTCGTCGTCCTCACCCATTTCCACGGCGACCATATCGGCGGCCTGATGGAGGCCGGCGCGCCGGCCTTCGCCAATGCCCGCTACGTCGCCGGCCAGGCCGAATACGATTTCTGGACCGCGCCGGAGCGCGCCGAGGGCCAGACGGCGAATGCCGCCAAGGCGGTCGAGGCCAATGTCGTGCCGCTCGCCGAAAACATGACCTTCCTCGCCGATGGCGACGAGGTCGCCTCCGGCATCAATGCCGTCGCCGCCTTCGGCCACACGCCCGGCCATCTCGCCTTTTCGGTCGAGAGCGGCGGTCGCCGGCTCATGCTGACGGCCGATACCTCCAACCACTACGTCGCTTCGCTTATGCGGCCCGACTGGCACGTTCGTTTCGACATGGACAAGGAGATGGCCGTCGAGACCCGCAAGCGCATCTTCGACCAGATCGCCACCGAGCGCATTCCGTTCATCGGCTACCACATGCCGTTCCCGGCGGTGGGCTTCGTCGAAAAGATCGACCTCGGCTATCGTTATGTGCCGGCGACCTATCAGTTCGATCTTTGAGCCTCGGCCCAAGCTTTGCCTCAATCGCCCGGAAAAGGACGATGCGACCAAGAAAATCCTGACGGGCTTCCATGACCGAAACGACGATCGACCGCCGCCGGCTTCTCGTTCTGGGCGGCGCTGCCTTCGCGCTTGCGCCGCTCGCCGGCTGCCTGTCGCGCGGCCCCTCCGGCGAGAGCGTGCGCATGACCCGCGACGGCGCGCCGCTCTTCGCCGACATCCGCACATCCAATTCGCTGGGCGCGATCCGCGCCGATCGCGAATTGGAGACGGCCGCCATCGTTCAGGCCGGCTACATGGCCGAGGCCGGACGCATGGCGCACGACACCGGCATCGGCCGCTCGTTCCAGACGCGCATGGGCAAGGTGGAGACCAACGGCGCGGCGGCCGAGAACCTCGCCCGCGGCCGCATGGACCTCGTGCGCGTCATGGACATCTGGATGAATTCGCCCGGCCACCGCCGCAACATGCTCGACCCGAAATTCGCCCGCTTCGGTCTCGGCTACGTCACCGATCCGCGCGACGACGCACAGCGCTACTGGGCCATGGTTCTGGCGGCCTGAGTCAGTCCGGCACCTGCGCAAGCAACGCCCGTGCCGCCTCCGCATCGACGGGGCGCGAGAAGAAATAGCCCTGCGCAAACCCGCAGCCCATGTCGCGCAGCATGTCGACATGGTCGGCCGTCTCCGTGCCTTCGGCGACAACTTCCATCCCCATGTTGCGCGCCAGGTCGAGGATCGTCTGGATGATCTCGTGGCCGTCGTCCTTCTGCTTCAGCGAGGCGACGAAGGACCGGTCGATCTTCAGCGCATCGAACGGCAGGTTGTGCAGGTAGCTCAGCGACGAATAGCCGGTGCCGAAATCGTCGATCGAGACGCGGATGCCCGCATCGCGCAGTTCCTGGATGATGCCCGCCGTGCGCGTCGCATCGATGATCGACACGCCCTCGGTGATCTCGAGCCGTACGCAGGCCGGGTCGGCGCCCGTATCCGCGATGGCGCTGAGCACGCCGGCCACGAAATCGTGCTGGTGGAACTGGCGCGGCGAGACGTTGACGCTCATCGTCAGCGTGCTGGCGGCAATGCCCTGCTTTTGCCAGCCGACGAGCGTCTGGAGCGCCTTGCGCAGCACCCAGTCGCCGAGGAAGACGATCAGTCCGGTCTCCTCGGCCAGCGTGATGAACTCGCCGGGCGCGACGAGGTCGCCGGTCGTCTTGCGCTGCCAGCGCACCAGCGCCTCGAATCCCGTGACGCGCCGGTCGGCCAGCGCCACGATCGGCTGGTAGTGGAGGACGAACTCGCCATTGTGCAGCGCCTCGCGCAGGTCGCTTTCCAGCGCCAGCCGCTCGATGGCCTTGTCGTGAAGGCTCTTGTCGAACATCTCGATGCGCGCGCGTCCGGACGCCTTGGCGCGATACATCGCAAGGTCGGCGTCGCGCATGATGTCGGTCGCGTCGGTGTAGTAGCTGGCGCAGGTCGCGATGCCGATCGAAGCCGACGTGTAGACCTTCTGCCGCTCGACCTCGACCGGTTCCGCGAGCGTCTCCAGGATGCGGTCGGCGATCGCAATCGCCTCACCATTCTCGATCGCCCCTTCGAGCAGAATCGTGAATTCGTCGCCGCCGAGCCGGGCCAGCGTCGGCAGGACGTCGCCCGTGCAGGCGCTTTCGAGAACGGCCGCAAAGCGGGCGGCGATTTCGGTCAGGAGTGCGTCGCCGGCAGCGTGCCCGAGGCTGTCGTTGACGAGCTTGAACCGGTCGAGATCGATGAAGAGCACCGCGTAGCGATTGTCCGGATTGCGCGTTCTCAGCGCGACGGCCCGCGTCAGCCGGTCGGTGAACAGCATGCGGTTGGGCAGGCCGGTCAGCGGGTCGTGCGTCGCGTCGTGGATCAGCTTCTCTTCGGCCTGCTGGCGTTCGATGACGCGGCCGAGCTGCATTCCGATCTGCGCCATGACGGTCAGCAATTGCTCGTCGAGCGCCTGGACGTCGCGGTGGAAGAATTCCATGACGGCGCGGATTTCCGAACCGACGAGGATGGGGAATCCGAACGCTGCGTGCAGTCCGCATTCGGCTGCGACATGGCAGCGGGGCAAGGTGGGGTCGAGGGCGACATTGTCGATCCACGTCGCCGTGCCCTTCTGGAGCACGCGGCCCGGCAGGCCTTCGCCGGTCCTGAAGATCGTCCGCTGAGTCCGCTCGATGAAGGCGCTGAGGCGCTCCTGGTCGCCGGCATGCCACATCGGCGTCGGCCGCAACTCGCCCGATGCGTCGTCCAGCCGGTAGACATTGCCGAACGGCCAGCCGGTGTGCCGGCAGATCGCATCGAGCGCGAAGGTGAACGTTTCCTCGACCGAGCGACCCGTATTCGCCTTGGTGGCGATCGTTTCCAGAAGTTCGAGCTGCCTCTGGCGCTCATAGAGATCGCGCAGGCCCTTCTCGGCGATCTCCTCGGCCTGCAGCCGCGCCGCGCGCTCGCGCTGGAGCCGGTTTTCCAGTTTCAGGATGCGCAGGTTGAGCGCATCGACCGGATCGGCGGACGCGGCCAGTGCGTCTAGTGCGCCCATCTGATTTCCATCAGGCATTTGTCGGCGCCGTGATTCATGCAGGAGTGATGTTCGATCGTCACTTCCTCGCAATAGATGTTGGCGGCGCCCTTCACGAAGCCATGCGCGAGGTCGCACATCTGACGGGAGGATTCGTAACCCATGACGATCGAGTGTTCGTCGGCTTCCCTGAAGTGGAAGAACGGGCAACTCGCGCCCGAATAGAGCTTGCGCACTTCCGGATGGATGATGCTGTTCACGGTCAGGATGAAATTGCGCGCCGATTTGTGGTTTTCGAAGAGCGCAGGATAGCGTTCCTTGAGGATCGGCATCGCTTCCTCGCCGAACCATTGCAGGATTTCGGCATTGGTCTTGCCGAGCTTGGTCGCCGCTGCCGAAACCAGCGCGACGATCTCGGCGTCCGAATAGTTTCCGAGCGAGGTATAGGCGCCGGGCAGGTCGGCATCGTCGAGCAGGTCGTCCCACGTCTCCGGCCCGAACTGCCGGCTGACGGCCTCTTCCAAGAGATTGAAAACGACGCCCTTCATGCGATCACCCCCCGATGATTGGTCCTGCATTCCTAGCGGCTGCGGTTGACCAACAGGTTAATGAGGCGGGATGCTGCACCGCAGCGCTTCCCATATGGCAGGGGACGTGTTACGAGCCGCCGCCAATCCCAGTTTCCCGGGCGAGGCAAGGCAATGGCGAAAATCATCGAATCCGCAACCGGCGCAATCGCGCTCACCTTCGACGACGTGCTCCTGCAGCCCGGTCACTCGAATGTGATGCCAGGCCAGACGGACGTCTCCACCCGCATCGCCCGCGACATCGACCTGAACATCCCGATCCTGTCGGCCGCCATGGACACGGTAACCGATTCGCGCCTCGCCATCGCCATGGCGCAGGCCGGCGGCATCGGCGTCGTCCACCGCAATTTCTCGCCCGCCGAACAGGCCGAGGAAGTTCGCCAGGTCAAGAAGTTCGAAAGCGGCATGGTCGTCAATCCGGTCACGATCGGCCCGGACGCGACGCTGGGCGACGCACAGGCCTTGATGCGCGCCCACGGCATTTCGGGCATCCCGGTGGTCGAGAATGGCGGCACCGGCGGCCACCGCACCGGCCGCCTGGTCGGCATCCTCACCAACCGCGACGTGCGCTTTGCCTCCGACCCGGCGCAGACCGTGCGCGAACTGATGACGCATCGCGACCTGATCACGGTCAAGGAAACGGTCAGCCAGGACGAAGCCAAGCGTCTTCTCCACCAGCACCGCATCGAAAAGCTGCTCGTCGTCGACGGCGACGGCCGCTGCGTCGGCCTCATCACCGTCAAGGATATCGAGAAGTCGCAGCTCAACCCGAACGCCTCGAAGGATGCGCAGGGCCGCCTGCGCGTCGCCGCCGCCACCAGCGTCGGCGATGACGGCTTCGAGCGTGCCGAGCGCCTGATCGACGCCGGCGTCGACCTGATCGTCATCGACACCGCCCATGGCCATTCGCAGCGCGTGCTCGACGCGGTCCTTCGCGCCAAGAAGATGTCGAACTCCGTTCGCATCATCGCCGGCAACGTCGCGACCGCAGAGGCGACCAAGGCGCTGATCGATTCGGGCGCCGACGCGGTCAAGATCGGCATCGGTCCGGGCTCCATCTGCACGACCCGCATCGTCGCCGGCGTCGGCGTGCCCCAGCTTTCCGCGATCATGGGCGCGGCCGAGGAGGCGGACAAGGCAGGCGTCGGCGTCATCGCCGATGGCGGCATCAAGTTTTCCGGCGATCTCGCCAAGGCGCTCGCGGCCGGCGCATCCGCAGCCATGGTCGGCTCGCTTCTCGCCGGCACCGACGAAAGCCCCGGCGAGGTGTATCTGCACCAGGGCCGCTCCTACAAATCCTATCGCGGCATGGGTTCGGTCGGCGCGATGGCGCGCGGCTCGGCCGACCGCTACTTCCAGGCCGAAGTGCGCGATACGCTCAAGCTCGTGCCGGAAGGCATCGAAGGCCAGGTGCCCTACAAGGGCCCGGTCGCGGGCGTCCTCCACCAGCTCGTCGGCGGCCTCAAGGCGGCGATGGGCTATGTCGGCGCCCCGAACCTGACTGAACTGCGCGACCGCGCCACCTTCGTGCGCATCTCCAACGCCGGCTGGCGCGAGAGCCACACCCACGACGTTACGATCACGCGCGAAAGCCCGAACTATCCCGGAATGAGCTGATCCTAGCTTGCAAGCCTGTCGTGCGGCTTGGCCGTCAGTTCGACCCCCAGGGCCCTGAGCACGCCTAGAAGCGTGCTCAGCTTTGGATCGCCGTCCTCGCGCAACGCCTTGTAGAGAGCCTCGCGGGTGACACCGGCATCCTTTGCGATACTTGTCATTCCGCGCGCCCGTGCGACGACACCAAGTGCGTGCGTGATGTAGCGGGCATCGCCCGTTTCGAGAGCGTCCACGAGCAATTCATGCTGCGCATCGGC
This sequence comes from Rhizobiaceae bacterium, assembly GCA_016742175.1. GTDB lineage: Bacteria > Pseudomonadota > Alphaproteobacteria > Rhizobiales > Rhizobiaceae > Aliihoeflea. The sequence goes on from JACVCH010000016.1 coordinate 73,727, forward strand.
AGTGGCGAGGTGCTCGGCCGTATCGTAGGGAAATGTCTCAAGACCCATCGTCAATCTCCTTGGCCATTGTGATCGCCTGCTTGATGTCCCTTGATTGGGACGACTTGTCGCCGCCGCAAAGCAGGATCACCAACACATTGCCGCGCCTGGCAAAATAGACGCGGTAGCCCGGTCCATGGTTGATGCGCAGTTCGCCGATTCCATCGAAATACTTCGCGTCCCCGAGCAACCCGGATTCAAGGCGGACGATCCGTCGGTTGATGTGGTTGCGAGCCTGATCGTCTCGAAGTTTCGAGAGCCAGTCACGAAACGCGCGTGTCTGGCGTACCTCGATCATCCGTGAACTGTAGTTCACATGTTGAATTCAGTCAAGTTGCTGGCTTGGACAGCGCTATCGCTAGCGACCTGAAATTGCGACACTTGTTCCGCGACTCACTGCAACCTTCGAGGCAAGGATGAACCAGACCGCGATCTTCTGGCCGATGCTGGCGCATGTCGCGCTGGTCTACGGCATCTATGTGCTGATGTTCCTGCGCCGCAAGGCGGCCGTGCAGGCGGGTTCGACCAAGATCTCGCAGTTCCGCGAGAACACGAACGAGCCGCCCGAAAGCCTCTTCGTGCGCAACAATCTGGCCAACCAGTATGAATTGCCGGTGCTGTTCCACGCCTGCTGCCTGGCGCTTTATTCGGTAACGGCCGCCGGCCTCTTCGCAGTCGTCCTCGCCTGGATCTTCGTCCTCTCGCGCTACGTCCACGCCTACATCCACGTGACGTCCAACCGCATCCGCTACCGCCAGCCGGCCTTTACGCTCGGCTTCGTGGTCCTCGCCATCATGTGGATTTGGCTGGCAATCGCCATCATCTAGCGAGCGTGCCGATCGTCTCGGCGAGCGCGCGGAAATCCGCCTCGCGCGCTGCCCGCTTTCGCCACGCCATGCCGATCGTGCGCGAGGGAACAGGCGCCGAGAATGGCACGAATTTGACGCCCGGCAACGCCCGCGAGGCGGTCAGCGCCATTTCCGGCACCAGCGTCAGTCCCTGGCCGTGCGCCACCATCTGCAATAGCGTCGTCAGGCTCGTCGCGCCGAAATTCGCCATTGCCACCGGCTTGACCGAACCGCAGACCGCGAGCGCCTGGTCGCGCAGGCAGTGGCCTTCCTCCAGGAGGATCAGCCGCTCCAGTTCGGGACTGCCCGGCGCCACCGGCGGCTCGATGAAGTTCGGGTCGTTCTGCGGCACGGCCAGCAGGAACCCGTCCTCCAGGATGGGCGCCGCGGCAAGCCGCGTCTCCTCGAGCGGCAGGGCGGCGATGAACGCGTCGAGACGGCCCGCCAGCGTTTCATCGACGAGCGTCGAGGTCACCGATTCCTTCAATTCGAGCGACAGGTCGGGAAAGCGCGCGCCGAGAGCCGGCAGGATGGCTGGCAGGAGGTAGGGCGCGACCGTCGGGATGACGCCGAGACGCAGCCGCCCCGACATCGCCGCCCGCTCGCGCCGCGCCATCGCCTCGATCTCGCGCACCTCGCCGAGCACGCGCTCGATGCGTGGCAAAAGCGCCTGCGCATCTTCCGACAGCGTCACCCCGCGCCGCGCGCGCTCGAAGAGCTGGGTCCCCAGCTTGTCCTCCATCTCCGCGATCTGCGCCGAAAGCGCCGGCTGCGTGACGCCGGCAAGCTGCGCGGCGCGCCCGAAATGCAGCGTTTCGGCGAGCGCGAGGAAATATTCCATTTGGCGGATGGTGACCTTTATCATAACGATAGATTATCGCAAATCCAAGAAATCGCAATTTGAAACTATCGCGCTATTGGAATATCTCCAGCATGAAGCTGCCTGGACCTCCGGTTCCGGGCCACCCATCAATTCCGCCAGGGAGACATGAACATGGACGCCAAGGTTGACGACAAGGGCGCAGGCAAGTGCCCCGTTCCGCATTCGAAAGGCAGGCAGAACCGCGACTGGTGGCCGAACCAGCTCAATGTCAGCGTGTTGCACCAGAACACGCCCGATGCCGACCCGATGGGCGAGGCGTTCGACTACGTCGAAGCCTTCGAGAGCCTCGATCTCGATGCCGTCATCGCCGATCTGCATGCGCTTATGCGCGATTCGCAGCAGTGGTGGCCGGCCGACTACGGCCATTACGGTCCGTTCTTCATCCGCATGGCCTGGCACAGCGCCGGCACCTATCGCGTCGGTGACGGGCGCGGCGGCGGCGGCCGGGGTCAGCAGCGCTTCGCCCCGCTCAATAGCTGGCCGGACAACGGCAATCTCGACAAGGCCCGGCGCCTGCTCTGGCCGATCAAGCAGAAATACGGCAGCAAGCTGTCCTGGGCGGATCTGATGATCTTGACCGGCAACGTCGCGCTCGAATCCATGGGCTTTAAGACCTACGGCTTCGGCGGCGGCCGCGCCGACACCTGGGAGCCCGAGAACCACGTCAACTGGGGCGCCGAGGACAAGTGGCTGGCCGACAGCTCGCATGAAAGCAGCCGCTATTCGGGCGACCGTGAACTGCACGGCAATCTCGGCGCCGTCCAGATGGGCCTGATCTACGTCAACCCGGAAGGCCCCGACGGCAACCCCGACCCGATGAAGTCCGCCCGCGACATCCGCGAGACCTTCGCCCGCATGGCGATGAACGACGAGGAGACCGTCGCGCTGGTCGCCGGCGGCCACACCTTCGGCAAGGCCCACGGCGCGGGTCCGGCAAACCATGTCGGCTTCGAGCCGGAAGGCGCGGAGATCGAGAACCAGGGCCTCGGCTGGGCATCGACCTTCGAAAGCGGCATGGCCGGCCACACCATCACCAGCGGCATCGAAGGCGCGTGGACGCCGACCCCGATCACCTGGGACATGACCTTCTTCGACACGCTTTACGGCCATGAGTGGGAGCTGACCAAGAGCCCCGCCGGCGCGCATCAGTGGAAGCCGGTCGGCACGACCGGCGACGGCAAGGTGCCGGACGCCCATGACGGCCAGAAGAAGCATGCGCCGATGATGACGACGGCCGACATGGCACTGCGCACCGATCCCGAATACGACCGGATCTCGCGCCGCTTCCACGCCAATCCGCAGGAATTCGCACTGGCCTTCGCCAAGGCGTGGTTCAAGCTGACCCACCGCGACATGGGGCCGCTGAAGCTCTACCGCGGCAAGCTCGTGCCGAAGGAGCCGCTGATCTGGCAGGACCCGATCCCGGAAGTCGATCATCCGCTCGTCGACGCGTCGGACATCGCGGCCTTGAAGGCGAAGATCGCCGCCACCGGCCTCACGGTGTCGGAACTGGCATCGACCGCATGGGCATCCGCCTCGACCTTCCGCGAATCCGACAAGCGCGGCGGCGCCAACGGCGCCCGCATTCGCCTCGCTCCGCAGAAGGACTGGGACGTGAACCGTCCGGCCGAACTCGCCAGGGTGCTCGCTGCGCTGGAGGCGATCCAGGGTGAGTTCAACGCCGGCGGCAAGAAAGTGTCGCTGGCCGACCTCATCGTGCTCGCGGGCTCGGTCGCGCTCGAAAAGGCTGCGAAGGATGCCGGCCACGACGTGACGGTTCCGTTCACGCCGGGCCGCATGGACGCCACGCAGGATCAGACCGAGGTCGAATCCTTCGACTACATGGAGCCCAAGGCCGACGGCTTCCGCAACTATGTCCGCAACCCGATCATGTCGGTCGAGGAGCATTTGGTCGATCGCGCCCAGTTGCTCCAGCTCACCGCGCCGGAGATGACGGTCCTCGTCGGCGGCCTGCGCGTCCTCGAGGTCGGCAGTCCCGAGCATGGCGTCCTCACCGACCGCCCGGGCAAGCTGACCAACGACTTCTTCGTGAACCTCCTCGACATGGGCACGAAGTGGAAGGGCATCGAAGGCTCGAACGGCGTCTTCGAAGGCCAGGACCGCAAGTCCGGCGCGCGCCGCTGGACCGCGACACGCGCGGACCTGATCTTCGGCTCTCACTCCCAGCTCCGCGCCTTCGCTGAAGTCTACGGCAGCGCCGACGCGAAGGAGAAGTTCGTCAAGGATTTCGTCGCCGCCTGGGTCAAGGTCATGGAGCTCGACCGCTTCGACCTGAAGGAAGAAGCGCGCCGCAAGGCGGCCTGATCGCCTTCGAATCAGATACATGGTGGAGGCCGGGCAGTGCCCGGCCTTTTCCTTTGGGGGCGGCATGAAGGACCATCCCGTTGCGGAGCGCTTGCTGGCAGTCGCACTCGCCGGCCTGGCAGGATTCGTGGATGCCGTCGCCTTCATCGAACTCGGCGGCTATTTCGTTTCCTTCATGACGGGCAATTCCGTGCAGATCGGCACCGGCCTTGCCGATTATGCAGCCGCAGCGATCCTGCCGCTGTCGCTCGTCGCGCTCTTCGTGGCCGGCGTGGTCGCAAGCTCTCTGGCTGTCCACAAGGCGGGGCGGTGGCGGGCACCTCTGACGCTGCTGCTCGTCACCGCGCTCTTGTCCACGGCCGCGTATGCCGCCGGGCAAGGCTGGTCCGCGCTCGCCATTGCCTGCATGGCGCTGGCGATGGGCAGCGAGAACGCGGTCTTCCAGCGCAACGGCGAAGTGTCGATCGGCGTGACCTACATGACCGGCGCACTCGTCAAGATGGGGCAGGGCATGGCATCGGCCATTCGCGGCAACGGGCATTCCGGCTGGTTCTGGCATCTGTGCCTGTGGGGTGGCCTGACATTCGGGGCCGTCGCCGGTGCGTTCGCATTTCGCGCATACGCCATGCAGGCGCTCTGGCTGGCGTCGGCGGTAGGCCTGGTTCTCGCCTTCGCTGCGCTGCTGCTCGTCCGGCCCGTCCAGGGTTCAGACTTGTGATCGGCGCGGCGACGCATTAGTCAGGCCGCATCCGGGCAACCGATTACAGGATGACGACATGCGTTTGGGCGGCAGGCTGGCAGCAGCCATCGAGGTTTTGACCGACATGGAGGCCCGCCACAGGCCGGCGGCCGAGGCGCTGAAGGATTGGGGCCTGTCGCATCGCTTCGCCGGCGCAGGCGACCGAGCGGCCATCGGCAACATCGTCTATGACGCGCTGCGTCGCAAACGCTCGGCTGGTTGGCTCGCGGGCTCCGACACGCCGCGCGGCATGGCGCTTGGCGCGCTGGCGCTCGAAAACGGCATGTCCGCCGCCGACATCGCTGCCGCCGTCGAAGGCGACCGTTTCGCACCCGAACCGCCCACCGCCGATGAGGCAGCGGCTCTGTCGCAGCACAAACTCGCTGACGCGCCCGCGCTCGTTCAGGCCGACTGTCCCGACTGGTGCGAGCCGCTCTTGCGCGAGACCTTCGGCGACGACTGGATCGCCGAAACCTCGGCGCTCGCCGCCCGCCCGCCGCTCGACATGCGCGTCAACACGCTGAAGTCCGACGGCGACCGCGTGCTTGCCGAGTTGAAGCCGACCGGCGCGCAGCCGACGGCCATTGCACCGCTCGGCCTGCGCATCGCGCCGATCGAGGGGGCAGGGCGCCACCCGAACGTGCAGGTCGAACCCGCCTTCCAGAAGGGCTGGTTCGAGGTGCAGGACGAGGGCTCGCAGATGGCTGCCGCGCTCGCCGGCGCTGCACCAGGCATGCAGGTGCTCGACTATTGCGCCGGTGCCGGCGGCAAGACGCTGGCGCTCGCCGCCGCCATGGCGAACAAGGGCCAGATATTCGCCCACGACGCGGACAAGTCCCGCCTCGCGCCGATCTTCGACCGCCTGAAGCGGGCAGGGGTGCGCAATGCGCAGGTCGTCGCGGGCGCTGCGGGGCTTGCCGGCCACGAAGGCCAGATGGACCTCGTCCTCATCGACGCGCCCTGCACCGGCTCGGGCACCTGGCGGCGTCGCCCCGATGCCAAATGGCGCCTCACCGACCGCCAGCTCGAAATCCGCACCGGCGAACAGGCCGAAATCCTCCAGAAGGCCTCCCGCTTCGTGAAACCGGGCGGCCGCCTCGTCTACGTCACCTGCTCGGTCTTCGACGCCGAAAACGGCGCGCAGATCGATCGCTTCGTCGCCGCGAACCCCGACTTTGCGCCGATCGATCACGCAGCCCACTTTGCGGCAGTCTTCCCTGGCCAATCGGACAAGGCGCGCATCGATCCCCCGCGGGGCATCGTCCTCTCCCCGCACCGCACCGGCACGGACGGCTTCTTCGTCGCGGTGCTGGAGCGCAGCGCTTAACGCGTCTCACGTCACGGAATGGCTCCCAGCTCTGCACTCGCTTCGCTCGTTTGGCCGGGATGACGCGGCATCAGTCGGTGCGTCCGCAATAGGCGTCATCCCGGAAGCTTCGAACGAGCGCAGCGAGGCGAAGCTATCCGGGATCCATCCCGTGACCTCTCGCGCTTCGGATCCCGCCCCCTAATTGACCTTTCCGTCAAAAGCGCCAGATGCTCGGCAATCACCGCCGGAGCGCACCATGACCCGTTTCCTCACCCTTGCCCTCTTCGTCATCCTCGTTGTCGGCGGCGGCTCGCTGATCGGCATCAACAATGTCCCCGGCGAATGGTATCAGTCGCTTGAAAAGCCGCCCTTAAACCCGCCGAACTGGATTTTCGGCCCGGTCTGGACGATCCTCTATGTTCTGATCGCCGTTGCCGGCTGGCGCGTCTGGAACGCGGAGCGCACGGGCGGCGCAATGTCGGTCTGGTGGCTGCAACTCGGGCTGAATTTCCTCTGGTCGCCGGTCTTCTTCACCCTCAACCAGATCGGCCTCGCCTTCCTGATCATCGTGGTCCTGCTCGCGGCCATCCTCGCCTTCATCCGCATCAACTGGCAGCGCGACCGGACGTCCGCCGTCCTCTTCCTGCCTTACGCTGCATGGGTCGCCTTCGCCACGCTCCTCAACGGCTCGATCTGGCTCCTGAATTGACGCCGCAATGCTTGTGCGCCATCCCTTGGTGCCGCAATCACGCTGGAGCTCCACGATGCCCATGATTCTGCGCCGTTCGGACCAGAAGCCGTCGCCTGGCGGCACCGTCCTCTTCGAAGGCGGCGAGCACGGCGCGCCGGTCTCGCTCTTTCTCATCGACACCGCGAAAGGCGAGGGGCCCGGCCTCCACCGCCACCCCTATCCGGAGATGTGGGTCATCCATGAGGGCGCAGCGCGTTTCGTGGTCGGCGACGACGAGCACATCGCCGAACCCGGCGACGTCGTCCTGGTCGAAGCGGGCATCTGGCACGGTTTCAAGAGCGTCGGCGACGTTCGCCTCAAGGCCACCTGCATCCACGCCAATGGCTGCGTCGTGCAGGAGTTCACGGCGGATTTGCAGGATTAGTCTTCCGTCCGGCCTTCGCCTTCCCGGTTGTGCTCGTATCGATGCTTGAGCGGAAAGGGCGGCAGCCAGGATTCGCGGCGCACGGTCCACAATTCGTAGGTCGGCGCGAACTGGTCGGGCGCATCGAGCGCTCCGAGATTGACCTCGATCTCGTCCCCGCTGCGTCCGAAGACCGGCGAGCCGCATTCGGGACAGAAGAAGCGGCCATTGTAGCCGCGCGCCTCGCCCTCGATCGTCACCGCATCGGCCGGGAAGATCGCCGATCCATGGAACAGCGCGCCGTGATGCTTGCGGCAGGTCAGGCAATGGCAAAGGCCGACCCGGTAGGGACGCCCCGACGCCACGATCCTCAGCCTGCCGCACACGCAACCTCCGGTAACCCGGTCCATACCCATGCCTCCCGTTCGGATCGCCGCATGATACAGGCGCCGGCGCGCGACGGAAGCCCGATTGCCAGCCTCATGCTGCTCTGCAATAAGCGCATCACAGCATGAAGGTGGACCATGACCGATCTCCTGAAGCCGGACGGCGATTTCGAGGAACGCGTGCGCGAAAGCTTCGCGCGGCAGGAGGTGATGCGCACCATTGGCGCGGAACTGACGAGCGTCACCCCCGGCATCGTCGAGATCGAGATGGGCTACGACACCGCGCTGACCCAGCAGCACGGCTATCTCCACGCCGGCATGATTTCCACCGCGCTCGATTCGGCCTGCGGCTACGCAGCCTATTCGCTGATGCCGGCGGACGCCGCCGTGCTGACGATCGAGTTCAAGGTCAACCTCCTGTCGCCCGGCAAGGGTGACCGGTTCCTCTTTCGCGGTTCGGTCACCAAGCCCGGCCGCACCATCATCGTCGCCGACGGCCAGGCCTATGCGATCGAAGGCGACCGCAACCCCAAGCTCGTCGCCACAATGACCGCGACGATCATGGTCGTGTCGGGCCGCGCCGGCATCCGCGGGTGACGGGCGGGCCGCGCCCCATTGCGCTCACGGTCGCTTTTCTCTAAAGGCCCGTCATGACGAACGAAGCCCATCCCGACACCGTCCTCATCATCGATTTCGGCTCCCAGGTCACGCAGCTCATCGCGCGCCGCGTGCGCGAAGCCGGCGTCTATTCCGAGATCGTTCCCTTCCAGCTTGCCGAGGATGCATTCCATAGGATCGGCCCCAAGGCCGTCATCCTGTCGGGCAGCCCGGCCTCGACGATCGACATCGGCTCGCCGCGCGCGCCGCAGATCGTCTTCGAGGCCGGCATCCCGGTCCTCGGCATCTGCTACGGCGAGCAGACCATGTGCGCGCAGCTAGGCGGCAAGGTCGAGGGCGGCCATCACCGCGAATTCGGCCGCGCCTTCCTCGACATCGAGGACGAATGCGCGCTCTTTTCCGGCGTGTGGGCCAGGGGCACGCGCCATCAGGTCTGGATGAGCCACGGCGACCGCGTCACCGCCATTCCCGAGGGTTTCCGCGTCGTCGGCACCTCGACCGGCGCGCCGTTTGCGGCCATCGCCGACGAGAAGCGCAAGTTCTACGCCGTCCAGTTCCACCCGGAAGTCGTCCACACGCCCGACGGCGCCAGGCTCCTGTCGAACTTCGTCCACAAGATCGCGGGCCTTGCCGGTGACTGGACGATGGCAGCCTATCGCGAACAGGCCGTCCAGGCGATCCGCGATCAGGTCGGCGACGGCAAGGTCATCTGCGCGCTCTCCGGCGGCGTCGATTCCTCCGTCGCCGCGCTGCTGATCCACGAGGCGGTCGGTGACCAACTGACCTGCATCCTCGTCGACCACGGCCTGATGCGAAAGAACGAAGCGGCCGACGTCGTCGCCATGTTCCGCGAGCACTACAACCTGCCGCTGATCCTCGTGAACGCGCAGGACCGCTTCATCGGCGCGCTCGAAGGCGAGAGCGATCCGGAAAAGAAGCGCAAGACCATCGGTCGGCTCTTCATCGAGGTCTTCGAGGAAGAGGCGAAAAAGCTCGGCGGCGCCGATTTCCTGGCGCAGGGCACGCTCTACCCCGACGTCATCGAAAGCGTCTCTTTCACCGGCGGTCCCTCGGTCACGATCAAGAGCCACCACAATGTCGGCGGCCTGCCCGAGCGCATGAACATGAAGCTCGTCGAGCCGCTGCGCGAGCTCTTCAAGGACGAAGTACGCGTCCTCGGCAAGGAGCTCGGCCTGCCCGAACATTTCATCGGCCGCCATCCGTTCCCCGGACCCGGTCTTGCAATCCGCTGCCCCGGCGGCATCACCCGCGACAAGCTCGAAATCCTGCGCGAGGCCGACGCGATCTATCTCGACGAAATCCGCAAGGCCGGCCTCTACGACGCCATCTGGCAGGCCTTCGCCGTGCTGCTCCCGGTCCAGACCGTCGGTGTCATGGGTGACGGGCGCACCTACGAATTCGTCTGCGCGCTCCGCGCAGTCACCTCCGTCGACGGCATGACGGCGGATTTCTACCACTACGACATGGAATTCCTCGGCCGCGCCGCCACCCGCATCATCAACGAGGTCAAGGGCGTCAACCGCGTCGTCTACGACGTCACGTCGAAGCCCCCCGGCACGATCGAGTGGGAGTAATCAGCGAAACAGTTCGAGTTTCGCTGCAAGTTCGCTCGAAGAGACGGGTTTCGTGATGGTTCCGAGCGAGACGTCGCCGTGCTCGGCTGCGACCTGTCTTTGACCTGTCACGAAGATCGCCGGAATGCCGCGTTCCTGGAGCCATGCGGCCGCCTGCGGCCCGGTCGCCCCGTCGGCGAGATCGATGTCGACCAGCGCACCGTCCATTTCGAGTGACGCGAACTGCTTCTGCAATTCGGCGAAACTGTCCAGCGAGCCGGCGAAGACGTGGCCCAGATCCTCGATCATCTGCTCGACATGAAAAGCGATGAGCGGATTGTCCTCGATATAGAGAATGCGCATCGGGGAAGGGGAATTCGTCTCGCTCATTTGGCAGTAACTCGGCCGCAGTTCACTGGTTGCCTGCCACGCGAGAAAAGACGCCGCGCGCCTCGCAGCGCAGGCCGTCGGCCTCGAAGGCGATGACGGGCTTCTGCCCGAACATGCCGGCAAGCGCCGAGCGCACATAGCGCGTGCCGTAGCCGGCGCGGCTCGGTTCCTCGACGTCCGGACCGCCACTTTCCTTCCAACTGATGGCAAGCTCGGGCGTCTCGTCCTGCGACAAGTTCCACGCGAACTGCACCCGGCCGTCCGGATGCGACAGCGCCCCATACTTGATCGCATTGGTCGTCAGTTCGTGAAGGCAAAGCGCCAGCGTGGTGCCGGCCTCGCGGCTGAGCGTGACCGGCGGCCCGTTCGCGACGATCCGGTCCATTCCCGACAGGCGATAGGGATCGAAGGTCAGTTCGGCGATCTCGGCGATCGACACCGTGTCGCCCTCGGAGTGGAAGACGGCCGAGTGCACCTTGTCCAGAGCGCCGAGACGACCGCGGAAATCGTCGGCGAACGCGTCGATGGACGTCGCTCCCCGCCGCGTCATCTCGAAGATCGAGGTGACGCTGGCGAGGATGTTCTTGACGCGGTGGTTGAGCTCCCGGCGCAGTTCGACCTCCTGCGCGATGTGGTCGCGCACGTCGCGCTGGCGCAGCCGCACCAGCAGGGCCGACTGGACGCCGCTCACCAATTCCACGGCCGTGACCGGACGCTGGTAGAACAACAGCCGCGCCCGCGGCCAGACGCGGCCGAGCTCCGCGCGAACCTGATCCGGCCGCGACGCCCGGTCGAGCAGCACCACGATGGGCATCTCGGCCCAGGATGGCTGGGTTTCGAGGTGCGCTGCAACGGTCGCCAACGCATCCGGCGTCAGCGCTTCATGGGTCGCGACGAGCACGCCCGGCGACGGATGGAGCATCCGGGCGAGATCGTCGATCCGCGCTCCCGCCCTCACATTGATCTCGTGCTCGGCGAGCAGCCGGCCCAGATAGTCGGCGTCCTTGCGGTATGGCGCTAGGATCAGCACCTGATCCAGCGCGGGAAGACTTTTGTCCTCGATCGTGTTCACGCTTCCGGAAGCGGGTTGTAGGGAACGACCGTGATGCCCGAGCTTTCGATGAAGAGCTCGTGCACGTCGAGATCGTGCGGTCCGTGCCGCTTCTTGACGACCGTGATGTTGCGTCGCAGGCGGCCGTCATGTTCGGCGAGGCGCAGCAGCAGCACCGTGTCGCCGAGGAAGCTGACATCGACGTCGATCCCGACATTCTGGCCGAGAAGCCCGTGCTGCGCGACGATGAGCATCGTCAGCACGCCCGCGCGCGCCAGATATTTCAACAGCGACTGGATGTCGCGAACCGCCTTGTCGCGATGCGGCAGCGAGTTGAGATAGCCGGTGAAGCTGTCGATCACCACGACGCGCGTCGCATCCTCCGTGACGATGGTCTGGACGATCTGGGCGAATTCGCCGGGCGAGATTTCGTTCGGATTGAAATCCCGGATGATCAACTGGCCGGATTCGTAGAACGGCCGCAGGTTCATCCCGAGCCCCTCGGAGCGACGGAAGAAGGTCTCCAGCCGCTCCTCAAAGAGGAACAGCGCGACGCTCTCCCCGCGCTCCAGGGCCGCGGTCGAGTAGAGCGAGGCCATCGTCGATTTTCCGGTCCCGGACTGGCCGATCACGAGGGTGATCGTTCCCGATTCCTGCCCGCCGCCGAACATCTCGTCGAGCGTGGCGACGCCCGACTTGATCAGTTCGGGCTTGGTCTCCTCCGCCGCCGATCCGGCGACGATGCGCGGAAAGACGACGACGCCTTCCCCTTCGCGGATGGCCATGTCGTGGTAGCCGTCGGCGATCGGCACGCCGCGCATCTTCGACACTTCGATACGCCGCCGCACGGCGCCGTAGTCCTGGAGCGACTTGTCGAACCGGATCACGCCATGGGCGATGCCTTCGACCTCCTCGCCATTGTTGCCTTCCCGGTCCTGGGTGTCGAGCAAGAGGGCGACGACGTTGCGCTTGGCCAGGAACGCCTTGAAGCCGATCAGCTCGCGGCGGAAGCGGGGCGTGTCGCCGGTGATGAGCCGGATTTCCAGGAGCGAATCGTAGACGAGCCGGCTCGGCTTGTGTTCCTCGATCGCGCGCTCGATCGCCTGGCGCGTCTCGTCGAGGCGCAGTTCCGCCGTCTGGAAGATCGTCTGGTCGGCGCCGCCATTGACGGCGTCGGAGGCCGACAGTTCCTCGATGCGGATGCCGTCCATCGTCCAGCCATGCGAAACCGCGATCGACTCCAGTTCGGCGGCGGTCTGCGAAAGGCTCACATAGATGCACCGCTCGCCGGCCTCGACCCCGGCGCGCAGGAACTGCAGCGCTGCGGTGGTCTTTCCGGCTCCCGGTGCGCCCTGGAGCATGTAGAGGTTGGATGGCGGAAGACCGCCGCGCAGGATTTCGTCGAGCCCGGTGATGCCGGTCGAGATCGGCTTCGAAGTCTTGCGCTTGGCCATTTCGGCTCCTGTTCCATGTCCCTTCATCGTCGCTATCATCATTTGGCAAGGTGGATCGACCAAAAAAGACAATCATCGGGATTTGATGCGTCTTTGGGAAACGACGATCGGCAACGCCCTCGACAATTCGCGCCCGTCGGGCCAGAACGCCTCGACAAGTCCGTTACATGGAAAGACGCTCTTGCCAGTCACGATCTACGGCATCCGCAACTGCGACACGATGAAGAAGGCGTTCGCCTGGCTCGATGCCAATGACACCGCATACACCTTCCACGACTATCGCGTCGACGGCATCGGCAGGGACGAAATCGCGCGCTGGTGCGCGGCCGCCGGCTGGGAAAAGGTGCTGAACAAGGGCAGCCGAACCTTCCGTGCTCTTCCCGACGAGGCGCGCGGCGATCTCGACGAAGCCAGGGCCGTTGCCCTCATGGCCGGCGAGCCAACAATGATCAAGCGCCCGGTGCTCGACACCGGCAAGGCGATCGAGATCGGCTTCAGGCCAGACCGCTATGCCGCGCTTTTCGCCGGCTGAAGCGCCAAAGCCGTTTTGCGCGGTGTTTTGTCATTGCGCCTTGCACGCGCACCGCTAGTCTCGCAGCAGAATGCACGCACCCGCACCTTCCGTCTCCCCCGTCAGATTGGCCTTCGCCGGCATGCTCTCCATGGCCGTGGCGATGGGCATCGGCCGCTTCGTCTATACGCCGATCCTGCCCGGCATGATGGCCGCGCTCGGCCAGACGACGTCCGAAGCGGGCTTCATCGCCGCCTCCAACTATGCCGGCTATCTCGTCGGCGCGCTGATCGCCGGCGGCGGCTGGGCGCATGGCTGGGAGCGGGCCTTGTCGCTGGCAAGCCTCGCGCTGAGCACCGCGCTTTGCCTTGCCATGGCGCTGACCGACGATTTCGCCGCCTTCCTGGCGATCCGGTTCGCGGCCGGCGTTGCCAGCGCCTTCGTCATGGTTTTCCTGTCCAGCATCGTCTTCGCCGGCCTCGCACGGCTCGAGCGCAGCGACCTGCAATGGATGCATTTCGGCGGCGTCGGCGTCGGCATCGCGGCATCGGCGTCGATGGTCGCGCTTCTGGCGCTCGGCACGTTCGGCTGGCGGGCGAACTGGGTCGGCGCGGCTGCCTTGTCGCTGGCCGCGCTCGTCGCCGTCTCGCTGCTCCTGCCGCGCGGCGGCGGGCAGGGCGGTTCGGCGGTCAAGGAGCCGGCGCTCGACTTCACCCCGGCGCTGAAGCGCATCGTCTGGGCCTATGGCATCTTCGGCTTCGGCTATGTCGTCACCGCCACCTTCCTCATCGCCATCGTTCGCGAGAACGAAAGCGGCTCGGTGCTGGAAGCCGTGGTCTGGCTGGTCACCGGCCTTGCCGTCATCCCGTCCGCCTTCTTGTGGGGGCTCGCCGCCCGCCGCTGGGGCCTGCGGCCGGCCTTCGCGATCGGCTGCGCCGTGGAAGGGGCAGGCGTGATGGCAAGCGTCGCGCTCGGCGGCATGACCGGCCCGCTCGTCGGCGGCATCCTCCTCGGCAACACCTTCGTCGCCATCACCGCGCTCGGCATCCAGATCGGCCGCAACCTCGCCGGGCCGTCGCCGCGCAAGGTCCTGTCGGTCATGACGGCTGCGTTCGGCCTCGGCCAGATCGTCGGCCCGGTCGTCGCCGGCATCGTCGCTGACTGGACCGGCGGCTTCTTCTGGCCGTCCGTCCTCGCTGCGCTTGCGCTCGCGGTCTCGGCCTGGCTCGCCCTGTCGTCCAAAGCCGCCGCGCAGGCCTGACCTGTCGCTGGCGTGGCCGACGCGATAGGATCGACGAAGCAAGGGACGCGCGATGCTGATTCTCATTCTCGGACTGATCCTCTTTCTCGGCATCCATTCGGTGCGCATCTTTGCGCCCGGCCTGCGCGACGCGCAGATCGCCGCGCGCGGGCTCGGCCCCTGGAAAGGCCTCTATTCGCTGGTCGCCTTCGCCGGCCTCGTCCTTATCGTCTGGGGCTACGGCATAGCGCGGCAGACGGCGCCGATCCTCTATGAGCCGCCGATCTGGACGCGTCACCTCAACCTGCTCCTGATGGTCTTCGCCTTCATCGCGCTGGCCGCCTCGCAACTGCCGGCCGGCCGCATCAAGGCGGCGCTCAAGCATCCGATGCTGGTCGCCGTGAAGATCTGGGCGCTCGGCCATCTCCTCGCCAATGGCGACCTCGCGGCCCTGCTGCTCTTCGGCACGTTCCTCGTCTGGGCGGTGCTCGACCGCATCTCGGTCAAGCGCCGCGGCGATGCCGGCCCGGTGCCGGGACCGGTCAAATGGGACGTCGCCGCGGTCGTGATCGGCCTCGTCGCCTACGCGCTCTTCGCCTTCGGCCTCCACGAATGGCTGATCGGGGTTCCCGTCATCGCGTGATTTTGCCGCCCTTTCCCCAGTGGCAGGGATTTCCCCTTCCATGAATGTGATTTTCGGCTAAAACGCTCGCCAATGTGGGCGCCGCCGTCGCGCTTTGTCTCTGGAAATGGTTGTGCTTGATGTCCGACGACAGTTTCATCCGCGAGGTCAACGAGGAGCTTCGTCAGGACCGCGCGCGCCAGATCTGGGACCGCTACGGCCTCGCCGCACTCGGTGTCGCCGCCGTCATCCTCTTCGCGACCGTTCTCTTCGTCGCCTGGGAATGGTGGACGACGCGCCAGGCCAACGCTTCCGGCGACCGTTTCTCGCAGGCGCTGACGCTTGCCAATGAAGGCCAGAGCGAAGAGGCGCTGGCCGAACTCTCGGCCCTTCAGGAAGAGGGCTACGGCGCCTATCCCGTGCTGGCGCGCTTCCGCACGGCGACGGTTCAGGCCGACGCCGGCGACCACGCGGCCGCTGTCGCCTCGTTCGACGCCGTCGCCAGCGACACGGCCATCCCGCAGGCGATCCGCGATACGGCGCGGCTGCGCGCCGGCTATCTCCTCGTCGACCACGGCTCCTATGACGACGTCGCCGCGCGCGTCGAGGCGATGACCGCCGACGACAACGCGATGCGCCATTCGGCCCGCGAGGCGCTTGCGCTCGCGGCATGGAAGGACGGCCAGTCGGACGAGGCGCTGCGCCTCTTCGATCTCATCGTCGGCGACGAGCGCGTCTCCGCAAACATGCGCCAGCGCGCGCAGATGATGGCCGAGTTGATCCGCGGCACGCAGGAACCTTCGTGAGCTTCAAACTCGCCATCATCGGCCGCCCGAATGTCGGCAAGTCGACGCTGTTCAACCGGCTCGCCGGGCGCAAGCTTGCGCTCGTCGACGACACGCCGGGCGTCACGCGCGACCGCCGCTCGCATACGGCGAAGCTCTACGATCTCGAATTCGACGTCATCGACACGGCCGGCCTCGAAACCGCCGAAGCCGCGAGCCTTGCCGGCCGCATGCGCCAGCAGACCGAGACCGCCATCGAGGAGGCTGACGTCATCTGCTTCGTGGTCGACGCCAAGACCGGCCTGATGCCGGACGACCGCGCCTTCGCCGACATCGTCCGCCGCTTCGGCAAGCCCGTCGTTCTCGCCGCCAACAAGGCCGAGGCACGCGGCGCGCAGGGCGGCTTCCTCGAAGCCTGGGAACTCGGCCTCGGCGAGCCCGTCGGCATTTCCGCCGAACACGGCGAGGGCATGGTCGATCTGCGCGACGCCATCGTCGCGGCGATCGGCGAGGAAAAGGCCTTCGGCGAGGAAGAGGACGAGGACGACGTATTTGCCGGCCAGCCGCTGATCGGCGAGGACGTCTCTGACGAGGACGAGGAAGCGATCCCCGCCTATGACGCGACGAAGCCGCTGCGCATCGCCGTCGTCGGCCGCCCGAATGCCGGCAAGTCGACGCTGATCAACGCGCTCGTCGGCGAGGACCGTCTCCTGACCGGCCCGGAAGCCGGCATCACGCGCGATTCCATCTCCGTCGACTGGGATTGGAAGGGCCGCAAGATCAAGCTCTTCGACACCGCCGGCATGCGCCGCAAGTCGCGCGTCCAGGAAAAGCTCGAGAAGCTTTCCGTCGCCGATGGCCTGCGCGCAATCCGCTTCGCCGAAGTCGTCGTCATCGTCTTCGACGCGACGATCCCGTTCGAAAAGCAGGACCTGACCATCGCGGATTTGATCATCCGCGAGGGCAGGGCGCCCGTCCTCGCCTTCAACAAATGGGACCTGATCGAGAACCGTCAGGAACTCCTGGCCGAACTGCGCGAGAAGACGACGCGGCTCCTGCCGCAGGTCCGCGGCCTCCAGGCCGTCACCATCTCGGCCGAGACCGAGCGCGGCCTCGACAAGCTGATGGACGCGATCGAGACGACGCACCGGGTCTGGAACACGCGCATTTCCACCGGCCGTCTCAACCGCTGGCTGGAAGGCGTCACCGCGCATCACCCGCCGCCGGCCGTCGCCGGCCGCCGGCTGAAGATCAAGTACATCACCCAGATCAAGACGCGCCCGCCCGGCTTCGTCCTCTCCTGCACGCGCCCCGAAGCCGTGCCGCAAAGCTACATCCGCTACCTGACGAACGAGCTGCGCCAGGCCTTCGACATGCCGGGCGTTCCGATTCGCATGGTGCTCCGCGCCTCCGAGAATCCCTTCGCCGGCAGGGCCAAAAAGAGAACATGACGGGCCATTGGGTCTTTCGTCGTCTCATCTGCCTCTAGGTCACATTCACGCCGCACTCCTCCGCGAAACGCGATCCATTGAGTGATTTGAGGGGACGGGCGACCGTCGATCGTTACCGGGGACATGATCACGGCACTGGGCCTGACCCAGCGGCATTAACCGCCCATAAAGGTTAATCGATCATTTTTGGCCGGTGTTGGCTTTTAGATGCGTATGGAGCGGGTCCATTGCGGGTAAGGCGTTTGTCGCGTCGCTTGAAAGGCGTTCTCGAGGGCAGGTCGGTTGCGACCCCTGCGCTTTTCGGTATCGGCATCTGGCTCGCCTTTCCCACCGCCTCCGCCTATCAGGACATGACGAGCTTCGTCTCCGGGCTTGAAACCGGTTCCGGGCGCTGGGGCGCCGTCGTCGAGCAGGCGCAGGCCGGCGCGGTCCAGCAGGCCGATCTTCCCTTCGTCGACGCGACGGTCACCGGCGCGATCGCGGGCGCCGGCCTCAAGGTTCCCGGCCTCGGCACGGTTGCCCTTCGCTCGCAGGACGGCGAGAAGAACAAGCGCCCCGACGAGGACCGCATCAGCCGCTCCGGCAAGCAGGGCCGCATCCTCAAGATCGCGCCCGTCTCGCCGCCGAAATTCTTCAACGCCGGCTCCATTCTCGAGCGCACCTCGTCGCTGCATGATCCCGAGCCCGAATATGCGATGGCCTTCGTGAAGCCGGAGATCGAGGGCAAGGAACTCGACATCGCGCTCGCCTTCCACCCGACGCACCGGCCGATCGAGAACGACATGCCGGTAATGCTCGCCTCGCTCGTCACCAGCGAGAAGGCCGACATCCTCGCCACCGCCTACGCGCCGGCCGAGCCCAACTACGCGACGGCTTCGCCCTTCGCGAGCCTCCTCAAGGGCGAGGACCCGACCGGCGGCCGCTTCATCCCGCCGATGGCGCCGGGCGATCATGCCTGGATGAAGATGCCGCTGCCGGCCCACGTCTTTTCCGACAAGGAGCAAAAGTGCCTCGCGGAAGGCATCTACTTCGAGGCGCGCGGCGAAGAGGTGAAGGGCCAGGCGGCCGTCGCCCAGGTGATTCTCAACCGCGTCCGCGCGCCCGCCTATCCGAACACGATCTGCGGCGTCGTCTACCAGAATCGCTCCTGGCGCAATCGCTGCCAGTTCTCCTTCGCCTGCGACGGCACCAAGCCGCGCGTCACCAGCCAGCGTCACTACAAGCTCGCCCAGGAAGTCGCCATGGCGGTCACCGCCGGCAAGATCTTCCTGCCCGAAGTCGGCTCCTCCACGCATTACCACGCCACCTATGTCAGCCCGCGCTGGGCGCGCACGATGGACAAGGTGAAGAAGATCGGCCTCCACATCTTCTACCGCACCAAGGGTGGCGGCTGGAGCTGATTTCAGGCCCGCCGGCGCGCTCCTGCAGGGCGATTCTCGGCCGGGTCGCCTGCGCGCATTGTCGCAGCTCGCTAATTCACTGATTTTCCTCGCGAAATCCCGCCCGATTCAATCCCCGGCCGTGGCTTGACTGGCGCGGGTGCCCTGAATATGTTGCGCGCGACTTTGAAGCGGTAAGCCAAGATGGATGCCAGGCGGGTCAGGAGGTTGCGATGGCCGACATGAACGGGCCAGGCGGAACCGGCCGGACAGGCCCGGAGCCGGACGGCAGCGGAGACGATCTTGAACGTCGCCGCCGCGAGCTCGACGCCAAGCTGGCGGTGAAGCGACCGGCGAAGGATGTCGAGGCGAGCGGTCCGAGAACCGGCGGGATGGCCGGCATGGGCAAGGCCCTGCGACTGTCGAGCGAGTTCATCGCCGGCGTTGTCGTGGGAGCGGCCATCGGATGGTTCGTCGACACGGTGGCGGGCACGACCCCCTGGGGTCTGATCGTCTTTCTCTTGCTCGGATTTGCCGCCGGGGTCCTGAACGTCCTTCGCTCCGCCGGTGTCGTCGCGGAGCGCGGGGTCGAGCCGCCGGACGGCGGACGGGACCGACACGAAACGTAGCTTTATCCGGCGCGTCTGCGCCGACATTGTATCGAGGGGCGCCTGATGGCCGAAGATCCGATCCACCAGTTTCAGATCTCCAGATTGATTCCGATCGAGATCGGTGGGCTCGACTTCTCCTTCACCAATTCCTCGCTCTTCATGGTCGCCACCGTCGTGACCACGGGTGCGTTCCTGTACCTGACGACGTCGAGCCGCGGCCTCGTGCCGAGCCGCACGCAGTCCGTGTCGGAAATGTCCTACGAGTTCGTCGCCAACATGCTGCGCGACGCGACCGGGCCGCAAGGCATGCGCTTCTTCCCGCTCGTTTTCTCGCTCTTCATGTTCATCCTCGTGGCGAACATGTTCGGGATGGTGCCGTACTTCTTCACCGTGACGAGCCATCTCATCGTCACCTTCGCCCTCGCCATGGTCGTCATGCTGACGCTGGTCGGCTACGGCCTCAAGACGCACGGCGCGCGCTTCTTCAAGCTGTTCGTGCCGCATGGCGTGCCAGGCGTGCTGGTCCCGCTCGTCGCCTCGATCGAGGTCATCTCGTTCCTGTCGCGCCCGATCAGCCTGTCGGTTCGTCTCTTCGCCAACATGCTGGCCGGCCACATCACGCTGAAGGTTTTCGCGGGCTTCGTCACCACCTTGAGCGGCCTTGGCGCGTTCGGCGTCATCGGCGCGGTGCTGCCGCTGCTTTTGACCATCGCGATCACCGGTCTCGAATTCCTCGTCTCGTTCCTGCAGGCCTACGTCTTCGCGGTCCTGACCTGCATGTACCTGAACGACGCCGTCCATCCCGATCATTGATCGGACGGGGTTAGCCATCACCGGCCCCCGGGCCGACCATCTTCCAACCGGCATGAATGATGCCAAAGCGAATCCAAAAAGGAGTTTCAAAATGGAAGTAGAAGCAGCACGCGCTCTCGGCGCAGGCATCGCCTGCCTCGGCATGGCCGGCACCGCCCTCGGTCTCGGCAACATCTTCGGCAGCTACCTCTCGGGCGCGCTTCGCAACCCGTCGGCAGCCGATGGCCAGTTCGGCCGTCTGATCTTCGGCTTCGCCGTGACGGAAGCTCTGGGCATCTTCTCGCTCCTCATCGCTCTCCTCCTCCTCTTCACGTAAGATGAGGTCCGGCCGGCGGGCGCAGCCGCGCCCGCTCGCGCCGCCATTTGCGAGTGCTGAGACCCGCCGGTCAACTCCGTTGGCCGGCAACATGAGCAGGGGATGCACATGTTCGTAACGCCTGGATACGCGCAGGAGACCGCTCCCGCCGAAGGCGAATTGCAGACCGAGATCGTTCACGAGGAAGGCGGCGAGGCAGGGTTTCCCCCCTTCGATACGTCGACCTACCCGTCCCAGCTCCTGTGGCTGGCGATCACCTTCGGCCTGTTCTACCTCTTCCTGCAGAAGGTCGTGCTCCCGAGGATCGGAAACATCCTCGAGGTGCGCCGCGACCGCATTGCTCATGATCTCGATCAGGCAGCGCGCAACAAGGAAGAAGCCGACGCCGCGGTTGCTGCCTACGAGCAGGAACTGGCCGACGCCCGCACCAAGGCGCACGCCATCGCGCAGGCGGCCCAGGACGCGGCCAAGGCCGACGCCGAGGCCGAGCGCAAGTCGGTCGAGGCCGATCTCGAGCAGAAGCTGGTCGAGGCCGAGCGTCGCATCGCCATCGTTCGCGAAGCGGCGATGAAGGATGTCGGCACGATCGCCGAAGATACCGCCGGCGCCATCGTCGAGGCGCTCATCGATCGCAAGCCCGACGACGCGGCAATTGCCGCGGCCGTCAGCCAGGTTCGATAGGAGCCCGCCATGGACGCAACATTCTGGGCCACAGTCGGCCTCGTCATCTTCATCGGCATCGTCCTTTACCTGAAGGTGCCGGCCAAGATCGGCTCGACCCTCGACCAGCGCGCCGAGCGCATCCGCAACGAACTCGAAGAGGCCCGCCGCCTGCGCGAAGAAGCGCAGCAGCTCCTCGCCGAGTATCAGCGCAAGCGCAAGGAAGCCGAGCAGGAAGCGGGCGACATCGTCGCCGCCGCCAAGCGCGAAGCCAACCACCTCGTCGAGGAAGCCAAGGCGCGCACGCAGGAATACGTCGCCCGTCGCACCACGCTCGCCGAGCAGAAGATCGCCCAGGCCGAACGCGACGCCGTCAACGCCGTCCGCTCCAACGCCGTCGACATCGCGGTCGCCGCAGCAGCCAAGCTGCTCGACGAACGCGCCGACGCCGACGTCAAGGCGCAGCTCTTCAAGTCGTCCCTCGACGACGTGAAGGCCCGCATGAACTGACCCCGGTCAGACATGAACTTCAAAGAACCCCGCTTCGGCGGGGTTTTTTGTTGCGAGGTCCTGCGTCCTTCGAGGCTCGCCGGTTGAAGATGTGCCGAGCGCGGCAAAGCCGTGCGGGCTCGCACCTCAGGATGAGGACCGTTGTCGTTCGTGCCCACAATCGCCATGCACTCAAGTCGCAACCGCCCTCATGCTCAGGTGCGTGCGGGCTCGCACCTCAGGATGAGGACCGTAGTTGGCCGCGCCCACAATCGCCATACACTCAAGTCGCAATCGCCCTCATCCTGAGGTGCGTGCGGGCTCGCACCTCAGGATGAGGACCGTTGTCGTTCGAGCCCACAATCGCCATGCACTCAAGTCGCAACCGCCCTCATCCTGAGGTGTGAGCCCGCACGACACCTCGGTTGAACCGCCCACCTTCGACGGGCGAGCCT
>JACVCH010000017.1 GCA_016742175.1 Rhizobiaceae bacterium
GCGAACTCGCCAAACTCGACGGCAAACACCTCATCCCCGGAATGCCCGTCGAAACCTTCGTCGAAACCCAACCCAGAACAGCTCTCTCCTACCTCGCAAAACCAATCACAGACCAGTTCCAAAGAGCGCTCAAGGAACGGTAGAGAAAAGCAAGGGCACCGCAACAAACAAGAACCGCCCGGAAAGACGCCGGGCGGTTCGGTGTTTGGAATGGCGGGCTTCAAATTCAGGCCAGGCCGAAAGTGGCGGAGCGGTCGAGTTCCATACCGCGCAGCCGGTCGTCGACGGAGGTGATGGCGAGCGCCAGACGCTCCTTCAACCGCAGCAACTGGATGGTGGCGCTGTCGGCATCCTCGTTCATGAGAAGTTCGAAGGAACCGGCGACCAACTGGTCGATCGGGACTCCGACCAGGAGGTTCTCCTTGAACAGGACGTCCAGAACCTCGTCCTCGATGCCGGCCGGGCAGGGATAGATCATGCCATCGGGATGGCAGGAGGACGTCACCAGGATGCGGGCGAGGACCAACTCCTGCAGATGCGCCCTGGTGACCGCGAAACTGGCGGACTTTTCCTGCGACCGGTGCAATGTCAGATTGAAGCCGTGGCGTTGACCATGTTCTTCCAGTTGCGGCGTCCAGAACTCACTTTCCATCGCGGTCCCCTGAATTTTCGCCCCTGTCGGGGATAGGTCTGCCAACGACAAAAAATCTAACACATTCGGGCTGTTAGCGCATCAATCTGCGAAAGAAATTGTTCATTGTTTCCAAATGTGAATGGCTTGGGTGCGAAGGCGGGCGCTCGAGGACGCGCGCGGTTTCGCACCGCGCGTTCAGGCCGTCCGGGCGCGGCCGGCGATCGTCATCAAGGTGAGGTTCGCGGTCGCGGCGGCGAGCGCGAATGCGATGCCGTAGAGACCGAGGATCGCGGCGGCCGAGACGGTGCCGTTGAGCTGCGACAGGGCGCCGAGCAGGACCGGGAAATACCAGGACACGGCGGACAGGGCGCCGGTGGTGGCGAAGAGGCCGATATGGCGCCGATCGATACCGTCGAGGAGGGAGCGGCCGATGCGCTGCCGCACGCGCGGCAGGACGACCCAGTGCAGGACCGCGCCGTTCAGGGTGAGCGCGGCGACGATCGCCAGCTTCGCCCAGATCTTCGGATTGGCCAGCTTGGCCGGGTCGAACGCGAAGTAGTAGGCGAGGAAGCCGAGACCGGAGGCCCACAGGAGCACGAGGCCGACATTGACGATGCGCGTGCCGAACTCGAAGATCGTCCAGACGCGCTCCGTGATGCGTCCCTTGATCATGAACTTGAACAGGTAGATGTCGAGCAGCGTCGCGCTGCCGAGGCCGAGCGCGAGACCGAAGAAATGCACGATCCGAAGGCTGCACTTCAAAAGCAGCGGCAGATCGGCGGTAATGATATGCACGAGGGTCAAAATCCCCATGAGGATTCCCTTTCGATGATGACTGGCGATGTCGAATGCTGTGACCGGAACTGACTGGCGCAGGCCCGGATCGAAGGGCGCGAATGTACGTCCGCTTCGGTCGAGATTGTGTCGCGGCGGACATTTTACTGGTCATACTGAGAAGCGGCCGGAACACATTTCGTGTTGTAACGATCTTCCCGAGCGTCAGCCATGCGGGCGTCCAGGCCGCAAGCGAACCGTCAAATTCCGGGCGGAAGTTGCTCTGAAACTTGCGTTTTTGCTAATTTTGCTTGGCCGAATATGACTTTTCGGCAGAGAGGGCGCGCGGCCGGGGCGGCGAAGGCGCGGGCGATCACACGGGACGGGTTAAGTTGAACAGGCAGGTCAACAAGACGAAATCCGGACTATGTCACTCGACTTATCGGCCAACTAAATCATTTGATCTATACCGGTCTATTCCAAGTGATGTGTCCGCTCTCGATTAACTAATTCAGTAAATAATCGGTTTACGCCGTTCAAGGTGCGGAGTAGTATCAAAAAAAAGGGTGACAAAAGGGGGCGTTCCAGATGGCAACGCGCGTCGCTGTCTTCGACAATCAACCAATACGTCTCAAAGGCTTGACAGCGGAGTTGGGCAGTTGTCCTGATTTCGAAATAGTCGGCTTTGGAACTTCGCTGGAACAGCTACAGAATTTTGCGTCTTCGGACCAGAACGAGAATTGCGTCGTGCTTATCGGCGGCAGCCTCGTTGGCGAAGACAATTCAATCATCCGGCAATATGTACAGCGGGTGGGTCAGTCCAAGATTATACTGATGACCAGTTCGACGCAGGTCGGCAACGCAGTCAAGGTGCTCGAAGCGGGCGCGGCGGGCTACATCCTGTCGACCAGCACGGGCGAGCAGGTGATCGATGCGATCAAATGCGTCGCGCGGGGCGAGGTGTTCATCACCCACAGCCTGGCGATGGCGGTGATCAATGCGATGCGTCTTGCTTCGATGGCCGGCCGCAAGCCGTCGGCGCTACGGCTCAGCATCCGCGAAGAGCAGATCCTGAAGCTGCTCCTCTGCGGCAAGACGAACAAGGAAATCGGCCAGCGCCTGGCGATCAGCGAAAAGACGGTCAAACACTATATGACCGCGCTGATGCAGAAGATGAATGCGCGCAACCGGACGGAGGTCGTCCTGGCCGCGCAGGCGAACCTTGCGAACCAGAGCAGCAACCGCGACTGGATGTCCTGATCTTTTTCGACATTTCCAGCGTCAGAGCGGCCGGTGCGCCGCTCTTTTCGCGTGCGCGCCCTTCGACGCCTGCGCCGTCTTGCCTCCAATCGAGCCTGAACCGATCGATCGGGACTCCAGGGCCGGGCGGTCGAGGCGAACTTGATCTTGCGCACCCTGTCACCGGACCAAGGTCTGAAGATGGTGGCGGCCTTTCGCCCATGTTTTCTTGCGACTATCGTAGCCGGTATTCACTCGACCTTCTGCTCTAGTTGTCTCGACCTTCCACAAGCATGATCTAGTCCAAGGCCAAGCTCAGCAGGTCTCGGGTTTCGGCTGTTTTTTCATCGAACAGGGCGCAAGCAGCGTTTCTCCTGAGGGGAGGGCGCGCCTGAAGGGCTGGGAGGGTGTCATGTCTGCCTTGAAACTCAATATTGCTGATCTGCAGTTCATCTTGAACCAGATCAAGATCGCCGAAGCAAACTCGACGGCGCATGTCGGCGGAGCGGCGGTCGATCTTCGGGCAGTCTATGTAGATCCGACCGGCAATACTGTGGATGCGAGCGGCGTCCCCT
This sequence comes from Rhizobiaceae bacterium, assembly GCA_016742175.1. Taxonomy (GTDB): domain Bacteria; phylum Pseudomonadota; class Alphaproteobacteria; order Rhizobiales; family Rhizobiaceae; genus Aliihoeflea. The sequence goes on from JACVCH010000017.1 coordinate 3,223, forward strand.
ACAGCCCGGCGACGCATCCGACCCTGACGCTCGTCCTTGCCATTCCGGACCCGCATGTCCCGAATGGCCTTCGAACCGTCGACGGCACGTACAACAGCCTGATTGCAGGGCGCGAGAGCTGGGGTGCATCGGGAGAGCCGATGCCGCGCCTGTTCGACCCGAACTGGGTGAACGAAGAGGACGATACATTCGCGTTCGTTCCGAACGGCAACAACGACTACCAGACCGCGGGCAACGTGGCCGATGCCGATCCGCGCATCATTTCCAATCTCGTGGTCGACATGTCGATCAACAACCCGGCGGCGATCCTCGCGGCGCTGACCTATGCCGGCTCGGAAGATCCGATGGCGGATCTCGAGAGCATCATGGCTCTCAAGCTCAACGAAACGGAGGCGCAAGCGGCGCTGTTGGAGGCGCAAGACGATCTCACTGCCGCCACCGCGGCGCTGAACACCGCCATCGGCATCTACACTGCGACGCCGTCGGCAACGACGCTCGATGCCGTCCAGGCCGCAGCGCAGGCCGTCGACGACGCCGAAGCGGCGATCGCGCAGGCTCAAGCCGTCATCGACAATCCGCAGGCTGCGATGATCGAAAAGGCCATGTCGCTCGGCATCACCTTCAACCAAGGCTCGATCGACATTCCGAACATCGCGCCGGACGAGGGGCTTTCGGCGCCGTTCAACGCCTGGATGACGTTCTTCGGCCAGTTCTTCGACCACGGTCTCGACCTGATCTCGAAGGGCGGAAACGGGACGGTCTACGTGCCGCTCGCCAATGACGACCCGCTGGTGATGGGTGCCGATGGCGTCTTCGGTACGGCCGACGACCTCAGCCCGAACCTTCGCTTCATGGCGCTGACGCGGGCGACGCCGGTGGACGGCTCGCAGCGCAACGTCACCACGCCGTTCGTCGACCAGAACCAGACCTATACGTCGCACGCCTCGCATCAGGTGTTCCTGCGCGAATATGTCATGGTCGCCGGACGTCCCGTCGCGACCGGACATCTGTTGACGGGCGAGGATGGTGGTCTGGCGACGTGGGCCGACGTGAAGGCGCAGGCAGCGGAGATGCTGGGCATCACGCTCACCGACATGGACGTCTTCGCCGTTCCGCTGCTGCGGACCGACGCATACGGGGAATTCATCCGCGATGCGAACGGCTTCCCGCAGGTGGTCACGGGCATCGGCGCAGACGGCATTCCCAACACAGCGGATGACATCGTCATCAGCGGCACGCCCGGTGCACCCGTCAGCCTGACGGCGGCGATCCGGACCGACAACGCGTTCCTCGACGATATCGCGCACAATGCCGTGCCTGGCACTATCTTCGACTCGAACGGACCGGCAGTACCCGGCGGCGAAGTGGTCGTCCAGGCCGACACGGACGATGACACCGGCAACGCCATCCTCACAGATTTCCGCGGCCGGAAGGTCGCCTATGACAACGAGCTTCTCGACCGGCACTACATCACTGGCGACGGGCGCGGTAACGAGAATATCGGCCTGACCGCCGTCCACCACATCTTCCATTCCGAGCACAACCGCCAGGTGGACCAGCAGAAGGTCACCATCCTTCAGAGCGGCGATCTCGCCTTCGTCAACGAATGGCTGCGCGTCGACATCGACCAGGCGACGCTCAACGCCTTCAATGCCGGCTACAATGCAGCCGTCAACAAGGCGGTATTCCTCGAGGGGTCGACCTTGTTCAACGGCACCGGCTGGGATGGCGAGCGCCTGTTCCAGGCCGGCCGCTTCGCGACGGAAATGCAGTACCAGCATCTCGTCTTCGAAGAGTTCGCGCGCAAGATCCAGCCGAACATCGACATCTTCGTCTTCAACAGCATCACCGACGTCAATCCGACGATCTTCTCCGAATTCGCCAATGTGGTCTATCGCTTCGGCCATTCGATGCTGACGGAGAACATGCCGCGCATCGATGCCTCCGGCAATGCGATGGACGACGAACTCGGGCTCGTCGAGGCGTTCCTCAACCCGGTGCTGTTCGACCACTACGAGAACGCGGCGGGCGATCTGGTGAAAATCTCCCACGACGAGGGCGCTGCCGCCATCGTGCGCGGCATGACGATCGAGCGTGGCAACGAGATCGACGAGTTCGTCGTCAACGCGCTGCGCAACAACCTTCTCGGCCTGCCGCTCGACCTCGCGACGATCAACATCGCCCGCGGCCGCGATACCGGCATGCCAACGCTCAACCAGGCGCGCCAGCAACTCTTCGATGCGAGCGGCTCGAGCTTCCTGACGCCCTATACGAGCTGGGCGGAGTTTGCGGCGAACCTGAAGAATCCGCTTTCGGTGGTGAACTTCATCGCCGCCTATGGCACCCATGCGTCCATCACCGGAACGTTGGAACAGAAGCGCGATGCGGCCTGGGCGCTCGTCTTCGGCGGCGACGGCGCGCCGGAGGACCGGCTGGAATTCCTCAACAGCAGCGGCAATGGCTGGAACGCAGAGTCGAGTGGTCTCAACGCGATCGATCTGTGGATCGGCGGCCTCGCCGAAAAGAAGATGCCGTTCGGCGGCTTCCTCGGCTCGACCTTCAACGCCGTGTTCGAACTGCAGCTCGAAAACCTGCAGGACGGCGACCGCTTCTATTACCTGACCCGCACGCAGGGCCAGAACTTCCTCAACGCGCTGGAGCAGAACTCGTTCGCCAAGATGATCATGGCGAACACGAACCTTGCGCAGGCAGGACTGGACGGCATTCGCGGCACGGCGGACGACGTGATCGAGCGCCATATCGGCGTCGACTCCTTCGCCACCTACGACTACGTGTTCGAAGTCGATGCGACCAAGCAGGCCGACTACAACGGGGCCGCGGCTGGCGTCGATCCGGCCGGCAACGATCCGACGCTCGAGGCACTCGGCCTCACCAAGGTCCTGCGCAACGATCCCGGCACGCCGGGCGCAGACGCCAATTACATCCGCGTCTTCGGCGGCGAGCATGTCGTGGTCGGCGGCACCAATGGCAACGACACGATCATCACCGATTTCGGCGATGACGGCATCTGGGGCGATGCAGGCGACGACCGCATCGAATCCGGCGCCGGCGTCGACCTCGTCAATGGCGGCGCGGGCGACGACATCATCACCGACTCCGGCGATACGGGCGACTTCCTCAAGGGCGACGAAGGCAACGACGTCATCGCCAATTCCAACGGCCTCGACATCCTGATGGGCGGCAGCGGCAAGGACGTGCATTTCGTCGGCGTCGACGCCAGCGAAGTGTTCGCCGGCGAAGGGGACGATTTCATCCTCGGCGGCGACGACATGGACTTCCTGCTCGGCAACGAGGGCGACGACTGGATCGAGGCCGGCGGCGGCTTCGATACCACGGCGGGCGACAATTCCGAGCTCTTCTTCAACTCGGCCATCATCGGCCATGACGTGATGTTCGCCGGCAATGACGAGCATGATTTCGACGCCGAGTCGGGCGACGACATCATGGTCCAGGGCGAAAGCGTCATGCGCAACGAAGGCATGTTCGGCTTCGACTGGTCGATCTACAAGGGCGTCGCCTTCGGCGCCGATGCCGACCTGCGCGTTCCGATCTTCACGACGGAGCAGGAAGACATCCTGCGCAACCGCTTCGACAAGACGGAAGCGCTGTCGGGCTGGAATCACGACGACGTGCTGCGCGGCGACGACCGCGTCTTCGAGGACATCGCCGAGGGCGCGACCGTCGGCACGACCGAAGGCGTCTTCTTCAATGACGGCCTCGACCAGGCGGGCATCGACCGCATCGAGAAGCTTGACGAAATCGTCGCCATCGATCCGGCGACCGGGTTCTTCGAGCGCGGAAACATCCTCCTCGGCGGCCTCGGCGACGATCTTCTCCAGGGCAATGCCGGCGACGACATTCTGGACGGCGACCGCTGGCTGAACGTGCGAATCCGCATCACCGGCAACCAGAACGACGAGAACACGGCTGCCAACGAAATCGCGACCGTCGACAGCCTCAAGCACGTCTTCACGCCACAGTCGGCTGGCGCCAACACCACCTGGATTGGCAAGTCGCTGTTCGACCTGCTGCTCACGCGTGAAATCCGGCCTGGCCAGATGCACATCGTCCGCGAGATCGTCAATCCGGACGACGAGGCGGTCGAAAACGATACCGACACGGCCGTCTTCAACGACATCGCCGAGAACTACACGATCATCGCCGCCGAAGACGGCACGATCACGGTCACGCACAACACGATCAGCGACGGGCTCATCGATCCGCGCACCGGCCGCGCGCTCCTCTCGGATGGCGTCGACACGCTGCGCAACATCGAGATGCTGCAGTTCACGGATCGGACGATTGCGGCGACCGAAATCGTCAACCGGCCGTTCGATCGGTTGTTGATCTCGTCCACCGATGCCGGCGTGCTGAGCGCGACGACCGTGCCGCCGGGAGTGACGGGGCTGACCTTCCAGTGGCAAAGCCTCAACGCCGATGGCACGTGGTCTAACCTTCTGATCGACGGCAACCCGGTGACCGGAACCCCAATCAGCGGCCTCGCGTTCGCCGGTCTCGAAATCCGCGTCGTGGCGTCCTACGGGATCGCATCGGCGGCGTCGGAAAACACCGCGATCATCGGCACCGTCAACGACGACGATATCGACGGCAGCACGCGGCCCAACATCATCATCGGCCTTGCCGGCGACGACCGCATTTCCGGCGACATCGGCAATGACGACCTTCGCGGCGGCGTCGGCGACGACCGCCTGGACGGCGGCGACGGCGACGACAGCCTTTCGGGCGGCGACGGGGTCGACCGGCTGGACGGGCGCGATGGCAACGACACCCTGCTCGGCGGCAATGACGACGACGTCATGACCGGCGGCCATGGCGACGACGTCGTCGACGGCGGCGCGGGTGCCGCGGACGTGGTCAATTTCGAACTCGGAATCGACGCCTACGAACTCGTCCGTAACGGCATCAACGTCATCGTGACCGACGGGCGCGGGGCGGAAGGCGACGGCGTCGATACGGTCCGCAATGTCGAGCAGTTCGACTTCGGCGGCACGATCTACAACTATTCGCCCAACGCGACGGCCAATGACGACCTGCTCGTCGGCACGGCGATCGCCGACCTGATCGGCGGCGGCGCCGGCAACGACCTGATCTTCGGCGCCGGCGGCGGCGACACGCTCAATGGTGCGGCCGGCAACGACACCATCCACGGCGGCGCGGGCGACGACGACATCAATGGCGGCCTGGACAACGACACGCTCTTCGGCGACGACGGAAACGACAACATCACCGGAGCGGCGGGCGCCGACACCATCAATGGCGGCGCGGGCAACGACGTCATCAACAGCGGGGCAGACAACGACACCATCATCCAGCTCAGCACCGACGGCCGCGACATCGTCAACGGACAGGGCGGCGTCGATACCTACCGCCTGCTGGGCGCTGCCGGGGCGGAGACGTTTGGCATCCATGCGGTGATCGGTGGCGCAAATGCACCGGTGCGGAATGCGCTCCAGGCACTCGGCATCACCTTCGCCGCGACCACCGAGATCGTCATCACGCGAACTGTCGGCGGGGTGACGACGGTTGTGACCGAACTCGACAACATCGAGGAGATCGAGGTCAACAGCCTGGCCGTGTCCGCCAACGACGCCAATGGCATTCCCAATGACGGCGCTTCGGATGGCGATACGATCGAGGTCCACGGCAACTTCACTCCGACGAGCCTGAACTTCAGCACCATCACGATCGACGGCAATGCGGGCGATGACGTTATCGACATCAGCGGTTTGTTGTCTGCGCATCGGATCGTGTTCCGGTCGAATGGTGGGAATGACACGATCGTTGGGGCTTTGCGGCCGCAGGATGTGATCGACCTTGGCGGCGACGGGGCGGATTATGTTGAGGTTGTGAATGGGGACGGGAGCCGGACGGTTTCGGCGAACGGGCATTCGGTGACGTATTTCGGTTCGCCGTCGGTGGGTGACAACGACGACCATGACGACGACGATGATGATCACGACGATGATGATGATCACGACGACGATGATGATCATGACGACGACGATCATGGGTCGTGCGGGGACGATGACGGCGATGGTCCGTCGGTTCCCGGGCCGTCTTCGGGGTCGGGTCCGGCGTACCAGGTGGGGACGGGTGCGGCGGACGTGCTGGTGGGCAGTGCCGTGGCCGACACGCTGATCGGCCATGGCGGCGACGACACGATGCTGGGCGGGGCGGGCGACGACGTGCTGCTTGGCGGCGACGGGCGCGATTACCTGTTCGGCGACGACGGCCGCGACGTGCTCCATGGCGGGGCCGGCGATGACGACCTGTTCGGCGGGGCGGGCAACGACACGCTTCTCGGCGACGGCGGCAACGACCGCATCTATGGCGGCTCGGGCCGCGACTATGTCAATGCCGGAGCGGGCAACGACACGGTGTTCGCCGGCGGCGGCGACGACATCGTGGTGGCGGAGGCCGGCGACGGCGACGACACCTATTATGGCGGCGAGGGGGACGGCGATGCCGGCACCGACACGCTCGACATGTCGTCGATCACCGCCGCCATCGTCGCCGACCTCGGCACCGGCTTCATGGGCCGCGGCCATGTCGCCTCGCTGGCGACCGGCAACGACACGATCTGGGGCTTCGAGAACATCGTCACCGGGTCGGGCAACGACACGATCACGGCGAGCGGGGCGGTCAATGTGATGGATGGCGGGGCCGGCCAGGACGTGTTCCGGTTCCTGTCGGGGGCGGATGCGGACGGCGACACGATCCTCGGCTTTGCGGTCGGCGACCGGATCGACCTGTCGATGGCCGACGCCAATGCCTGCGTTGCCGGCAACCAATCGTTCGAACTGGTGACGGGGGAGGCGTTCACCGCCCGCGGCCAGCTGATGGTCAGCCACGAGGCGCGCGAGGACGGCGACTACACGATCGTCCACCTCAACACGACCGGCGGCGCGGAGGCCGACTACAAGTTCGCGATCAAGGGCTCGCACAATCTGAGCGAGAGCGACTTCACCCTTTAAGGGGGGCGCCGTCCCGCCGGCGGGGGGAACCGCCGGCGGGACATTCTCAAGGGTCAGTCCCGCCACATGGCGGGGTGCAGGAGAAGTCCCGCCGGGGAGGCGGGGGTCCCGCCTGGCGGGATTTGTGTAACGGGGTCACTCTCGGTTCGGGGTCAGTGCCATGGGCAAGAATGCGAAGAGCGCCGCGGCGCGGCGCAAGGCGGAACAGATGACGAAGGGGCTGCGCGGGGTCGTGGCCTATCTGTTCACGGTGTCGGGGGTCATCAACATCCTGGCGCTGACGGGCGCCTTCTACATGCTGCAGATCTACGACCGGGCGCTGACCAGCGGCTCGATGCCGACTTTGGTGGCGATCTCGGTGCTGGCGATCGGGCTCTATCTGTTCCAGGGCCTGTTCGACGTCATCCGCTCGCAGATCCTGGTGCGGGTGGGGGCGAGGCTCGACGCGCGGATCGCGCCTTTGGCGCACGAGGTGGCGATCGACATGCCGCGCTTCGGCTTCTCGACGGCCGAGGCGCTGGAGCGCGGCCGCGACGTCGACACGGTGCGCGGGTTTTTGGGCAGCCAGGGGCCGGTGGCGCTGTTCGACCTGCCCTTCGTGCCGGTGTTCCTGGTGTTCGTCTATATCCTCCATCCGCTGCTCGGCGCGCTGACGCTCGGCGGGGCGTTCGTCCTGACGGTGCTGACGGTGATCACCGAACTTCTGACACGGCGCCTGTCGGGCTCGACGCAGCAGGCGCTGGTGGCGCGCAACACGATCGCGGATTCGAACGCGCGCAATGCCGACATCGTCAAGGCGATGGGGTTCTCCCGCCGGGCGGTGGCGCGGTTCGCGCGCGCCAACGAGGACCATCTCGACCTGCAGACCCGCACCAACGACATCTCCGGCACGTTCGGGGCCCTGTCGCGGGTGCTGCGGATGATCCTGCAATCGGCGGTGCTGGGGCTCGGCGCGTATCTGACGATCCTGGGCGAACTGTCGGCCGGCGCGATCATCGCCGCCTCGGTCGCCTCGGCGCGGGCGCTGGCGCCGATCGATCTGGCCATCGGCAACTGGAAGAGCGTGGTGGCGGCGCGGGCGGCGTTCGGGCGGCTGAAGGAGACGGTGATCGCGCTCGCCGACGCGGCGCCGCCGATGGCGCTGCCGGCGCCGACGGCGTCGCTGCGGGTGGAGGGGATCACGGTCGCCGCGCCGGGCTCGGGCCGGGTGCTCCTGAGCGACGTCGCCTTCGAGATCAAGGCCGGCCAGGCGCTCGGCATCATCGGCCCGTCGGGCGGCGGCAAGACGACGCTGGTGCGGGCGCTGACCGGGATCTGGCCAAGCCTGCGCGGGGCGGTGCGGCTCGACGAGGCGGAGCTTGGCCAATGGGACGCCGAGGCGCTCGGACGCCATGTCGGCTACCTGCCGCAGGACGTGGCGCTGCTCGACGGCGACATCCAGGAGAACATCGCGCGGCTCGAGGCCGAGGCCGAGCCGCGGGCGATCGTGGCGGCGGCGCGGGCGGCGGGCGTGCACGAGATGATCGTGCGGCTGCCCGAAGGCTACCACACGGCGCTCGGGCCGCAGGGCATGGCGCTGTCGGGCGGGCAGCGCCAGCGCATCGGGCTCGCCCGGGCGCTTTACGGCGATCCGTTCCTGGTCGTGCTCGACGAGCCGAACTCGAACCTCGACGCGGAGGGCGAGGCGGCGCTGACGGCGGCGATCGAGGCGGTCAAGGCGCGCGGCGGCATCGCGGTCGTCGTCGCCCACCGGCCGAGCGCGCTTTCCGCGGTCGACATGATCGCGGTGATCCAGGCCGGCCGGCTGGCCGCGTTCGGGCCGAAGGACGAGATCATCGGCCAGCCGCGCAGCGAGGCCCAGCCGCAACCCCAACGCAAGGAGGCGCGCGCCCGCGTATCCGCGCGTGTATCGGCATGATCATCACCGCAAAGGCGACCCAGCCCCAGACCCCGTCGCGGCCCGCCGACCCGGCCGAGGCCTATGTGCTGAAGAACGCGCATGAGAAGTCGAAGACGCCCTATGCGTTCTTCCTCGTCCTGATGGGGCTCGGGCTTTACCTGAAGTCGATCTTCCCCGGCTGGTCGCAGCCCGCCGAGGAGGCGGAAGGCGGGTTCGACGAGGCCGGCACGGCCGACCCGCTGACCGCCGAGCTTTCTGCGGCCGACACCCAGCCGGCGGGCGAGGAGGAGCTGACCACCGGCACGCCGGGCGCCGATCCCGGCCCGGGCGCGTTCTCGGGCGGCGCGCTGGTCGCGCTCCAGCCCTCGGCCCGGTTCAGCCTGATCGATTCGCCGGCGGTCGACTTCTTCTTCCCCGGCGCCGAGCCGGACGCCTTCACCCTGGTCGAGCCCTACCGGCAGAGCCTGCGGGCGACGAACGACAATTTGCCCGACTTCGTCGGCGGTGCCGGGGGCACGGGTGGTGCCGGGGGCACCGGGGGTGCCGGCGGCACTGGCAGCACGGGCGGCAACAACCCGGACGGGCCCGGCAATCCGGACAATCCAGACGGTCCCGATGACCCGGACGGTCCGGACGGTCCGGATGGTCCCGGCGATCCCGATGACCCGGTCTGCGCCGGGCCGGGCAGCGGTGGGCCGTGCGACGACGAGGAGGACGACGACGACGAGGAGGCCGTCAACCGCGCGCCGCGCGTTGCCGGGCCCGTCCATCTCTACGACCTGACCGGCTGCGCGATCCTGGCGATCGGCCTCCTCGACCTGTTGCGCGGGGCGAGCGACCCGGACGGCGACGCGCTCACCGTCGCCGGGCTCACCGCCTCGTCGGGCACCTTGTCGGCGACGGCCTTCGGCTGGACCTTCCAGCCGGCGCCCTTCGCGCCCGGGCCGGTCGTCTTGACCTACACCATCACCGACGGCGCGCTGTCGGTCGCGCAGACCGCGCACTTCACGGTTCTGGCGCGCGGCTGGTTCGAGGGCAGCGCCGGCGACGACGTCCTCACCGGCTCCAATTGCGCCGACGACATGGAGGGCGGGGCCGGCGACGACGTCATCGACGGGCGCGCCGGCAACGACGTCATCGCGGCCGGGTCGGGCGACGACCACATCATCGCCGGCGACGGCGACGACACGGTCCATGCCGGCTCGGGCGACGACATCGTGCTCGCCGGGCGCGGCAACGACATCGTCTTCGGCGGCGCCGGCGACGACCGCCTGTTCGGCGAGGCGGGCGACGACATCCTTCATGGCGAGGACGGCGACGACTTCCTCTCCGGCGGCGACGGCAACGACATGCTGTTCGGCGGCGCCGGCGACGACGCGCTTCAGGGCGAGGCGGGCGACGACCTTCTCGACGGCGGCGCCGGCGAGGACCGTCTCGACGGTGGTGACGGCAATGACCGCCTGTTCGGCGCGGCCGGCGACGACCGTCTCGACGGCGGGGCGGGCGACGACGTCCTTTCCGACGGCGCGGGAAGCGACATCGTCCTTGGCGGGACCGGCGACGACACGGTGGTCGCCGCCATGGACGGCGCCGACGACCGGTATGATGGCGGCGCCGACTACGACACGGTCGACTACTCGCTGGCCGAGCTGAAGCTTGCCATCGACATGGAACTCGGCACCGCCGCCGGCGCCGAGATCGGCTGCGACACCATCACCGGCTTCGAGGCGGTGATCGCCGGGGCCGGCGACGACACCATCACCGGCAGCGCCGGCGACGACCACATCGAGGCCGGTGCCGGCGACGACCACGTCGAAGCCGGCGCCGGCGACGACACGATCGCGGACGGGGCGGGAAGCGACACCGTCCTCGCCGGTTCCGGCGACGACACCGTCATCGCCGCCATGGACGGCGCCGACGACGTCTATGACGGCGGCGCCGATTGCGACGTGCTCGACTACTCCGCCGCCACCGGCGATCTTCTGATCGACCTGGCCGGCGGACAGGCGAGCGGCATCGAGATCGGCTGCGACACCATCACCGGCTTCGAGACGGTGATCGCCGGGGCGGGCGACGACCACTTCGTCCTCGGCACGGAAGCGGCCGCGCTCTACGGCGGGGCGGGCGAGAATGTGTTCGAGTTCGCCGGTCCCGGCGAGGCCACTGCCCAGCCGCTCATCTTCGAGATCCACGACTTCAAGGCCGGCGACCGCATCCGCATGGACAAGTACGAGATGTTCGAGGCCGTCTTCGACGACCTCGAGGACCAGTTCGAGACGATCTACGGCAGCAAGGTCGACGAGGCCGACTTCGCCGTGCGCACCCGGCTCGAGGAGATCGACGGCATCACCCGCACCATCATCGAGGCCGACTTCAACCGCGACGACACGTTCGAGACCGCCATCATCATCGACGGGCGCCACGTCCTCGTCATGGTCGAGACGGCGTGAGCGGCACCAGGACAGGGACCACCACAATGGCAACCAGAAAGACCACCGCCGCCAGCCGCAGCCGCCAGGCAAACGGCACTGCCCCCGGCACCGGAGGTGCCCCTGGCACTGCCCCTGGCGCCTACCGGATGCGCGGGCGCATGCTCGCCGGCGCCGCGCTCGGCCTGCTCCTCATCGGCGGGGCCGGCGGCTGGGCCGCCACCGCGCAATTGTCGGGCGCGGTGATCGCGCAGGGCGTCGTCGCCGTCGACCAGAATTTGAAGACCATCCAGCACCGCGACGGCGGCATCGTCTCGACCATCGCGGTGCGCGAGGGCGACGAGGTGCGCGAAGGCGACGTCCTGATCCGCCTCGAGGACGCGCAGACGCGGGCCGAACTTGCCATCCTCAACACCCAGATCGGCGAGCTCGCCGTGCGCCGCGCGCGCCTCATCGCCGAGCGCGACGGCCAGGGCGCCATCATCCTCGACGCCGCCATCGACCAAAGCGAGGCGGCCGTCGCCGCGCTGGTCAAGGGCGAGACGCGGCTCTTTGCCGGCAACCGCGCCCACCGCGAAAGCCAGAAGCAGCAGCTCGAACTGTCCGTCGCCCAGATCGGCGAGGAGATCACCGGGCTCAAGTCCCAGCAGCTCGCCAAGGGCGACGAACTCGTCCTCGTCGAGGACGAATACGCCAAGATCAAGGGCCTCGCCGACAAGGGCCTCGTCGAGGGCTCGCGCGCCTCGGCCGGCGCCCGCGACCGCGCCCGCCTCAGGGGCGAAAGCGGCGAGATCGACGCCGCCATCGCCCGCGCCAAGGCGCGCATAAGCGAGATCCGCCTGCAGGTCATCGCCATCGACGAGAACGCCCGCACCGAGGCGCAGCGCGAACTCTCGCTCGTCGAGACCCGGCTGGCCGAACTCAAGGAACGCCAGACCGCCGCCGACGACCGCCTCGCGCGCACCGACATCAAGGCGCCGATCGCCGGCACCATCAACGAACTCAACGTCACCACCATCGGCGGCGTCATCACGCCTGCCGAAATCCTCGCCACCATCGTGCCGCAAGACGCCAGGCTCAAGATCGAGGCCAAGATCGCGCCCGCCGCCATCGACCAGGTCGCCGCCGGCCAGACCGCCCGCCTGCGCTTCTCCGCCTTCAACCAGCGCACCACGCCGGAACTGACCGCCCGCGTCCAGCAAATCTCCCCCGCCACCACCCGCGATCCGGCCACCGGCGATATCTACTACCTCGCCGACATCGAACTCGACCCCGGCGAACTCGCCAAACTCGACGGCAAACACCTCATCCCCGGAATGCCCGTCGAAACCTTCGTCGAAACCCAACCCAGAACAGCTCTCTCCTACCTCGCAAAACCAATCACAGACCAGTTCCAAAGAGCCCTCAAGGAACGGTGACAAAACCGGCGCACGCGCAAACACCGAAAGAACGAAGAACCGCCCGGTAAATGCCGGGCGGTTCGGTGTTGATGGATCAGTCGCAAAGGTGCGGGATCATTCGACCGCGAAGCAGTAGAGCAGGCCGTCGCCGCCGGTGCCCTGCAGCGCCTCCTGGCCGCAGCCGCGCGAGGGATGCGAGGAGTTCCAGGACTTCGCCGCGTCGGATTCGTCGAGGCCCATGCGGTCGTGGTGGCCGACCATGGCGCTGCCTTCGCCGTTCGCCGTCCAGTTCTCGCAGGTTGCCTCGTGCGCGGTGCCGTCCGGCAGCGAGCCGGTCAGGATGTCGTGGCGGTTCGGCTCGTCGCCGCGGCCATTGACCATCTCGCCCCTCTCGTCGAGCGCGGTCTCCTTGGTGATCGCGTTGCCGTCGCCATGGAGCGCGTCGACGCTTTCGGCGATCGTCTCGCCCTTGGCGTTGACCCACGGCCCGGCGCCGATGCGGTCGCGGGCGTTCGTATCGGACGTGCTGAGATACGCCGCCCAGGTCTTGCCCGCCACGCCGGCGGCTTCGGCGAGCGAGGTGCAATGCGCGTCGGCACCTTCGAGACCGCCGAGATTGGCGCCGTCGCCGGGACCACTGCTGGTTACAAAGAAGCTGAAGTCGCCATCCTGCGCGAAAGCCGGAGCCGCCGCGAAGGCGCCGGCGCAGACGAGGGCTATGACCAAGGTTTTCATCGGTTCCTCCCTATGCCCCCCGCATTCGAGAATAGGGTGGAGAGGGCCGGTCGGCAATGACCCGGCACGCACGGATTACACCTATTGCGCGAGTAGGCGGGCGGCGTTCTTCGCCAGTTCGCGATCGTCGCCATAGGCGACGATGCTCGCCAGGAGGCCATAGCGATCGATCAGGAAGGTCGAAGCGGTGTGGTTTACGCTATAGTAAGCGCTGTCGGTCGTGCTTTCGAAGCGTGTCGCGCCGAACGCCTTCACCACCGCGTCGACGTTCTCGATGCTGCCGGTGAGGCCGACGATGCGCGGATCGAAGTTGGAGAGATAGGGCGCCAGCGCCTCGACCGTGTCGCGCGCGGGATCGACGGTGACGAAGATGACGTTGACGCGATCGGCTTCTTCGCCGAGCTCGTGAAGGTAGTTCGTCATCTCGAGGAGCGTCGTCGGACAGACCTCGGGGCAATGCGTGTAGCCGAAGAATAGGATGGTCGGCTTGCCGCGAAGGGCGGCGGTCGCAAAGGGTGCGCCGTCCTGGGTGGTCAGCCGGCCGAGGGTCGCCAGGTCGACGCCGCGCGGCCGGCCGTGGTCGTCCAGCGCGCCCGCGAAGGCTTGCGGGCCGCTTGCCAGCAGCGCCGCCACGAGGCCGAACAGGAACAGGCTGCGGATCGTCATTCGTGTTCCGCCTCGTAGCGCGCCAGATGATAGCGGATCTCGTCGACATAGCCCTCGATCGGCAGGGCGTCGTAGAAATAGCCGCGCGTCCTGCCGTCGGGATCGATCACGTAGATGTAGGTGGTGTGGTTGATGCGCGGTCCGGTCTCCTTCGAGGAGAAGTTGGTCATCGCGTATTCGCGGCGCACCTTGAACTTGCGGACGGCTTGGAAGGTCTGCTTGCGGTCTCCGGTGAGGCCGATCAGGCGCGGATGGAAGTTGGAGACGAACTGGGCAAGGCCGAGATAGTCCGGCTCCTCCATCGAGAAATCGACGAAGAGGGGCTGGATGGCGTCGCCGTCGGGGCCGAGTTGGTCGATCGCCTCGCCCATCGTCATCAGTGCGCCCGGACATGCCTCGCGGCAGCCGGCAAAGCCGAAGAAGACCAGCATCCACTTGCCGCGAAAGTCCTTGTCGGTGACGAGGCGGCCATTGTGGTCGACGAGATCCCAGCTCCCGCCGAGACTTTCCGGGTCCGGCGGCTTGTACTCGGGGTCGACCCGAAACTCGATCTCGCCTTCCTGCATGAGGGTTCCGTGGGGCGTTCGCTCATGCGCGAGCGACGGCGCGGCGCACGCGCAGGCGGCGCCGATCGAAAGCGCGGCCAGCAGCGTTCGAAAGCGCCTCATGCCGACCATCCCGGGAATTCGATCGTGGTGCGCACGATGCCGTCATAGAGCGGGTCGCCGGCATTGTGGCGCTTGCGCGTTATCCAGTGCTGGAACTCGAAGGTGACCGGGTTGATGCCCTTGTACTTCTTCTTGTTGTTCACGGTCAGCGACGTATCGATCATGATGTCGTAGCGCTGGGCGGTGGACAGATAGATCGTCTCGCCGGGCGGCACGGTGATCGCCCGGTTCCAGGGGCGGTTCAGCGGGTGGCCGTCGACCGCGATGATCTGGACGCGCAGGCTTTCGAAGGTGACCGCCAGAACCGAATAGCTCGCATTGAGGAGCCGGATGAGGATCTGCTCGCCCGCATTGGCGACGACCTTCTGCTTCGTCACGTTGACGCCCGGCCGTGACGGCGTGCCGCTCAGGAGGAAGTATTTCGGCTCGAAGACGTTGAGGCCGGAATCGTCGCCGCAAAGGCCGACATCGTGATCGTCGTCGGTGATCTGGTGCCAGCGCGGGTCCATGTCGTCCAGCGCCCAGATGGCCTCGACGTCGTAGCGCGGGCCGTCCTCGTAGGCGCGGATGAAGCCTTGCGCATCCGGCTTCGGATCGACGATCAGCATGCCGTAGAGACCCATCTCGAAATGGGTCACCGTGTTCTTGTGGCAGTGATAGAAATAGGTGCCGGCCTTCTTGGGCTGCCACTGGTAGATGTAGCTGCCGGTGATCTCCATCGAGACGTGACCGACGCCGTCGTTCATGGTCGTCGGTTCGATGCCGTGGTGGTGGATCGTGTGCGAGCCCTTGCTGGACTCCAGCTTGACGTGGACGAGGTCGTCGTCCTGGACGCGGATGGTCGGGGCCGGCAATTGCTCGCGCCTGCCGCTGGTCTGAAGCGGGTCCTCGAAGGTCCAGCAGCGCAGGTCGCGCCCGTCCGGCATGCGCATGTCCAGGTTGCGCACCTTGCGCACGAAGAAGACGTTCGCCGTCATCCAGTCGGGTGTGTTGGCGTTTTCCTTGAACACCGTGCAGCCGAAATTGCCGAAGGTGATGTTGGACCCGATGCCCGTGCGGTCGAAGCGAACGTCGCCGCCGGCGAATTCGCCGGGGCCCGGCGAGCCGGTCGATTTGGGGCCGGGCGGGGGCAGGGTCGTCTGCGCCGATGTTGCCGAGGCCGCGACGAGGGCGCCGCCGAGTGCCGTCAATGCGGCCGCTGTCGTGAGTTCGTCAGCCATTGTCGTTGCCCTTCCTCAAAGCTGCGCCGTTTGCAGTTTCCGGCCGCCGAGGCCGCCCATGATCTCCCAATGGGTGACCATGCCCTGCGGGTAGTTGCCGCCGCCCGCGGTCGTCGCCATCTCGCAATGGTCGTGCATGACGTAGCGCAGCGGGAACGGTTCCTTGGCCTGCCGGGAGACCATGCGGTCGAACTGGAGCCCTTGGGGGTCGGTCGCCAGCAGCGGCTTGTAGGGGATGTCGGGCGGAATCTCGAAGGGCAGAAGGATGTCGCGCCGTTCCATCGGCCACATCGACCAGGTGTCGACCTCGAAGATGTTGTCCGCGACCTGCACCTTGCCGAAATCGGGAGATGCCGGGTCGAGATTGGCCTGCGAGAGGCGCAGGACGTGGTTGCCGTGGATGTGCGGCGAGTGATGGGTGATGCCGACATTGACCATGCGGATCAAGGTTGGCTCGCCGATGTAGTTGTCGGGGCAGATATCCTCGCCCTGGTTGAGGTCGAAGCCGCTGCGGTTGTTGAGTTGGAAGTAGCGCGGCACGAAATTGTTGACGATGTCGCCGGTCAGTTGCGGCGCCGACATCAATGGCTGGCCGCGCACGATCAACGCCTGGAAGCGCGGATCGATCGCCTGCATCACCCACACCTTCTCCTGGAAGGAGTAGTCGCTGTCGTCCGTGCAGGGCACCCATTTGCCTTCGGCGCCGCCGAGGAAGCGGTCAGTCGTGCCGAGCGCGTTGAACACCTTCGTGATGGCGTTGCGCTGCGCGGTCGTCAGGGTGTCGAGACTGTAGGGCGTCTGGCTCGGATACGGGTTGGTCGCGGTCTTCTTGGTGACGCCGTTGAGCGGCATCACGACGAGGACGCCGTGGAGGCCCATTAGCCGGTAGAGCGGCGAGTTGGCGAATGCGTCATGATAGATGTAGGTGCCGCCGACGGGGGCGGTGAACTGGACCCAGCACGAGCAGTTCGGCGCCACTTCGGTCTTGCTCTGGGGAATGCCGGTGATCTCGAAGCTGTGCATTTCCTTGCGCAGGTTCGTGATCTTGATGCGCACGGTCATGCCTTCGGTGACGCGAAGGGTGGGGCCTGGGACCTTCCATACGCCATTGGCGCTGGCGAGCCGGAAGGCTAGGAGGTTCACGCTCTCGCCGTCGACGAAGGTCGAAGAGGTGTCGCCGATCTCCAACTCGAACGTCTTTTGCGGCGGGGCCGCGTCGGCCGGCACGTTGCAAACCTGGCAGGTATCTTGAGCGAAGACGTCACCGGGCGCGGTCGCGGCTCCGGCCACGAGCAGGCTTGCGCCACCGAGCTTCAACCAATCACGTCGCGTCAATCCATGGTCTGTCATGATGTCCCCTGCAGAGTGATTCGCACGCATCGGGGAGAACGGGTCTGTGCCCGGCTTGACTGACGGGTGCGAAGTAAACCAGGCCCTATTTTGAGCTTTGCTAAAGGAAGCGGACAGTCGCCAAGGTCTGACGAACTGTCAGGACTAGCGTCTCATCTGACGGCGACCAATGGCGACGGGGTATGGGCCCTTGGTCTAATCAATTTAGGCGATCAGCTTCCGTTCGGGAGGGGGCGGCGTATGATGACGAAAGTGGAAAGGGGCGACATGCCGAAGGTGATGGAAATCGGGGGGTTGGTGCGCCGGCTGGCCGTTCTTGCGGCCGTCGCGGCCATGGCTGCCGGCTGCAGTTCGGCGGACACGAACAACCGGCTGCGCTCGTCCTATATCGGGACGCCGGTCGAATCCTTCTTCATCGAATGGGGCGGACCGGTGTCGTCCTACGCGATGGGCAAGGAAGGCCGCGCCTATCTCTGGTTCTCGGGCCGCGACAGCGGCTACAAGCCGGGCGACCGCGGCACGGTCGACCTCATCGGCAATACCGCCTGGTGGCGGGGCTATCGCATCCAGGGCTACAACCCGCTCCTCGAATGCCGGGTCGAGATCCTGACCGCGCCCAACGGCTTCATCGTCGACATCCGCACGCATCGCGGCAATCGCGACTGGTGGGACGTGCAGCGGTGCCGCGAAGTCTTCGGCAGGGTTCCACGAAGATGAACCAGATCGCCCGTCACCATCCAGCCTGGCGAGGCGCGGCTTCCGGCCGCCAGACCTATCGCTACAAGGCGATGGCGGCGGGCGGGCGCATCGTCGCGGGCTCGCTGGAGGCCGACACGCGGGACATGGCGCTGGGCGAGCTCGAACGGCTCGCGCTGATGCCGATCGAACTTGGCATCGAAGCCGAGGAGGACGCGCCGCGCATGCGCGAGGCCGGCTGGCGACGCGCGGTCCCGGCGCCGGCGATCACCGTGGCGACCGAGGATCTTGCCATCCTGCTGTCGTCGGGCATGACGCTCGACAAGGCGCTGACGACCATCGCATCCGCGGGCGGGCAGGGCGCGCTTGCCGCCACGATGCGGGCGCTGTCGATTTCGGTGCGCTCGGGCGAACGGTTCGCGGATGCGCTCGCGCGTCAACCCAAGCTCTTCCCGCCCGCCTATGTCAGCATGGTCGCGATCGCGGAGGCCAACGGCCGGCTTTCCGAGACGCTTTCGATCATCGCGCGCGAGCGCAAGCGCGCCGAGGAGTTGCGGCGGAGGATTTCCTCCTCGCTCGCCTATCCGCTGTTCGTCCTCTTCGCGGCGACGGGGGTGCTGGTCTTCGTCCTGACGGCCGTCGTTCCCGAATTCGAGCGCGCGCTGATGGGCTTCGACGCCGATCCGGCGGAGGGACGGTCGCTGATCTTCGCCGCCTCGGAATTCCTGCGCATCCAGGGCAGGTGGCTGGCGGTCGCGGTGCTGGCGCTTGCGCTGATCGCCATTCTCGCGCGGCGCAGCGAAGCGGTGCGGGCACTAGCGGCGACGACGGTGCGGCGGCTGCCCGTCCTGCGCGAAATCGCGCGGGTGCGCCAGACGGTCGTCATCGCCTCCAGCGTGTCGAGCCTTCTCAAGTCGGGCGTCGGCGTCGTTTCGGCGCTGCAACTCACCGGCGACCTTCTTCCCGACCGCGCGGCGCGGCACGCGATGCACGAAGCGGTGGTGGCGGTGCGCCAGGGCGCGACGCTGGCCGAAGCGATGAAGCAGCAGGGCCTGCTGCCGCTCTACGCGCAGCAGATGCTGAGCGTAGGCGAGGAGGCCGGGGCGCTCGCCGGATCGCTGGAGCGCATCGCACAGATCTACGAGACGAAACTGGGCACGGCAGTCGACAGGTTTGCCGGGATCGTCGGCCCCGCAACGCTTCTCCTGGTCAGCATGATCATCGGGTGGATCATTCTGTCCGTCATCGGGACGCTCCTGCGGGTCAACGATCTTCTCATTCTCGGCGGGGTGGCAAATGGGCAGGGCATGGCCGCGTAAACGCAATCCAAACCGCGACCGGAACGGCGGCTTCACGCTCGTCGAACTGCTGGTCGTTCTCGTGATCCTCGGACTTGTCACGAGCCTCGTCGGCCCGCGCGTCCTCGGCTACCTGACCGATGCGCGCTCGCGAACCGTCGAACTCCAGATCAACGGCTTCTCCGCCGCACTCGACCTCTTCTATCTCGACGTCGGCCGCTATCCGAGCCGGTCCGAAGGGCTCGACGCGCTGGTCGAGCAGAAGACGCGGATACCAGGATGGAACGGGCCCTATCTGCAGCAGGCGAAGGTTCCTGCCGATCCGTGGGGCGTGCCTTATCGCTACGAGGAACCGGGGCCGGACGGCCGCTTCAAGATCATCTCGGTCGGCGCCGACGGCGCTCCGAAGGGAGGCGGCAATGAAGCTGCGCTGGCGACCAACTGACCGGCGCGACCGGGACGCAGGCTACGCCCTCATCGACGCCGTGTCGGGTACGCTCGTCCTCGCCATGATCGCCGCCGTGGCGCTGCCGGCGCCCTCGCGCGCGCCGGGGCCGGCCGATCTGACAGCCCTTTCGCGCGAGGTCGCGGCCATTCTGCACATGGACCGCGCGCGGGCCATGCAGGACGGCGGCGCGAAGGTCACGATGGTCGATGCCGCGTCGCGGCTGGTGGCGTCCGGCTCGGGCGCGCGCCGGCTCGCGCTGCCGCAGGGCGTCGAGCTGCAGCTTGCCGCAAGCGCGGCCGGCATCGGTTTCGACCGCGACGGGCGGTCGGCGGGCGGGCAGATTCGTCTGTCGTCCGAAATCGCCGCCTTCGTCGTCGACGTCGCGCCGATCACCGGCGCTGTCTCGATCCGGCGGGTGGAGTAGGCCGATGATCCGGCGCGCACCTGCCTCCAGGCGTTCGGGCGATGCGGGGTTCGTCCTCGTCGAGGCGCTGGTCGCGGTTGCGATCCTGGCGGCGATCGGCGGGCTGGTCGCCAAGCACCTGGTCGACACGCGCCAGGTGGAACTGCGCGCGCAAAACATGATGAAGGCGCGGCTGGTCGCGGAAGCGGTCCTGGCCAACGGCTTCGATCCGGCGGGCGGGGCTTCGCAAAGCGGATCGATCGACGGCCGGCGCTGGGTGCTCGACGTCGCGCTCGACCGATCGGCGCCGTCTCGCGAAGGCGGCGCTCCGCTCGGCCTCTACGATGTGCGCGTGACGGTTGAGGTGCCGGGCGATAAGCCGCTCGCCATCCTCACGCGCCGCGTGGGGCGGTTATGAGCGCGCTGCGCGACATCGACCGGCAAGGCGGCTTCGTCCTGATCGAGGCGGTGGTGGCGCTTGCCATCACCAGTCTCGCGCTCCTGATGATGGTCACCGTCGGGGGCATGGCCGCGCAGGAGTTCGGCAAGGGGCAGGCGCGCACCGAGATGCTCGACGCGCTGGAAGCCGGGACGCGCGAGGTGCGCCGTCACATCGATGCCTTCGCGCCGCTGCCCGATTTCGCCCGGCCCGGCGGCGTGCTCTTCGAGGGGCGCCCCGACCGCGTCGAGTTCGCCGCGCCGATGGCGGCCGCGCTCACCGACAGGCGCGACGCCATCGTTCAACTCGCCATCGTCGAGGATGGAGCCGGGGCCGCGCTCGTGCGCTACACGCGGCCCTTGCCGGATGCAGCAGCCGACGCCGGCTGGGGCGAGCCCGTCACCCTCCTGCAAGGGCCGTGGCGGATGCGCTTCTTCTACCTGGCCTCGACCGGCGCGGACTGGCTCGACGCATGGAGCGGAGCGACGGGCGTGCCGGGCGGGGTTCGGCTCGAGATCGTCGACGAGGCGAGCGGGGCGCGCGTGACGCCGCCCATCGTCGTGCCGCTTCGGGCGCGGGCGGTCCTGCGTTGCGTCGAGACGGACGGGACGTGCGAGGCGGTCGCCGCCGGACGGGAGCGATCGTCATGACGCGCGGACGGCTTGCCGGAGACGACGGCTATGTGATGGTGGCGGTGCTGGTCTTCGTCGCGCTGTTCGCTAGCCTCGCGGCCTCGACGCTGTCCTCCACGGCCGGCGCCAGCGCGCAGGTGCGCGCCGCGCTTCACCAGTCGCGCTCGGCCGCGCTGATCGATGCGGGACTGGCAAGCGCGGGCTATGCGCTCTTCGCCGAGCCCGATGCCGTGCCGCCGGCCATGACGTTCGAGTTCGCGCTTGGCGGAGGCGCGGTTCGCGTCGCCATCGAGGACGAGGCCGGCCGAGTGGACCTCAACGCCGCGGACGAGGAATTGCTGGCCACGCTCTATCGCGCCTTCGGTGGCGGCAACCTGCAGCCGGAAAGCTTTGCGCAGGCGGTCGTCTCGTGGCGCGATGCGGTTCGCGAACAATGGCCGGAGAATTCGGTGCGTCCCTTCCGCCAGGTGGGCGACCTGCTGCAGGTCGCAGGAGTCGCTGCGGACGATGTCGCGACGCTGCTCGAGCACGCGACGGTGTTCAATCCGCAGGGCAGCGTCGATCCGCTTTCGGCGCCCCTGCGGCTCGTCGCGGCCTTGCCGGGATCGACGCAGGCCGACCTCGAACGGCTCGCGGCCGCGCGGCTCTTGCCGAACGCGACGCCGGAAACAGCCTTCTCGGTTCTTGCAAATCCGTCCCGGCATATCGCGCGCAATCCGTCGGGCATCTATCGCGTGAAGATCGCTGCGCGGGTGGAAAGCGGCCATCCGCGCGAGGCTTCGGCGGTGTTGGCCGCGAGCGAGGACGAGGCGGCCGGGTTCGGCATTCTTGCCTGGGATGGGGAAGGGGCGGGGAGATGATCGCAGCTTTCTGGACGAGCATGGTCGACTGGGGCGCCGAGCGGCTTCTCGATCTCGGCATGGGCAAGGTTCGCCGCCCGAGGATGGCGGTCGTCACCGAGGCGGGCCGATACGCGATCTTCGACCTGCGGCGCGCGCGCCCGCGGCCGCTTGCCGAGGGGCCGGTGGAAGACCTGGCAAAGGAGCGCGCGTTGCGTTCCGGCGCGCGCCGGCCGGTGGAAGTGCGGCTCGACGGGAAGCAGGCGGTGGAGCGCGTGATCCAGCTTCCCAGATCGGGGCGCGCCTATGCCGGTTCGATCGTCCGCCACCAGATCGACCGGGTCACGCCCTGGACGGCGGATAGCTCCGCCTATGACCACAATCCGGTCGCCGGCGCGCACGACCAGGTTCGCCTCGTTGCCGTCGGGCGCACATATCTGAGCTCCATTGTCGAGGCGGTCGAGGCGGCGGGCGCCAAGGTGGCGTTGGCGGGGATTTCCACGGATCCGATTGCCGCGCCGAGCCAGGTCGACCTTCTGCAGCGCCGGCAGGCGGGGCGGCGGAAAAAGGCACGCCGCATCGCCGCAGCCGGCTTCGCATCGCTGCTCGCGATGGGCGCAGCTTCGGTTGCCGGGACGAGCTGGCTGCATTGGCAGGCGGTGCAGGCGTCTGAGCGGGTGGCTGCAAACCTCGAAATGGCGCGGCAGGATCTGCAGGCGGCGCGCGCCCGCTCGCTGGACGAGGCGACCCCGCATCTGATCGCGTCCAAGGTCGCGTCCAAGCCGATGGTGATCCTGCTCGACGAACTCAGCGCCGGCCTGCCGGACGAGACCTATCTCGTCGCCGTTTCGGTGGAAGGCAACAAGGTGCGCATGGTCGGCTATTCGCGCAATGCGCCGGATCTGATCCAGGCGCTGGAGGCGACGGCCTTCTTGAAGGGCGTCGCCTTCGCCTCGAGCGTCGCCCACGACGCCACCG
Source organism: Rhizobiaceae bacterium (assembly GCA_016742175.1). Classification (GTDB taxonomy): domain Bacteria; phylum Pseudomonadota; class Alphaproteobacteria; order Rhizobiales; family Rhizobiaceae; genus Aliihoeflea. Next base: position 26,340 of record JACVCH010000017.1, read on the forward strand.
CCCGCCGCGACCGGTTCGAGATCGCCGCCGAAATCGAGCAGGAGGAACGGCCATGAGCGAAACCGCGCACCGGCAGGGCCGCGTGGCTGCGGCCGTTCTCCTGGGCTTCGTCGTTCTTTGCGGCGCACTCTCGATCTTCAACGTCAACCGGACCTTCGAACTCGACGCCGTCACGCGCATGGATCGCGATACGTTGCGGCAGATCGCGCAGCGGCTCGGGATCGAGAATGCGGCGTCGACCGTCGCGCGGACGCGCGACTGGGATCACATGCTGATCCAGGAGACGACGCCGGCGCTCGCCGAGGCCTCGCTGCAAAAGCACGCCTTCGCCATCGTCGAGCAGGCGGGGGGCCAGACGAGCGAAAGCGGCCGCGGCCAGCCGCTCGATCCGGAGGGAAGCGACGGGCTCGTCAATCTCGTGATCGCCTTCGACGGGCCGGTAGAGACCGTGCAGCGCGTCCTCTTCGACCTCGAGCGCTCCGCGCCGGCCGTGCTCATCAACAAGCTCGACATCGAGCCGTCCATCGCCGCCATGCAGACGACGCAGATGCAGAACCTGCAGGTGACGATGCAACTCACCGCCCAATGGAGGGAGCCATGAGACCTGCGCCATTCGCCATGCTGGGGCTGATCGCCGCGCTCGGCGTCCTGCCCGCAGCCGCGCAGGATCGGGACGGCGACTTCCTGCTGCTTTCCATCGAAGAGATGACGGCGACGCGCGAGCGGCCGCTCTTTGCGCCCGACCGGCGCCCGCCTGCGCCGGAGCCGGTCGTCGTGGTCGAGCCGGAAGCTGCCGACGTCATGATCGCCTCAGTCGATCCCGTCGATGTCGAGCCGCCGTCGGCGCGGCTGATCGGCGTCATGATCCTCAGCGCGGATCGCAAGACCGCAATCCTGCGCGACGAGACGACGGGCACGGTGCATCGCCTTCGTTCGGGCGAGGAACTCGACGGCTGGACGGTGACGATCGAGGATGCGACGAGCATCACGCTGGCCGGTTTCGGCGAAACCTACCGCCGCAAGCTCTTCGCCGCGATCGGCGGCGACGAGGCGGTCGAAGAGGACGAGGCGTCGTCAGGCCTGTGGCGGTGAGTGTGCCGTGCCGCGGACGGCGCCGTCGGTCGTCGGCCGCGCGACTTTCAGCACCTCGTCGAGGGTCGTCACGCCCCGGCATGCCTTGGCCAGCCCGTCCTCGAACATGGTTCGCATGCCCGCCTGCCGCGCGGCGCGCATGAGCGCCTCGCCGTCGAGGCCGGAGCGGAGCTGGTCGCGCGTTTGCGCATCGAAGGTCCAGACTTCGTAGATCCCGGTCCGTCCGCGATAGCCGGTCTGGCCGCACCATTCGCAGCCCCTGGCGCGATGGAGCCTGGCGCCGGGCGGGATGGCGTCCTTGCCGATGCCTGCGAGCGCGGCGATTTCCTCCGGATTTTCGGTCAAGGCCTCGCGGCACCGCTCGCACAGTTTGCGCACGAGGCGCTGGCCGACGACGCCGCGCAGGCTGGAGAGAAGCAGGAAGTCCTCGACGCCGAGATCGTTGAGGCGGATCACGGCGTCGACGGCGGAGTTGGTGTGGAGCGTCGTCAGGACGAGATGCCCGGTCAGCGCGGCCTGAACGCCGACCGAGGCGGTCTCGCGATCGCGCATTTCGCCCACCATAAGCACGTCCGGATCGTGGCGCAAAAGCGCGCGCAGCGCGTTGGCGAAGGTGAAGCCGATCTGCGGCTTGGTCTGGCTCTGGTGGATGCCAGCGATCTGGTACTCGATCGGGTCCTCGATCGTCATGATCTTGCGGTCGACCTGGTTGAGATGCGACAGCGCGGCGGCGAGCGTGGTCGTCTTGCCGCTGCCTGTCGGACCGGCGACGATGATGAGACCGTAAGGCTCGTCCAGTTGCGACCGCAGCAGCTTCACGTCGCCGGGCTCCATGCCCAACTGCGCAAAGTCGAGAATGCGCGCTTCCTTGACGAGAAGGCGCATGACCGCCGCCTCGCCATGGACCGTCGGGATGGTGGCGATGCGCAGGTCCATCTGTGACCCGCCGACCTTCAGCCGCGCACCGCCGTCCTGGGGCAGCCGGGTCTCGGAGATGTCGAGGCCAGCGAGGATCTTGATGCGCGAGATGAGGCCGCGGGCCATCGCCGGGCTGAAACTGTCGAACGCGCGCAGCCGGCCGTCGACGCGAAAGCGGACGGCGAGGGCGTCGGCGCCCGGTTCGAGGTGGATGTCGGTCGCCGACAGGGCCAACGCCGCCTCCAGCATGCGCTCGACCTGGTGGACGATCGGCTCGCCCGAGGCGATGTCCTGCAGATATTGCAGATCGTCGCCGGGCTTTTGCCGCGATGACTGTTCGACGGTCGCAGCGGGAAGGGCGTTGCCTTCCAACTGCTCGAAGCGCACCGACAGCTCGTCGAAGGAGGCAATCAGCACCGGCGCATCCGCGCCGATCGCCTTGCGGACGGCCTCGACGATTTCGGTGCGGGTCGGATCGGCGATCGCGAGCGCCACGCCCTCCTCGTCGGCGACGGGCCAGCACCAATTGGCCCTCAGGAAGCGCGTCGACAGGCCGGGGATCGGCGTCTTCTGGCGGTGCAGGCGGTGCGGCTCGATCAGCGGCAGGCCGCAGACGTCCGACAGGGACTGCGCGATCGAGGCGCCGCTCGCGGCGCCCGTCGACCACAGATCCTGGACCGACGTCCAGCCGCTGCCCGCGCGCGCGGTGCCGGGGGCGAGGCGCTCCTCCTCGAGATTGAGGAGACCAGAGACGAGCCGGGCGAAGACATCGTCCGCAGTAGTGTTGCCAAAATCAACCACGTGACACCCAACTTCGGCTTTGGCCGTTGCTACCCGCCTTTGTCGTTGCGCCTTATTGTGGGAAGGCGGATACTCAACCTACCAAGTTTTGCCAGTAATGGACATCCTCGCGCGAGTAAGGTGATTCGTATTGGTTGGAGGGGTATTTGGGTCAGGTGCTCGGAATGCATGGGATCAGCAAATGAAGCGACCCGCTGCTTTCCTGGCATTCCTGGCCCTCGCTTGGTTGATGGCGGCCTGCGCCACCGAGACGAGCACGGACCCGCGCACCCGCAGCGCAATCTTCGGATCGATCTTCAACGAGGACGATTTGCGCGCGCGCCAGCCGCGACAGACGGATGGCGGCGGCACGGTCATGCAGACCAGTTCCGCGGTCGGCGCGGTGGTGCAGTATGGCGGTGGCGGGGGCGGCGGGGCCAGCCTCGGCCGTCTTCCGCCGGCCCTCTCCAGCCCGTCCACCGGCGAATACAATCTGAATTTCGAGAATGCCGGCATCGAAGAGATCGTCCGTGCCGTCCTCGGCGAGGCGCTGGCGGTCAACTACACGATCTCGCCCGACGTCTCGGGCATCGCCACCATTTCCACCGCACGGCCGGTGTCGCGCGAGGAACTGCTCCAGACGCTGGAGCGCGTGCTGGCCTTCAACGGCGCTTCGCTTGAGCGCAGCGGCGAGTCCTACTCCGTGGTCCCGCAGGGATCGGCCAATGCCGGCCGGCCGAGCGCGTCCGGGGAGGCCGGATTCGGCATGACGATCCTGCCCCTGCGCTACGTCCCTGCCGATACGGTCATCAGCCTGATCGACGGGTTCGGCACGCGGCCGGGCGCCGTGCGCGTCGAGCGGTCGCGCAATCTCCTGGTGATCATCGGCAGCGGCGGGGATCGGCGCGCGGCGGCTGAAACCGCGCTCTCCTTCGACGTCGACTGGATGCGCGACCAGTCGGTCGGCGTCTTTCCGCTGCGCCGCGCGCGGGCCGAAACGGTTTTGCCCGAGCTCGAACAGATCTTCAGTTCGGGCGAGGAAGGCGCTGGCGCGCAAAGCGTGCAGTTCTCGCGCGTCGCCCGCCTCAACGGCATCCTCGTCGTCGCGCGCAGCCCCGACCTTCTGTCGCGTGCGCGGCTGTGGATCGACAAGCTCGACAATCGCGATGCGGGCATGGACGCGCTGGTCCATGTCTACCGCGTCAAATACCAGAACGCCGAGCGGCTGGCGGCGCTCCTGAACGACATCTTCGCCGATGGTGGGACGGCGTCGGCCGAACTGCCTTCGGCGACGGACGCGCCGGCTGCGTTCGGCGACGGCGGCCAAAGCGCGTTCGACCGCAACCTGGCCGACCGGATCAATGGCGGCGGAGCGGAAGAAGCGCCCGCGACGCTCGTCGGCCTCCAGTCGCCGGTCATCTTCGGCGGGTCGTCGTCGGCGGCGCCGCTGCGCATCCGCGCCGACAGTTCCAACAACTCCGTCGTCATCTATGCAAGCCAGGACAAGAGGCGCGAAATCCTCGCCGCCCTGCACCAGATCGACGTGCCGCAATTGCAGGTGGCGATCAACGTCACCATGGCCGAAATCCGGCTCAACGACGACCTGCGCTACGGCGTCCAATACTTCCTGAAAAGCAACAATCTCGGCCTCGGCAGCGACGAGGGCTCGATCGGCATCTTCGGCGCCGCGGCCAATGCGATCGGGCGGCAGGTGCCGGGCTTCAACTTCATCCTCGGCAGCGAATCCAATCCCGACATCATCATCGATGCGTTCGACCAGATCACCGACGTCCAGGTCCTGTCCTCGCCGTCGCTGGTGGTTATGGACAACGAACTGGCGCAGTTCCAGGTGGGCGACCAGATTCCGGTCGTCACGCGCACGGTGACGGGCGTTCAGGACGCGAATGCGCCGGTCAGCAACGAAGTCGTCTACCGCGACACCGGCGTGATCCTGAAAGTGCGCCCGCGCGTTTCGGAGAACGGCGTCGTGTCGATGGTGATCGAGCAGGAGATTTCGGCCGTCACCGGCGGCGCGTCGAGCCTGACGCCGACGATCTCCAATCGCCTCGTCTCCAGCTCGATCTCGGTCGTGGACGGGCAGACGGTGCTGCTCGGCGGCCTGATCAGCGAACAGGCCGACGGCTCGAAAAGCGGCATTCCCGGCCTGCACCGCATGAAGGGCATCGGCGGCCTCTTCGGCCGGACGGGCGAGTCGAACAGCCGAACCGAGGTCATCATCCTCATCCGCCCGACCGTCATCCGCGAAAGCCAGGACGCCGAGCATGTGGCGAGCGAATTGAGGGCCAAGATGTGGGGGATCGGATCGACGCAGGCCCGCTGATGCAGCGGCAGGCTGGGGCGGCGTTCGCCGGGCTCCTGCTTGCCGTTCTCATCGCGATTCTGGCGGACATTCCGCCGGCCGCGATCGGGCAGCTTGCGCTTCTTACGAGCCTGATGGCCGCCATCGCGGTGACCGACTTCCTGACCTATCGGGTTCCAGACTGGCTCGTCGTTGCGACCGCCGTTTGCGGGCTCGGCTTCGTGCTTGCGGCCGGCGGTGCGTCCGCGCTGCTCGCTGCGATCCTGCGCATGGCGCTCGTCGGGCTCGTGCTTTTTGCGTTACGCGAGGCCTATTTCAGGTGGCGCGGGTTCGACGGGCTGGGGCTCGGCGACATCAAGTTGCTCGCGGCCGCCGGCGCATGGATCGACCTTGTCGGAATCGCCAATGCCGTTCTGATCGCCGCGCTGGCCGCGCTTGTCGCGGCAGGGCTGATCGCCGCATTTCGCGGATGGGACGGCATGCGCCGGCTGCCGTTCGCGGCGTTTCTCGCACCGTCGATCGTTGCGGCATGGCTTGCCGGTCTCTGGTGAGGGAGGTGTCTTTCACCAGAGAGGGCGAGAACCGGAGTTGGAGCGGCGCCGCCGCGATCAGGTCGAGGGCAGGCGATAGGTTTCGTGGCAGGCTCCGCAGGTCTGGCCGATCGCGCCGACCTGAGGCTGCAATGTCTCGAGGCTGTCGGGCGCGGCGGCGACGGCCGCTGCTGCTGCTTCCTTGTACTTGTCGGCGGCCGCTGTGAAGCCGGCCATGTCTTCCCAGATCTTCGGCGCGGCCTTCGTGTCGCCGGTGCCCGACCCTTCCGGGAACAGGGCTTCGACGTCCAACTTCTCGGCGTTCGCGTTCAACTGCTCGAGCGCAGCCATGACGGCGGCGGCGTCGAATGCGCGCTCGCCCTTGGCAGTTGCCCCCAGGACGCCCATGGCCTCGCCGTTCGACTTCATCAGCGCCTTGCGATCCGCGATGGGTTCGGCATTGGCAAGCGTGGAAACGAAAGTACCGGCCAGGCAAAGCAATATCGCATACTTCATCTTCAACCTCCTCTACTTGCCAGCCTCGTCGGCGGCGCAAAGGAGTATGAATTGGAATTCCAAAACCGGAAGTGGAATCTTGTGCGCGCGACTAGATCATTCGAGCTAGATCGGCTCGTCGGGCAATCGGGTCGGGATTGGCGTCAGGCGAGTTTTTCGTCTTCCGCGGCCTGTCGCCACGCAACTTCGCGTTCGAGACGTTCCTTCGTCGCGGCATGCTCTTCCACGGTCGTCTTCAACCTGTTCCTGAGCCGCGCGAAGCGACCGCGGATCGCTGCGGTCCATGCGCACAGGATCAGGAGCGCCAAAGATCCGAGGACCAGAGGCAGCAGGCGATGCGCGCCGGTCGGCGCGTCGCTCGACAAGATGGCGAGAAGCGCCAGCGTCGCGGTTGGAATAAACAGGACGGCACTTCGCGCCAGAACTGCAGAAATCAGGGCCAGCGCAAACAAGATCGCCGCGCCGGCCGGCTCATTTTCGATCGCATGTCTCGATGATTGGAAGAACGCCATGAACATCGGAACAACGTCGTCTGTCACGGCGTCTGAAAGATGTTCCATCGGAGCTTCCCTCCTCGGCACTGGCTGCGAAGCACAGTTTTGCACCATCCCATCGCGTGCGCGAGTCTTTCTTGGAGGACATTCATCCTGATCGGGAAGATGAACCCCTTGCTTAACTGAGACGCATCAGCAACCCCGCCATCAGGCGCGCGCGTTCGACGAGGCTGTCGACCTCGATGTGTTCGTTGAGCGTATGCAGGCCCGCGCCGCGTACGCCGATGGAATCGAGCGTCGGGATGCCGAGCGCGCCGGTGAAGTTGCCGTCCGAACCGCCGCCGGCGCTGCCGTGGGTCAGGTCGAAGCCGATGTCGGCGGCGACCTGACGACCGATCTCGTAGAGCGCCATCGTGCCCGCATCCGGCTCCCAGACGGGACGGGTGACGCCGCGGGTGACCTCGAAACGGACGTCGTTTTCCTCGGTCGCCATGGCGAGCATCGCCTCGACGCCGCGATCGAGATCGTCCTGGCGCTTGGCCATGGAGAGCGCCTCGGCGTGGCATTCGGACGAGACGCAGTTGACCCACTGGCCGGCACGAATCACGCCGACGGAGAAGGTGCAGTCGTCGGTGGTCATCTTCTCCACCTGGAGCAGCTTCTTCGCCATCAGGGCGATGGCCGAACGGCCTTCGCCGAGCGCCCAGCCCGCGTGGCTCGGGCGGCCCTCGGTCTTCAGGTTGAAGCGCGCGATGGCGTAGCGGCCGGTCACCGCGCCGCCGTCCGGGCGGGCAGGTTCGGGCACGAGCACGTATTTGTTCTTGCGCGCCTCCATCTCGATCAACTCACGCGTCGACGGCGTGCCGACCTCCTCGTCGGGCGTGAACAGAACGGTGACCGGCAGCGGGCAGTCGATGGCGGCGAGCGCCAGTTGGCGGATCGCCTCGACGGCGGCGAAATTGCCGCCCTTCATGTCCTGGATGCCGGGGCCGTAGGCCTTGCCGCCCTCGCGGCGGAAGGGCAGCTTTGCGAGCGTGCCGACCGGGTGGACGGTGTCGAGATGGCCGGAGATGAGGATACCGGGCTTGCCGAAATCCTTGTGCGGAAAGCGCGCGCGGACGGAGCCGCCGAAGCCCATGCGGCCGGGAATGCGCTCGATCTCGGCGCCGGCGGCGGCGAGGTCGTAGCTCGCAAGGTCCATCATCCGGTCGACGGCGGCGGCATCGAAGGTCGGGCTTTCGCACTCGATCCAGGGCTTCAGGCCTTTGAGCATCGAATCCGTGTCGAAGGGCAGGGCATTGATATTCATGAAAAAACCTCGGATCAGAGCGGAAGGCGCTTTTCGATGATGCGGGCCATGACGCTGGCGCCGACGGGCAGGATCGCGTCGTCGAAGACGAAGCCGGGATTGTGGACCGGCACGTCGCCGCCATGGCCGATGGTGCAATAGGCGCCCGGCACGGCCTTGAGCATGTCGGCGAAGTCTTCCGAGCCCATGACCAGTTCGTTCTCGTTGGTGATGTTGTCGACGCCGACGATATCGGAGGCAGCGTCGAGATAGGCGTCGGAGAGCTTGTCGTCGTTCATCAGGACGGTGAAGATTTCGCGCAGGTCGGGCTCGACCTCGATGCCGAACATCTTCGAATAGCCTTCGCACATGGCGCGGATGCGGGCGTGGATCAGGTCCTTCACCTCGTCGTCGAAATAGCGGATCGTGCCGCAGATGACCGCCTTGTCGGGCACGACATTGTAGGCCGAGCCGGAATGGATCTGCGTGACCGAAAGGACGGCCGGCTTTACCGCCGGCACGTTGCGGCTGACGATGGACTGCAGCGACTGGACGAGCGAGGTGACCGCGACGATCGGGTCCTTCGAGTGGTGTGGCATCGCGCCGTGGCTGCCGACGCCCTTGACGTGGATGTCGAAGAAGGTGGAGCCGGCCATGGCCGGCCCGGGCTTGACGCCGACCTTGTTCGGCGCGGCGAGCGGGTTGTTGTGCATGCCGTAGATTTCGTCGCAGGGAAACTTGTCGAAGAGGCCGTCGGCGAGCATGGCGCGCGCGCCGCCAAGGCCTTCCTCGGCGGGCTGGAAGATGAAAACCGCCTTGCCGGAAAAATCGCGCGTTTCGGCGAGGTAGCGCGCGGCGCCGAGCAGCATCGTCGTGTGGCCGTCATGGCCGCAGCCGTGGAACTTGCCGGGCGCGGTCGAGCGCCAGGGGAGATTGGTCTCTTCGTCCATCGGCAGCGCGTCCATGTCGGCACGCAAGCCGATGGCGCGCTCGCTGCCGCCCTTGCCCTGGAGGACGCCGACGACGCCGGTCTTGCCGATCCCGGTATGGACCTCGATGCCCCAGGATTTCAGCTTCTCGGCGACGATGCCTGCAGTGCGGGTCTCCTCGAAGCCGATCTCGGGATTGGTGTGGAAATCGCGCCGGATGGCGGTCAGTTCATCGGCATATTCGGCAATCCGCGGCAATGTCGGCATGTCGGTCTCCTTGGTGGGCTGGGGCGGGTCAGGCCGTCTCGGTCTGGTGCAGGGAAAGCTCCCTGAATTTGGCGAAGTCCCAGTGGCGGCCAGGCGCGGCCTCGATGAGTGCGCGCGTGTAGGCGTGGCTGGGCTGGGACAGCACGTTTTCGGCTGTGTCGTGCTCGACGATGCGGCCGTGCTGCATGACGACGACCTCGTCGCAGATCTGGGCGGCGACGCGCAGATCGTGGGTGATGAAGAGGATCGCGATGCCGAGCTTTTCCTGCAATTCGTCGAGGAGCTTGAGCACCTGCGCCTGGACCGAAACGTCGAGCGCGGAGACCGCCTCGTCGGCGACGAGGATGTCCGGCCGCATGGCGATCGCCCGGGCGATCGCGATGCGCTGGCGCTGGCCGCCGGAGAACTGGTGCGGATAGCGGCCGAGCGCATCGGCGGGCAGGCCGACCAGTTCCATCAACTCGGCGGCGTGCTTCATCGCCTCGGCCTTCGACTGGCCGAAATTCAGCGGTCCCTCGATCAGGCTGTCGCCGACCGTCCACCGCGGATTGAGCGAGCGGAACGGGTCCTGGAAGACGATCTGGATGTGCTTTCGGTGCGGCTGCAATTCGCCGCGGGCGAGCTTTGCGATGTCGGTCTGGCCGACCCTGATGCGGCCCTCGGTCGGGTCGATGAGCCGCATGACGCAGCGCGCGACGGTGGACTTGCCCGATCCGCTCTCGCCGACGATGCCGAGCGTGCGGCCGGGCTTGATGCGGAATTTGACGTCCTGCGCGGCCTTGGTCTCGCGGCCTTTCTTGAAGAAGCCGCGCGTGTCGTAGATCTTGGTCAGGCCGTCGACCGACAGCACCGGATCGGCCCAGCTTTCGGGCCGCGCGTCGCGCGGGACGAGGCTCGGCACGGCTTCGAGCAGGCGGCGGGTATAGTCCTTCTGCGGCGAACGCAGGAGCGTTTCGACGGCGGCGCTTTCGACGATGTCGCCATTGCGCATGACGTAGACCGTGTCGGCGATCTCGGCGACGACGCCCATGTCGTGGGTGATGAAGAGAACGGCCGTGCCGTGGCTCTCCTGCAGTTCGGCGATCAGCTTCAGGACCTGGTTCTGCGTCGTCACGTCGAGCGCGGTGGTCGGCTCGTCGGCGATGAGCAGCTTGGGTTCAAGGATCAGCGCCATGGCGATCATGATGCGCTGGCGCTGGCCGCCGGAAAGCTGGTGCGGGTAGGAGCCGTAGATGCGCTCGACGTCCGGCAGGTGAACCTGCTGCATGATGTCGACGACGCGGCGCTTCTTCTCCTTCGCCGGCAGCTTGGTGTGGCTGTCGAGCACTTCCTCGATCTGGTCGCCGACCTTCATGACTGGATTGAGCGCGGTCATCGGCTCTTGGAAGATCATCGAGATGCGCTGGGCGCGCAGCTCGCGCATCTGCGAGGCGTCGAGGTCGAGGAGGTTCTGGCCTTCGAGCTCGATGCGGCCGGCGGTGACTTCGAGCGCGCCCTTGGGCAGCAGGCCCATGACGGCGAGCGAGGTGACCGACTTGCCCGAGCCGCTTTCGCCGACGAGACAGACGGTTTCGCCCTCCCGGATGGTGACGTCGATGGCGTTCAGGATGGGAACGGGATCGTCGCCGGCGGTGGCGACGGAGAGGCCGAGGATTTCGAGCGCGACGGGCTTGTCATCGAAATGGCGATTGCGGAACAGCATGGGTTACGCCTCCCGCTTCTTGAGGCGGGGATCGAGAAGGTCGCGCGCCGTATCGCCGAGGAGGTTGATCGACAGGATGCACAGCGACAGCATCAGGCCCGGCCAGAAGATCAGCTCCGGCTTGATCTGGAAGAAGATGCGGCCCTCGGCCATGATGTTGCCCCAGGTCGGAATTTCGGTCGAAACGCCGGCGCCGAGGAAGGAGAGGATCGCTTCCGTCAGGATCGCCGATGCGCAGATATAGGTGCCCTGGACGATGAGCGGGGCGAGGGTGTTCGGCATCAGGTGCTTCCACAAGATCTTCGGCATGGACGAGCCGAGCGCGATCGCGGCTTCCACATAGGGCTCCTCGCGCGCCGACAGGACGACGGAGCGGACGAGGCGCACGACGCGGGGGATTTCCGGGATGGTGATGGCGAAGATCACCGACCAGAGGCTCGGCCCGTTGAGCGCGACGAGCGCGATGGCCAGCAGGATCGACGGGATCGCCATCAGCGCGTCCATGACCCGCATGATGATGGCGTCCGCCAGGCGGAAGAAGCCGGAGACGAGGCCGATCAGAAGGCCGATCAGGACCGACACGATGGCCGCGCCGATCCCGATCAAGAGCGAGACCTGGCCGCCGACCATGACGCGCGAGAAGAGGTCGCGGCCGTAGGGGTCGGTGCCGAGCCAGTAGGTTTCGCTCGGGCCTTTCAAGCGTTGCAGCGCGTCCATGCTCATCGGATTGTGGGGCACGTAGAGATAGGCCGACGCGGTGGCGATCACGATCAGGGCGAGCACGATGGCCGCGAGGATCGGGCCGAAGCCGAGGCGCCAGTTACGCGGAAGCTGGATCGCGCCGAGCACGACCTGCATGGCGGAGGTCGGTTGCGGTTGAGCGGCCATCAGTAGCGAATCCTCGGGTCGAAGAGCGTGTAGGAGAGGTCGATCAGGAGGTTGACGAAGACGTAGATCGCGCTCGTCAGGAGGATCATCGCCTGGATGACGGGATAGTCGCGCGCCAGGATCGCGTCGACGGTGAGACGGCCGATGCCGGGGATGTTGAAGACGCTTTCCGTCACCACGACGCCGGAAATCAGGAGTGCGAAGCCGGTGCCGATGATGGTCATGATCGGCACGGCAGCATTGCGCAGCGCATGGCGGAAGAGGACGATGTGCTCCTTGACGCCCTTGGCGCGGGCGGTGCGGACATAATCCTCGCCCAGCACTTCGAGCAGGCTCGCGCGGGTCATGCGGGCGATCAGCGCGACATAGATGGTGGCGAGCGTCAGGCAGGGCAGGATTGCGCGGGAGAGGAAGCCCTGCACGCTTTCCGAAGGCGAGGTGTAGCCCTGGACCGGCAGCCAGCGCAGGTCGATCGCGAAGAGCTTGATGAAGAGATAGCCGATGACGAAGACGGGGATGGAAAAGCCCAGAACCGAGAAGGTCATCACGGCGTAGTCGATCCAGGTCCGATGACGCCATGCGGCAAGGACGCCGAGCGGGACGGCGATCAACACCGAGAGGAGGATGGTCAGCGTGCCGATCTGCAGCGTCGGCCAGATGCGCTGGCCGATGAGGCGTGTGACCGGCTGGCTGGAGATGATCGACGTGCCGAGGTCGCCTTGTGCAAGATTGCCGACCCAGGTGACGAACTGGACGTGGAGCGGCTCGGACAGCCCAAGCGACTCGCGGATGCGCTCGAGCTGGGCGGGCGTCGCGGAATCGCCGGCGATGATCGCGGCGGGGTCGCCCGGCGTCAGGCGCAGCAGCAGGAAGACGAAGATCGCGACGATCACCATCACCGGAATGACGGCGAGGATGCGCCGGATGACATAGCCGAGCATGGGCTCAATGATCCTTCGGGGTCTCAGAAGCGAAGGCTCCCGGCGTCATGCGCCGGGAGCCCAGGGCGGTTTGCGGCCGCTATTCGGTCTTGTCGACCTGCCAGAACACCGGCACCGGCTGCTGGATCATGTCGACCATCTTGTTGCTGCGAGCCTGGACGGTCAGGTACTGGCCGAGCGGGATGTAGTTGACCGTTTCGAGGACGTGCGCCTGGATGCGCTGGGCGACCTCGGCCTGCGCTTCGGCGCCGTCGGCGGCGATGAACTCGGCGCGCAGCTCTTCCAGCGCCGGATCTTCCGGCCAGCCGAACCAGGCGTCGTCGCCGCGGCCGTTGACCATCGGGTTGATGAGCGGCGAGGAAATCTCCGGCACCGACCAGTTGGTGAAGAAGATGTTCCAGCCGCCATCAGCCGGCGCCGACTGGCTGGCGCGGCGCGTGACGAGCGTCTGCCAGTCCATCGCCTGCATGTCGACGTTGAAGCCGGCGTCACGCAGGGCCTGCGCGACGACGACCGGCTGCGCGGTGAGCGTCACGACGTCGGTCGGCTGCATCAGCACGACCGGCGTGTTGTCGTAGCCGGCTTCCTCGAGAAGCGCGCGGGCGGCCTCCGCGTCACCGCCGCTCTTCAGCGTGTCGGAGCCGGTCTCGTCGGCGAGCGGCGTGCCGCAGCCGAAGATCGCGCCGCAAAGCGAATAATATTCCGGATTGCCGACCAGCGTCGCCAGGACGTTCTCCTGGCTGATCGCCATCAAGGCGGCCTGGCGGATCTTCTCGTCGTCGAAGGGCGGATATTTGAAGTTCATCCGCCCCATGGTCTGGAAGCCGAGAGGATCGCGCACTTCCACGGTGAGGTCCGGACTCGCCTGCAGGATCGGCAGGAGGTCGATCTGCGCCTGTTCGAGATAGTCGATCTCGCCGGAGACGAGGGCGTTGATCGCGGTCTGTGCGTCCGGCATGGTGGTCCAGACGACGCGGTCGACATTGACGACCTTGCCGCCCGCCATCCAGTCGGCCGGCTCCTCGCGCGGCACGTAGTCGGCGAATTTCTCATAGGTGACCGACACGCCCGGCTCGAATTCCTCCTCGACGAAGGTGAACGGCCCGGAGCCGACATATTCGGTGATGGCCTCGTCGGCCGACGTTTCGGCGATGCGGGCGGGCATGATGAAGGGCGGCACGGCCGACTGCTTGGCGACGATGTCGAGCAGCGGCGTGAAGGGCTCGTTCAGGGTCCAGGTGACCGTCTTGTCGTCGGTCGCTTCGAGGCTGGCCGTCACGTCGAAGATGAGCTGGCCGCCCGAATCACGCTCACCCCAACGCTTCAGCGAAGCGACGGCGTCGGCGGCGGTCACCGGCTCGCCGTCGTGGAACATCAGGCCGTCGCGCAGGGTGAAGGTGTAGGTCAGCCCGTCCTCGGAGACCTCGAAATCGGCCATCTGCGGCTGGACCTCGAAATTCTCGTTCACCGCGATCAGCACGTCATAGATCATGTAGCCGTGGTTGCGGGTGATGTGCGCGGTGGTGATGATCGGGTCGAGAACGCGCAGGCCCGAATGCATGACGGCGGTGATCGTCTCCGCCTCGTCCTGCGCCAGCGCCGTGCCGGCCGGCACGATCGCCGTCGATGCGGCGAGCGCGGCCGCCAGCATCATGGAGCGCCCCTTGGTCAGGGCGGAAAAGCCGTTTGAATGGAATGTCATCGGTAACCCTCTTCGATTGATTTCGCCAATGTCAAAAAGCACCGGTCTTGGCGCCGGCTTGTCGGAATAAAGGTCTGGTCAACTCGCGCGGCGGGCTGCCTGCGCGGGTTGGAAGGCGGGCCCGTTGGGCGAGAGCCTGAGGCCCGGCTTCAGCCGCGTGAAGGGAAGGTCCGCGGCGTCGAGCGCCATCGGGCCGGGTGCCGTCGCCACGAGAATGGCCTCGGCGATCGGCTCGAAATCGGCGCGGAAATGGACCGAGCTCTTGTTGACGAGGATCGCCTGGTCTTCCGGATCGATGCCGACGAAGCGGTACATCTCGCGGTCGGCCATCTGCGCCTTGTAGGTCGAGACCACGATCCGCACACCGTCGATGGAGAGGCACGCGGAAGGTCCGAGATTCATGCCGGCGCCGCCATAATAGGGGCCGGTGGCCTTGAAGCGGCCGTCGGAGAGCCTGTCGACGCGATAGGTCGCCTTCAGCGGCGCGTCGCCTGGAACGTTCGACTGGCCGCCGAGCGCCAGCTCGATTTTTGCGCCTTCTCCGGCGGCGTGGGCGCGCGCGGCAGAGGCGGGATCGACGATGACGCCGATGGCGGCGCGTTCAACACCTTTCTCAAGAAGCGCTCGCAACATGCCGGTGGTGTTCGAATCACCGCCCGCACCGGGATTGTCCTGTGTATCAGCGATGATGACGGGTTTGCTGGCAGTCGCTGCAATCCGCTGCGCCTCGGAGACGGCTTCGAGCGGCGCGTAGGCCTTGCCGGCGAAGCGGCCTTCGCGATCGAGGAAGGCACGCTCGAGCGCGTCGGCGGCGGCGTCTGCCGCAGCTTGCGTCTCGGCGTAGGCGATGATCGAGGGTCGGCAATCTTCAAAATCGGCGGCGGGAAAGCCGGTCAGGATCGATGCGCTGGACACCGTGCCGCCTTCGATGCGGTCGATGCCGGCATAGAGCGACTTGGCCGGTTCGATCATCGTGCATTGCCACGGGATCGGGATCAGGAACGGCAGTTGGCGGAACGCCTTGGCGAAGGGCCTGCCGCGCGCCATCAGCCGGTCGAGCTGCTCGGCGGCGCGCACGCCCGTTTCGGCCATGTCGACATGGGGATAGGTGCGGAAGGCGACCAGCATGTCGGCGGCGTCAACCATATCCTGCGTGACGTTGCCGTGGAGGTCGAGGCTGGCGGAGATCGGGATGTCCTGCCCGACGATCGCGCGCAGGCGCTTCAGGAGTTCGCCTTCGCCGTCGTCGACATGTTCGGCGACCATCGCGCCGTGGAGATCGAGCAGGAGCCCGTCGATGGGGCCGGCCGCGCGCAGGCGGTCGGCGATCTCGCCGGCGATGCGCTCATAGGCCGCCTCCTCGACATGGGCGGACGGAATGGCGCCGGTCCAGAGCAGGGGGACGAGTTCCCAGCCGGCTTTCATGGCATAGTCGACGAAGCCGCTGATGCCCAGATTGACGCCGCCGCAGCGCTTCAGGATCTCCCCGCCGCGGCTGATCGGCAGGTAGCCGCCGCCCTGTTCGAAATTGTCATAGCGGGCGGGGGACGGCGCGAATGTGTTCGTCTCGTGCAGGAACCCGGCGATCGCGACGCGTTTCGACATTGCGGCCCTTTGTCGTTGGAACATGGACGAAAGTCTGTATCGACTAGCGATACAGATATATCGCAATTCAACGGTAGTGGTGGTATCACCTGCCGTCAACCGGCATTCGAGGGACAGGCATGAACCGCAGCATCATCAGTGGGGAAGACGGGGCGCGGCTGCTCGACGAAGACCAGGTCGAGGACCCGTTGTTCGTGCAGGCGATCGCCCGCGCGCTCCATGTGCTGTCCGTCTTCCACAAGGCCGAGCAGCCGCTCAGCCTCACCGAAATCGCGGAGGCGAGCGGGACGGGGCGAAGCGCGGCGCAACGCGTCGTCCACACGCTTCGAGCGCTCGGCTATATCGAGCGCGACGAGACGGGCAGGGGGTTCCTGCCCGGCATCCGGGTGCTCGACCACACGGTCGACTATCTGCGCCTCAACAAGCTGATCGAGCGGGCGACGCCGGTCCTGCTCGACCTGCGCAAGAACGCGCGCGAGCGCATCGATTTGAGCCTCTTCGACGATCTGCGCGTGGTCTATGCCGCCCGGATGCAGAGCAAGCGCGAGACGTTCTTCGCGACGCTCGTCGGCCATTCCGTGCCGACCTTCTGCACCTCAGGCGGGCGCGCGATCATGGCGCATCTGACCGACGCGCAGGTGGACGACATCATCGCGCGGTCGGACCGGCGGCCGTTCACCGACAAGACGATCACCGCGCCGGACGAGGTGCGCGCCATGGTGCGCGAGGCGCGCCAGAACGGCTATGCGCTGACGGTCGAGGAAGTGCTCGTCGGCGAAGTCGCGCTCGGCGTTGCCGTGCTCGGGCAGGGCGGCAGGCCGCTCGGGGCGATCCACGTCGCTGGTTCGCTCAGCGAATGGACGCCGGACGCCTTTCGCGCGCGCTTTGCGCCGCTTGCGGTCGAAGCCGCCAATGCGATCAACCGGTTGCGGTAAGCGGCTGCGAGATCGAATCAGGCTCAGGCGGATTTCAGGAGTGGCTGTTCCGTTTCCGTCGAGGTTACCAGCGCCTGGATGCTGGCGACCGGAACGGGCTTGCCGAAGAAATAGCCCTGCGCTTCGTGACAGCCCTGGTCGCGCAGGAACTGGAGGTGCGACGCGCTTTCCACGCCCTCGGCCAGAACCGGGATCTCCAGGCTTTCGGCCAGGATGATGGTCGATCGCACGATCGCCATCGCCTGCGCGCTCGTGTCAACATCGGCGATGAAGGAGCGATCGATCTTGATCTTGTCGAAGGGGAAGTTCTGCAGCGTCGACAGCGAGGAATAGCCGGTGCCGTAGTCGTCCATCGCGATCTTGACGCCGCGCGACTTCAGCTTGCGGACGACCGCGAGCGCGTGGTGGTGGTCCTCGATGATGCTCGATTCGGTGATTTCGAGTTCCAGGCGCGAGGCGGGCAGTCCCGTTTCGGCGAGGATTTCGTCGACCAGTCGCGGCAGGTCGGACTGCGAAATCTGCGCGGACGCGACGTTGACCGCGATCTTGAAGGGCTTCGACCAGCGCGCGGCTTCCCGGCAGGCGGTGCGCAGCACCCATTCGCCGATCGGGAGGATCAGCCCGGTTTCCTCGGCGAGCGGGATGAACTCGACCGGCGAGACGAGGCCGCGCTGCGGGTGGTTCCAGCGCGCCAGGACCTCGAAGCCGATCAGGTCGCCGGACGCGACGTCGTTCTGGGGCTGGTAGTAGAGCTCCAACTCGTTGCGCTCGACGGCATGGCGCAGTTCGAGCGACAGGGCGGCGCGGGTGCGGTTCGCCTCGTCCATCGAGGAATCGTAGCGGCAGATGCTGGTGAAGGCCGACTGCTTGGCGCGGTACATGGCAAGGTCGGCGCGCGTCAGAAGCGTCGAGGCGTCGGGCGCGTCGTCGGGATAGTAGGCGACGCCGAGGCTGGCGCCGACGGTCAGGACGCGCGTTTCGTCCTCGATCGGGCGGCAGACCACGGCGTGGAGCCGCGCGGCGAATTCGAGCGCCTGCGCCTTCTGATAGAGCTTCGTCTTGACCGCGACGAACTCGTCGCCGCCGACGCGCGCGAGGAACTCGCCCTCCTGAAGGCAGGCCGACAGGCGCTCGGCGATGGATTTCAGGACCATGTCGCCCGTCGCGTGGCCGTGGACGTCGTTGATGTCCTTGAAGCGGTCGAGATCGATACCGATGACCGCGATGCGCGACGTGTCGTCATAGTCGCCGCCGATGATCTCGGCGAGCTTGCTTGCCAGGTGATGGCGGTTCGGCAGGCCGGTAACCGCATCGTGCAGCGCAAGCTGGCGATAGCGGCGGACGGCCTCGACCTCGTTGTGGTTGTCGATGAGATAGCTCGACAGGCCGGTGCCCATGACGAGCGACATGACGGCGAGGACGCCGAGAATGAGAAGTCCGTCGGAGATGCCGCGTTCCGGCACGGCGATCGACAGGTCCGGCACCAGCGTCAGCGCGCCCATGCCGGTAAAGTGCATCGAGACGATGCCGAGGATCAACGCCAGCGCGCCGCCATAGCGGCAAAAGCGGGTGACCGGACGGGCGATGCGGTTCATGGCGATGGCGCCGAAGAACGCGCCGAGCGCGATCGAAACGGCGACGAGCGTCGGGTCCCATTCCATCTGCGCGGTCACGCGCATCGCGCTCATGCCGGTATAGTGCATGACGGCGATGCCGATGCCGAGGATCGCGCCGCCGATCTCGATCAGCGCGCTGGTGCGCGTGCTGGCGGCGACGACCATGCCGATGGTGCAAAATCCGATCGCCAGGAACAGCGAGATCAGCGTGATCGCCGGATCGTAGACGTGCTGGAGCGCGGGCGCGTAGCCCATCATGGCGACGAAGTGGGTGGTCCAGATCGCGCTGCCGGAGACGACGCCGGCGAGGAACAGCCAGTTGGCGCGCCGGGCGCCCGTGGTGCGGCGGGTGCGCGCGAAAAGGCGCATCGACATGACCGAACCGGCGACGCACACGGCGGCCGCCAGCAGCACATATCGATAGTCATGCTCGTAGACGAGGCACGAAATCACTTCCAGCACGTCACCACCCTCGATGCAGTCGAAGATGCACGATTAGGCGCGAGTGGTTAACGGATGCAGCGATTCGGAACGGCGGGATCGATCACACAGCCGTGTGGTAAGCAAATGCTGAATTAGCGGCCGGTGAATGTCGCCTTGCGTTTTGCCTTGAATGCGGCCCGGCCCTCTTTATAGTCGGCGCTGGCGAAGGTGGCGCTGCCGAGTTTGGCGGCGCGTTCGATGTCGGCGGCGTCGCCGGTCAGCACGGCGCGGATCGCGGCCTTGGAGGCGCGGACGGAGAGCGGCGCGTTCGATGCGATGGCCGCTGCGATCTCCGTGGCGCGGTCGATCGCCGGCGGCTGGTCGGTCACTTCCAGCAGGAAGCCGAGCGCGAGTGCTGTCGCGACATCCAGCCGGCCGGCGGAAAAGGTCATGTAGCGCGAAAGCTGCGGGCCGAGTGCGTGAACGATGTCGGCCATGGCGTCGACCGGATAGGCGAGGCCGAGCTTCGCCGCCGGCACGCTGAACAGCGCGCCGGGCGAGGCGATGCGCAGGTCGCAAGCCGCAGCAAGGCCGAAGCCGCCGCCGAAGCAGATGCCGTCGATCGCGGCGATGGTCGGCACCGGACAGTCGCGGACGGCGCGGAACGCGCGGGAGTTGGCTTCCTCATAGATGGCGGCGCGCTCGCCGCGGCGGGCCGTATCGAACTCGGCGATGTCGGCGCCTGCGCAGAAATTGCCGCCCGTCCCGGACAGGACGATGGCGCGGACGTCCTCATCCGCGCCGAGCGTTTCGAGGATCGCTGCGAGATCGAGCCACATCGCCTCGGTCAGCGCGTTCTTCTTGTCGGGGCGCTCGATCTGAAGCGAAACGACATGGCCCGCGCGGTTGACATGAAAGCCCGACTTTACCAAACCGTCTTGAATCTCGAACAATTTACGCCACCTGAAGCCAAGTTAAGGAAATCTGAGTTCAAACCGCGCCGTGTGTGGACTAGAATTCCGCGACTGCCAAGCCCGACGACAGGGGAAGCCGATGACCATCTCGATGAAGGCCCGCAGCCACCAGGTGCAGCCGATCGATCCGATCTGGACCGCCGTGCGGCAGGAGGCGGCCGATGCGGTCGCCGCCGATCCGCTGCTGTCGGCCTTTCTCTATGCCACGATCCTCAACCAGGACAGCCTGGAGGACGCGGTGATCCACCGCCTGTCCGAACGGCTGCACCACCAGGATCTCGGCGCGGACCTCATCCGCCAGACCTACCAGGCCATGCTGCGCGACAGTTCGGACTGGAGTTCTACCGTACGCGTCGACATCCAGGCCTATTTCGACCGCGACCCGGCCTGCGACCGGTTCCTGATGCCGGTGCTCTATTTCAAGGGCTTCCACGCGATCCAGACGCACCGGCTGGCGCATTGGCTGTGGGCGCAGGGCCGCAAGGACTTCGCGCTCTACCTGCAGAGCCGGTCCTCGGCGATCTTCCAGACCGACATCCACCCCGCCGCCCGGATGGGCAAGGGCATCTTCATCGACCACGCGACCGGGCTCGTCGTCGGCGAGACGGCGGTGGTGGAGGACGACGTGTCGATGCTGCACGGCGTGACGCTCGGCGGCACCGGCAAGGCGGGCGGCGACCGGCATCCGAAGATCCGCCACGGCGTCCTTGTCGGCGCCGGCGCGAAGATCCTCGGCAATATCGAGATCGGGCACTGCACGAAGGTCGCGGCGGGTTCGGTCGTGCTGCAATCTGTACCCAACAACAAGACGGTCGCCGGCGTCCCGGCGCGGATCGTCGGCGAGGCGGGCTGCGAGGAACCGTCGCGCGCGATGGACCAGCTCTTGAGCGCACAGGCTTCCGAGGCGTAGCCGCCGGCACGGGTTGAAAGGGGCGCTTTTGGCTTTACATGCCCGTCGAGTGCGTGCCAGAAGCCCCTCTCTTTCCAACCAGGACCGGAGTAATCCCATTGAAACCGGAAGAAATCCGAAAGCTCGACGCCTATTTCAAGCGGACGTTCCAGAATCCGCAGCTCGAGGTGAAGGCGCGCCCGCGCAAGGACGATTCCTGCGAGCTCTATGTCGGAGACGAGTTCCTGGGCATCATCTTCAAGGACGATGACGACGGCGAACTGTCCTACAATTTCTCGATGGCGATCCTCGACGTCGATCTCGCCTGATCAGCCGGCCGGCTGCAACGCCCTTTCGGCGAACGCGCGCATGCCGGCATCCAGCGCCTTCCAGTCATCGAGCAGCGCCCGCGGAAAGCGATAGCGCAGCGACAGGTTGGCGCCGACATCGATATCGCGCTCGCAGGGCGCCAGCGCGGTATCGGCTTCCGCCCCCGTCAGGCAACGGGCCACGAAGGGGGCGGTGAAACGCGTCGGGTCGACGATCAGCATCTCGTCGCCATAGCCAGACGCCTCGATGAAGCGGTGGGCGACGAGCCCGGCTTCCACCTTCTCGCCCGGTTCCTCGATCAGCAGCCGATAGATCGGCGTCAGACGGTTCGACATGTCGCGCGGCATTGAGCGCGGCTCGAAGCTGGCGAAGATGATGCTATTGTCGCCGCCGGCATGGTTGAACAGCGCGCGCTCGTCGTCCGAATAGCCTTCGAGGCGCGGCCACGACAGATAGAGATCGAGACGCTTCGCCTCGCCGGAATGGCGGTCGTTGGCGAAGCGGATCATGTTGGCGGGTACCGCCACCATCTCGCCGTCGATGACCACGCCCTGGATCGTCGTGTCGTCGGTGTGGCCGGCCAGCGCGATCGCGCGGCCGAAGGTCTTGCCGGCATAGCTGATGCCGACCGAGACCAGCGCCAGTGCGACGAAGACGTAGAACATCTTCATCATGAAGCCGCTGCCGACCTCTTCGATCGTGGCATTGTCGAAACGTGTGAAGTCGGTCATCGCGCTCTGTTCGGATTCCAGATGTGCCGGATCGGCCGTTTCATCCTCGCGCGAACATGGTAAACGCGGCGTAAAGCAACCGCCTGGAGGAAGAGAATGCCGGTCTATGAACTCGACGGCGTCGGCCCGCAATTCGACGATCGCGACACGAACTGGATCGCGCCGGACGCGCATGTGATCGGCAAGGTGACGCTCGGCAAGGATGTCGGCGTCTGGTTCGGCGCGGTGCTGCGCGGCGACAATGAGCGCATCGAGATCGGCGCGGGCTCCAACGTGCAGGAGCACACGATGATGCACACCGATCCGGGCTATCCGCTGACCGTCGGCAAGGGCTGCACGATCGGCCACCGGGCGATCCTGCACGGCTGCACGATCGGCGACAATTCGCTGGTCGGCATGGGCGCGATCATCCTCAACGGCGCGAAGATCGGGAAGAATTCGCTGGTCGGCGCCGGCGCGCTCATCACCGAGGGCAAGGAATTCCCCGACAATTCGCTGATCGTCGGCTCGCCCGCCAAGGCGATCCGCACGCTTTCGAATGAGGACGTTCTGCGCGCCTCGGCCGCCAGCTACGTCGCCAACGGCAAGCGCTTCACCAAGGGCATGAAGCAGATCGACTAAACCAAAAAAGTTGGAGCCGGTTCTCGGGGAAGAACCGGCTCCAGCCAGGCCGAACGGACGGGGAGTGGGGGCTCGACCGGGCTATTCGCGCATTCAGCGGGCGGCGACGCTGCCGACCAGGATGTCGCGGTCGTCATTGATGCCGACCCACATTCCGGCATGCTGCGACGACTGGCGCTTCAGGAAGCTGTATTCGGTCTCGTTCCAGCGCAGGACGCGCATTTCGAGATTGTCGAGGACGAAGTCGCCCATCGAGGTGTGGACGACCAGCACGGCATGACCGTCGCCATTGGGCTGGCGCACCACGGTAATCAGGAGATTCGAGGCCGGCACGCCCTGTTCGATCAGGCGCTTGCGCTTTTCGAGCACGTAGTCTTCGCAGTCGCCGAAGCCGTTGACCGGATAGGACCAGTATTCCTCGATGCCCCACATCTCCATGTCGGTGCGCGGGCGCACGGCGAGGTTGATCATGTTGTTGACGTTGACGATCTCGGCCCACAACTCGCGGGTCAGTTCGGTCGGCGCGCTTGCATTCGCCGTCGGCTGGCATTCGGCCGGCATGCGCCGGCAGAAATCATAGTGGCCGACCGGCTGCGTCGTCAGCCCGCCGACATGCATGAAGGGCTGCGCCGCGGCGGACGTCGCGATGATGGCAAAAAAACCTGCCATTGCGATCGCGATCTTGTTATACTTCGAAGTCCCCATCTTCTTGTCTCCCCGTTTGAAGAGACAATGACAGGTCCGGATTTATTCCACGCGAAAAGTCAAGTCGAGATTAGAGTAAAATACAATCGATATTTGAATCAATACTTATTCAAATTGTGCATACTCGGTTCAGTCTATGGTAACCATGATATCCCGCTGCCGGGACATGCAAAAAGGGCCGGCGCGAGGCCAGCCCTTGTGATGGTTTCGAGGCGTTTCGATCAGCGGTTGGAGAAGGCGGCTTCCAGCGTTTCCTCGCGCTGCAGGGCGGCGAACTCGACGGCGATGCCGTCCTGGAAGTGACGCACCACCTGACCGCGCATCGCGCCGAGCGTGACCTGGACACCGAGTGCCGGGCGAACTTCGATCTCGACCGCGGCGCCCGAGAGCGACAGGTCGACGATGCGGCAGCGATACTGCCGGCCGTCGCCGAGCTGCAGGACGGTGATCGGATTGCGCGGCGCGACGCGCTGGTGGCGGCGATCCTCGGGCAGGTCGAGTTCGTGCTTGTTGGCAAGCCAGGTAAGCTGAGCGGCGAGCTTCTCGCGCTTGCGCTCCGAGGCGATGACCGTCATCGCGAAGCCGTCCTCGGTCAGGCGCGTCACCACGCCCTCGACACGGCCGATATGGTCAAGATAGGCGATCACCCGTTCGCCAGGCTCGCCGGGACGGTCGGCGCGGATGGCGACGTCGCCGGGCGACATGTCGATGACCTGGCAGGGATGCTCCGAACGGTCCTCGAGCATGAAGCGTCCATAGATCTTCACGCGCACGCGCTGGAAGCTGCGACGTTCGCTTCTTGCCGGAGCGACTTGCAACGCCGCTGAACTCATCTTCGCCTCAGCCCCCGCCAATTCCGTCGGACACGTCCGACTGACTTGGGCTCAAAATAGCGCCTTAGTCGTTAACATGTTGTAATCCGAATTGGTCGAACACGCGGTTCGCGAGCGCCAGAAGGCCGCAATCTCTGGTCCAATCGCGTGGCTAGTTGCGGCCGCCGTCGAGGACGACGAGATGGCGGACGCGGCGGGCGCGGTCGGCGGGCTCGAGGACATCCGGCGCAAGGCTCGGCGCCTGTGCGCCGATGTCGAGCGCCGGCGACGCATCGGGATCAAGGAGCCGGGCCTCGCCAAGTTCGAGGTTTGCGATCGCGTGCGCGCCGATCCAGAACGGCCGGTCGAGGGGCGTCGCGAGACCGATGGCGCGGGGACGGCCCGGCCCTGCGTCCAGCGGCAGCAGAAGGAGCTCGAAATTCGCGTGGCGACCCTGGCAGCTAGCGCCATGCGCTTCGGCCAGCACCACGGCGTCCTGCGTCAACGTCGCCCTTGCGAGCGCGCCGATGGCCTCCCGGTCGTCCGCCCGCCAGATTTCGGCGAAGGGCAGATGGCGCAATTCGCGGCCGAAGACGGCGCAGACATTGGTGCCGGCGAGCCGGAAGCGCAGTTCGTTCGCGTCGTCGAATTCGAGGATGAAGGTGTCGGGCAGGCGTCCCTTGATCGCGGTCGGATCGATTTCCGTGCGGAACGGGGCAGGGCGGCCGGCGCGCAGCATGTTCCAATATCGGAACATCGCGATCGTGCCGTCCTTTTTCATCAAAGCCTGCTCCCAGTTTCCTCGCCGATCCGTCCCGAAACGAGACGAATCGGACCGCCAGATGGTCATCACATGGCCAAGGATGCAGGGCGCGTGCCAGCCCCGCTAGGAGTTCTTAACTCTTCTGAGGCCGGTTAAGGTTAATGAAAGGTTGATGTTGCCGGCCGGGCGCCGCCGTGAGAGCTTTCGGTACGGGAAGCAAATACCTCGGCGCAACTCCAGTCGCGCTGCGGGAGCAGGGGGCTCGGTTGGCCGTTCGAAGCAAGCCTTCGAACGGCTTTCTTTTTGCCCCGAGACTGGCGGTCGCCCCTCCAGACCTCTATCTCGGCACTTATGGACCAGCCACGCCCGATCAACTCCCCCGACGACCACGAATGGCGCGAGACGGCGCCGCCGCGGCGAGAACCGATCTTCAACCTGCCGGCGGTCGTCATCGCGCTGATCGCGGTTTGCGTCGGCGTCCATGCCGTGCGGATGCTTCTCATTTCCGAACAGCAGGATATCGGGATCATCGCGCGCTTCGCCTTCATTCCGATCCGCTATTCGGGCCAGTACATCATCGACGCCTATGCCTTTGCGGGGCCGGTCACCTACGCGTTCCTCCATGGCGGCGTCGCCCATCTGGCGGTCAACATGGTCTGGCTGGCGGCTTTCGGCTCGCCGCTCGCCCACCGCATCGGCACGGTGCGATTCCTCGCCTTCTGGCTCTTCACCGCGCTTGCCGCGGTCGGGCTTCACTATGTGCTCCACTCCGGCGATCCGACGCCGGTCGTCGGCGCGTCCGGAGCGATCTCGGGCATGATGGGCGCGGCGGCCCGGTTCGCCTTCCAGGTCAATCGTTTCGCCGGCAAGCCCGCCTTTACCGGGCCGATCCTGCCGGTCGGCGTTGTCCTGCGCCACCGCATGACCTTCATGTTCCTGCTCGTCTGGTTCGTCATGAACCTGGCCATGGGATTGGGCTCCATCGCTCCGGGCGTCGGGCAGATCGCGTGGGAGGCGCATATCGGTGGCCTCTTGGCCGGATTTTTCGGTCTCGCCCTTTTCGACCGTCGCTGACGACACGACATTTCCCGTGATGGCGGAGCGCTTGAAAAGCGCCCGATCCCGGCGCAACATACCGCTGCGAATGTCATAGAGGAGGTCTGCGCATGACGGTGAAGGCAATTCTGGACGCCAAGGGACGCGACGTGGTGACGGTCGAGCCGACGATGACGCTCGCCGAGGCCGCCCGGCTCCTCGCCGAAAAGCGGATCGGCGCCGTCGTCGTCACCAAGGCGGGCGCGAAGATCGCCGGCATCCTCTCCGAGCGCGACATCGTCCGCCAGATCGGCCTGCGCGGCGCGGCCGCTCTCGACGAGTCGATTTCCACGGCGATGACCGCCAAGGTCAAGACTTGCCAGGAGGGCCACACGGTCAACCAGGTGATGGAGATCATGACGCGCGGACGCTTCCGCCATCTGCCGGTCGAGCGCGAGGGCATGCTGGCCGGCATCGTGTCGATCGGCGATGTCGTGAAACAGCGGATCGAGGACGTGGAGCGCGAAGCGGAGGAAATCCGCCACTATATCGCCACCGCCTGACACTTGTTTCGGGTCTCGCCGGCGGAGCTTCTCGCTCCGCCGGCGATGCCGTTTCAGCGCTACCTGTTGTCCAGCTCGGCGCGCACGAGCATGAGCCCCCGGCGTGTGACGCGGTAGGGACCGCCGCCCGACGAGGCGATGGCGCGCTTCTGTTTCAGTTTTCGAAACAGGATGAGATCGACCCCCGGCAGGTGCCAGCCGTCGCGGGTGAAAGCCCTGACGCTTTCGATCTTTCTTGCTTCGTTCTTTTCGATTTCGATGCGCCCGCCCTGGGCGAGCAGGTGGAGGATGCGCTGTTCGGCGCGTGAAATGTCCATGTGAAGTCCGTGGAAAAGCCGGCCAAAGGCCAATGCACATCGCCGCCGCCATCGCGATGGCGCGGTCGGTTCAGCTTTTCTGCCCTGCCTCTAAAGAGGTCAGGGCCTTATCGGGACTCACTGCGGTTGGACATCAACAACTCCATGATGCGCGCCGCCTATAGCAAACCGGCCCGCCGAATGCCAGCCCGTGCCGCACTTGGCCTTGCCTCCCGGCCGGGTTTGCACTAGCGAAAGGCGGACGAAAGCGCCGATCCGCTCGGCCGCAGGACAGAGTTTCGAAGCAGGATTCCATGACGCTCATCGACACCCGCACGCCCGATCCCAAGCGCCTGATCTCCGGCGCGACCGGCGATTGGGAAATCATCATCGGCATGGAAATCCACGCGCAGATCCTGTCGCAGTCGAAGCTCTTTTCGGGCGCGTCGACCACGTTCGGCGCGGCGCCGAACTCCAATGTCAGCCTCGTCGACGCGGCCATGCCGGGCATGCTGCCGGTGATCAACGAGGAATGCGTCAAGCAGGCGATCCGCACCGGGCTCGGCCTCAAGGCGCGGATCAACCACCGCTCGGTCTTCGACCGGAAGAACTATTTTTATCCCGACCTGCCGCAGGGCTACCAGATCTCGCAGTTCAAGCAGCCGATCGTCGGCGAGGGCATCGTGCTCGTCTCGGTCGGGCCCGACAAAAAGGGCGAGTTCGAGGAGATCGAGGTCGGCATCGAGCGCCTGCATCTCGAGCAGGACGCCGGCAAATCGCTGCACGACCAGCACCCGACCATGTCCTATGTCGACCTCAACCGCTCGGGTGTGGCGCTGATGGAGATCGTCTCCAAGCCGGATATCCGGTCGGCCGACGAGGCCAAGGCCTATGTCACCAAGCTGCGCACCATCATGCGCTATCTGGGCACCTGCGACGGCAACATGGACGAGGGTTCGCTGCGCGCGGACGTCAACGTTTCGGTGCGCCGTCCGGGCGAGCCGTTCGGCACGCGCTGCGAGATCAAGAACGTCAACTCCATCCGCTTCATCGGCCAGGCGATCGAATCCGAGGCGCGGCGCCAGATCGCCATCCTCGAAGATGGCGGGTCGATCGACCAGGAGACGCGGCTTTTCGATCCCACCAAGGGCGAAACGCGCTCGATGCGCTCCAAGGAAGAGGCGCACGACTATCGCTATTTTCCCGACCCGGACCTTTTGCCGCTCGAATTCGACCAGGCTTATGTCGATGCGCTTGCCGCCCATCTGCCCGAACTGCCGGACGACAAGCGCGCGCGGTTGATCGAGAGCCTCGGCCTTTCCGTCTATGACGCGTCGATCCTCGTCTCCGACAAGGCGATCGCCGACTATTACGAGAAGGTCGCCGAGGGTCGCGACGGCAAGGCTGCCGCCAACTGGGTCATCAACGACCTTCTCGGCGCCTTGAACAAGGCCGGCAAGGACATCGCCGATTCGCCCGTCTCGCCGGACCAGCTCGGCGCGATCATCGAACTGATCCGAGAAGGCACCATCTCCGGCAAGATCGCCAAGGACCTCTTCGAGATCGTCTGGACAGAGGGCGGCGACCCGCGCGCGCTCGTCGAGACGCGCGGCATGAAGCAGGTGACCGACACCGGCGCCATCGAAAAGGCCGTCGACGACGTCATCGCCGCCAACCCCGACAAGGTCGAGCAGGCGCGTGCCAAGCCGACCATGGCCGGCTGGTTCGTCGGCCAGGTGATGAAGGCGACCGGCGGCAAGGCCAACCCGCAGGCGGTCAACGATCTCGTCAAGGCGCGGCTGGGAATCGAGTAATGTTCGTTCGCACCGTCTCGAAGCGCGATTTGAAGGCCGTGCAGGCGCTTCTCGCCGAGACGTGGCATGCGACCTACGACGCGATCTATGGCGAGGCGCGTGTAGGCGAGATCATCGTCGAATGGCATTCGATGGCGGCCCTCGAGGAACGGCTCGAAGCGCCGCTTTCGGAATTCCTGGTCGCTGATGACGGGACGGCCATCGGAGGCGTCGCCTATGCGACGGCGATCGACGAGGGCAAGACCGTGATGCTGCATCAGCTCTACGTCCGCCCGGACAGCCAGGGCCGCGGCATCGGCGGATTGCTGCTCGACGAGATCGAGGGCTGTTTTCCCGACGCGGACAAGGTCCGGCTCGAAGTCGAGGAGGCGAATACGAAGGCCGTCGCCTTCTATCTCGCCGAGGGCTTCGCCAAGGTCGGGCGGACGGCGAGCTGCGGGCGGCCGGATTCGGGCATTCCCGCCGATATCTACGAACGGCCGATCATGTGGGCGGACTGAGCCCTTGTCATCGACAGCCCGGAACGCCATAAGGCGGGGACGATTGGGCGCCCAGTTGCGGATGTGCGAATGTCTATGAAAACCTTCTTCACGCAGTTCTTCACCTGGTGGAACGGCCAGACGCTGGGCACGCGCTTCCACACCTGGCGCCACGGCAAGCCGGTGGGCGAGGACGAGTTCGGCAATCTCTATTACGAGGGCGGCGTCGACACCGAAGGGCGCACGCGCCGCTGGGTGATCTACAAGGACTATGCGGAAGCCAGCATGATCCCGCCCGGCTGGCATGGCTGGATGCACCACCGCGTCGATACGCCGCCGAAGGACGACAACTACCAGCCGCGCGAGTGGCAAAAGCCGCATCTGCCCAACCTGACCGGCACCAGCTTCGCCTACCGGCCGAAAGGCTCGGTCGTCACGCAGGACCAGCGTCCGCGCGTGACCGGCGACTACGACGCCTGGACGCCCGGCAACTGACGGCGAGACCACAATCGCCACAATCGACGGCTAGGCCGTTCGGGTCGCGACGGACGGGAACAGGGCTTCACGCATGAATTCGAGACTGGCGGGCGCATTGGCGGGACTTGTCTTCGCAACCGGACTTGCCGCCCCCGGCAATTCGTTCGCGCAGGACCTGCAGTTCGACCTGCCGCCGGACGACGAGTTCATCTACGAGGAAGCCCCCGCAGAGGGCGGCTCGTTCGAGGAACTGCCGATGGAGGAAGCGCCAACCGAGGTGCCCATCCAGCGCGTCGAAAACCCGGTCGCCGAATTTTCCGGCATCGACAAGATCACCGGACGCATCATCTCCTTCGACGTCTATGTCGACGAGACCGTGCAGTTCGGTGCGCTGCAGGTGACGCCGCGCATCTGCTATTCCTCGGGCGAGGGCCAGGAGCCGCGCACGGACAGTTTCGTCGAGGTCGACGAGATCACGCTCGACCGCAAGATCAGGCGAATCTTCTCCGGCTGGATGTTCGCCGAAAGCCCCGGCCTAAACGCCGTCGAGCATGCCGTCTATGACGTCTGGCTGAAGGCCTGCAAGCAGGAATCGGACGTGCCGGCGCCTGAATCGGCTGCCGGCTAAAACGTCGCCGGCTCTCCATCGAGCGCCTTTTCCAGCATCGTCTCGTATTTGCGACGCGGCACGTCGATCGCGCCGAAGCGCTTCAGGTGCTCGGTGGTGAACTGCGTGTCCAACAGGTCGAAGCCCCTGTCGCGCAACCGCTCCACGAGGGCGACGAGGCAGACCTTCGACGCGTCGCGCTCGAGGCTGAACATGCTCTCGCCGAAGAACACGCGTCCGAGCGTCACGCCGTAGAGCCCGCCGACGAGCGCACCGTCCTTCCACGCTTCGACCGTGTGGCAGTGGCCGATGGCGAAGAGCCGAGCATAGGCGGCGCGGATCGGCAGGTTGATCCAGGTGTTCGGGCGGCCGGGACGCGCCGCGCCGCAGCCAGCGATGACGCCTTCGAAATCGGTGTCGAACCGGATTTCGAACGGCGCGCGGCGGACGGTCTTGGCGAGGCTGCGCGGGACGTGGAAATCGTCGAGCGGCAGGATGCCGCGCGTTTCGGGGCGCACCCAGAAGATTTCGGGATCGCCGGCGTTCTCGGCCATGGGGAACACTCCTGCCGCGTAGGCGCGCAGCAGGAGGTCGGTCGGGATCGTGAAACCGGGAGCGAAGGGCCGGCTCATCTCACGGAAGACCCTCAGGGCTTCTGGGCGAGGTACTTCTCGAGCCAGTGGATGTCGTAGTCGCCATTGGCGATGTCTGGATTGCCGACGAGATCGCGGAAGAGCGGCAGCGTGGTGTTGATGCCGTCGACGACGAATTCGTCGAGCGCGCGGCGAAGGCGCATCATGCACTCGACGCGGTTGCGGCCGTGGACGATGAGCTTGCCGATCAGGCTGTCGTAGTAGGGCGGGATCTTGTAGCCCGAATAGACCGCCGAATCGACGCGAACGCCGAGCCCGCCGGGCGTGTGGAAGGTCGTCACCGTGCCGGGCGAGGGCACGAAGGTGCGCGCGTCCTCGGCATTGATGCGGCACTCGATGGCGTGGCCGTTGAAGCGGATGTCGTCCTGCGTGACCGACAGGCCGCTGCCCGAGGCGACGCGGATCTGCTCGTGGACGAGATCGATGCCGGTGATCGCTTCTGTCACCGGATGCTCGACCTGCAGGCGGGTGTTCATCTCGATGAAGTAGAACTCGCCGTTCTCGTACAGGAACTCGATCGTGCCGGCGCCGGAATAGCCGAGATCGCCGATCGCCTTCGATACGGTCTCGCCGATCTTGGAGCGCTCGGCGGCGTTGAGGGCGGGCGAGGTCGCTTCTTCCCAGACCTTCTGGTGGCGGCGCTGGAGCGAACAGTCGCGCTCGCCGAGATGGACGGCGTTGCCGCGTCCGTCGCCGAGCACCTGCACCTCGATGTGGCGCGGCTTTTCGAGGTACTTCTCGATGTAGACGGCGTCGTCGCCGAAGGCAGCGCCGGCTTCCGATCGTGCGGTCGCGAGCGCGACCGAGAGGTCGTCCTCGGTACGCGCGACCTTCATGCCGCGTCCGCCGCCGCCGGCCGATGCCTTGATGATGACGGGATAGCCGATGTCGGCGGCGATGCGCTTGGCTTCGCCTTCGTCGGTCACGCCGCCTTCGGAGCCCGGAACGACCGGAATGCCGAGGCGCTTGGCGGTGCGCTTGGCCTCGATCTTGTCGCCCATCACGCGGATATGGTCGCCCGAGGGGCCGATGAAGGTGATGTTGTGGGCGGCCAGGATGTCGGCGAACTTGGCGTTCTCCGACAGGAAGCCGTAGCCGGGGTGGATCGCGTCGGCACCGGTGATCTCGCAGGCCGCGACGATCTGGTGGATGTTTAGATAGCTGTCGCGCGAGGGCGGGGGGCCGATGCAAACGCTCTCGTCCGCAAGACGCACATGCATGGCATTGGCGTCCGCCGTCGAATGGACGGCGACCGTCTGGATGCCGAGTTCCTTGGCCGCGCGCAGGATTCGCAGCGCGATTTCGCCGCGATTGGCGATGAGGATCTTCTGGAACATGTTTCCCCGCTCTATTCGATTACGACCAGCGGCTCTCCGAATTCGACCGGCTGCGCGTCCTCGCACAGGATCGCGGTCACCTTGCCGGAACGCGGCGCGGGAATCTGGTTCATCGTCTTCATCGCCTCGATGATCAGCAGCGTCTGGCCTTCCTTGACGGCCTGGCCGACCTCGATGAAGGGACGTGCGCCGGGCGCGGGCGACAGATAGGCGGTGCCGACCATCGGCGAGGGAACGGCGTTCTTGGTGGGGTCCGCCGCGCCGGTGGCCGCGGGGCGCTCCTCGGTCGCCGCGGGTGCCGGATGGTTGACCGGTGCGGGCGCGTAGGCCGGGGCATAGGCCTGGACCGGAGCTGCGGCCTGGCGCGAGACGCGGATGCGCAGATCGTCCTGCTCGACCTCGATCTCAGACAGGTTGGTGTCGTTCAGGATGCCCGCCAGTTCGCGGATCAGTTGCTGGTCTACGCCGGCTTTCTTGGTCGACATTGATTTCGCCCTTTTTCTTGGTTTTCTCCGGTCAAAGCCGGGCGGCAAGTGCCTGTAGCGCCAGGGTGTAGCCGATCGGGCCGAAGCCGCAGATCATGCCGGTTGCGACCGGCGCCACCATGGTCTTGTGACGGAATTCCTCACGCGCATGGATGTTGGACAGGTGAACCTCGACGATGGGCATCGACAACAGCCGCAGCGCGTCGTGCATGGCGATCGAGGTGTGGCCGTATCCGGCAGGATTGATGATCAGACCTGCGGCAAGGTCCGGCGCCTGCTGAATCCAGGTCACCAGTTCGCCTTCGAGGTTGGACTGGCGGAAATCGAGCCCGTATCCCAGCCTTTCCGCCTCGGCCCGGCAATCGTTCTCGATGTCGGCCAGCGTCTTCGACCCGTAGATGCCGGGCTCTCGCTTGCCGAGCATGTTGAGATTGGGGCCGTTGAGGATCAGGATGTTCTTGGGCATTCAGACGTTTCCACGCGGCGCGCTTTCCGCGCGACGCACCCTCTATAGTCGGCTTGTTCCGCAACGCAAAGGCTGCGGACACAATCGACACCTTCAACAGGCGACAAACATGTCGAAAACTTGATTAGGAGGGATTTTCGGCCCGGACCTGTTCGATTTTCTGCGTCAGGACCTCTTGCCCCATGGCGCCGAAGACGACTTCGCTGCCCAACACATAGGACGGCGTGCCGGTGATCGAGAGCTGGTCGGCCAGCGCGTAGGTTTCCTGGAAGGCGGCGATGATCTCGGGGTTCTGCATCTCCTGGCGAAGCGCCGCCTCGTCGGCGCCGTGCGAGATTGCGGCGGCGATCGCCTCGTCCTCCGTCACGCGCGCCTCGCTGCCGAGAAGGTCGCGGTGGAAGGCGGCGTAGTTTTCGGGGAGAAGGTTGCGGAACGCCATCGAGACGACGTGGGCGCGCTGCGAATCCGGCCCGAGAATCGGGAACTCCTTGAGGACGAAGCGCAGGTCGGGATTGCCTTCGACGAGGGCTTCCATGTCCTGCAGCGCGCGCTTGCAGTAGCCGCAATTGTAGTCGAAGAACTCGACGATGGTGACGTCGCCCTCCGGATTGCCGATGACGCCGTCATAGGCGGCGTTGAAGATCTGGCTTTCGGCCGAGCGGATGATCTCGGTCTGCGCGACGCGCTGCGTCTCGGCCTGGCGCGTTTCGAGCGCCTGCTGGACCTCGACCATGATCTCCGGATTGGTGACCAGATAGTCGCGCACGATCGCCTCGACCGCCGCGCGATCGGGCGTGGCAGATGCGGCTGCGACCGTTTCCGGGGCCTTCGACGAGCCGGCGACGTAGCCGGCCGCGCCCATGCCGAGCGCGACGACGGCGCCGAGCGCTGCAACTGGAATCAAAGCGTTCATTTCAGTTCCTTCCCGGGCCGGTCAGTTCGCCGGCCGCTGATTGATGATGTCCTGCGCGCGCACATGGCTGGGCGAGCCCGGCGTCAGGCGCGATTGGGCGCGGGCGGCGAACTGGCGCGCTTCGCGGAAATTGCCGCTGTAATAGTGACCTTCGGCCGTCGCAAGTTCCGCCTCCGCGATTTCCCCCATCTGGCCGTAGGCCTGGGCGAGATAGCGGTAGGCGGTGACGTATTCCGGCGCACGGGCCAACCCTTGCGTCAAGGCGTCGACGGCGCGGCCTGCCGCATCCGGGCCGCCGGCGGCGAGCAGCGCCTGGCCGAGGCCGAACTGCATGAAGCCGGAGTTCGAGGTGTCGAGCCTTGCCGCACGCTCGAACGCGGTTACCGCGTCCTGCGGACGGTTGGCGCGGATCAGCACTTCTCCGCGCAGTTCGTGGAAGTAGGGATTGTTCGGCTCGGCCGCGATCAGGGCGTCGACCTTCTGCAGCGCGGCGGAAGGCGCGCCCGACAGGTAGGTGACGATTGCGTCGCCATAGCGGGCGGGCATGCTCTGCGTGTCGCGGAAGAGCCGCGAGGTTGCGGACTGGCCTTGCGTGTGCGCGGCGATCTTGGCGCGTATCATGTCGTGCCGGCGCTGGAGGGCCGGCGGGTCCTCGCGATCATAATACCGGCTCGCCTGAGCCAGTTCCTGCACGTTCTGGATGCGCTCGCGCGGCAGCGGGTGGCTGATCTGATAGGGATCGATCTGGCGGCCCATCAGCGCCAGCCCGCTCGCCATGCGCTCGAAGGTGGTGACCATGCCGCGCGCCGACTGGCCGGTCTTTTCCAGATAGGTGATGGCCGAGCGGTCGGCGGTGATCTCTTCCGTCCGCTGGTAGCTCAAGAGCCCGCGCCGCGCGACTTCGCCGCCGCCTATCGCAAGCCCGGCGCCGGCCTGTGCCAGTCCGCCGGTGCCGCTCGCCGCGCCGCCGACCGCCGCGCCGATTCCGATCAGGCCGGCGACGATGGCCATGGTCTGCGCGGCCTCGAGCTGCTGGCGCAGGCGCTGCTGGTGGCCGCCGGCGATGTGGCCCGCCTCGTGCGCGATGACGCCGATGATCTCGTTGGGCGTTTCGGCCTGGAGCAGGGCGCCGGTGTTGATGAACATGCGCCGGCCGGCGACGAAGGCGTTGAAGGCGGGGTCGTTGACCAGGATGATCTCGATGCCGGAACGCGACAGGCCGGCGGCCTCGAGGATCGGCTTCGCGTAGTCGCGCACCAGAGCCTCGATCTCGGCGTCGCGCACGACGGGGACGTTGCGCTGGGCGTGCGCGGTCGAGACGGGCGCGAGCGCGAGCTGCGCGGCGACGATGCCGGTCGCGATGACCTTCAAGGTGCGTCTGGCGGACCGGAGCATGGCGATTCCCTGGAACATGATCGTCCGGCTCATGACTAATCGAGCCGGGCGGCGATGGAAAGCGCCGACGAGAACGGCTCGTGGACTTGTGATCCCCATACCAATCGGGCATTTCTGCGGCCCCTTTGCCGCCTGCCGGAGTGTCAGCCTTGTCCCCGATCCTCGTTTCCCGCCGCTCCGAAGTCGAGCCCTTCCATGCCATGGACGTTCTGGCGCGCGCCAATGCGCTGCGCGCGGCCGGCCGCAGCGTGGTTTCGCTCGCCGTCGGCCAGCCCTCCGATCCCGCACCCCGGATCGTGCGCGAGGCGGCGTCGCAGGCGTTGGTCGAGGGCGCACTCGGCTACACGGATGCGCTCGGCCGGGCCGAGCTGCGCCGGGCGATCTCGGGCCACTACCGCGACCATTACGGGCTCGACGTGCCCGCGGATCGGGTCGTCGTGACGACCGGCTCGTCGGCTGGCTTCAACCTCGCGTTCCTCGCCATGTTCGATCCCGGCGACAAGGTCGCCATCACGGTGCCGGGCTATCCGGCCTATCGCAACATCATGAAGGCGCTCGGGATCGAGGTCGTCGAGATCGACCTCGAAGGCGCGGCATATCCGACGGCCGAAACGCTGGAGCGCGTCCATCGCACGGAAGGCTTGAAGGGCCTGCTGTTCGCCAGCCCGGCCAACCCGACCGGCGCGGTGATCCCGGCAGACGAGCTCAAGGCGCTCGTGGGAGCTGCGAAGGAGATGGGTATCCGCACCATCTCGGACGAAATTTACCACCGGCTTTGCTACACGGCCGACGACGTCACGGCGCTCGCCTTCGACGAGGACGTGACGGTGATCAACTCGTTCTCCAAATACTATTGCATGACCGGCTGGCGGATCGGCTGGATGGTCGCGCCGCAGCGGATCGTGCGCGCCATCGAGCGCATCCAGCAGAGCCTCTATATCTCGGCGCCCGACCTCTCGCAGATCGCGGCCGCGCGCGCTTTCGAGGCCTCGGGCGAACTGGAGGCGGTGCGCGAGCGCTACCTCGTCAACCGCGCCATGCTTGCCGACGCGCTGCCGAGGCTCGGCTTCGCCTTCGCCGCGCCGATGGATGGGGCGTTCTACGCCTATTGCGACGTGACGCGGCATTCCAACGACAGCATGGCGTTTGCGGCGAAGATGCTGGACGAGGCGGGCGTCGCGGCGACGCCGGGGCGTGACTTCGATCCGTTCGAGGGCAACCGCTATATGCGGTTCTCCTATGCCGGCAGCAATGACGACATCGCCGAGGCGATCCGCCGCCTGACCGGCTGGCTCGGATAAGAAAAGGCCGGCGATTTCGCCGGCCTTCTTGCTCTCTTCTAGAAGAAGCCTTTTCGCTGCCACCAGCCCTGACGGCGCGGCTTGTCTTCGGTCGTCTCCACCTCGCCCTGCGGCGTCAGCGACTGGACGAGGGGGGCGACCGGAGCGGCCGGCTTGACCGGCGCAGGCTCGGGCGCTGCAACCGGCTCGGCAGCCTCGGCCGCGATTTCGGCCGTTGCGACCTCAGGCTCGGCGGCGGCTTCCTCGACGACCTTCTTGCGGCGCGGCGCGCGCTTCTTCGGCGCGGGCTTCTCGTCGGCGTCGAGCGCGGCGGCTGCCGTCTCGGTCGCGGCCGTTTCGGACACGGTCTCGTCGGTCGCGGCCTTGGCGCGGCTCTTGCGCGGGGTGCGGGCCTTTTTCGGCTTCGGCGCTTCCTCCGCCACCGGAGCCGCCTCGGTAGCGACGGCTTCCTCGGCGACGGGCTCGGCGGCTTCGACCGCGCTCATCGCCTCACTGTCGACGTCGTCCGACGCATCGGCTTCGGCCGGCGTCGCATCGGCAGCAATCTCGCCGTCCTCGCGGCGATTGCGGCGTCCGCCGCGCTTGCCGCGACGGCGCTTCTTGCGGCTGGCCTCGCTGTCCTCGTCGTTAGCCTGTTCGCCGGCCGTTGCCGTGGCGTCGGCGGCTTCCTCGTCGTCGAGGTCGGCCGCTGCCGTCTCGACATGACCCGTCTCTCCGCCCGGCTGGTTGCGGTCGCGTCCGCGGCGGCGCCGGCGGCGGCGCTTCTTGCGGTCGCGGTTGCCGTCGTCGGAGGTGGAATGGGCGGTTTCACGCTCGGCCTGCTGCGGCTTTGCGGCAACCTCGCCGTCCTCATCCTCTTCATCGTCCTCGATCAGCGCGGCAGCGGCGGCAGCGGCCGCTTCGTCCTTGGCCGCTTCCGCCTCGTCGTCGACCGTCGGTGCGGCCGCCAGCAGGGTGGGGGCCTTGTAGCCTTCGGGGCGCTCGATCTGCGCGCCGCGCGCGATGACGTAGTGCTGCGAGCCGACTTCCTCGTCCGCCTCGATCGTGATCGTCAGGTCGAAGCGGCGCTCGAGGTCGGCAAGCGTGGCGCGCTTGTGGTTGAGCACATAGAGCGCGGTCGAGGCCGGCGTGCGCACCGTGATGTGGCAGCGCGAATCCTTGAGGAGATATTCCTCGATCGCGCGGACGACGAGCAGCGCGACCGACGATTCGGAGCGCACATGGCCGGTGCCGCCGCAATGCGGGCAGGGCTGCATGGTGGAATCGAGCACCGAGGCGCGGATGCGCTGGCGCGACATTTCCAGAAGGCCGAAATGCGAGATGCGGCCGACCTGGATGCGGGCACGGTCGTTCTTGAGGCAATCCTTGAGCTTCTTCTCGACCGCCCGGTTGTTCCGGTTCTCCTCCATGTCGATGAAGTCGATCACGATCAGGCCGGCCAGATCGCGCAGGCGCAACTGCCGCGCGACTTCCTCGGCCGCTTCCAGATTGGTCTGGAGGGCGGTGTCCTCGATCGAGTGCTCGCGGGTCGAACGGCCCGAATTGACGTCGATCGCGACCAGCGCTTCGGTCTGGTTGATGATGACGTAGCCGCCGGACTTCAGCGTCACCTGCGGCTGGACCATCTTGTCGAGCTGCGCCTCGATGCCGTTGCGCGCGAAGATCGGCACGGAATCGCGGTAGGGCTGGACCATCTTGGCATGGCTGGGCATCAGCATGCGCATGAAGTCCTTGGCCTCGCGGTAGCCGTCCTCGCCGGCGACCATGATCTGGTCGATGTCCTTGTTGTAGAGGTCGCGGATCGAGCGCTTGATCAGCGAGCCTTCCTCGTAGACGAGGGCGGGGGCCGTGGATTGCAGCGTCAGGCCGCGCACGTTCTCCCACATGCGCATCAGATACTCGTAGTCGCGCTTGATCTCGGCCTTGGTGCGGCTCTCGCCGGCCGTGCGCAGGATCACGCCCATGCCGTCCGGCACGTTCAGATCCTCGACGACGGACTTCAGCCGCTTGCGGTCGGCCGCATTGGTGATCTTGCGGGAGATGCCGCCGCCGCGCGCGGTGTTCGGCATCAGCACCGAATAGCGGCCGGCGAGCGACAGATAGGTGGTCAGCGCCGCGCCCTTGTTGCCGCGCTCTTCCTTGACGACCTGGACGAGCAGGATCTGCCGGCGCTTGATGACTTCCTGGATCTTGTAGTGCTTGCGGACCGGGCGGCGGCGCGCTGCCGCTTCCTCGATCGCGTCTTCCGCGCCGACCGATTCGATCTGCTCGTCGTCGCCATTGCCGTCATCGCCGTGGCGGCTCTGGCGGCGATCGTCGTCGTCGCCTTCATGTGCCGGCGCGTCTTCGGCGACGACATCGGCAGCGACGCTCTCGGCCATCGATGGGCCGGCCTCGTCGTCGCCGGACGCCTCGTCCTGCGCGGCGTTGTCCTCGTCGCCGTCCTGCGTGTCGGCCGAGGTCTTCTGGCTGGCGCGGTCGCGGCTCTTGCCCGAACGGCGACGGCGGCGATTGCGGCCGTTGCCGTCCTCGTCCTCTTCGTCCTCATCCGAGTGCGCGGCAGCTTCCGCCTCCGCGCGCAGCAGCGCCTGCCGGTCGGCGACCGGGATCTGGTAGTAGTCGGGGTGGATTTCGGAGAAGGCGAGGAAGCCGTGGCGGTTGCCGCCATACTCCACGAACGCCGCCTGAAGCGAAGGCTCTACCCGCGTTACGCGCGCCAGATAGATATTGCCTTTGAGCTGCTTCTTGTCCTGGGATTCGAAATCGAACTCTTCAATGCGGTTGCCGCGA
Organism: Rhizobiaceae bacterium; assembly: GCA_016742175.1. Taxonomy (GTDB): domain Bacteria; phylum Pseudomonadota; class Alphaproteobacteria; order Rhizobiales; family Rhizobiaceae; genus Aliihoeflea. The sequence goes on from JACVCH010000017.1 coordinate 65,722, forward strand.
ACGACGACGACCCGCGTCTCCTCCTGGTGGGAGGCATCGATAAGCATTTTGTTGGGCATGTTGCAAAGTCTCCCCGGCACGCACCGCCCAAGGGGAGGTCGTGTTAGCGCCGCGCCGTGGAGGCGGGAATGGCATGCCGGATAAAAGGGGGAGCCGGGGCCGTTGGCGCGACGCAAGAGGCTGGCCGCCCGCTGCCGTTGAGGCGCGGTCAAATGCGGTCGAGAGCCTGATCGTGTCGGAAGCCATGCTACAGCCTGCGGATCCTTTCTGAACCAAGGCCCGGCGGTCGCCGGACCAGCTGCGATTTGCTCGATTGACGAGCCGGCACGGGATCATCCCAGCCGCTTTCCAAACGGCACGGGGTTGAGCCGACATGCCGAAGAATTCTGTTCGGACAGATGCACCGCATCAGGTGAAGGAGGAACACTCCGCCGCTTGCGTGTGAGCGCAACCTTATACGGACGTCACAAATGTCCTGACCTGCTTTTATGATTTGACGGCTTCCAAGGCAACCCTGATTTCCGAAACTTGTTTTCGGGCCCGCTAATGCAGATCGGACGCGCTCGACAAGGATTGGTTAACCACGCCGGGCTACCACTCAAGACATCCCTGTCGCCAAGCGACCGCGTCGAAGCAGCACGGGCGAGACGATGCCGAACACGCACTCCAGAGCCGGAATCGAACGGTGCCGTGGCCTCATGCAGGCCATGCTCGCCGCATTTTTCGTCCTGCTGTTCGGCCTCGGCGCCCAGGCCGAGCCGTTGCGCGTCGAGGGTCTGCGCGTCGTCGGCGACGCGTCCCGGGCGCGCGTCGTCATCGACGTTTCGCATAGTCCCGACCTTCGCTGGTTCCTGGTGCGCGCGCCGCATCGGCTGGTGCTGGAGTTCAACGACGTCGAATACCGGCACGAGGACGAGCCGGTGAAGCCGCGCGGGCTCGTGACCGGCATCGCCTTCGGGCCCGCCGGCGATTCGAAATCGCGGCTGGTGCTGACGGGCGAGGGGGCGTTCGTCGTCGAGAACCTCGAAATTCTCAAGAACGAGGACGAGCCCGGCCACCGCGTCGTCATCGACATCGTGGCGGGCTCCGACCGCCAGTTCGAAGCCGCGCTCGCCGAGCAGATCGCGACGACAGCCGGTACGGACGCAAGCGCAAAGCCGGCCGAGCGGCGCTTCACCGTTGTGGTCGACCCCGGACATGGCGGCGCCGACAGCGGCGCCAAGGGCGTCAGCGGCATCTACGAGAAGACGATCACGCTCGCCTTCGGGCTGGAACTGAAGAAGGCGCTGGAGGACACCGGGCGCTACGAGGTTCACTTGACCCGCGACCGCGACCGGTTCCTGCGGCTCGACGAGCGGGTCAAGATCGCGCGCCGGCACGAGGCCGACCTCTTCATCTCCGTGCATGCCGACGCGATCCGCCACCGCAACGTGCGCGGCGCGACCGTCTACACGGTCTCCGATTCGCCCTCCGACGCCGCGTCGGCAGCCAAGGCCGTGCGCGAAAACCTTGCCGACCAGATCGCCGGCTATGCCTCCGAGGGCGCGGGCGACGAGGTTTCGGACATCCTGACCGACCTCGTGCGCCGCGAGACGGACGGGTTTTCGCTGCGCTTTGCCAAGGCGCTGGTCGGGCAGTTGTCCGACGAGATCGGCATGATCAAGAACCCGCACCGGTTCGCCGGCTTCCAGGTCCTGAAGGCGCCGGACGTGCCGTCCGTCCTCGTCGAACTCGGCTATCTCTCGAATGTGCGCGACGAAGAGCAGCTTCGCGATGTAAAATGGCGCGCGCAGGCCTCGGCCGGCATCGTCGCTGCGGTGGGCCTCTTCGCCGATGCCAAGATGGGCCAGGCCGACTGAACTCGCGTGATCGTGGCTTGACGGCAACAGGCGGTCAATTAATCCTCGACCGCAACGAGCACTTGCCAAGAGTGCCGCAATTTGCCCACAAGCGCATCACAGGTACGCATGTATGCGAAGCGGCTGGCGACGGGCAGGCACCGGTCCTGCCTTGCCGCCATTTCGAATGACAGACTGGAGCGGGCATGATTCGTCTCATCGGGTATTTCTTCGGCATCGGCGTGATGCTGGCGCTGGTGGTTGCCGCGGGCGTCGCCTTCTATATCGGGACGATTTCCAAGGACCTGCCCGACTACGAGGTGCTGGCGCGCTACGAGCCGCCGGTGACGACCCGCGTCCATGCGTCCGACGGCTCGCTGATGGCCGAATTCGCCCGCGAGCGCCGGCTGTACCTGCCGATCCAGGCGATCCCCGACCGCGTCAAGGCCGCGTTCCTTTCGGCCGAGGACAAGAATTTCTACCAGCATCCCGGCATCGACATCCTCAGCCTCTTCCGTGCGGTCGCGACCAACGTGCAGAACATCGGCTCGGGCCGCCGTCCGGTCGGCGCGTCGACGATCACGCAGCAGGTCGCCAAGAACTTCCTGCTCGATTCCAGCCAGACCTACGACCGCAAGATCCGCGAGATGATCCTGTCGTTCAGGATCGAACAGGCCTATTCGAAGGACCGGATCCTCGAACTCTATGTCAACGAGATCTATTTCGGCCTCGGCGCTTATGGCGTCGCGGGCGCCGCGCTCACCTACTTCGACAAGTCGGTCAACGAACTGACGATTTCCGAGATGGCCTATCTCGCGGCGCTGCCCAAGGGACCGACCAACTACCATCCCTTCCGCCATGTCGACCGTGCGATCGAGCGTCGCAACTGGGTCATCGACCAGATGCAGGCGAACGGGTTCGTCGAGGCCGAGGAGGCCGCCAAGGCCAAGGATGAGCCGCTGGGCGTCAGCCCGCGCCGCGGCGGCACCTACATGATGGCCGGCGAGTATTTCACCGAGGAAGTGCGCCGCGAGATGATCGCGCGCTACGGCGAGAATGCGCTCTATGAGGGCGGGCTGTCGGTTCGCACGACGCTCGATCCCGAAATGCAGCTTCAGGCCCGCGAGGCGCTCCAGAACGGCCTCATCCGATACGATACGCTGCGCGGCTTCCGCGGCCCGATCGCCGAGATCGAGCTTGGGGACGACTGGGGCGTGGCGCTCGGCGAGGTTCCGGCGATGGCCGACGTTCCCGAATGGCGTCCGGCGGTCGTGCTGGAGACCGGCGAGGGCGAAGTCTCGGTCGGCCTGCAGCCCGAGCGCGAGGCTTCCGGGGAACTCGTCGAAGACCGCGAAACCGCGACGCTCGCCGTCGCCGACATGGAATGGGCGCTGCGCCACACGGTCAACGAGCAGCGCGTGAAGGCGAATTCGATCGGCGAGGTTCTGACCGCCGGCGACGTCGTCTATGTCGAACCCAAGGACGATGGCGGCTACCTGCTGCGTCAGGTGCCGGAGGTGTCCGGCGGCCTCGTGGCGATGGACCCGGTGACCGGCCGCGTGATGGCGATGGTCGGCGGCTTCTCCTTTGCGCAATCGGAATTCAACCGCGCGACGCAGGCGATGCGCCAGCCGGGTTCGTCCTTCAAGCCGATCCTCTACGCGGCGGCGCTCGACAACGGCTATACGCCCGCATCGGTCGTCGACGACGCGCCGATCACCATCCGCGTCGGCAACGACGTCTGGGAGCCGAAAAACTATGGCGGCGACTTCGCCGGCCCGTCGACGCTGCGCATGGGTATCGAGCGTTCGCGCAACCTGATGACGGTGCGGCTCGCCAACGACATGGGCATGGACATCGTCGCCGAATATGCCGAGCGCTTCGGCGTCTACGACAAGATGCTGCCGGTGCTGGCGATGTCGCTCGGTTCGGGCGAGACCACCGTCATGCGCATGGTTTCGGCCTATGCGGTGATGGCGAACGGCGGGCGCTACATCCAGCCTTCGCTGGTCGACCGCATCCAGGACCGCTACGGCAAGACCGTCTTCAAGCACGACCAGCGCGTCTGCCATGGCTGCAACGCGGCCTCGTGGGAAGAGCAGGCCGAACCGGAACTGATCGACGAGCGCGACCAGGTGCTCGATCCGATGACCGCCTACCAGATCACCTCGATGATGGAAGGCGTCGTCCAGCGCGGCACGGCCACCACGCTCGCGGAGCTCGGCCATCCGATCGCCGGCAAGACGGGCACGACCAATGATTCGCGCGATGCCTGGTTCGTCGGCTACACGCCCGACCTCGTCGTCGGCCTCTATGTCGGCTACGACCAGCCGCGCACGCTCGGCAATGGTGCGACCGGCGGCGGCCTTGCCGCGCCGATCTACAAGGAGTTCATGGCCGAAGTCCTGAAGGACAAGACGCCCGTCGCCTTCCGCGTGCCCGAGGGCATGCAGCAGATCGCCATCAACCGGAAGACCGGCATGCGCGCCAATCCGGGCGAGGCGGGCGTGATCATGGAAGCCTTCAAGCCCGGCACCGGCCCCGCCGACAGCTACTGGGTCATCGGCATGGACGGCGCGACGGCCGAGCGCGCGCGCGAAATCTCGCCGCAGGCGAGCGAGGCGCTGATTTCCGGATCGGGCGGCGGCCTCTACTGACGGACGCACGCAAAGGGACCGCTCGCCGCCTTTACAGGGCGGCGGGCCATCCCTATGGTCCGCGCCGATTTCCAACCCTCGAATTGCCAACCCTCGAATTGAATGAAAGGCGAGCCGACCATGCGCGCCGAGACCGAAAATCTCATCGACGAAATCAAGCAGGGCATAACCCTGCTGAGGAGGCATCTTTGACTGGGATCAGGCCGTAAAGCGACTTGATTATCTGAACAACCGTGCCGAAGACGCCGACCTGTGGAACGATCCGCAGGAGGCGCAGAAGCTGATGCGCGAGCGCCAGTCGCTCGAGGACGCCATCACCGCCATCAAGGGCCTGACGCAGTCTCTCGACGACAATATCGGGCTGATCGAGCTTGGCGAGGAAGAGGGCGACCAGGCCATCATCCAGGACGCCGAGGCCGCGATCCGCTCGATGCGCGGCGAGGTGGCCGCGCGCCAGGTCGACACGCTGCTTTCGGGCGAAGCCGACGGCAACGACACCTATCTGGAAGTGCATTCGGGCGCCGGCGGCACCGAGAGCCAGGACTGGGCGTCGATGCTGCTGCGCATGTATACGCGCTGGGCCGAGCGCCGCGGCATGAAGGTCGAAGTGCTCGAGCTTCACAACGGCGAAGAAGCCGGCATCAAGTCCGCGACCATTTTGATCAAGGGCGAGAAGGCCTATGGCTGGCTGAAGACCGAATCGGGCGTGCATCGCCTCGTGCGCATTTCGCCCTACGATTCCAACGCGCGCCGGCACACCTCCTTCGCCAGCGTCTGGGTCTATCCGGTGATCGACGATTCGATCGAGATCGACGTGTCAGAATCCGACGTGCGCATCGACACCTACCGCGCCTCGGGCGCGGGCGGCCAGCACGTCAACACGACGGATTCGGCCGTGCGCATCACCCATCTGGCGACCGGCATCGTCGTCGCCTGCCAGCAGGAGCGCTCGCAGCACAAAAACCGCGCCAAGGCGTGGGACATGCTGCGCGCACGGCTCTACGAGGCAGAGCTGAAGAAGCGCGAAGAGGCGGCGAACGCCACCGAGGCGTCGAAGACGGAGATCGGCTGGGGCCACCAGATCCGCTCCTACGTGCTGCAGCCCTACCAACTCGTGAAAGATCTGCGCACCGGCGTCGAAAGCACGTCGCCGCAGGACGTGCTCGACGGCGACCTCGACGACTTCATGGAAGCGGCGCTGTCGCACAAGATCGAGGGATCGGCCGGCGAAGCGATCGCCGACATCGACTAGGATATATCGATATTCGGGCCTGAGCGGCCTGCAAATGACGGCTTCCTGCGCTTCCGGTGCTCATGGACCAAATGTCCACTCCGCTCCGGTCTCGAAATCCGCCATTTTCGGCACGCCCAGGCCCGAATCTCAACACATCCACGAATCAAGAAGGCCGGGAATTTCCCGGCCTTTTTCGTTTCGTTGGACTTTAGAGCAGGTCGGCAATCTCGTTGCCGGCCTTGAGGAAGCGCAGCGGATCGGTCGCCTTGCCGTGGCGGCGGATTTCGTAGTGGAGGTGCGGGCCGGTCGAGCGGCCGGTGCTGCCCACGGCGCCGATGGCGTCCCCGGTGACGAGCTTTTCGCCGATCTTCACGTCGATGCGGCTCAGATGCGCATAGCGCGTCGACCAACCATTGCCGTGGTCGACCTCGACGAGGCGACCGTAGCCGCCCGCCCAGCCGGCGCGGATGACCTTGCCGGCGCCGGTCGACTGCACCGGCGTTCCGGACTTGGCGCGAAAATCGATGCCGGCATGCATGGCCGGACGGCGCAGGAACGGGTCGCGGCGTACGCCGAACGAGCTCGACACGGCCTGTCCGGGCGCTGGATTGAAGATCGGATAGTCCCGCGCCGAAGCCTTCAGCGTCTCCAGATGGCCGAGCGCCTCTTCAAGTCCGCGCACGCGCTCCTCGAACAGCGAATCCTCGTCGACCGCGACGAGCGGCCCGCCGACGCCCTGTTCGTCGGCGCCGAAATCGGCATCGACGGGCAGGCCTGCCGCAACGAGCGCCTCGCGGATCGTGTCCGCCGTCTCGAAGGTTTCCGAGGTCAGCGTCTCGATGCTCCGAAGCTGTTCGGTCTCGATGGCGGCGAGCGAGGCGCCGAGCGAATCGAAGAGATCGGCCTTCTCGTCGGGCTTTGCCTCGTCCACGGTGACCGGCGCTGCCTCCATCGGTTCGGCCGCTACCTTCGCGCGCGGCCAGAAGGCGTTCTGAACGCTCGGGGATTCCTCGTCGTCGATCTTTTCGCCGGTCAGTTTGGCGAAGAGCGACGCGGCCTTGCCCGGGGTGAGCGTGGCGCGCAGAACGGGACGGGCTTCGGGAACGGGGGCAGTCTCGGGCAAGGCCTCTGCGGAGCCCATGGCGCGCTCGATGATCGGGCTGATCTGGCCGTGGCGCTGGGTGATCTGGCTCTGGCGGGCGAGAAGTTCGGCGACCTTGCCCTGGACGAGCTGCTGGTCGAGCAATTGCCGGCTGGTGATGCGGTCGACCTGCGTGCGCAGGATCGAGATGCGGTCCTCATAAGCCTGCTGCATGCGCGCCTGTCGCGCTGCCGTCGCGCCTATCAGGTCGTCGCGCAGCACGAGGTAGGAGGTCGCCAGGAGATAGCCGATGGCCAGCGCGGCGAGGGCGGAGCCGGTCAGGCCCACGATCCACGGACGCACCGTGAAGTGGCGGATTCGATCGCCGCGGGCGATGATGACGGTATGCGGCTCGCGGCGATTGCCAGGATATGTCGGCACTGTCCGGTCTCCAAGAACGCGAAGGGCTGGATATCGGACCATTACGCCTCATTAGGGTTAATGGCTGGTTCACGCGGCTGCGCAAACGAAAACGGCCCCGCTGAAGCGGAGCCGTCGGTCTCGTGCATCGATCGAAAGTCGGGCCGGACTGCCGATCAGAAAATCAGAAGCAGGAGAATGATGATCGGGATCGGGATACCGATCAGCCACAAAAGCAAACCCTTGAACATTGCCTTCTCCATTGGTCGCGAGGTGTCGGGGCGATAATTCAGCAAAGGCGAAAATGTTCCTGAGGATCAAAGCGTTTTGGCAGCTGCCAGAACTTCCTCGGCATGGCCGGGCACCTTGACCTTGCGCCAGACGCGGGCGATCCGGCCCTGCGCGTCGATCAGGAAGGTGGAGCGGTCGACGCCCATATATTTGCGGCCATACATGCTCTTCTCCATCCAGACGCCATAGGCTCCGAGCGTGGTCGTCTCCTCGTCGGACGCGAGCGGCACGGCAAGGTCGTGCTTGGCCTTGAACTTGTCGTGCGCCTTGGTGCTGTCCGGCGACATGCCGACGAGCGCGACGCCTGCGGCGTCGAACTCAGCCTTGAGCCGGGTGAAGTCGACCGCCTCGGCGGTGCAGCCGCTGGTGTCGTCCTTCGGATAGAAAAAGAGCGCGACGGGCTTGCCCTTGAGCGCGGCCAGCGAAATCGTCGAGCCGCCGTCGCCGGGCAGGGTGAAATCCGGCGCCATGTCGCCGGTGGCGAGTTCGGACATGATTTGACCTCCATTTTGCTGTTACGGGAGCGCTGAGGGGTGGTTATAGTCGCCGGACACGATTCGTCCATGACGCTGCATTACTGACGGAACGCCGCTTGACCGACCATCCCGATCGGCCAGAGACGCCTGCGAATGCTCGTGCCCTGCTGCGCGGGGCGAAACCGCGTCGACGCTCTCCCCGCCGTCGCTCCCTCCCGGCCCGGATCTTGATGGTTGCCGCGCTCGGCGCTGGCGTCCTCCTCCTTCTCGTCACGCTCGTGGTCGGCGGCGTCATGGCCGGCTTCGGCGGTGAGCGGCTGCGCCAGGAGGCGCAAAGCGTGGTGAGCGACCTTGCCGGCGGCGGCGTCGTCGCGACGATCGGCTCGGTGCGGCTGCGGATCGACGCCGACCGGTTCCTCGCGCTCGAAATCGCCGGCGCCGGCCTTGCGGGTCCCGAGGCGGCGGAAAGCTTCGTCGATGTCGGGCTCCTGCGCTTCGGCATCCGGTTCCTGCCGCTCCTCGAAGGGCGCCTGCAGCTTGCCAATGCAAGGCTGAGCGATGCGCGGCTCGTCGCCGACCAGTTGCCCGATCGCGGCGGGCCGGGTCCGCTCGCGGGCCTGCGCAATGCCGACGGCCTGCTCGATCCCGACCTCGTGACGCCGGCGATCTTCGCCGCCATGCACCGCGTCTTCGACCTCGTCGAGAGCAATGCCGCGCGCGATCTCAAGCTGCGCAATGTCACCATCGTCCTCGACAGCGCGCGCGGCACGTCGATCCGCATCGCCGACGCGCAGCTCGAGCGGACGGAGGAAGGCGCACTCGAAATGTCCGGCACGGCGGAGATTGCCGACCGCACCATCGTCTTCGATGGCAAGGCGATCCGCGACGACGAGCGCACGCGCATCGCCATGCTGGACCTCGATTTGAGCTTCGCGCCGGTCGCGGAAGGCACCGAGCGGATCGGCCTTGCGCACCGCATCGGCGGGCTGACGGTCAGCCTCTCCGGCGCGCAGAGCCTGTCGTCCGCCGCCGACCGGCTCGACATCGACGCCAGCTTCGACAATGCCGCCATCGATATCGGCCGCGAGACGGTGACCATGTCGGGCGCGCTCAAGGCCTATGCCGTCACCGGCGCCGACAAGATCGAGATCGACAGTTTCGACCTGCGCTCGGAAGACACCGATTGGTCGTTCAACGGAGCGGTCGGGCCCGAGCCGCGCCGCAATGGCGCCAATCCGCGATACCGCTTCGAACTCGTCTCCGACGCATCGCGGCTCGCCATCCCCGAAAGCGAGGACCAGGTCGAGATCGAGACGCGGATCGCCGGCACGTTCGATCCATTGGAGCGCCTTTTGCACTTGAGCGACATCGACCTGCGCAGCGGCGCCGGACGCGTGACCGGCCGCGCTGGCATTGATTTCGTGCCCGGCAAGAGCCCCGGCGTCAGCCTTGCCCTCAATGCGCGCGGCATGGAGGTTGACGACGCCAAGGCGATCTGGCCGATCTTCGCCGCGCCGGGCGCACGGCGCTGGGCGGTCGGCCATGTCGATGGCGGCCGGATCGAGACCGGCTCCATCCGGCTGGACGCCGAGCCCGGCCGTTTCGGCGACGGCGTTCCGTTCACCGACGAGGTTTCCGGGACGTTCGCGATCTCGGGCGCGTCGGTGGCAGTCGGCGGCGAACTGCCGCTGCTTCAGGACAGCGCCGGCGAACTGCGCTTTCGCGGCGACCGGCTCGACGTGGCGGTCACCTCGACCCGCGCGCAGCTCGAAAGCGGTAAGTGGGTGGCCGGCAAGGATGCCTCCTTCTCGATGGACATCACGCGCGGCAAGCCGCTGATCGGCAATCTCGTCGTCGATGTCGACGCCGATGCCGACGCGGCGCTGGAATTCGCCTCGCTGAAGCCGATCGATGCCGGCCGGCATCTCGACTTTGCGCCCAGCGACGTTTCCGGCCACGTGGCCGGCCGGGTGCAGGCGCAGTTTCCGATCAACGAGGACGGGCGCGACATCCCGGTTGGCTTCGACGTCGAACTCGATGTCGCGGACGTCGCGCTGGCCCAGCCTTTCCAGGGCCAGAATGTCAGCGAGGCCTATGGCACGGTGCGCGTGCGCCCGAGCCATGCCGAAATCAACGCCGATGCCCGGCTGAACGGCGTTGCGGCGACGATCGCCATGACCGAACCGTTCAACGAGACGGTCGAGCGCTCGCGCAAGGTCGACCTGAAACTCGACGACGCGGCGCGCGAGCAGCTCCTGCCGGCACTGTCCATGCTGCTCTCGGGCAATGCCGATGTCGGCATCGACCTTTCGAGCGCCGAGCACCAGTCCGTTACGGCAGACCTGTCCGGCTCCGTCCTCAGCCTGCCGTGGATTGGCTGGTCGAAGGGCGCGGGCATCGCCGCTACCACCGCCTTCCAGATGGAGCGGAACGGCGGCCAGACCTTCCTGCACGGCTTCGGCATCAAGGGCGAGAGCTTCGCGGTCGGCGGCGAGGTCTCGCTCGACGAGGCGGGCCTGACCAAGGCGAGCTTTCCGCAGGTACGGCTCAATCGGGGCGACGATTTCGGCGTCGACATCGCCCGGCGCGGGCGCGGCTACGTCGTCACCGTCAAGGGCGAGACGCTGGATGCGCGCTCGCTCATCAAGGCGCTGCGGGCGACGTCTGAGGCCGCAAGCGGCGGTGGCGGCGAGCCCGTGCCGATCACGCTCGACCTCGACGTCAATGCCGTCACTGGCTTCGGCAACGAGACGCTGCGCGACGTCGTCATCGACTATGTCGGGACGGGCGCGACGATCGAGAATCTGTCGGCCACGGCGACAACCGGATCGGGCGCGAAGCTGCAGGTCAACCACGGCATCGGCCAGGGCGGGCGCTATTTGCGGGCCGAAACCGGCGATGCCGGCGCGGTGCTGCGCTTCCTCGACCTTTACGGGCGCATGGAAGGCGGCCGGCTCAACGTCGAGCTGCGCGGCGCGGAGGGCGGATCGCTCGTCGGGCGGGTCGCCGCGCGCGATTTCTGGCTGGTCGACGAGCCGCGTCTCGCCTCGCTCGTCTCGACGCCGTCGGACACGCGGGGGCGCTCGCTCAACGACGTGGTCAATGGCCGCCTCGACGTGCAGCGCGTGTTCTTCGACCGCGCCTTTTCGCGCATCAGCCAGGGCAAGGGCTTCCTGACGCTGGAAAACGGCGTCATCCGCGGGCCGGATATCGGCTCGACCTTCCAGGGCACCGTCTATGACGGCTCCGGCAACATGTCGCTGACCGGCACCTTCATGCCGGCCTACGGGATCAACCGGCTGTTCGCAGAAATCCCGCTGATCGGCCAGATTCTCGGCAACGGCCGCGACCGGGGCCTGATCGGCATCACCTTCAAGCTCGCCGGTCCGACCGACGCGCCGCAGTTGCAGATCAATCCGCTCTCCGCGATCGCGCCGGGTATTTTCCGCTCGGTTTTCGAGTTTTCTGAATAGCCGCTCAGACCGGCCGAACGAGGATGTGCTTCTTCTTGCCGAGCGAGAGCTTGATGACGCCGTCCGCCGTCACGTCGCCGGTCCCGACCACCTGCCGGTCGTCGCTGACGGGCGCGTCGTTGATGCGCACCGCTCCGCCCTGGACATGGCGCCGCGCCTCGCCGTTCGAGCCGGCAAGGCCGGCTTTGACGAAGAGCTGGAGGACGCCGATCCCCGCGCCGAGTTCGCCCGACGGCAGTTCGACCGTCGGAAGGCTTTCGGCGAGCGCGCCTTCCTCGAAGGTCTTGCGCGCGGTCTCGGCTGCCGCTTCCGCCGCCTCGCGGCCGTGCAGCATGGCCGTGATCTCGGTCGCCAGCACCTTCTTGGCGTCGTTGATTTCGGAGCCGCCGAGCGCGCCGAGCCGGGCGATCTCATCCATCGGAAGCGTGGTGTAGAGCTTCAGGAACCGGCCGACATCGGCATCTTCCGTATTGCGCCAGTACTGCCAGAAATCATAGGCCGAGAGCATGTCCGGGTTGAGCCAGATCGCGCCGTTCAGCGACTTGCCCATCTTGGCGCCGGACGAGGTGGTCAGCAGCGGCGTCGTCAGCGCGTAGAGCTGCGGCGTGCCCATGCGGTGGCCGAGATCGATGCCGTTGACGATGTTGCCCCACTGGTCCGAGCCGCCGATCTGCAGCCGGCAGCCATAGCGCTTGTTCAGCTCGACGAAGTCGTAGGCCTGCAGCACCATGTAATTGAACTCGAGGAAGGACAGCGACTGCTGCCGGTCGAGCCGCAGCTTCACGCTGTCGAAGGACAGCATGCGGTTGACCGAGAAATGCGCGCCGACATCGCGCAGGAATTCAAGATAATTCAGCTTGCGCAGCCAGTCGCCATTGTCCGCCATGATGGCGTCCTTCGGGCCGTCGCCAAAGGTCAGGTATTTCGAGAAGACGCGCTTGATCGAGGCGCTGTTCTCCGCGATCGTCTCGAGCGTCATCAGCTTGCGCGCTTCATCCTTGAAGGACGGATCGCCGACCATGCCGGTGCCGCCGCCCATCAGCGTGATCGGGCGATGGCCGGTCTTCTGCAGCCAATAGAGCATCATGATCTGGATCAGGCCGCCGGCATGAAGGCTCGGGGCGGTCGGGTCGAAGCCGATATACGCCGTCACGGTTTCCTTGGCGAACAGGTCGTCGAGGCCGGTCTCATCCGAAATCTGGTGGATGAAGCCGCGCTCGGACAAGGTGCGCAGGAAATCGGACTTGAAGGCGGACATGGTCTTTTCTTTCTGGTTCGAACAGGAGCGGACCGCCATTGGCAATCCGGCAAGCGCGGCTTTAGCATCCCGGCATCGGGAATCACAAGAATGGACGGCGTCATGACGGCACTGCGCGCGCTCGGGCTGATGAGCGGCACGTCGATGGACGGGATTGACCTCGCAGTCGTCACGACCGACGGGGAAAGCGCAGTGACGCGCGGGCCATCCATGTTCGTCGCCTACGATGCCGCGTTGCGCCGGCGGATCGAAGCGGCGCTGGGCGTCGCGAAGGCAATTTCGAGCCGCGAGGAGCGGCCCGGCGATCTTGCCGACCTCGAGCGCGAACTGACGCTTCGCCATGCGCGCGCGGTCTCGGCATTCGTAGAAGCTCACGGTGCCGTCCACCTGATCGGCTTTCACGGCCAGACGGTGCTGCACCGGCCCGAACAGGCGCTGACGGTGCAGATCGGCGACGGCGCGCTTCTGGCGCGGGAGACGGCAACGCCGGTCGTTTTCGACATGCGCGCAGCGGATATGGTCGCGGGCGGTCAGGGCGCACCGCTCGTCCCGGCCTACCACGCCGCGCTTGCGGCCGATCTTCACGGCGCCGACCTGCCGGCCTGTTTCGTCAATATCGGCGGCATTTCCAACATCACCTTCGTCGCCGCCGACGGCCCGCCGGTCGCCTTCGACAGCGGACCGGGCAATGCGCTGATCGACCAGTGGGTATCGCGCGAGGGGGGCGTGCCCTTCGACCAGAACGGGATGATCGCCAACGAGGGCGGCGTGGTGAGGGGCGTCGTGGAGCGATATCTCGACAATCCGTTCTTCGCCCGCTCGGGACCGAAATCGCTCGATCGCAACGACTTCACGCTGGAATTTGCGTCAGGACTTGAACTCGCCGACGGTGCGCGCACGTTTGCCGCCGTGTCTGCGCAGGCCATATTGAAAGCAGCCGACCATATGCCGGCCCAGCCGAAAAGCTGGATCATTTGCGGCGGCGGGCGCAAGAACCCGCACATCGGCGCGGATTTGCGCAAGGGCGCGGAAGCGACGGGCGCGCGGGTGCTGCTCGCCGAGGATGTCGGCCTCGACGGCGATGCAATGGAGGCCGAAGCGTGGGCCTATCTCGCGGTTCGCTCGATGCGCCGCCTGCCGCTGACATGGCCGACGACGACCGGCTGCCGCGCGCCGGCAAAAGGCGGTGTGATCGCGCGGCCGGGTTGATGGGTCAGGCCTTGGCCATTGCCTTCTTCGGCGCCGCCTTCTTTGCGGCTGGCTTTGCCACCGCCTTCGCAGGCTTGGCCGCGGCCTCCGGCTTCGCGGCGGCGGTCATGTCGTCGACGGCGGCCTCGGGCGCGTTCTTCTTGATCGATTCGACGGCCTTGACGGCCGATGCCCTCGATTTGTAGCCCTCCGAGGAAAACATCACCTCGCCATTGCCGGCGCGAAAGCGGAAGCGCGTTTCGCCCTTCTTGTCCTTGTAAATCTCGAACTTGTGCATGGCCATCCCCTCGACTGCCTGACGACAACCGAAAGCTGCCATGAGTCCCGGCAGGAGTCGAGGGTTGTTGACGTTACGTCAGTTCAGCGCAGGCGCTTCGGCTTGGGGTCTGCCAGTTCGCCTGCGAGGCGGCGGTCGAGATAGTCCGAGCAATCCTCGATAAGCGTCTCGCCATGGGTCGCGAAGAAGTGGTTCGCGCCGGGCAGGGTCTTCTGCGTGATCGTGATGCCCTTCTGGGTATGCAGCTTGTCGACCAGCGTCTGCACGTCCTTGGGCGGGGCCACGCGGTCGGCATCGCCATGGATGATGAGGCCGGAGGACGGGCAGGGGGCGAGGAACGAGAAGTCGTAGATGTTGGGCTGCGGCGCGATCGAGATGAAGCCCTCGATCTCCGGGCGGCGCATCAGGAGCTGCATGCCGATCCAGGCGCCGAAGGAATAGCCGGCGACCCAGCAGCTCTTGGAATCGGGGTGGAGCGACTGCACCCAGTCGAGTGCGGCCGCCGCGTCCGAGAGTTCACCGGCGCCATGGTCGAACTCGCCCTGGCTGCGGCCGATGCCGCGGAAATTGAAGCGCAGAACGGTGAAATCGCGCTTCTGGAACATGTAGAAGAGGTCGTACACGATCTTGTTGTTCATCGTGCCGCCGAACTGCGGATGGGGGTGCAGCACGATCGCGATCGGCGCGTTCTTTTCCTTGGAAGGCTGATAGCGACCTTCAAGGCGTCCGGCCGGACCTGCGAAGATGACCTCGGGCATGGGATACTCCAGTTGAACCGCCGGCGGACGCCGCAAAACCCAGTGACTGGTCGTTCGGGCTTGACGCGGGGCGGGCGTCTCCATAGAAACTAGTTTAGAATTATTCAAAAGTGGCAAGGGTTCGCCGCTTTTCGCAAAGCGGGTAGATAGGACGGCTCGCCTTGCGAATTCAAGGAAATAACGCCGTCCGCCGCCAACGCCACGAATTGGATATGACGCCGCCGCAATGACCGGACGCCGCTTCTATCTGGACTGGAATGCCAGCGCGCCGCTTCTGCCCGAAGCGCGGGCGGCGATGGTGGCCGCGCTCGACCTGACGGCCAATCCGTCCTCCGTCCATGCCGAGGGCCGGCAGGCCAAGCGACTGGTCGAGGAGGCAAGGCGCGACGTCGCGGCTCTGTGCAATGCCAAGCCGGATCATGTCGTCTTCACCTCGGGCGCGAGCGAGGCCGTGGCCCTGGTTTTGACGCCGGACTGGCGGATGGGCCGCGCGACGCTCACCTATTCGAAGCTGTACATATCGACGACCGACCATGCCATCGTGGCCGGCGGCGGTCGCTTCGCCAAGGGCGATGTGGTCGAACTGCCCGTAGACGGAAACGGCGTGCTCGATCTCGGTGCGCTGAAGAATGCGCTGGACGCACATGACCGCTCGGCGGGCCTGCCGCTCGTCGCGGTGCATCTGGCCAACAACGAGACGGGCGTGATCCAGCCGGCGGCGAAGATTGCCGCCATGGTGCACGAGGCCGGCGGCGTGTTCGTGCTCGACGCCGTTCAGGTGGGTGGGCGTCTTTCGCTCGACATTGCAGAGCTTTGTGCGGATTTCCTTATCTTGTCCGCACACAAGATCGGCGGACCGAAAGGCGCGGGCGCGCTCGTCGGCAACAGCGACGTGCTGATGCCGACGCCGATCGCGACGGGCGGCGGGCAGGAGCGCGGGCATCGGGCCGGCACGGAGAATTATGCGGCGCTCGCCGGTTTAGGCGCCGCCGCGCGCAACGCGCTTGCCGTGCTTGGGCAGGCGGAGGCGCTGCGCGACAAGCGCGGCCGCATCCAAGACGCTATCCGCGCGCGCGTTCCCGATGCGGTCATCTTCGGCGAGGAAGCCGAACGCCTGCCCAACACCGTGTTCTTCGCCGTTCCGGGCGTGAAGGCCGAAACCGCGCAGATCGCGTTCGATCTCGCCGGCATCGCCGTCTCGTCGGGCTCGGCCTGCTCGTCGGGCAAGGTGGGCGCGAGCCGGGTCTTGAAGGCCATGGGCCATGGCGAGGATATCAGCGGCATCCGCGTCTCGATCGGACTTTCGACGGGCGAGGACGAGATTGCGGCTTTCGCAGAGGCGCTCGATCGGTTTATGAGCCGCAGGCAAGCGGCCGCCTGACGGTCGGGAATTTTCGAGGATATCGGCGCGCCGCAGGGGTGCATTTGCCGGCGATCCTCCCTATGTAACGCGCATCCTGACGGCATTTGCTGCGGATGCGAAATCGACAACTGCCGGGCCTTGACCCCGGCCTGGATGGAGAGCGCTCATGCCTGCTGTGCAGGAGACCATCGACCAGGTCCGCAAGATCGACGTGGACCAGTACAAATACGGCTTCGAAACCGAGATCGAGATGGACAAGGCCCCCAAGGGCCTCAGCGAAGACATCATTCGCTTCATCTCGGAAAAGAAGAACGAGCCGGAATGGATGCTCGAATGGAGGCTCGGCGCCTATCGCCGGTGGCTGACCATGGAAGAGCCGACCTGGGCGCGCGTCGACTATCCGAAGATCGACTTTCAGGACATCCACTACTACGCCGCGCCGAAGAACCAGACCGGGCCGAAGTCGCTCGACGAGGTCGATCCGGAACTCCTGCGCGTCTACGAGAAGCTCGGCATCCCGCTGCGCGAGCAGGAAATCCTGGCCGGCGTCCAGAAGGACGAGGGCGAGGACACTGATGCGGCGAACGACAATGTCTACAAGTCCGGCCGCGTCGCGGTCGACGCCGTCTTCGATTCGATCTCCGTCGTCACCACGTTCAAGAAGGAACTGGCCGCGGCCGGCGTCATCTTCTGCTCGATTTCCGAGGCGATCCGCGAACACCCCGAACTCGTGAAGAAGTATCTCGGCTCGGTCGTCCCGACGACGGACAACTACTACGCGACGCTGAATTCGGCCGTCTTCACCGACGGATCGTTCGTCTACGTGCCGAAGGGCGTTCGCTGCCCGATGGAGCTATCGACCTATTTCCGCATCAACGAGAAGAACACCGGCCAGTTCGAGCGCACGCTCATCATCTGCGAGGAGGGCGCCTATGTGTCCTATCTCGAAGGCTGCACGGCGCCGCAGCGCGACGAGAACCAGCTTCACGCGGCCGTGGTCGAGCTGATCGCGCTCGACGATGCCGAGATCAAGTATTCGACCGTCCAGAACTGGTATCCGGGCGACAAGGACGGCAAGGGCGGCATCTACAATTTCGTCACCAAGCGCGGTGACTGCCGCGGCGACCGCTCCAAGATTTCGTGGACGCAGGTCGAGACCGGCTCGGCGATCACCTGGAAATACCCGTCCTGCATCCTGCGCGGCGACGATAGCCGGGGCGAGTTCTATTCGATCGCCGTCTCGAACGGTCACCAGCAGATCGATTCGGGCACCAAGATGATCCATCTCGGCAAAAACACGTCGAGCCGCATCATCTCCAAGGGCATTTCGGCCGGGTACTCGAACAACACCTATCGCGGCCAGGTCTCGGCGCACCGCAAGGCGACCAACGCGCGCAACTTCACGCAGTGCGACTCGCTCCTGATCGGCAACGACTGCGGCGCGCACACCGTGCCCTACATCGAGGCCAAGAACGCAACCGCCCAGTTCGAGCACGAGGCGACGACGTCGAAGATTTCCGAAGACCAGCTCTTCTACGTCATGCAGCGCGGCATTCCCGAGGAGGAAGCCATCGCGCTCATTGTCAACGGCTTCGTTAAGGACGTGATCCAGGAACTGCCGATGGAATTCGCGGTCGAAGCGCAGAAGCTCATCGGCATTTCGCTGGAAGGCAGCGTCGGCTGAACCTGACCGTCGCCATCGCGCGTATTGCGTTCGGCGTCTTCTTTGCCGGTTCGGCTCTGCTGAAATTCGGCGCGACAGGGACGATGGTGGCGATGCTGTCCGGCGCGGGTTTCGAGCGGCCTTTGCCGTTCGTCTACCTCGCCGCCGCCGCGCAGATGGCGGCAGGGCTGGCACTCGTCGCGGGGCGCCTGGTGCGACCCGCGGCATATGGACTGATCGCCTATGTGGCGGTCGTGAACTGGTATCTGCATCCGTTCTGGGTGCTTGAGGGTGAAGCAGCTTCGATGCAGTTCCAGCTCTTCACCAAGAATTTGGGAATCATGGCGGGCCTCCTCGCAGTGGCGGGCGCGCATCACGACAAAAGGCAAGACTAGCCTCAAGAGGACGACATGCTCGAGATCAAGAACCTGCACGCCCGCATCGCCGAAGACGGCACCGAGATCATCCGCGGCCTGAACCTCACCGTCCAGAAGGGCGAAGTCGCGGCCATCATGGGCCCGAACGGCTCGGGCAAGTCGACGCTCTCCTACATTCTCGCCGGTCGCGAGGACTATGAGGTGACCGAGGGCGACATTCTCTACAACGGCGAATCCATCCTCGAGATGGACCCGGCCGAACGCGCCGCGTCGGGCATTTTCCTCGCCTTCCAGTACCCGATGGAAATCCCGGGCGTCGCGACGATGGAATTCCTCAAGGTGGCCATGAACTCGCAGCGCAAGGCGCGCGGCGAGGACGACCTGAAGATCCCCGAATTCCTGAAGCGCGTGAAGGAAAACGCCGCCGGCCTCAACATCGACATGGCGATGCTGAAGCGCCCGCTCAATGTCGGCTTTTCCGGGGGCGAGAAAAAGCGCGCGGAAATCCTGCAGATGAAGCTCCTGGAGCCGAAGCTGTGCGTGCTCGACGAGACCGATTCCGGCCTCGACATCGATGCGCTGAAGATCGTCGCCGACGGCGTCAACTCGCTGCGCTCCCCCGACCGCGCCTTCGTCGTCATCACGCACTACCAGCGCCTCCTCGACTACATCGTGCCGGATTCGGTGCACGTGCTCTCGCGCGGCCAGGTCGTCAAGTCGGGCGACAAGTCGCTCGCGCTCGAACTGGAGCGCGACGGCTATGCCGGCATCATCGGCGAAGCGGCCTGAGCGGGGTGGCTGACATGAACGTTCACGCAGCACCCAAGCTGACGAGCGCCGAGGAGGCCCTGATCGAGGGCTTCGCCGCGCGCCGTCCCTCGCTGACCGGCTCGCCGGAAGTCGCGGCAAAGCGCGACGAGGCCGCCGCCGTCCTGAAGGCCGGCCTGCCGACGCGCCGCGTCGAGGCCTGGCACTATACGGATCTGCGCCGCCTGCTGGCATCCGTGCCTGCCGATGGCGGCGCGGGCGATGCGGCAGCGCTTGCGCCGCTGGTCGATGGTTCGTCGGTCCTGACCGTGATCGACGGCAACGCCCAACACGCTGCCGGCGTCGAGAGCGTGCGGATCGAGAAGATCGCCGACCGCCTGATGAGCGGCGCGCTCGCCGAGGACCTCGCGCCGCTGAAGGCGGACGATGCCGTCGGTGCGATCAACGCCGCCTTCGTCTCGGACGGCTTCGATTTGACGATCCCGGACGGCGCCGAGATCGCCGCGCCGATCGAACTGCAGAACGTCCATTCGGGCGGGCAGGTCCATGCGCGCTTTGCCGCCCGCATCGGCAAGGGCGCCAAGGTGACGATCGTCGAACGCCAGACCGGCACGGCGGACGCGCTGGTCAGCTCGGTGACCGATGTCGAGATTGGCGACGATGCCGACATCAACTGGCTGATCATTCAGGACCAGCCGAAGGCCGCGACCCATCTCGGTCAGATCCGCGCGCGTATTGGCGCCAATGCCAAGGTGACGATTTTCCTGATGAACACGGGCGGCAAGCTCGTGCGGCAGGAAGTCCATGTCGTGGCGGCCGGCGAGGGCTCGGACTTCCGCCTGCGCGGCGTCAATCTTCTGGGCGGCGACGTCCATTGCGACGTGACGATGGTGCTCGACCATTTGGCTCCGCACACGACCTCGACCGAGATCATCCGCAACGTCATCACCGACAAGGCGCATGGCGTGTTCCAGGGCCAGATCCGCGTCGACCGTCTGGCGCAGAAGACCGACGCCAAGATGGCATGCAACACGCTGCTCCTGTCGGACGACGGCGAGTTTTCCACCAAGCCGGAACTCGAAATCTTCGCCGACGACGTCGCCTGCGGCCACGGCGCGACGGTGACCGAGATCGACCATGCGCATCTGTTCTACCTGATGGCGCGCGGCGTCGAGGAGAAGCTGGCGCGCGGGCTCTTGGTCAAGGCGTTCCTGCGCGAAATCATCGAGGAACTGGACGACGAAGCCATCGTCGAGGCGCTGGAAACGCAGCTCGAAGACTGGTTCGTGAACCACGGTTAAGGATAGGCGGCGTGTTCCCTCAGTCACCCCCCTCTGGCCTGCCGGCCATCTCCCCCTCAAGGGGGGAGATCAGCCAGTTGCATATGCCCGAGTGCGTGATCTCCCCCCTTGAGGGGGAGATGGCCGGCAGGCCAGAGGGGGGTGATCGGCGGTACTCCAGAGTGGCGAGGTAAGCATGGACCAGAAAATCGCCAGCAAACCATACGACGTCGAGGCCATCCGCCGCGACTTCCCGATCCTGTCGCGCGAGGTTTACGGCAAGCCGCTCGTCTATCTCGACAATGGCGCGTCTGCGCAAAAGCCGCAGGCGGTGATCGACCGCATCACGAAGGCCTATTCGTCCGAATACGCTAATGTCCATCGCGGGCTGCATTTCCTTTCCAATGCCGCAACCGATGCCTACGAGGCCGCGCGCGAGACCGTGCGCGGGTTTCTCAACGCGTCCAGCGTCGACGAGATCGTCTTCACCAAGTCGGCGACCGAGGCGATCAACACGGTCGCGTATGGCTACGGCATGCCGAATATCGGCGAGAGCGACGAGATCGTGCTTTCGGTGATGGAGCATCACTCCAATATCGTGCCCTGGCACTTCATCCGCGAGCGGCAGGGCGCGAAGCTCGTCTGGGTGCCCGTCGACGATGAAGGCCAGTTCCACATCGAGGAATTCGAGAAGCGGCTGACGGATCGAACCAGGCTCGTCGCGATCACGCACATGTCGAACGTGCTCGGCACCGTGACGCCGATCAAGGAGATCGTCCGCATCGCCCATGCGCGCGGCATTCCGGTTCTGGTCGACGGCAGCCAGGGCGCGGTGCACACCGTCGTCGACGTGCAGGATCTTGGCTGCGACTGGTACGTCTTCACCGGCCACAAAGTCTACGGGCCGTCGGGCATCGGCATCCTTTATGGCCGCAAGGAAATGCTGGAGAAGATGCGCCCGTTCCAGGGCGGCGGCGAGATGATCGAGGAGGTGACGGAGGAGAACGTCACCTATAACGAGCCGCCGCATCGCTTCGAGGCCGGCACGCCGCCCATCGTCCAGGCGATCGGGCTCGGCGCGGCGCTGGAATACATGCAAGGGATCGGCCGCGAGGCGATCGCGGCGCATGAGGCCGAGCTTGCGGCCTATGCACATGAGCGCCTCTCGCGCATCAATTCGATGCGGATCATCGGCAATGCGCCGGACAAGGGCGCCATCGTCTCCTTCGAACTGCAGGGCATCCACGCCCATGACGTGTCGATGGTGATCGACCGCGCCGGCGTTGCCGTGCGTGCCGGCACGCACTGCGCCCAGCCGCTCTTGAAGCGGTTCGGCGTGACCTCGACATGCCGTGCCTCATTCGCCATGTATAATACCAGTGTGGAGATCGACACTCTCGCCGAAGCGCTTGAAAAGGCGCGCAGTTTCTTCGGGTGAAGCCATGACCGACGATGCAGCAGCAACCACTGAAACCGCGAACGTTTCCGCGATTCCCGCGGACGAGATCGCGCGGCTGACCGACGACATCGTCTCGGCGCTGAAGACGGTCTACGACCCGGAAATCCCGGCCGACATCTACGAGCTCGGCCTCATCTACAAGATCGACATCGAGGACGACCGCTCGGTCAAGATCGACATGACGCTGACGGCGCCCGGCTGCCCTGTCGCCGGCGAAATGCCCGGCTGGGTGCAGAACGCGGTCGGCGCGGTCGAGGGCGTCTCGGACGTCGATGTGAAGATGGTGTTCGACCCGCCCTGGACGCCGGACCGCATGTCGGAAGAGGCGCAGGTGGCCGTCGGCTGGTATTAAACGGTTCCCGGTTGCACCTTGAGCCGAACTTCCCCATCTTCGGGGCATAAATCATTCCGCGGGCCTTGAACCCGCCGGCATGGAGCAGTTGATGGCACGATTTCAAGTTCTGACCCTGACCGACGAGGCCGCCGCCCGCGTGCGCAACATCGTCGCCGCACGCGACGGGGCCGCCGGTATCCGCGTCGGCATCAAGAAGGGCGGATGCGCGGGCATGGAATACACGGTCGACCTCGTCACCGCGGCCGACCCCAAGGACGACCATGTCGAGCGCGACGGCGCGCATGTCTACGTCGCGCCGGAGGCCGCGTTGTTCCTGCTCGGCACCGAGATGGGCTTCGAGACGACCAAGCTTCGCTCCGGCTTCACCTTCAACAATCCGAACCAGTCGTCCGCCTGCGGCTGCGGCGAATCGATCGAACTCCAGCCGGCCGACCTCAAGGCGCTGGCCGAAGCGCGAGGGCAGGGCGCCGTCGTCTGACGGAAGTCCCTCAGTCCACCCACATGCCATGCTTCCTGTGCCAGTCGGCGATCGAGAGCTTCGGATAGAGGTCGAACGTCTCGTCGCCATTGCGGATGTCAGGTTCGACCCAGGACGCCTTGTATTTCAGCATTAGATGGACGCGCGAGCGCGGCTTCGGCAATTCGGTGTCGATGGCCGATGCGAACGGGTGGACGAGGTCCGGCCAGTTCGGATCGTAGAGCCAGAGCGCGGAGCCGCAGTCGCGGCAGTAATTGCGCTCGCCGCTCGACGCTTCGCAATGCGGATGCTCGTCGTCCTTGATCTCGGCGCGATAGACGCCGATGCGGTCTTTACCCTTGATCTCCAAAGTTTCGGCAATCGCGCCGAGATTGATCGCGTACCCGCCGCCGCCCTGCTGCTTGCGGCAGATGGAGCAGTAGCAGAACTGGTAGGGCGCGGGCGTGTGGCTGTCGACCGTAAACCTGACGCCGCCACAGCGGCACGATCCGTCGAGTTTCAGAGGCATTCGGTGCTCCCGCATTTCGCCGACACGCGCTAACCTAGCGCGATCACACGTGGAGCCCAGCCATGCAGCCAGCCGATTTGATCGACATGTTTGCCGAGTTCGGGCCGGTCACGATCCGGCGCATGTTCGGCGGCCACGGCATCTACCATCAGGGCCGCATCATAGCGCTTCATTCCTTCGACGAGGTCTGGCTGAAGGCGGATGCCGAAAGCGCCCCCGACTTCGCGGCGGCGGGCTCGCGGCAATGGGTCTATGAGGGCAAGGGGAAGCCGGTGTTGATGCCGTACTGGTCTATTCCGGACGCCGCGCTCGACGATCCGGCTGAACTCGCCGAATGGGCGCAGAAGGCCGACGCGGCTTCGCGCCGCGCCGAAACGTCGAAGAAGGTCAGACCTTCGCGACGACCTTCATGAAGGCCGGGATGTCGTCGCCGAAGCCGATCGGCGCGTCGCCCAGGTCGTCGCGGCGGTGGCGGCGGTCGCGGTCCTGGTTGCGCGTGTTGCGCGGGTCGGACGAATTCGCCGCGCGCTGACGCTCGGCATTGCCGCTGCGGATCGCGTCGCGTCGCTCGTTGCGCTCGGCGCGCGCCTCGGCGATCTCGACGACCGGGGCTTCCGCCACCGGGGCTGCCTCGGCCTCAACGGCAACCGGAGCTTCCTCCGACTTGCGGCCACGGCGCGGGCGCTTTTCGTCGTCGCCCTTGCGGCCGCCACGTCCACGCGCCCCCTTGGCGCCGCGGCGCGGCGCGTCGTCGGCACTGTCGTCATGGGCGATGGTCGACAGGTCGCCATCGTGCCATTCGATGCTCTGGCCGATCAGCTTCTCGATCGCGTCGACATATTTGCCGTCGGACTTCGTCGCCAGCGTGAATGCCTTGCCCGAGCGGCCGGCGCGGCCGGTGCGGCCGATGCGGTGGACATAGTCTTCGGCATGGATCGGCACGTCGTAATTGAAGACGTGGCTGACATCGGGGATGTCGAGACCGCGCGCGGCGACGTCGGAGGCGACGAGCAGCTTCAGCTTGCCGTCCCTGAAGCCGGCCAGCATCGCCATGCGCGCGCGCTGGTCCATGTCGCCATGCAGCGCACCGGCATCGAACTCGTGCTTCACCAGCGAGCGGAAGAGTTCTGAGACCGCCGTCTTGCGATTGCAGAAGATGATCGCGTTCTTCAGTTCGGCGTCTTCGGCGCGGATCAGGTCGCGAAGCACTTCGCGCTTGTCCCAGTCCTTCGACTTCGACTTGACCAGGCGCTGCGTGACCGTCGGCGCGGTCGACGCGGCCTTGGAGACCTCGACGCGAACCGGCGCCTGCAGGAACTTCTCGGTCAACTTGGTGATTTCCGGCGGCATCGTCGCCGAGAAGAACAGCGTCTGCCGGGTAAACGGGATCATCTCGCAGATGCGCTCGATGTCGGGAATGAAGCCCATGTCGAGCATCCGATCCGCTTCGTCGATGACGAGGATGTCGACCGCGTTGAGCAGCAGCTTGCCGCGCTCGCGGTGGTCGAGGAGACGGCCGGGCGTGGCGATCAGGACGTCGGCGCCGCGCTCCAGCTTCTTTTCCTGCTCGTCGAACGACACGCCGCCGATCAGCAACGCGATGTTGAGCTTGTGGTTCTTGCCGTACTTGATGAAATTCTCTTCGACCTGCGCCGCGAGTTCGCGCGTCGGCTCGAGAATCAGCGTGCGCGGCATGCGCGCTCGGGCGCGCCCTTTTTCCAGGCGCGTGATCATCGGCAGCACGAAGGCAGCGGTCTTGCCGGTGCCGGTCTGCGCGATGCCGAGCACGTCCTTGCCGGCGAGCGCATGCGGGATCGCACCCGCCTGGATCGGCGTCGGGACCGTATAGCCGGCATCCGTGACCGCGGAGAGGACTTTGGGCGAGAGCCCGAGATCGGCAAAGGTCAATGGCTGTTCGGAAGCCTGATCTTCAATCTTGCTTTCAGCTGACACGTGTTTGGTTGTCTCTGCTAGGTTTGGCGGCGCCGGAATGGGCGCATGCAACAAGGGTTCCAGGCCGGCGGCGTGGAAGTGCTGCCGTGGCGTTAAGACCCGAGCCCGCAAATGTCAATCGAATCCGCTAATTTCAAGCCCTTTTCGTTAACGCCGCGCGCATTCGCCGCTCAATAGCGGAACTGCTCGGCCAGCACGCGCTCGTCCCAGGAATGGCTTGCGTCGAAGAGAACCGTCGCGGTGACGTCGCTCGCCTCGCGCACCGTCACCTTCAACACCGAGCGGATTTCGGTGTGGTCCGCCACCGCATTGACTGGCCTTTTTTCGGCTTCGAGGATCTCGAAGCTGACCGTTGCGCGGTTTGGCAGGAGCGCCCCGCGCCAGCGCCGCGGGCGAAACGGGCTGACGGGCGTCAGGGCAAGAAGAGGCGCGTCGAGGGGCAGGATCGGGCCATGGGCGGATAGATTGTATGCCGTCGAGCCGGCAGGTGTCGCGACCATCACCCCGTCGCAGACGAGCTCGTCGAGCCGCACCTTGCCGTCGATGGTGATGCGCAGCTTGGCAGCCTGCGCCGACTGGCGGAAAAGCGCGATCTCGTTGATCGCCAGAAGCTTGGCTTCCGGGCCATCGGCGGTCTCGGCGATCATCTCGAGCGGGCGGATCGTTTCGGGCAAGGCAGCCGCGATGCGCTCACGCAGGTTCGCCTCGCTGAACTCGTTCATCAGGAACCCGACCGTCCCCTTGTTCATCCCGTAGATCGTCTTGCCGCTTCCCATCTGCTCGCGCAGCGTCTGCAGCATGAACCCGTCGCCGCCGAGCGCCACGACGACATCGGCGTCGCCGAGGCTCGTCTGGCCATAGAGCGCGGCGAGGCGTTGCGCTGCCGACTGCGCCTCCTCCGTCGCGGCGCTGACGAAGGCGATAGATTGCGGAAGAGAACGAGAATCCATCAAATGCGCCCGGTCCACCAATGCCTGGGCTCAAGCGGGTAGCATGTCGGCGAGGGGCTGCAAAGCGATGATGAGAACGACCTGAGACATAGGTGACGTTTCGTACCGGACACATGGGTAACACTTTTCGCTTTGCGGGAGGTGTTGATGCCGTGGAAGGAGTGTTCGGTTATGGACGAGCGGGTTCGTTTCGTCGGCCG
>JACVCH010000018.1 GCA_016742175.1 Rhizobiaceae bacterium
CCATTCACCATTCACCATTCACCATTCACCATTCACCAAAGGGAGAGCCGATGCTTGGACGCCTCAACCACGTAGCCCTTGCCGTGCCGGATCTGGCCGCAGCGACGGCGCTTTATCGCGACACGCTCGGCGGCAGGGTGTCCGAGCCGCAGGCGCTGCCGGAGCATGGGGTGACGGTGGTGTTCGTCGATGTCGGCAACACCAAGATCGAGCTTCTGGAACCATTGGGCGAGGGGTCGAGCATCCAGACCTTTATCGACAGGAACCCGTCCGGCGGCATGCATCATGTCTGCTACGAGGTGGACGACATCCTTGCCGCGCGCGACCGGATGAAGGCGTCGGGTGCGCGGGTGCTCGGCGACGGCGAGCCGAAGATCGGCGCGCATGGCAAGCCGGTCATCTTCCTGCACCCGAAGGACTTCATGGGCACGCTGGTCGAACTCGAACAGGTCTGACGGCCGGTCGCGACCAAGCGACACGTTTGCGGACCCGCGCATTTGCGATAGGGCATCGCTCGTCTGCGCGCGATGAGGCGGGTCGACATGAGGACGACACATGAACTGGGTATCCGCCTTCGCGGTCTACTTCATCATCTGGTGGACGGTGCTGTTCGCCATGCTGCCGTTCGGCCTGCGCACGCAGGACGAGGAGGGCGACGTGACGCTCGGCACCACGGCGAGCGCGCCGTCGGGCTCGCACATGCTGAAGGCGGTCATCCGCACGACCATCGTCTCCGCGCTGATCTACGGCGCGTTTTACCTGGCGACTTCGGTTTTCGGCTGGAGCTTCGACGACATTCCGAGGATCGGCCCCGGAACCTGACCGTTTAATTTCGATGCCCAAAAAAAATGCAAGGCACGAGGCCTTGCAAATTTGAACGCGTCCGATCCATTCCAGTTACAGGCGGCAGCGGGTTTATCGCGCCAGGATCGCATCCTCCCAAGACTTTGACCGCGTTGGAAAGCGCAAAGATATGCTCGCTTTCTCTGTTATGGAGGCGAGACTAGACCAATCGTCGCACCAATGTCACCTTAAATCTCGCGTCGTAAGCCTTCATTTTGTGCTGCAATGCACAATTATCCGGCAATCGACGGGCGGCGGGGCGTGCTGCAATGCGCCGGGTTTTCAAGGGGCCTTGAAATAGCTATGAAGCGCGGGCAATCGCGGCTTCCCGGAGCCGTTTGATTCCGCGCTTCTCTCTTCTCAATGGACGTCCTTGATGCGTTTGTCGCAATACTTTCTTCCCATCCTGAAGGAAAATCCCCGCGAGGCCGAGATCGTTTCGCACCGGCTGATGCTGCGTGCCGGCATGATCCGTCAGCAGGGGCAGGGCTCGTTCACCTGGCTGCCGCTCGGCAAGCGCGTTCTCGGCAAGGTCAACCGCATCATCCGCGAGGAGCAGGACCGGGCCGGCGCGCACGAGATCCTGATGCCGACAATCCAGTCCGCCGAGCTGTGGCGCGAAAGCGGCCGCTACGACGACTACGGCAAGGAGATGCTGCGCATCAAGGATCGCCAGAACCGCGACCTTCTCTACGGCCCGACCAATGAGGAGATGGTGACTGAGATCTTCCGCTCCTACGTCAAGTCCTACAAGGATTTGCCGCTCAACCTCTACCACATCCAGTGGAAATTTCGCGACGAGATGCGCCCGCGCTTCGGCGTCATGCGCAGCAGAGAATTCCTGATGAAGGATGCCTATTCGTTCGACATCGACTTCGAAGGCGCGAAGGCGGCGTATAACCGCATGTTCGTTTCCTACCTGCGCACCTTCACGCGCGTTGGCATGAAGGCGATCCCGATGCGCGCGGACACCGGCCCGATCGGCGGCGACCTGTCGCACGAGTTCATCATTCTTGCCGAGACCGGCGAAAGCCAGGTCTTCTGCGACAAGGCCTATCTCGACCTGACCGTGCCCGGCGCCGACACCGATTTCCGCGACGACGCGGCGATGGCCGCGATCGTGCAGGAATGGACGACGCCCTATGCGGCGACCGAGGAGATGCACGACGAGAGCGCGTGGAGCGCCGTCGGCGATGGCAACAAGCTCGCAGCGCGCGGCATCGAGGTCGGCCACATCTTCCACTTCGGCGAGAAATATTCCAAGCCCATGGGCGCCAAGGTGCAGGGACCGGACGGCAAGGAGCACTTCGTCTCGATGGGCTCCTACGGCATCGGCCCGTCGCGCCTCGTCGCCGGCATCATCGAGGCGAGCCACGACGAGAACGGCATCATCTGGCCGGAAGCCGTCGCGCCGTTCGACGTCGGCCTGATCAACATGAAATCGGGCGACGCGGCCTGCGATGCGGCCTGCGACCGGCTCTACGCCGAACTCGGCGCCTCCGGCCGCGACGTGCTCTACGACGATACGGACGGCCGCGCCGGCGGCAAGTTCGCCACCGCCGACCTGATCGGCCTGCCTTGGCAGGTGATCGTCGGCCCGCGCGGCGTCGCCGCCAACGAGGCCGAGATCAAGAACCGCAAGACCGGCGAGCGCCGCACCGTGTCCCTCGATGCGGTCGTGCGCGAACTGGGAGCAACCGCATGAGCGAAGCGGTGTCGAAGAAGGGCGCCGGGCCGTTTTCGGCCTTCGAGCGCATGGTCGCGTGGCGCTACCTGCGCTCCAAGCGCAAGGAGACGGTGATTTCGGTCATCTCGATGATCTCCTTCATCGGCATCATGCTGGGCGTGGCGACGCTGATCATCGTCATGGCGGTGATGAACGGCTTCCGCGCCGAACTGCTCGACCGCATTCTCGGCATCAACGGCCATCTCGTCGTCCAGCCGATCGAGACCGGGCTCGACGACTATGAGGAAATCGCCGCGCGCTTCAACGGCATTGCCGGCGTGCGCTATGCGATCCCGCATGTCGACGGGCAGGTGCTCGCTTCCGGCCGCCGGACGGCGGGAACGGGTGCGCTGATCCGCGGCGTTCGCGCCGAGGATCTCGCCAAGATGGAGAGCGTTTCGGGCAACATCCAGCAGGGCTCGCTCGAAGGCTTTGCTGGCGACCAGGGCGTCGCGATCGGCAGCCGCATGGCTGAGGCGCTGGGGATCACGGTCGGCGATCCGATCACCTTCGCCTCCGCCGACGGCGACGTGACGCCGTTCGGCACCACGCCGCGGGTCAAGTCCTATCCGGTGATCGCGATCTTCCAGCTCGGCATGTCCGAATATGACGCTTCGGTCGTGTTCATGCCGATCGAGGAAGCGCAGCTCTTCTTCAATTCGGACGGCGTCGCGCAGTCGATCGAAATCTTCGTC
Organism: Rhizobiaceae bacterium; assembly: GCA_016742175.1. Lineage (GTDB taxonomy): Bacteria > Pseudomonadota > Alphaproteobacteria > Rhizobiales > Rhizobiaceae > Aliihoeflea. The sequence goes on from JACVCH010000018.1 coordinate 3,265, forward strand.
GAGAACCCGGACGCGGTCGACCAGTTGCGGCCCGCCATCGAGGACGCGGCGATGCGGCCGGTCTTCCTGACCGACTGGCGCCAGCGCAACCAGACCTTCTTCTCGGCCCTGCAGGTCGAGCGCAACGTGATGTTCATGATCCTGACCCTGATCGTGCTCGTTGCCGCGCTCAACATCATCTCCGGCCTCTTCATGCTGGTGAAGGACAAGGGCCGCGACATCGCGATCCTGCGCACCATGGGCGCGACGAGCGGATCGGTGATGCGCATCTTCTTCATGACGGGCGCGGCGATCGGCGTCGTCGGTACGATCGCCGGCGTCATTCTCGGCGTCGTCGTCTGCCTCAACGTGGAATCCATCCGCCAGTTCTTCTCCTGGCTGTCGGGAACGACGATCTTCAATCCCGAACTCTATTTCCTGAGCCAGTTGCCGGCGCGCATGGACATTGCCGAGACGATTTCCGTCGTCCTGATGGCGCTGACACTGTCGTTCCTGGCGACGCTCTTTCCGGCATGGCGGGCCGCCAAGCTCGATCCCGTCGACGCGCTGAGGTACGAATGATGGCGGCGAAGACCGTATTGCAGCTCAAGGGCGTCGAGCGCTTCTACGAGGATGCCGCCGGCAAGCTCGTCATCCTGAAAGGCGCGGACTTCGCCATCGGGCAGGGCGAGATGGTGGCGCTGGTCGCGCCGTCCGGTGCCGGCAAGTCGACGCTTCTCCACACCGCCGGCCTCCTGGAGCGCCCGAATGGCGGCGAGGTGGTGCTGAACGGCCAGGAATGCGGGCAGATGTCGGATGACGATCGCACGGCGGTGCGCCGCAACGAGATCGGCTTCGTCTACCAGTTCCACCATCTCCTGCCCGAATTCTCGGCGCTCGAAAACGTCATGATGCCGCAGCTCGTGCGCGGTCTTGCGAACAAGGAAGCGTCCGAGCGCGCGGCCCAGCTTCTCGACTACATGAAGATCGGCCATCGCGGCACGCACCGGCCGTCCGAGCTTTCGGGCGGCGAGCAGCAGCGCGTCGCGATCGCCCGCGCGGTCGCCAACGCGCCGCGGCTCCTGCTGGCCGACGAGCCGACCGGCAACCTCGATCCCGCGACCGCAGGCTATGTCTTCGACGCGCTGGAAGCGCTCGTGCGCCAGTCCGGCCTCTCCGCCCTCATCGCCACGCACAACCACGAACTTGCCGCGCGCATGGACCGGCGCGTGACGCTTGCCGAAGGCAAGGTCGTCGAAATGGTGGCCTGAGCGCCTGCTCGCAAAAAGTGTATCTGGGCGGGGAACGATCCGCGGCGCACCGGGTTTGTCCTTCGTAGGGACGGCGCCTCGGCGCCACGCGGGACATAAGAAAATGGCAGGCAGGTTTTTATCCACCGCGCTGATCGGCGCGATCGTGGCTGGATCGTTTTACTTCTTCGGCGATGTGCAGGCGGACCCGCAGGCAAGGCTTGCCCTGATCAGTCCGCCGGTTTCCGACGCCTCCGCACAGAACTGATCTATTCGGCGTCCGGCTGTTTGGCAGGGGCTGCGTCTGCGAAGGCGGGCAGCTCCATGCAGGCATCGCGGATACGAGCGATCGTCGGATAGGGCGTCATGTCGACGTTGAAGCGGGCGTTGTTGGCAACCTGCGCGACGAGGCAGATGTCGGCGAGGCCCGGCGCGTCGCCATGGCAGAAGCGACCCGTTTGCGCGCTCTTCGCAAGCATCGCTTCGAGCGGCGCGAAGGTTTCGTTGACCCAGTGCCGGAACCAGTCCGCGACGCCGGCATCATCGGCGCCGTAGCGCGAGCGCAGCGCGTTGAGAACGCGCAGATTGTTCACCGGATGGATCTCGCAGGCGATCATCTGCGCAAGCGCGCGCACCCTGGCGCGGCCGGCGGGATCGGCGGGCAGCAGTGGCGGCTCGGGGATCACCTCGTCGAGGAATTCGCAGATGGCCAGCGATTGCGTCACGATCGTCCCATCGGACCAGACAAGCGCCGGGACGAGCCCCTGTGGGTTCACCGAGAGGAAAGCGGGGTCGCGATGTTCCCCATGGCGAAGGTGGTGCGCGACATAGTCGTAGTCGACGCCCTTGAGGTTCAGCGTGATACGAGCCCGGTAGGAGGTCGAGGAGCGGAAGTAGTTGTGCAGGACGACGCGATTGCTCATGCCCCGTCCTTCATCGCCGCCAGTTCGTTCAGCATGTCGATGAGGTGTTCCGTCTTTTCGCGGCCGTAGCGGGCCTCGAGGACGGAATAGATCGCGACGCTTTGCGGCGTGACCGCGCGGATCAGGTCGAACCCGGCATCGTTGAGGCTGAGGAGCGAGCGGCGCGCGTCCGCATGGTCGCGCTCGCGGCGGATGATGCCGCGTTCCTCGAGCGACTTGATGATGCGTGTGAGACTGGGCGCGAGCACGCAGGCGCGCTCCGCCACCTCGGTCGCGTCGAGCGGGCTCGTCTCGCCGAGGATGCGGATGACGCGCCATTGCTGCTCGGTCAGGTCGTGCACGGCAAGGAGCGGGCGAAAGCGCACCATCACGGCTTCGCGCGCACGCAGAAGCGAAAGCGGCAGCGAACGCGACGTGTCGCGCGGCAGGAGCGTGTCTTCCAGAACGCCGTTCGGTTCGCCCATCGCTCGTCCACCCATTCTAGTCGCCATACGGTACCCAGACGTTCTTGACCTCGATCGCCCGGGGCAGGAGGAGATCGTGCGGCTGCGCGGTCCAGTCGACCGCCTTGCCGTTCGACGTCCAGACCCGCTTCAGATTGCCGACGGATTCGGCCTCGACTGTCAGGCAGGTGTCCTTGTCGGCGACGACCCAAAGCCCGTCGACGTCGTCGTGCATGGCGAGAACCTTGGCGAGGTCGCGGGCCGGGCCGGTGACGATGTTGACCGCGCCGGCCGGAAGGTCCGAAGTCTCCATGACCTGGTAGAGATCGGTCGCGACGAGCGCATGGCGGGCCGACGGCACGGCGACGACGCTGTTGCCCATGGCGAGCGCCGGCGCGATGAGCGAGATCAGGCCGAGGAGCGGTTGGTCGTCGGAGGCAACGACGCCGATGACGCCGACCGGCTCGTGTAGCGCGAGCGTCACCGCGCGGGCAGGAGGCTGGTGGACGCGGCCCTCATATTTGTCGGCCAGGCCGGCGAGCGCGAAGAGGCGTTCGACCGAAAGATCCACTTCGGCACGCGATGCGCGGGCCGATGCGCCGGTGAGGTCCGCGATGCGGGCTGCGAATTCGCCGGCGCGGGCGTCGAGGTTCTCGGCGAAGAAATAGAGCACCTGCGCGCGGTTGTAGCCGGTGGCTGACGCCCAGCCCTTGGCGGCATGGGCGGCGGAGACGGCGTCGCGGATGTCCTTGCGGCTGCCGACGCCGACTTCGCCGGCGAGCCGGCCCTTGGCGCCGGTGACGGGCATCGAATAGGCGCCGTCCGGCCGAACCTGCTTGCCGCCGATATAGAGCTTGGCCGTGCGGTCGATGCCGACGCCATCGGAGGCCGCAGTCGGCTCGACGGCCTTGGCCGGCGCGAGATCGGCGGCGCGGGGCATCGGCGCGGAGAGATATTCGGCAAGGCCTTCACGTCCGCCCTCGCGGCCGAAGCCGCTTTCGCGGTAGCCGCCGAAGCCGCAGGCCGCGTCGAACATGTTGGTGCCGTTGATCCAGACCACGCCGGCCTTCAGCTTCGGCGCGGCGTCGAGCGCGAGATTGATGTTCTCGCTCCAGACCGAGGCGGCAAGGCCGTAGCGCGTGTTGTTGGCGATCGAGACCGCTTCGTCGGTGGTGCGGAAGGTCATCGCGGCGAGGACGGGGCCGAACACCTCCTCCTGCGCCAGGACGTTGGCGGGGGCGAGATTGGTCGCCAGAACAGGGAGGTGATAGTGGCCCTCGGTCGGGACCGTGCAGTCCGGCTGCCAGCAGATCGCGCCTTCGGACGCGCCCTGCGCGACGAGCCGGCGCACGCGTTCGAGTTGTGTCCTGTCGACGAGCGGGCCGATATCGGTGTTCTTGTCGAGCGGGTCGCCGAGGCGCAGCTTGCCCATGCGCGCCTTGACCTTCTCGACGAAGCGCTCGGCGATGCCCTCCTGGACGAGGAGGCGCGAGCCCGCGCAGCAGACCTGGCCCTGGTTGAACCAGATGCCGTCGACGAGGCCTTCGACGGCGGAATCGAGGTCGGCGTCCTCGAAGACGATGAAGGCGGACTTGCCGCCGAGTTCCAGCGACAGCTTCTTGCCGGTGCCGGCGGTCGCCTTGCGGATGATCTTGCCGACCTCCGACGAGCCGGTGAAGGCGATCTTGTCGATGTCGGCATGGTCGACGATGGCGGCGCCGACCTCGGGACCGCCCTGGACGATGTTGACGACGCCCTTCGGCAGACCGACGCGGGCGCAGATTTCGGCGAAAAGGACGGCGGTGAGCGGCGTGAACTCGGCCGGCTTGAGGACCACCGTGCAGCCGGCAGCGAGCGCCGGCGCGATCTTCCAGGCGAGCATCAGGAGGGGGAAGTTCCAGGGGATGATCTGGCCCGCGACGCCCGCAGCCTTGTGCCCCGGAAATTCCTTGTCGAGTGCCTGCGCCCAGCCGGCGTGGTGGATGAAGTGACGGATCGCCAGCGGCACGTCGATGTCGCGGCTTTCGCGGATCGGCTTGCCGTTGTCGAGCGATTCCAGCACGGAGAAGAGCCGCGCATGGCGCTGCATGGCGCGGCCGATGGCGTAGAGATGGCGCGCGCGCTCATAGCCCGACAGCGCCTGCCACTTGGGCAGCGCCTTGCGGGCGGCCAAGACGGCGGCGTCGATGTCGGCAGCGCCCGCCTCGCCGAGCGTGGCGAGAAGTTTGCCGGAAGCCGGTTCACGGCTCTCGAAGGTCTTGCCCGCGGCCGGCTTCTTCCACTCGCCATTGATGAAGAGCGAGGCGGAAAAATCGTGCGCGGCCAGCCAGCGGTCGGCTTCCGAACGGGATTCGGGGGCGGGGCCATAGTCCATGGCGTCGTAGCGTTCCAGAATGTTCACGTCTGTCGGTTCCGGTTTGGGCCGTCAGGCCATAGCGTGACGGTGGGCGGCCGAGTAGCGGCCGGTCAGATGATGTTCGAGCTGGCGCTCGATGTCGGTCAAAAGGCTCGATGCGCCGAAGCGGAAGAGGTCGGGCTCCAGCCAGCGCCGGCCGAGCTCCTCGCGCATGAGGACGAGCCAGTCGAGCGAGGCCTTGGCGGTGGAGATGCCGCCGGCCGGCTTGAAGCCGATGAAGAGGCCGGTGCGCTCGTAATATTCGCGGATCGCGCGGACCATGACGAGGCCGACGGGAAGCGTCGCGTTGACGCTTTCCTTGCCGGTCGAGGTTTTGATGAAATCGGCGCCGGCCATCATCGCCACCATCGAGGCGAGCATGACGTTGCGCAGCGTGGCAAGGTCGCCCGTGCCGAGGATGACCTTCAGATGCGCCTCGCCGCAGGCTTCGCGGAAGGCGGCGATCTCGTCGTAGAGTTCCTGCCAGCGGGCGCCGAAGACGAGGCCGCGCGGGATGACGATGTCGATCTCGTCGGCGCCGTCGGCGACCGAGGCGCGCACTTCGGCAAGCCGCGTTTCGAGCGGGGCGAGGCCGTGCGGGAAGGCGGTCGAAACGGCGGCGACATGGATGCCGCTGCCCGCAAGCGCCTCGACCGCGGTCGCGACGAAGGGGTGATAGACGCAGACCGCTGCGGGCCGGATGGGATGCTCGGTTAGGCCGAGCCCGGCGACGAGATCGGCGCGCAGCGGGTTGAGCGCCTTGGCGCAAAGCCGCTTGACGCGATCCGGCGTGTCGTCGCTCGAAAGCGTCGTCAAATCCATCAGCGAGACGGATTTGAGCAGCCAGGCGGCTTGGTTGTCGGCCTTGATCGAGCGGCGCTTGGTCATGGTCTGCACGCGCCGTTCCAACGCGCTCTTGTTGACGTGGCGCATCGCTTCGAGCCAGCCGAGATCGAGCGGCTGGCCGGGGTTGCGCTTCAGCCCGTCGCTGGCCGCGCCGGCCGTGGGGAGATGGTGCAGGGTGGCGGCTTGGAGTTTTGCCGTCATCGTTGTTGTTTTCCAGTTCGTCTTGTCCGCACGATATCGCACGAAACGGGGACGAGTGGAATGCTGGGCGGCGAAACCGGGAGAACGATATTGTTTTGTTTCATAATAGTTTGGGGGCAAACAAGACGGTTGCCAGCGGCGGCGACCTCGTTATAGGCTCGCATGACGCAACGGCCGGTGGGAGGAAACGTCCGGCCATGCGAAGGACAACGGGAGGAGGAACCCATGTCGAAGAAACTGCTTGCCGCTGCCGGTCTCGCAGCACTCTTGTCCGGTTCGGCGCTGGCGCAGGATGCGCCGGTCGAACTGCGTTTCGCGCACTGGGTGCCGCCACAGCATCCGCTCCATGTCACCGGCATGACCGAATGGATCGACTCCATCAAGGAAGCGTCCGGCGGTTCGATCACCATCACGCTCTATCCGGCGCAGCAACTCGGCCAGGCCGGCGACCATTACGACATGGCGCGCGACGGCATCGCCGACATCGCCTTCGTCAATCCGGGCTACCAGCCGGGCCGCTTCCCGATCATCGCTGCGGGCGAACTGCCGTTCCTGGTCTCGAACGCGACCGGCGGGTCGGCCGCGCTCGACGCCTGGTATCGCGAGTATGCCGAGGAGGAGATGGCGGACGTGAAGGTCTGCCTCGTGCATTTCCATTCGCCCGGCACGTTTCACTCGCGCCAGCCAATCAAGGTTCCGGCCGACGTCAACGGCATGAACGTGCGCCCGGCGCATGCGACGATGGCCGCCTTCGTCTCGGCGCTCGGCGGACAGAACTTCCAGGTCTCCGCGCCGGAATCGCGCGACGCGCTGGAGCGCGGCGTCGCCGACGCGATATCGTTTCCGTGGAATTCGATCCTGATCTTCGGCATCGAGGACGTCGCGACCTACCATCTCGACCTGCCGCTCTACGCGACGACCTTCGCCTGGGCGATGAACAAGGCGCGCTACGAGGGCATGTCGGAAGGCCAGCGCAAGGTGATCGACGATCACTGCACGAGCGAGTGGGCCGAACGCGTGGCGACCGGCTGGGCCAATGACGAGGATTCGGGCCGCGAAAAGCTGATCGCGATGGAAGGCCACGAAGCCTATGCGCCGACTGACGAGGAGATTGCGCTCTGGCGCGAGGCCGCCGCGCCGCTGAAGGATAGCTGGGTGCAGGCCGTGACCGGCGCCGGCCACGACGCAGAAGCCGTGTTCCAGGGCCTCGTCGACAAGCTCGAAGAGCACGATGCGGCCTACTGACCAATGACGAAAGCGCCGGCCGATCCGGAATTTCCGGGTCGGCCGGCAAACCGCGCGAGGAGGCGGCATCGATGAATAGGGGCGAGGGCGTGCTGCGGCGCGTCGTTCAACTGGTCGACGCCGCGGCCGCCATATTCCTTGCGGTCATCACGCTCCTGACCTTCGCGGCGGTGGTGATGCGCTACCTCCTGCAGATGCCGTTTCCGGGCTCTTTCGACGTCAGCCGCCTGCTGCTGGGCGTCGCGATCTTCTGGGGCATCGCGGCGGCTGCCTACCGCAAGGACCACATCCAGGTCGATCTCTTCTGGCAAGTCCTGCCGCCGGCCGGCCGGCGCATCCTCGACGTGTTCTCCGATATCGTCTTCGCGATCTTCATCGGCGCCATGGCGTGGATGCTGTTCTGGCAGGTCGACCGGGTGCGGCTTTCGCGCCAGACGACGTTCGAACTGGCGATCCCGATCTGGCCCTTCTACGGCATCGCCTGGCTCGGCATCGGCCTTTGCCTGCTCGTCCTCATCGCCCGCATCCTGCGGGGCTTCACCACCCCCGTTTCCGACGCAGGCGGCGCCCAATGATCTCGACCGATTTCGTCGCCGCCGGCGGCTTCGTCGCGCTTTTCGTGCTGCTCATCCTGCGCGTGCCGATCGGCGTCGCGATGGGCATCGTCGGCGTCGCAGGCTTCGGCCTGCTCGCCGCCTGGGACCCGGCGCTCAATCTTCTGGCGATCTCGCCGATCCGCACGGTGACCGACTATTCGCTCGGCCTCATCCCCATGTTCATCCTGATGGGCGCCGTGGCGTCGGCGTCGGGCATGAGCGGCGAACTCTACCGTGCGGCGAATTCCTTCCTCGGCCACCGCAAGGGCGGGCTGGCGATGGCGACCATCACGGCGTGTGGCGGGTTTTCCGCCATCTGCGGCTCCTCGGTCGCGACCGCCGCGACCATGGCCAAGGTCGCGCTGCCGGAAATGAAGCGCTACGGCTATCCCGACACGCTCGCGACCGGAGCGATCGCCGCGGGCGGAACGCTCGGCATCCTCATCCCGCCCTCGATCGTGCTGGCGATCTACGGCGTCATGACCGAGCAGGACATCGGCCAGCTCTTCATCGCCGGCCTCGTGCCCGGCATCCTCGCGATGCTGATGTATCTCGTCACGGTCCAGGTCTATATCCGCGTGCGCGGGTTGCAGATCCCGGCGCAGGAGCGGATCGGCTGGAGCGAAAGGCTGGCCGCGCTGCGCGGCGTCTGGGCGATCATGCTGCTCTTCGTCTTCATCATCGGCGGCATCTATGGCGGCGTCTTCACGCCGTCCGAGGCGGCCGGCATGGGCGCGGCGGGCGCGATCCTCATTTCGGTCCTGCGGCGCAGGCTCTCGATGAAGAAGCTCTTCGACTGCCTCCTCGAAAGCATGCAGGTGACGGCCGGCATCTTCATGATCCTCATCGGCGCGATCATCTTCGGATATTTCCTGACGATCACGCAGACGCCGCAGAAAGTGACCAACTTCCTGCTGTCGCTGGACCTCGGGCCCTATCCGACGCTGCTCCTGATCCTTCTCTTCATGATCGCGCTCGGCTGCATCCTCGATGCGATGGCGATGATCATCCTGATGATCCCGATCCTCTATCCGGTGATCATGGCGCTCGGCTTCGATCCGATCTGGTTCGGCGTCGTCATCGTCATGACGGTGGAACTCGGCCTGATCACGCCGCCGATCGGCATGAACGTCTTCGTCATCAACTCATTGGCGAAGGACGTGCCGCTGCAGAAGATCTTCGCCGGCGTGATGCCCTTCGTGATGACCGATCTCGTGCGCCTCGCGCTGATCATCGCCTTCCCGGCCATCGTGCTCTTCCTGCCGCAGACGATGCGGTAGGCAGGCGCTCAGCCGATCGCGACCTCGACGAGCGCGAGCTGGCGCTTATCCTCGATGTGGCGGATCGCCTTGCGCAAGGCCTTCGGCAAATCGTCGGCTGACGCGACCTTCACCGCATAGGCGCGGCTCGCTTCCGCGACCTTGGTGAAGTCGGGCGACGGGTCGATTGAGGTCAGCGGCATGCGGTTGGCCCTGGCGGCATAGCCGTCGGGATAGAGCCCGGTCACCGAATGCCGCACCGCGCCCCATTCGGAATTGTTGAGGATCACGACGAGGATCGGCAGCTCCAGCGCCTCGGCGATCTGGTGGCAGGCGACGGGGTTCGAAAAGACGTAGGAGCCGTCGCCCATCGTGGCGACGACGAGCTTCGAGCGGTCGGCGAGCTGCATGCCCATGGCGCAGGGAAACGACCAGCCGAGCCCGCCCGCATGCGGCTCCTGGTGCCAGGAATTGTGACGGTCGAGGACGATCGGATCGAGCGGGCAGCCGAGTTCGGAAAGGACCGTCGCCTGCTTGCCGGCGATGGCGTCCGACAGGCATTTGGAGACGTAGGCCTTCGACATCGGCGCCGACGGCGCGGCGGCCTCGGCCAGCCGGTCGCGGATCTGCGGGACGCGCTTCTTGAGGAGGGATTCGCGCTGCATTCTCGCGCCGACGTGACGGCTCATCATGGGACGCATTTCGGCGGCGAGCGCGAGGATGCCGTCATCGCTCGGGCAGGCGATGGTGACGTCGGAGCGGAAATTGCGCACCGGCGTGCGCGCGAAGAGCGGGTCGGGGCCCATATGGATGAACTTGGCACCCGGCGCGGGCTTGTGCATGTCCGGCCACCAGGGCGCGAGCGCGTCGAGCACGAGCACGACGTCGGCCTCGCCAATCCAAGGGTCGGGATTGGCGCCGACATGGCAGGGATGATCCGTCGCAATCGCGGTCGCGACCGCCCACCACTGGCAGACCGGGATCGACCAGTCGGAGACGAGTTGCGAGAGCGCGGCAAACCCGGCCTCGCTGCCGGCGCCGCGCTGGGCGACGATCAGCGGATTGCGCGCTTCGGCCAGCATCTTCGCGGCCTGGCGGATCAGCGTCATGTCCGGCGCCGGGCGTGTCGGCTGCATGGATGCGGGCGCGTCGAGGCCGGCGGCGTCGACGTCCTCGCACAGCACTTCGCGTGGAAGGCTCAGATAGACCGGCCCCTTGGGCGTCGAATTGGCGATTGCATGTGCGCGGTCGAGGAGCGGGCCGATCTGCTCGGCGAAACGCAACTCGTAATCCCACTTGGAGGCTTCGCGCACGAGCGCCGTCTGGTCGCGCATCTCCTGGCCCCAGCCGATCGGCACGGTGCGGGCGCCGAAGCGGCCTTCCTCGGTGACCGGCGTGCGGCCGGACATCATCAGCACCGGCACCTGGTCGACGGCTGCGTTGATCGCGCCGATGGAGCCGTTGGCAAGGCCCACATTGGTGTGCAGGATCACCGCCTGCGCCTTGCCGGTGGCGAAGTAGTAGCCGTGCGCCATGCCCATCGCCGCGTGCTCATGCGGCATGACGATCGCGTGGGGGAGGGGAATGTCCTTGGCGGACGCCTCGGCGAGACCCTCGATAATCGGCGGGAAGTCGGTGCCCGAATTGCAGAAGACGTAGTCGACGCCGAGCGCCTTCAGCCGCGTGAAGAGCGCGGCGCCGGCCGTCATCTTCGCGCTGCCGGTCGCATTGCCGGCTGGACTGTGCAGCATCGATACCTCCGTAGGCCGAGCGCAGCAGCGCTCAAACTAGTTTGGTATCAAACAATCTTTCCGCCCGCCGCGCAAGCGCGCTCATTCGATCTCGGCAGTGATTCGGCGCAGAAGGTTAAGCAGCTCGGCCTTCCGCTCGCCGACGATCCTGTCGAGCCGCCTGTCGTGCTCGGCCGCATGGCGCGCCAGTTCCGCAAGGCGCGCCGCGCCGGCGGCGGTCGCAAAGAGCGCGTAGCTGCGGCGATCGCGCGCGATCGGCTGCTTCTCGACGAAACCGTCGCGGATCATGTCGCGCAGGAGCGGCGTCAGGGTCGATTTGTCCCGGCCGGACGCGCGCGACAGCGTCATCGGCGTGATGCCGGGATTGTCGTTGATCAGGCTCAAGAGCGCATACCAGCCGGGGCGCAGGTCGCTTTGGCCCGTCTTGCGCTGGAAGGCGCGGAACGAAGCGTTCTGGGCAAGGCGCAGGTGGAAGCCGATATAGTCGTCGAGCTTGCCGAACACGATCTCGCCTGTCGATGCGGTTTCGACTTCGCCCTTGAGCGGCTTCGCCTGGTTCATGTGTGCATTCCCGTTGCGCCTTGCGCTGATCTTACCCGTTGTGCGGTTGCGGGCAAATCGGGATTGTGAACACAACCATGAGAGGTGGAGCGAGGAAGAGTTCGCGTCTACGTCATTCGCATTGGAATTTGCCGGTTGGCAGCGCTGCCATTTTTCGGTTCTCATCGCGCCCCGACAATGCTAACTGAAACCGACGCTCGAGGGAGGATGAGATGACCGATCTGACGGGACGGATCGCGCTGGTGACGGCTGCGGGCCAGGGGATCGGTCATGCGAGCGTCCTCGCTTTGGCCAAGGCCGGCGCGAAAGTGTTCGCGACCGACGTCAACGCCGACGGGCTCAAGGCCTACGAGGGCGTCGATGGCGTGGTCGCGCGGCCGCTCGACGTTCTCGATCCGGCCGCGATTTCCGCGCTGGTCAGCGAGATCGGGCAGGTCGATATCCTGTTCAACTGCGCCGGCGTAGTCCATGCCGGAAGCGTGCTCGACTGCACGGATGACGAGTTCAATTTCGCCTTCTCGCTCAACGTCAAGGCGCAGATCCATATGATCAAGGCCGTGCTGCCGGGCATGCTGGAGCGGGGCGACGGCTGCATCATCAACATGGCGTCGGTGGCTTCCAGCGTGAAGGGCGTGCCCAACCGCTGCCTCTACAGCGCGTCGAAGGCGGCGGTGATCGGCCTGACGAAATCCGTCGCGGCCGATTATGTGGCAGAGGGCATCCGCTGCAACGCAATATGTCCCGGAACGGTGGACAGCCCCTCGCTGCACGAACGACTGAGGGCGCAGGGCGACTACGAGGCGGCGCGCGCGGCGTTCATCGCGCGCCAGCCGATCGGCCGCATCGGCAAGGCGGAGGAGATCGCCGATCTCGTCGTCTACCTGTCGGGGGCAAGCTATACGACCGGCGCGATCCATCTGATCGACGGCGGCTGGGCGATTTGAGCAACAGAGAAGGAAACGACGCATGAAATTGCTGCGCTATGGCGAGCCGGGGAAGGAAAAGCCAGGGCTTCTCGATGCCGAAGGTCGCATCCGCGACTTGTCGGGCAAGGTCGCCGACATTGCGGGCGACGCGCTGATGCCGTCCGGGCTTGCGAGCCTTGCCAAGATCGATCCGGCGAGCCTGCCTGAGGTCGACGGAAATCCGCGGATCGGCCCCTGCGTCGGCGATGTCGGCAAGTTCATCTGCATCGGGCTCAACTATGCAGATCACGCCGCCGAAAGCGGCGCCAAGGTGCCGCCGGAGCCGATCATGTTCATGAAGCCGCGCTCGGCGATCGTCGGGCCGAACGATGAGGTTCGCATCCCGCGCGGCTCGGTGAAGACGGATTGGGAAGTCGAACTCGGCATCGTCATCGGCAAGACGGCGAAATACGTGTCGGAAGCCGATGCACTCGCGCATGTAGCCGGCTACTGCGTCGTCAACGACGTGTCGGAGCGCGAGTACCAGATCGAACGCCACGGCACGTGGGACAAGGGCAAGTGCTGCGACACGTTCGGGCCGATCGGGCCATGGATGGTGACGGCGGACGAGATCGCCGATCCCCAGAACCTTAGCATGTGGCTGGAGGTCGACGGGCACCGCTACCAGGACGGCTCGACGAAGACGATGGTCTACGGCGTCGCCCACCTCGTCTCGTACCTGTCGCAGTTCATGACGCTTCATCCCGGCGACGTCATCGCCACCGGCACGCCGCCCGGCGTCGGCATGGGCCAGAAGCCGCCGGTCTACCTGAAGGCCGGCCAGACGATGCGCCTCGGCATCGAGGGGCTGGGCGAACAGCAGCAGCGGACCGCCGCAGACTGACCTGCCTCGTCGTCGCATGGAAAAAGGCCGGCGCAAGGATGCGCCGGCCTTTTCCTATTCGCCGCTTCTCCCGGGAGAGCCTATTCCTTCACCGCGCCCGTCATGGACGACACGTAGTAGTCGACGAAGAAGGAATAGAGGATGACGACCGGCAGCGAGCCGATCAGCGCGCCGGACATCAGCGCGCCCCATTCATAGACGTCGCCGCGCACGAGCTCGGTCAGGACGCCGACGGGCACGGTCTTGTTCTCCGAGGAGGAGATGAAGGTCAGCGCGTAGATGAATTCGTTCCACGACAAGGTGAAGGCGAAGATGCCGGCCGAGATGAGACCGGGAATGGCGAGCGGCAGGACGATCTTGGTCAGGATCTGCCAGCGGCTCGCACCGTCGACGAGGGCGCTTTCCTCAAGCTCGAACGGGATCGAGCGGAAATAGCCCATCAGCAGCCATGTGCAGAACGGGATGAGGAAGGTCGGATAGGTGAGGATCAGCGCCAGCCGCGAATCGTAGATGCCGAACTGGAACACCATGAAGGCGAGCGGGATGAAGAGGATCGAGGGCGGCACGAGATAGGCGAGGAAGATCATCAGTCCCGTGACCCGCGCGCCGGTGAAGCGAACGCGCTCGATCGCATAGGCGGCGAAGACGGAAGCGGCCAGCGACAGGATCGTCGAGAAGACCGAGACGATCATCGTGTTCCACAGCCAGCCCGGATAGGACGTTTCGAACAGCAGATACTTGATGTGGTCGAGCGTCGGCCCGACGACCCAGAACGGGCTGTAGTCGGTGTAGTTGGTGAGCTGGTGGTTGGGTTTCACCGCCGTCACCGCCATCCAGTAGAACGGGAACAGCAGGACGAAGACGAAGACGATGAGCGGCAGGTAGATGACGACGATGCGGCGCAGCAGCGTGTCGTACTGGTTCATGCCGACGATGTCGTCGTCTGCGGCTTTGGCCTCGATTGCCTTGTCGGTCATCGTCATGTCCTCAATCGGCTCCGCCCTGCTGCCATTTGCGGCGTTGCAGGCCGAAGAAGCTGAACAGGATCGCGCCGAGCAGGAACGGGATCATCGCGACCGCGATCGCCGCGCCTTCGCCGAGCTGCCCGCCGGGAATGGCGCGCTGGAACGAGAGCGTCGCCATCAGATGCGTCGCGTTGACCGGCCCGCCGCGCGTCAGGACGTAGATCAACTGGAAGTCGGTGAAGGTGAAGAGTACCGAGAACGTCATCACCACCGCGATGATCGGCGTCAAAAGCGGCAGCGTCACATAGCGGAACCGCTGCCAGGACCGCGCGCCATCGAGCGCCGCCGCCTCGTGCAGCGATTGCGGGATCGTCTGCAGGCCCGCCAGAAGGCAGATCGCGACGAAGGGAATGCCGCGCCAGACATTGGCGGCGATCACGGAGGCGCGGGCGAGGGTGGGATCGCCGAGGAAGTTGATCGGACGGTCGATCAGCCCCCACTCCATCAGGACGAACGAGATGATCGAGAACTGCGAATCGAAGATCCACCAGAAGGCCAGCGCCGAAAGCACGGTCGGCACGACCCAGGGCAGGAGGATGATCGCGCGAAAGAAATTCTTGAACGGCAGATGCTGGTTCAGGACCAGCGCCAGCCAGAGGCCAAGCACGAATTTCAGCACAGAGGCGACGAAGGTATAGAGCAGCGTGTTGAAGACCGACAGCCAGAACACGTTGTCGTTCCACAGCCACAGATAGTTTTCCAGGCCGATGAAGATGCCGGGCCGGCCGATCGACGTATCGGTGAAGCCGAGCCAGACGCCGAGGCCGAGCGGATAGGTCAGGAAGCACAAGAGGAACGCCGCCGCGGGCAGCATGAACAACAGGCCGAGCCCGTTGCGGCTTTCGCCGAGCCGCGTCAGCATCGACGTGGCGCGCCGGGGGGACGCAAGCTTGTCGCCTTCCAGGGTCGTGGACATTGGCCGTTGATCTCCGTCACTGGGTCGACAGGGCCTGAATGGAACGCGCCGGGCTCGCAAGCCCGGCGCCTGCCGCGTCAGACGCGGTAGTAGCGGTTGATTCGGCGCTCGGCGTTGGCGATCGCGTCCTCCGGCGTGCGCTGGCCGGTCACGGCCTCCGCGAACATGTCGACGAGGACGTAGTCGGCCATCACCGCCGCCGACGCATAGCCGAGCGGGCCGGCCCAGCCGTTCGGCCGCAGGCTCGCCGAGGCCTTCGAATAGGGCTCGTGGATCGGCGAGGACGTCCAGACCGGGTTCGACTCGTATTCGCGCAAGGGCTGGCAGCAATAGGCGCTGGCGCCCTCGATCCACGCATTCATGTTGTCGGCTTGATACATGAAGGCGAGATAGGCCTTGGCGGCTTCGGGGTAGGGGGTGTGGTTGAAGATCGCCAGCGTCGACGTCTGGTGCAGTTCGATCGACTCGCCCACCGGGCCGATCGGCAGGTTGGTGGTACGGATGTCGTCCGCGATCTCCTGCATGGCCGGATCGTTGCGGGCCGCATAGTAGAGAGACACGCCATTTGCGACGAGCGAGCACTGTCCGGCCAGGAACGCGCGGTTATTGTTGATGTCGAGCCAGCTTTCGGTGCCGGGGATGTAGGTCGCGTAGAGCGCCCGCGCATATTCGATGGCCGCGAGGGTCTCGGGGCTATTGATCGCGACGGCGCCGTTCTCGTCGACGGTCCTGCCGCCATGGCTCCACAAGAGCCAGTGCGCATAGTTGTTGCCGTCGCCGACGGCCTTGCCGTGCGGAAAGCCCGCCGGCGTGCCTTTGGCCTGCAGTGCCTTGCAGAGCTCAAGGAAGCCGGCGGTGTCGTTCGGGAACTCGGTAAATCCAGCCGCCTCGACCTGGCTGGCGCGATAGCAGATCGCGTTGCCGATGGCGCAGAGCGGCAGGGCGATGAAGCTGTCCTCGCGGCGTGCATAGCCTTCGAGCCCCGGATACCAGCCGCCATGGGCCTCGCCGAGCGCCGTGCCGAGTTCGGTCACGTCGACCAGCTTGTCGGGATATTGATGCACGTCGTCGAACCAGCCCATGACGAGGTCTGGACCCGAGCCGATATTGGCGGCGACCGCCGCCTTGGGACGCACGTCCTCCCAGCTTTCCTGGTCGATCCGGACTTCGACGCCGGTCGCCTCGGTGAAGGCGCGGGTGTTGGCGTTCCACGCCTCTTCCTCGGCCTTGACGAAGGGAACCCAGCGCAGGAGCCGGAGTGTCGCGCCGGATTCGGGCGTGTAGGTCGGCATGGCGCCTTGGGCAAAAGCGCGCCGCGGCATGGATATGCCGCCGAGCGCGGCCGTTCCGATAAGTCCGGCGGCACCTGTCATGATCTGTCTGCGATTGAACGTCATGTCATCTCCTCCTTCGTGTTTCGGACGCATCGGGCCTCCCGCCCATGACGCCCGCTCCTCTGCCTTAATCAGTAAGCCGCATCCCGCTGCCTGCGTCGAAGAGGTGCACCGAGCGCGGGTCGATCGCGACGTTGAGCGTCTCGCCGGGCACGAGCGTCACCCGCTCGCGGAAGACGCAGGTCACCTGCGTTCCGCCGACGAGCCCGACGATCTGGCTTTCCGAGCCGGTCGGCTCGATCACCTGGACTTTGAGTTCGACCGGCCCGCCGAGCGAAAAGGATTCCGGCCGGATGCCGTAGACGAGCGCCTTGCCGCGCGCCGACGCGATGCCTTGCGGGGCCGGCAGCGCGACGCCGTCGTCGGTCACGAATCGGGTCGGGTCAGCCTCGTCGATGCGCCCGTTGAGAAAGTTCATCGCGGGCGAGCCGATGAAGCCGGCAACGAAAAGGTTGGCGGGGTTGTCGTAGAGATCGAGCGGCGCGCCGATCTGCTCGACGATGCCGTCATGCATGACGACGATCTTGTCGGCCATCGTCATCGCCTCGATCTGGTCGTGCGTGACGTAGACGGTCGTGGTGGTCAGCCTCTGGTGCAGGTTCTTGATCTCGGTGCGCATCGACACGCGCAGCTTGGCGTCGAGATTGGAAAGCGGCTCGTCGAAAAGGAAGACCTGCGGATCGCGCACGATCGCGCGGCCCATGGCGACGCGCTGGCGCTGGCCGCCGGAAAGCTGGCGCGGGTAGCGGTGGAGCAGGTTGGACAGGCCGAGAATGTCGGCTGCCGGCTTCACCCGCTGCTCGATCTCGCTCTTGGAGACGCCGGCGAGCATCAGCGAGAAGGACATGTTGTCGGCGACGGTCATGTGCGGATAGAGCGCGTAGTTCTGGAACACCATGGCGATGTCGCGTTCCTTCGGCGGCAGGTCGTTGACCACCCGGTTGCCGATGCGGATCTCGCCGCCGGTGATGTGCTCCAGGCCGGCGAGCATGCGCAGGAGCGTGGACTTGCCGCAGCCCGACGGCCCGACCAGGATGACGAACTCGCCGTCCTCGATATCGACGCTGACGCCCTTGATGACGGGGTGGTTTCCGAAGGACTTGCGTACGTCGTCGATTTCGACTGACGCCATGGAGGCTCTCCCTGATTTCCCGTTGCGCCCGCCGGGCGAGCGGGGCGCTATCCGCGTCCGACGAACGGCATCGCGTTCGCCATGACGGTTAAGGTCAGTACGTTGGTGCCGAGCGGCAGTCCGGCCATGTAGACGACCGCGTCGCCGACATCGCGCGGGTCGATGGTCGCCTCGGCCTTGATGCTGCCGTCGGCCTGAAGAACGCCCTTCGAAATCGTGTCGGTCATCTCGCTGGCCGCATTGCCGATATCGATCTGGCCGCAGGCGATGTCGTGCGCGCGGCCCTCGAGCGAGGTCGCCTTGGTCAGCCCGGTGATCGCGTGCTTGGTCGCGGCGTAGGGCGCCGAATTGGGGCGCGGCGTGGTCGCGGAAACGGACCCGTTGTTGATGATCCGCCCGCCCTTGGGCGACTGCGCCTTGAACAGCCGCACGGCCTGCTGGGTGCACAGGAACGCCGAGGTGAGATTGGAGCCGACGACCGCGCTCCAGTCAGCGAAAGCGACCTCTTCCAACGGCACGGGCGGGGCGTTGATGCCGGCATTGTTGACCAGAAGGTCGAGCCGACCGAACTGCGCCGTCACCGCTTCGAAGAGCCGGCCCACCGCCTGCGGGTCGGAAAGATCGGCCGCGATGCCGGTGACTGAATGGCCGTCGCGGCCGAGCCGGGCGGCTGCGTCCTGCAGAACGTTTTCGCGGCGGCCAGTGATGACGACCTGCCATCCGGCGGTGGCGAGCGCGGTTGCGATCGCCAGGCCGACGCCCGTCCCGCCGCCCGTCACCAGGGCGACTGAAGGCTTCGTTCGGGCATGACTAGCCATGCGGCAAGATCCGCACTGTCCGTGTCATCGCACTCCTCCCGGTACAACCTGACCGTTCGCAAACGCGACGGCGAGCAACCTTGGGGAAACGGGTAACGCATCGTCAAATAGGTGGCAAGTAATATTTGGCAGCGCTGCCAAAATTGTGGTAGCGGTCATCTGGAGCCGCGAACAGGGTGCTGGCGACATGGACCAGGACGACGATCACAAGCAAAGGACCGAGGTCACGCTGCGCGAAGTCAGCGCCGCCGTCGGCCTCGGCATGAGCACGATCTCGCGCGTCCTTCGCAACCACGGCTCGTTCTCCAAGGCCACGCGCGACCGCGTCATGAAGGCGGTCGAGGAACTCGGCTACGTGCCGAACCGGATCGCCGGAACGCTGGCCTCGTCGGGCTCCAACCTCGTCGGCATCGTCATTCCCTCGCTGCACAACATCGTCTTTCCGGACCTGTTGAGCGGCGCCGCGCTGGCGCTCAATCCGATCGGCTTCCAGACCGTCATTGCCGTCACCGACTATGATCTCGAGCAGGAGCAGAAGGTCATCCAGTCGATGCTGGCCTGGCGACCGGCGGCGTTTCTCGTCGCGGGCGTCGAGCATACCGAGCGCACGCGCGCCATGCTGAAGAACAGCGGCGTGCGCATCGCCGAATTGCTCGACACGGATGGGGAGGGGATCGACATCGTCGTCGGCTTCTCGCAGCGCGAGGCGGGCGCCGTCAGCGCCCGCCATTTGATCGAGCGCGGCTATCGGCGCATCGGCTATGTCGGGCCGGAATTTGCGTTCGATCCGCGGGCGCGCAAGCGCTTCGAGGGCTTCAGCGCGGTCGTCGCCGAAGCCGGCGCGAGCGTTGCGGAAACCGAACTCATGGGACGCACGTCTTCGACCGAAGCGGGGCGGGCCGCGCTCGAGCGGATGCTGGCGCGCAGTCCCGGCCTCGACGCCGTCTATTTCTCGAATGACGACTTTGCGGTCGGCGGGCTGTTCCACTGCTTCGCCAACAACATATCCGTGCCGTCCAAGCTTGCCATCATGGGCTTCAACGGCCTCGACATCGGCCGCTTCGCCCCGCAGCCGCTGACGACCGTGCGCACGCCGCGCACCGAGGTCGGCGAAATCGGCGCGCGCATGGTGATGGCGCAGGGCGGCGCAAAGGTCGTCGACATCCCGTTCGAACTCGTCAGAGGAGCAACCACCTGACCTGCCGGTGCGAGGAGGCATCGGCGGCAGAACCCAATCAACACCAAGGGAGGAAACTGCAGATGATCGGAAGAACCGTCCTGGCACTGGGTGCCGCGCTCGCCGTATCGGCCTTGAGCATCACGTCCGCGGCCGCGCAATATCCCGACAGGCCTTTGACGCTCATCGTGCCATGGGGCGCAGGCGGCGGCACGGACGCCACGGCACGCATCATCGGCGCCGGTCTCGAACGCGAACTCGGCCAGCCGGTGAGCGTCGTCAACCGCACCGGCGGCTCCGGCGTCGTCGGACACTCGGCCATCGCCGAGGCGGAGCCGGACGGCTACACGATCGGCATCGCCACGGTCGAGATCGGGATGATGCACTGGCAGGGCCTGACGGAACTCACCTATGAGAACTATACGCCGCTCGCCCTGATGAACGAGGACGCCGCCGGCGTTCAGGTGCTTGCCGATTCCGAGCACGACACGCTGGAAAGCCTTCTCGAAGCGATCGCCAGTTCGCCCCCCGGCACCTTCCGGGGCTCGGGCACCGGTCAGGGCGGCATCTGGCATCTGGCGCTTGCCGGGCTTCTCAACGACCGCGACATCGACCCGGCGTCCGTGCCGTGGGTGCCGAGCGATGGCGCGGCTTCCGGCCTGCAGGACCTGATGGCCGGCGGCGTCAACATCGTGCCGGTCTCGCTGGTCGAGGCGCGCGGCCTGATCGAGGCCGGCCGCGTCAAGTCGCTCGGCCTGATGGGGCCGGAGCGCGCCGAGCTCTTCCCGGAAGTTCCGACCCTGTCGGAGGCCATCGGCTCGGACTGGCAGATCGGCGCCTGGCGCGGGATCGTCGGACCGCAAGGCCTGCCCGATGACGTCGCCACCCGGCTGATGGACGCGCTCGAAGCGGTCTACAACAGCGAGGAATACAAGACCTTCATGGCCGCGCAGGGCTACGGCGTGCGCTGGGCGCGGGGCGCGGAGTTCGGCACCTTTATGGAAGAAGCCGACGCCTCACTCGGTGCGACGATGGAAGCGGTCGGGCTCGCCCAGTAGCCCCTTTCGACAACGCCTGCCGGCCCGACGCCGGCAGGCGACCGACCTCGCTTCAAACGATCCAGCCGGAGACCCCGATGCGGTTCAGCGACACGATGCTCGGCACCGTGCTTCTCCTTCTCGGAGCAGCAATAGCCATCTATGCCCGCACGCTGCCGGCCGTGCCCGGCCAGCAATATGGCGCGGCCGCTTTTCCGACGCTGATCGGGCAAGCCATGGTGGGCTGCGCGCTGATCCTGTTCATCAAGGGCTGGCAGGCCGGATCGGTGCCGATGATCGCGCGGACGGAATGGACGCGCCAGCCGGGCGCGCTCGTCGCCGTCGCCGTCACGATCCTTTGCATCGTCGCCTACATCTTCCTCGCCCGGCCGATCGGCTTCGTGCCGATCTCGGTCGCGATCCTGATCGTCCTCTTTCGCGTGCTGTCGGTCTCCTGGCCCAAGACGGTTTTCTTCGCCGTCGTCGCCACGCTCGTCACCGACTACGTGTTCCGCAGCCTGCTTCTGGTGCCATTGCCGTTCGGCATCATGCCGCGATTGCCCTGGTAGGGAGAGGACGACATGGACCCGATCATCCAGGCCTTCGAACTGGTCTTCACCTGGCAGGTGCTGACGACCATCACGGCCGCTGCCCTCTTCGGCCTTCTCGTCGGCGCGGTGCCGGGGCTGACCGCGACCATGGCGACGGCGCTTCTGGTGCCGCTGACCTTCTTCATGGACCCGATCTCGGCCGTCGGCGCGATGGTGACCTGCGCCGCGATGGCGATCTTCGCCGGCGACATCCCGGGCGCGCTGCTGCGCATGCCCGGCACGCCCGCTTCCGCCGCCTACACCAACGAAGCCTATGCGATGACGCGCAAGGGCGAGGCGGAGACGGCGCTCGGCGCCTGCGTCCTCTTCTCGGCGATCGGCGGGCTGTTCGGCACGGCCGTGCTGATCTTCGCCGCGCCTGCGCTGGCCGAGTTCGCGCTGAACTTCTCGTCGCAGGAATATTTCTGGATGGCGATGCTCGGGCTCACCTGCGCCGCCTTCATCGGCGCGGCGTCGCCCGTCAAGGGCATGGTCAGCCTGCTAATCGGCCTTCTCGTCGCGACGGTCGGCCTCAAGAACGCATCGGGCGTGCCGCGCTTCACCTTCGGCTCGACCGACCTGATGGCCGGCATCGACTTCATCCCGGCGATGATCGGCCTTTTCGCCGTCTCGGAGGTCATGCGAACGGTGGCGGCCGGCGCGCCGTCCTGGGACAACGTCCAGGTCAGGATCGGCAACATCTTTCGCGACTGGGGCGGCATGGTCGTGCGCTACTGGCGCCAGCAGGTGAGGGGCAACGTCATAGGCACCGCGATCGGCATCCTGCCGGGCGCGGGCGCGGACGTCGCCGCCTATGTCAGCTATGCGATCAGCCGGCGGCTGTCGAAGACGCCGGAGAAATACGGGACGGGGCACGTGGAGGGCGTCATCGAGGCGACGTCGTCGAACAATGCCGCGCTGTCGAGCGCCTGGGTTCCCGCGCTGGTCTTCGGCATTCCCGGCGACACGATCACGGCGATCGTCATCGGCGTGCTCTACGTCAAGGGCCTCAATCCGGGGCCGACGCTGTTCCTCTTCAATCCGCAGACGATCTACGCGGTGTTCCTTATCTTCATCCTCGCCAATCTGATGATGGTCCCGCTCGGCTGGGTGGTGATCAAGCTGGCGCGGGGCCTGCTGCGCACGCCGCGCGCGATCCTGATGCCGATCATCCTCGTCTTCTGCATCGTCGGCGCCTTCGCGTCGAACAATGCGACCTACGGCATCATCGTGATGCTGGCCTTCGGCATCCTCGGCTTCTTCATGGAGGAGAACGACATCCCGATCGCGCCCTGCATTCTCGGCATCGTGATCGGGCCGATCCTCGAGCACAATTTCATCACCACGATGATCAAGTCGGACGGCTCGCTCCTGACCTTCGTCGAACGCCCGATCGCCGCCGTGCTCGCCGTCGGGCTCGCACTGATCTGGGCGTCGGTCCTCTATTCGTCCTTCCGAAACCGCGCCGCCGCATCGGCGTGAGCGACCTTTTGGAGTTGTGTCGGCGATGAACGCGCGATAGAAATGGCAGCGCTGCCAATTACTGGGAAATGCCTGCGAAGGCCGCAATCGAAAGGGTTCAGTCATGACGAGGGATGAGGGTCGAAAGCTGCGGTCGCGGGCCTGGTTCGACAATCCGCTGAACCCGGACATGACGGCGCTCTACCTCGAACGCTACCTGAATTACGGCCTGTCGCAGGACGAATTGCAATCGGGAAAGCCGATCATCGGCATCGCGCAGACGGGCTCGGACCTGTCGCCATGCAACCGGCATCATCTGGAACTGTCCAAGCGCGTGCGCGAAGGCATCCGCGAGGCCGGCGGCATCGCCATCGAGTTTCCCGTCCATCCGATCCAGGAGACCGGCAAGCGTCCGACCGCCTCGCTCGACCGCAACCTCGCCTATCTCGGCCTGGTGGAGGTGCTCTACGGCTATCCGCTCGACGGCGTCGTGCTCAATATCGGCTGCGACAAGACCACCCCGGCCATGCTGATGGGGGCGGCGACGGTCAATATCCCCGCCATCGCGCTGTCGGTCGGCCCGATGCTCAATGGCTGGTTCCGCGGCGAGCGCACCGGCTCGGGCACCATCGTCTGGAAGGCCCGCGAGATGATGGCCGCGGGCGAGATCGACTATGCCGGCTTCGTCAAGCTGGTGGCGAGTTCGGCGCCGTCCACCGGCTATTGCAACACGATGGGCACGGCGACCACGATGAACAGCCTTGCTGAGGCGCTCGGCATGCAGTTGCCCGGCTCGGCCGCCATCCCCGCGCCCTACCGCGACCGCCAGGAAATGGCCTATCTGACGGGCAAGCGCATCGTCGCGATGGTCGAAGAGGACATGAAGCCGTCCGACATCCTGACGCGCGACGCCTTCATCAACGCCATCCGGGTCAATTCCGCGATCGGCGGCTCGACCAACGCTCCGATCCATCTCAACGCGCTGGCGCGCCATGTCGGCGTCGAATTGTCGATCGACGACTGGCAGACCTATGGCGAGGACGTGCCGCTCCTCGTCAACCTGCAGCCGGCCGGCGAATATCTCGGCGAGGACTATTACCACGCCGGCGGGGTGCCGGCCGTCGTCGCGCAGCTCATGACCCATGACCTGATCGCCGCCGACGCGATGACCGTCAACGGCCGCACGATCGGCGAGAATTGCCGCAACGCCGCGATCGAGGACGAGCGTGTCATCCGGCCGTTCGACAAACCGCTGAAGACGAATGCCGGCTTCCGGGTGCTGCGCGGAAACCTCTTCGACAGCGCCATCATGAAGATGTCGGTGATCTCGCAGGAATTCCGCGAGCGCTACCTCTCCGACCCCGCGCAGCCCATGGCCTTCGAGGGCCGGGCGATCGTGTTCGACGGGCCGGAGGATTACCACCACCGGATCGACGATCCGGCGCTCGGCATCGACGAGCGCTGCGTCCTCTTCATGCGCGGCGCCGGCCCGATCGGCTATCCCGGCGCGGCCGAGGTCGTGAACATGCGCGCACCCGACTACCTGATCAAGCGCGGCATCCACTCGCTGCCCTGCATCGGCGACGGCCGACAGTCCGGCACGTCCGGATCGCCGTCCATCCTGAACGCCTCGCCGGAGGCTGCGCTGAACGGCGGGCTGGCGCTCCTGAAGACCGGCGACCGCGTTCGCATCGACCTGAAGAACGGCACGGCGGACATGCTGGTCGACGACGCAGAAATGCAGGCCCGCCGCACCGAGCTCGAAGGCCGGGGCGGATACGCGATCCCTGCGCATCAGACGCCGTGGCAGGAAATCCAGCGCGGCCTCGTCTCGCAGCTCGAGACGGGCATGGTGCTGGAACCGGCGGTCGCCTATCGCCGGCTCGCCCAGGGCGGCGTCGACGGCACGCTGCCGCTCGTCCCGCGCGACAATCACTGAACGGTCGAAACGAAGGAGAGCGCCGATGCGCATACTGGTTCTTGGCGGCGCGGGCATGGTCGGCCGCCGTCTCGTCGAAGCGCTCGTGGCGAGCGGGGAACTCGGCGGACGGCGGATCGACGCGATCGATTCATTCGACGTCGTCGAAGGCGGGGTGGCCTCGCCGCTGGTCTCGACGAGCGCCGGCGACATCGCAGACGCAGAGACCATCACGAGCCTTGTCGCGGCCCGGCCGGACGTCATCTTCCATCTCGCGTCGATCGTCTCCGGCGAGGCGGAGGTCGAGTTCGAGAAGGGATACCGGATCAATCTGGTCGGCATGCAGAATTTGCTCGAAGCGATCCGCGTTGCGGGCGACGACTACCGCCCGCGCCTCGTCTTTACCTCCTCGATCGCCGTTTTCGGCGCCCCGTTCGAGGAGCCGATCCGCGACACCTTCCTGCACGCGCCGCTGACGAGCTACGGCACGCAAAAGGCGATCTGCGAACTCTTGTTGTCGGACTACAGCCGCAAGGGTTTCGTCGATGGCGTCGGCATCCGCCTGCCGACGATCGTCGTGCGTCCCGGCAAGCCGAACAAGGCGGCTTCGAGCTTCTTCTCCGGCATCATCCGCGAACCGCTCGCCGGCCTCGAAGCGGTGCTCCCGGTTGGGGACGACGTGCGGCACTGGGTGGCGAGCCCGGCGGCCGCGGTCGGCTTCCTGCTGCATGCCGCGACGCTCGACACCGCGGTTCTCGGCGACCGGCGTTCGCTGACGATGCCCGGCCTGTCGATCACGGTCGGCGAGATGGTGGAGACGCTGCGGCAGATCGCCGGCGAGGACACCGCGGCGCTGGTCAAGCGCAAGCCGGATGCCGCGATCGCCAAGATCGTCGCCGGCTGGCCGCGCGACTTTTCGGCCGAGCGCGCGACTTCCGTCGGCTTCGTGGCGGATACGGATTTCGCAGCGATCGTGAACGCGCACATCGCCGACGAGCGGGCAAGACAGGAGAACGCAGCATGACCAGCGCACGCGAACGGATCGGCTTCATCGGCGTTGGCCTGATGGGCCACGGCATGGCGAAGAACATCGTCGAGGCCGGCTATCCGGTGACGATCATGGGTCATCGCAACCGCGAGCCCGTCGAGGATCTGCGAACGCGCGGCGCGAGCGAGGCCGAAAAGGTGGCCGACCTCGCCGCCGGCTGCGACATCGTCTTCCTGTGCCTGCCCGGCAGTCCGCAGGTCGAAGCGGTGGTAGGGGAGATTCTCGCCAACAAGGGCGCGGTCCACACGATCGTCGATTGCTCGACCGCCAATCCGGTCTCGACGCGCAACCTCGCCGAGGCATGCAGGGCGGCCGGGATCACGCTTGTCGACGCGCCGCTCGCGCGCACGCCCAAGGAGGCATGGGAGGGCCAGCTCGACACGATGGTCGGCGCGAGCGAGGCGGATTTCGCGCGGCTCGAGCCGCTCTTCAAGAGCTGGGCGGCCCGGATCGTGCGGGTGGGCGACGTCGGCGCCGGCCACACGGTCAAGCTCCTCAACAACTTCGTCGCGCTCGGCTATGCCGCGCTCTACGCGGAGGTGCTGGCGATCGGCGCGAAGAACGGCGTCGACGCCGCGACCTTCCGCGACATCATCAATGGCAGCCGGATGGATTGCGGCTTCTTCCAGACCTTCATGCAGTATGCGGTGGACGGAAACCGCGACGCGCACAAATTCGCATTGCGCAACGCGCACAAGGACATGCGCTATGTGGCCGGTCTCGCCAACGACAGCGGCATCGCCTCGCATCTCGCATCGAGCGTGAAGAACACCTTCGCCACTGCGGAAGGGATCGGGCGCGGCGATGACTACGTGCCGATGCTCGCCGACATCGTGGCCGAACTCAACGGCATCGATCGCAAGGCGAAGGGCGGCCGGGCATGAACCGCATCGATCTGGAAGGACGCAAGGCGATCATCACCGGTGGTGCGCGCGGGATCGGATTCGCCACCGCGCAGCGCATGGCCGACAGCGGCGCCCTGGTCGAATTGTGGGACATTGACGCGGCCGCCATCGACGAGGCGGTCGCAATGCTCGGCGACAAGGCGACCGGCGCGGTGGTGGAACTGACCGACGAAGGCGCTGTCGCCGCTGCGGCGCGCAGGAGCTTCGATGCCCGGCCGGTCGACATCCTGGTCAACAATGCCGGCATCACCGGCGGCAACGGCAAGACCTGGGAGCTCGCGCCGGATGTCTGGCGGCGCACGGTCGAGGTCAACCTCGTCGCGCCGTACCTGACCTGCCATGCGCTGGTGCCGCTCATGATGGCGTCGGGCTATGGCCGCGTCGTCAACGTCGCGTCGATCGCCGGCAAGGAGGGCAATCCCAACGCCTCGCACTATTCCGCGTCCAAGGCCGGGCTGATCGCTCTGACCAAGTCGCTCGGCAAGGAACTGGCGGGATCGGGCATCCTGGTCAACTGCGTGACGCCGGCGGCGGCGCGAACGGGCATCTTCGACCAGATGACGCAGGAGCATATCGACTACATGCTCGCGAAGATTCCGCTCAACCGCTTCGTCGAGCCGGCAGAGGTCGCGGCCATGATCGCGTGGCTGTCCTCGGACGACTGCTCCTTCACCACCGGCGCGGTCTTCGACATCTCCGGCGGCCGCGCGGTCTACTGACCCTCGGACGCTCGCTGGCCATCGCGGCCGGGATCGGCTAAACCGCGGCGCAAAGGATGATCGCCGCTTGACCCGACCGCTCTACCAGAAGCCCGTCTTCGCCATCGCACCCATGATGGACTGGACCGACCGCCACTGCCGGTATTTCCACCGGCAGATGACGCGTCATGCGCTTCTCTATACCGAGATGGTGGTGGCCGATGCGGTGATACACGGCAATCGCGACCGCCTGCTGGGCTTTGCGCCGGAAGAACATCCGGTCGCCCTGCAGCTTGGCGGCAGCGATCCGGAGAAGCTTGCGAGGGCCGCGGAAATTGCGGCCGAGTGGGGGTATGACGAGATCAACCTCAATGTCGGCTGCCCGTCGGACCGCGTGCAGAGCGGCACGTTCGGCGCCTGCCTGATGCGCACGCCGGACCTTGTGGCCGGCTGCGTTTCGGCGATGAAGGCGGCGGTGGCCGTACCGGTCACGGTCAAGTGCCGCATCGGCGTCGACGAGCAGGACCCGGAGATCGCGCTCGACGAGGTTGCCGACAAGGTGCTGGCCGCGGGCGCCGACGCGCTTTGGGTTCACGCGCGCAAGGCATGGCTGCAGGGGCTGAGCCCGAAGGAAAACCGGGACATTCCGCCGCTCGACTACGACCGGGTCTACCGTCTGAAGGCTCGGCTCGGCGCGGATTTCGTCGGCATCAATGGCGGCATTGCCGATCTCGATGAATGCCTTCGTCACCTGGAGCATACGGACGGCGCCATGCTTGGCCGCGCCGCCTACCACAATCCCGGCCTGCTCGCCGAAGTCGACCAGTGCATCTTCGGCGCGGCCGAGGCTCCGATCGAATGGCGCGAACTCATCGACCGCATGGCGGACTACAGCGCAGCGCATATCGCCGCCGGCGGCCGGCTGACTCATGTCACGCGGCACATGGTCGGCCTGTTCCATGGCATGCCGGGCGCGCGACGGTTCCGCCAGATCCTCTCGACGGACGCGACGCGGCCGGGTGCGGGGCCGGAAGTCCTGCGCGCGGCCTTTGCCGAAATAAGCCTGGACCAGAGCCGCGACGCGGCCTGAGCGGTTTACTTTCCCCTCCCGTCACGTTAGCGCACGAGCGCAACGAATTGCGGGGGAATGCGCATGTCCGGACTTGATCTGCCGTGGAGCGAGCTTGCGGTCTTTGCCGCGGCGATCGCCGCCGCGGGCGTCGTCGCGGGCCTGATGGCCGGGATTTTCGGCATCGGAGGCGGCGCGGTGCTGGTGCCGGTCTTCTACCAGGTGTTCGGCCTGCTCGGCGTCGACGAAGTCGTTCGCATGCACCTGGCGGTCGGCTCGTCGCTGGCGATCATCATCCCGACCTCGATCCGCTCCTTCACCGGCCACAAGGCGCGCGGCGCGGTCGACATGGATCTGTTGAAGAGCTTCCTGATCCCGGTGCCGATCGGCGTCGTGCTGGCGTCGATCACCGCCGCCTACATCTCCAGCGAAGGCCTGCGCATCGTCTTCGCCGTCCTGATGCTGCTCGTCGCAGTGCGGCTTTTGTTCAATCGCGAATCCTGGAAGCTCAACGGCGACCTGCCGGGAACGGGCGGGCGCAGCGTGGCCGGCGTCGTCATCGGCTATTTCTCGACCCTGATGGGCATCGGCGGCGGCGTCATGAACAACACTTTCATGACCATCTACGGAAGGCCGATGCATCAGGCTGTGGCGACGTCGTCGGGCGTCGGCGTCCTGATCGCCATCCCCGGCACGATCGGCTACATCTGGGCCGGCTGGGACCATCCCGACCTGCCGATCCTGTCCACCGGCTTCATCAACTGGATCGCCGTCGCGCTGATCATTCCGATCGCCTTGATCGTGACGCCCTATGGCGTCCGCATCGCGCATGCGCTGAAGAAGCGGCAACTCGAGGTCGCCTTCGGCCTCTTCTGCATCTTCATCTCCGCGCGGTTCTTCATAAGCCTGATCGAGTAGCGCTCAATCGCGCAGGATGAGCCGCTCGCCGCGCATGTCGAAGCCCGACAGCGAGCCGATGAAGTTCATGCCAAGAAGCGTGCGGTCGAGCTGACCGTCCGCAGCGACGAGGGCGGGCAGGCGGGTGCGTGAAATCTCGCCGATGCGGATTTCGTCGATGACGATTTGCGCCGCCTGCGCCGGGCCGTTGGCTGTCATGATCGGCACGGTGAAGCTCAGATCGTCCGGCTCGAAGCCGATGCGGCGGGCATCCGTGGCGCTGAGCACGGTCGTCGTCGCGCCGGTGTCGACGACGGTGTTGACGCTCGTGCCGTTGATCGAGGCGCGAATCTCGAAATGGCCGTTCGCCATCCGGTCGATCATGACCGCCGCGCGGCCGTCGTCGCCGACCATCGAGAGCGGACTTCCGGGAATGAGACCGGCCGTCAGGCGGCTGCCGACATCCTGCAATTCGTAGCGATACTGATAGCCGACCATCAGCGCCATGATGATGACGAGCCAGATGGCGAGCGTGCGGGCCATCGGGCCGAAGCGCTGGCCCGAGCCCAGGATGCCGACGGCGACGACCGCGCCGAGAAGGCCGAGATAGAGCGTCTGCGCGAAGCTGTCGCCGTCGAGGCCGAAGAGCGTGCCGCCGTCGCCCGTCGCGATCAGCGCGACGAGCCCGATGGCCATGACTGCGATTACTATCCAGAAGAGGCGTCCCATCGCTCAGTCCTGCGCCAGGTCGCGTTCGCGCGCCATGCGCGCGCGCCGGGTCTCGCGGCGGGGGCGGCGTTCCATCGTTTCCATGCGCGCGGGCAGTTCCGCCATCGTCTCGCGCCGCGCCTGCGGCGTCATCGCAGTCCACGCGCCAATCTCCTCGCGCGTGCGCCCGCAGCCGAAGCAATAGCCGGTCGCCATGTCGATCGAGCAGACGAGGATGCAGGGCGATTCGATCGCGGTCATCAAGAGTTCCTTGCCATCCGTCACAGATGGGTCAATTCGCGAACCGACGCAAGACGAGCGGCGGCATCGGCCATTGTGATCGCGACGCGACTTGGGTATGCGCTAACGCAGATTCCGAGGAGCATTCGATGACCAGCGGCCTGCCTTTCGACGATTATCGCGACCTCCTGCGACGCCTGCCCGAGGCGGACAAGGCGGCGCGGCGCGACGCGGAAGCGCGGCTGCGGCTTCTCGAAGGGCAGGGCGTGCCGCTCGGCCGCATGGGCGAACTGGCCGTCTGGCTGGCCGGTTGGCAGGCCCGGAGCCAGCTGCAGATTTCGCGGCCGATGGTCACGCTCTTTGCCGGCACGCACGGGATCGCGAAGCATGGCATCAGCACGCGTCAGGCGAACGAGACGCAGGCAATGGTCGAGTTCTGCGCGGCGGGCGGCGCGGCGATCAACCAGATCTGCGCGGCAAACGATTTCGGCCTCAAGGTCTTCGATCTCGCGTTGCACCTGCCGGTGGACGACATCTCGGAAGGCCCGGCCTTCGACGAGCGCGGCTGCGCCGTGACCATGGCCTTCGGCATGGAGGCGATCGCAGGCGGCGCGGACCTGATCGGCATCGGCAGCCTCGGCGTCGGCGGCGAGACGGTGGCGGCGGCGCTCCTGATGGCACTTCACGGAAGGGCCGCGCTCGACTGGATCGAGCCGGTCGGCGAGCCCGACCTGACCGAACGGCGCATCCGCCTGATCGACAAGGCGGTCGCGCTGCATGGGAGCCATGTGAAAGACCCGCTGGAGGCGCTGCGCCGCCTCGGCGGACGCGAGATCGCCGCGATCGCCGGTGCCATCCTTGCGGCGCGCATGGAGCGGATTCCGGTGGTGCTCGACGGCATCGTGTCGCTGGCCGCTGCGGCAGTGCTCCATTGCGTCCGGCCCGAAGCGATCGACCATTGCCTGCTCGGCCACGCGACGACCAATCGCGGCCAGCGCCATGCGGCGCAGGCGCTCGGCCTGAAGCCGATCCTCGACCTCGAAATAGGCGAAGGCGAGGGGATCGGCGCGGCGATGGGCGCACTGGTGCTGAAGAACGCGGCGCAGACCTTCGGCTCGATGACGATCCGGCAGAACTGATCTAGCGTCGCCCGGCCACCGCTCGCTGGCGGGTGGGGAGTGCGGGGAGCGCTTCCATGACGCGCGCCGGTGGCAGGATGGCGATGGCTTCCGTGCCTTCGCGCAGCTTCGAGCGAAGCTGGAACTCGCCGCCGTGAAGTTCGAGCAGGCCCTGGACGATGGGCAGGCCGAGCCCGGTTCCCTGCTCGGCGCTCTTGATGGCGATCGAGCCCTGGCCGAAGGCGGAGAGAACGACGGGAATTTCCTCGGCCGGAATACCGGGTCCGTTGTCCTTGACCGAGACATACTGCCCGCCGCCGGCCGTCCAGCCGACGCGCACGCGCACTTCCGAACCGTTCGGCGCGAACTTCACGGCATTGGAGATGAGGTTGAGCGTGATCTGGCGCAGCGAACGTTCATCCGCGAGAAGGCGCGGCAGGGTCGGTTCGAACTGCTGGACGAGGCGGATCGACTTCTTGTGCGCCTTCAACTCCATCAGATGGCAGCATTCCTCGACGACGCCGGTCAGCGACAGCGGCTCCTCGTTGAGCTGGTAGCGGCCTGCCTCGATGCGCGAGAGGTCGAGGATTTCGTTGATGAGATTGAGCAGGTGCTGGCCGGACGCGTTGATGTCGCGCGAATAGTCGCGATAGGTCTCGTTGTGCATCGGCCCGAGAACCTCGTTGCCCATGACTTCCGAAAAACCGAGGATCGCGTTCAGCGGCGTGCGCAATTCGTGGCTCATCGTGGCGAGGAAGCGCGACTTGGCTAGGTTCGCTTCCTCGGCGCGGCGGCGGGCCTCGTCCGACATGGACTTCGCCGTCTCCAGCTCGCCGATCAGCCCGTCCTTCTCAGCCTGGTAGGAAAGGAGCATGACGGCCGAACGGTTCATGTGGCGGGCGACGAAGGTGAAGAAGCCGAGCGAGACGGCGAGCAGCGCCACCATGATCGCCTCGACCGGCATCGCCATGTTGACGGTCAGGTAGGCAAAGACCGCGACCG
Source organism: Rhizobiaceae bacterium (assembly GCA_016742175.1). Classification (GTDB taxonomy): domain Bacteria; phylum Pseudomonadota; class Alphaproteobacteria; order Rhizobiales; family Rhizobiaceae; genus Aliihoeflea. The sequence continues at coordinate 35,676 of JACVCH010000018.1, forward strand.
GCAGGGCGAAGGTGAGGAAGAGGGCGCCGCGCAGCGTATGCGAGATCAGCGCGGTCGAGGCGATGGCCAGCAGCAGAACGACCGTCTTCAGGACGGTGAACTGGTCGAGCTGACATTCGACGCATTCGATGGTCGCCAGATACGCCCAGCCGAGCCCGGAAACGAAATGGCCGAGCAGGAAGGAGCGCTTGACGCCGACGGCGTCGAGTTCGTTGATGTCGGCCCGGTCGACGCGGCGGGCGATCAGCGCGAGGCCGAGATAGCAGGCGACGGTGATGATCGCCCAGATGACGATCTGCGGCCCGGTGCCGGCGAAGACGCCGCCCGCCATGACGACCACCACCATCAGCGGGATCGCCGCCGCCGTGTTGATCATCGCGCGGGCGTGGAGCTTCAGGAGGTCGCGTTCGAAGACCGGATTGCCCTCGCGCTGCGACAGGCGCTCGCGCGTGCGCCGGACGGCCTTGGCGACATCGGTGTTGCGATGCGCCTTTCTGCGGTCCACGATATTCTTGTCGGCAAGTTGCGTGCCTGTAAACGCCATACGAAATATCAGTCAATGCGCGCCAATGATCGCCGCGAAGTCTAAGCACAGAAGATTAAGAGACCCTTCGCTTGCCAGTCCTTCCCTTTCGCAGACCAAGGCAGGCCCGCAGACGGCGGGGCAGGGGCGCGATGCGTCCGCTCGGCCTGCGCGACCTGGCGCTGACGGCGGGCATGTTCCTGATCCTCGGCGCGCTCGCCTGGAACTTCGAGCAGCGCGCGGCGCACGAGATCGTCTCGACGGTGCGCGTGATCGACGGCGACACGATCGATTCGCGCGACGGGCGCATCCGGCTCGTCGGCATCGACGCGCCGGAACTCGACCAGACCTGCGACAATGGCGTTGCGATCTATGATTGCGGCCGCGAGGCGCGCGAGCGGCTGCGGCAGCTTGTCGGAGGGCAAGAAATCACCTGCGCGACGCGACGCAAGGACCGCTACGGCAGGTTCCTCGCAACCTGCCACGCCGGCGACGTGAACCTTGCCGCGCGGATGGTCGAGACGGGCTGGGCGGTCGCGTCCGGAGACTATGACATTGCCGAGATGCGCGCGCGAACCGCGCGGCGCGGCATCTGGGCTGGCGATTTCGAGCGGCCGCGCGAGTGGCGCTCGACGCGCGGCATGGCGAGCGAGGATGGCGGATTGTTCGATCCGGTCCTCGACCGCCTGCGGCTTTGGGTCGATCGCTGGTGAAACGCGTCTGGCGGGTGAGGCGATTTCCGGTCTAGAGATGGAATGAACCAGGGAGAGACACGAATGAAGCTTTACGACGGTGGCCGCGCGCCGAACCCGCGCCGGGTGCGGATTTTTCTCGCCGAAAAGGGCATCGAGGTCCCGCTCGAGCCGGTGGACATGGGCGCGATGGGGCACAAGTCCGAGGCGGTGACGCGCCGCAACCCGCTGCAGCGCCTGCCGGTGCTCGAGCTCGACGACGGCACGATCCTCGCCGAATCGGTCGCGATCTGCCGCTATTTCGAGGAGCTTCAGCCCGAGCCGCCGCTGTTCGGCACCGGCGCGCTGGGGCGTGCGCAGGTCGAGATGTGGCAGCGGCGCATGGAACTGCACTTCCTCTCCGCCGTCGCGCAGGCCTTCCGGCACATCCATCCGGCGATGAAGGAATGGGAAGTGCCGCAGATTCCCGAATGGGGCGAGGCGAACAAGCCGAAGGCGATCGACTATCTGCACATGCTCGACCGCCATCTAGCCGACAGCCGCTTCATCGCCGGCGACGACTACACGATCGCCGACATCACCGGCCTCGTCGGTGTCGAGTTCATGAAGCCGGCGCGGCTGGAAGTGCCTGCCAAGCTCGAGAACGTGAAGCGCTGGTTCGCGGAGGTCTCTGCGCGGCCGAGCGCCAAGGCCTGATCCTGGGCGAAGCGGAGGAACTCGCCCGGCGCATCGGGCTCTGCCGGATCTGCCGGGACGCGCCTTTCAAGTTCCCGCTGCCGCACGAGCCGCGCCCGGTCGTGGTCGCATCCTCGACCGCCCGCGTGCTGATCGCCGGACAGGCGCCGGGCACGCGCGTTCACGCGACGGGTCTGCCCTTCAACGACCGTTCGGGCGACCGGCTTCGCGACTGGATGGGCGTCACGCGCGCGGAATTCTACGACCCGGCACGCTTCGCCATCGTTCCGATGGGATTCTGCTTTCCCGGCCAGGACGCCAAGGGCGGCGACCTGCCGCCGCGCCGCGAATGCGCGCCGGCCTGGCGCGCGCCGCTTTTGGCGACCATGCCGCAGATCGACCTCGTACTGGCGATCGGGCTTCATGCCCAGCGCTGGCATCTCGGGCCTGCGTTCGGCCGCTCGCTGACGAACAATGTCGAGAACTGGCGGGCGATCTTCCTGCGCAACACGGCCCCGCGCATCATGCCGCTGCCGCATCCCTCCTGGCGCAACACGGGCTGGCTGAAACGGCACCCGTTCTTCGAAAGCGAATTGCTTCCGGTGCTGCGCCGCGAAATCCGATTGTCGATGGAGCCCGGCAATTAGGACGATTTTGCTTCGATGAGGGTCGATGCCCCTGCTTCATGCTTGGCTATCGCGGGAAACTTCGTCATTTTAGCATGAGATTTCTCATCGGAGCCTCAAATGGACCGCCTCGACCGCAAGATCCTGCGCCTGCTGCAGGAAGATTCCACGCTCGCCGTGGCCGACGTCGCCAAGAAGGTGGGCCTGTCGACGACGCCGTGCTGGCGCCGCATCCAGAAGCTCGAGGAAGAAGGCGTCATCCGCAAGCGGGTGGCACTGCTCGATCCGGTGCGCATCAATGCGCGGGTGACGGTGTTCGTCTCGATCCGAACGAACTCGCACAGCCACGAATGGCTGCGCCGGTTCTCCGAGGTCATCCAGGAGTTCCCCGAAGTCATCGAGTTCTACCGGATGAGCGGCGACATCGACTATCTGCTGCGCGTCGTCGTGCCCGACATCGCCGCCTACGACGCCTTCTACAAGCGCCTGATCGCCAAGATCGAGATCCGCGACGTGTCCTCGTCCTTCGCCATGGAGCAGATCAAGTACACGACCGAACTGCCGCTCGACTACATGGTGCTCGACAAGGAGAGCGGTTCGTCCAGCAATGCCGCTTGATCAGGAAAGACGCGAGATCAGGGACGACGTGTCCCAGCGCTTGCCGCCCTTGCCCTGCACGTCCTTGTAGAATTGGTCGATCAGCGCGGTGACGGGAAGCTGTGCGCCGTTGCGGTCGGCTTCCTCGAGGCAGATGCCGAGATCCTTGCGCATCCAGTCGACTGCGAAGCCGAAATCGAACTTGCCGTCGCGCATCGTCTTCCAGCGGTTTTCCATCTGCCACGAGCCTGCGGCGCCCTTGGAGATCACCTCGACGACCTTCTCGATGTCGAGCCCGGCGCGCTGGCCGAAGGCGATGCCTTCCGACAGGCCCTGAACGAGGCCGGCGATGCAGATCTGGTTGATCATCTTCGTCAACTGGCCCGCGCCGACCGGCCCCATCAGCCCGACCATGCGCGCATAGGCGTCGATGACGGGCTTTGCCTTGTCGAAGACCGCCTGGTCGCCGCCGCACATGACGGTGAGGACGCCGTTCTCGGCGCCCGCCTGGCCGCCCGAGACGGGGGCGTCGATGAAGCCGATGCCCTTTTCGCCGGCGAGGGCCGCGAGTTCGCGGGCGACTTCGGCCGAAGCGGTCGTGTTGTCGATGAAGATCGCGCCAGAAGCCACTGACGCGAAGGCGCCATTCTCGCCGAGCGTGACGGAGCGCAGATCGTCGTCATTGCCGACGCAGGAGAAGACGAAATCGGCGCCCTTGGCGGCGTCGGCCGGCGTCTTTGCCGATTTGCCCGAAAACTCGGCGGCCCATTTCTCGGCCTTGGCGGAGGTGCGGTTGTAGACGGTGACGTCGTGGCCGCCCTTGGTCTTGAGATATCCCGCCATCGGGTATCCCATCACGCCCAAACCCAGAAATGCGACCTTCGCCATCGTCCTCTCCTCCTCTTCGTGCTTCAGAGCCCCAGCCGGGACGTAATGAAATCTGCCATTGCCGCTATGTCATCGATCGCGAAGACGGGCAAGGTTTCGCCCGGCAATGCGTGGTCGCTGGCGACCGCGACGATGTTGGGGTCGTCGACGGAAAGCGGGCGCGTGTCCTTCGCCGCGCGCCGGCGCGTCTCGATCTTCAGGTGACCCTCGCGCTTGTAGCCCTCGACGATGACGAGGTCGCAAGGCGAAAGGCGAGCCAGGACGTCGTCGAGCGAAGGTTCACGCTCGTCGCGCAATTCGTGCATCAGGGCCCAGCGATTTCCCGAGACGATCGCGACCTCTCCGGCGCCGGCCTCCCGGTGGCGGTGCGAATCCGTGCCGGGCTGGTCGATGTCGAAGGCGTGGTGCGCGTGCTTGACGGTCGAGACCTTCAGCCCGCGCGCGACGAACTCGGTCACGAGCCGCTCGGTGAGCGTCGTCTTGCCGGAATTCTTCCAGCCGGTGATGCCAATGACGCGCTGGTTCATGGTTCGATCAGGCGCTCCGCTTCGGCGAGGTCGTCGGGTGTGTTGACATTAAAAAATGGATCGAAGGGTTCGCTCGCAAAGTCGATGGCGTCGAAACCGAACTCATCGAGAAATGCCATGACCTTGCGGGTTTCGGCTCGTGTGAGAAATGCGGTCAGCGGATCGAGCGCGGCGATCGGCCAGAGGGCGAAGACGGGGTGGACGCGCCCGCCGGATCGCGCGACCTGGATACGGGCGGAATCGCCAGCGCAAAGGCGCTGGACGAGGTCGGGTGGAAAGAAGGGCGTATCGACGGCGACGCTGGCGAGCGACGCATGGCCGCGCGGTTGCGCCCATTGGAGACCGGCCTGGATCCCGGCGAGCGGGCCATCGAAAGTTGCGGTCGCGTCGGCAATGACCGGCGCATTTACCGCATCCGGTCCCAGCATGTTCGAACTGACGACGACGTCGTCCACCTGGCTGGAAAGACGCGCGACGGCGCGGTCGAGCAGCGTTTGGCCGGCCAGAATCGTCATCGCCTTGTCGCTGCCGCCCATGCGCGTCGAGCGTCCGCCTGCGAGGACGAGGCCGCATATGCTCATCGCGCCAACTCGCCCTTGCGCGCGGCGACGTTCAGCACGTAGAGCGCGGCGAGGATGCCGGAGCAGGACGAGGCCAGCATGACCCAGAGAAGCGGCGCCGGGCCGGTTTCCGGGCCGAGCAGCGCGCCGGCGAGGATCGAAAGCCCCGCGCCGCCGCCGATCTGCAGCGAGCCGCCGAGCCCCGAGGCCGAGCCCGCGATGTGCGGGCGCACCGAAACGATGCCGGCCATGGCGTTGGGCAGCGTCATGCCGTTGCCGAGGCCGACGAACATGACCGGTACGAAGAGCGAGGCCGGCGAGACGTAGCCGGCGAAATAGAGGAGAAGCGGCACGGACATGCCGCTCGCCGCGACGATGTTGCCGGTCATCAGCATGCGGTTGATGCCGAGGCGGCTCGACAGGCGGCCGGAGAGGAAATTGCCGACCAGGTAGCCGACCGAGACGAAGCCGAAATAGAACCCGTATTGCGAAGGCGACAGGCCGAAGATTTCGCTCGCGACATAGGGCCCGCCGCCGAGGAAGGCGAAGAAGGTGCCGGATGTGAACGCCGCCGTCAGCGTGTAGCCCCAGAACCGCTCCGACCGGATCAGCTCGGGATAGGAACGCACCTGCTCGAACAGCGACGACGAGGGCCGAAGATTGGTTTCGCCGAGATCGACCCAGATGATGGCGAAGGAGACGAGGCCGAAGGCGAAGGTGAGCAGGAAGGTCGACTGCCAGCCATAGAGCTCGTCGAGAAAGCCGCCGATGATCGGGCCGATCATCGGAACGAGCGTCATGCCCATCGTGACGTAGCCGATCTTGCTCGCCGCCTGGTCCGGCCCGACCGTGTCGCGCACGATCGCCCGCGACAGAACCATGCCGGCGGCCGAGAACGCCTGGAGGATGCGGCAGGCGAGCAGGATTTCGATCGTGGGTGCGAACATCGCCGCGAGCGTGCCGACGAGGAAGACTGAAAAGCAGATGAGCAGGACCGGCCGGCGCCCGAACCTGTCCGACGCCGGGCCGATGAAGAGCTGAAGGATTGCGGTGGCGACGAGATAGAGCGCGACCGCAAGCTGCACGACCGCGTAGTCGGCATCGAAATGCCGCGCCATTGCGGGCAGGGACGGCAGGAAGACGTTCATCGCCAGCGTGCTCGACGCCGTCGCCATGACGAGCGTGAAGATATGTGGCGGCGTTGCCGATCGATGGGCGAGGGGAAGCGTCATCGGGTTGAAGTAAACGCGTTAATCATGCCGCCTGAATAGGCCTCCTCCGCGCCCGCTTCAAGCGCCTCAGGCGCCGTCGGGCGCCATCGCGGGCGTCGTTGTCTCGATCACCGGTTGCGTCTTGCCGGCATGTCGCTCGCGGTAGAGCGTATAGAGCCCCGATGCGACGACGATCGCCGCGCCGACCAGCATGGCGGTGTCGGGAACTTCGCCGAAGACGAGCAGGCCGATGAGCAGGGCCCAGATCAGCGCCGTGTAGCGGAACGGGGCGACGAAGGAGATGTCGCCGACCCGCATGGCCATGATGATGAACTGGTAGCCGACGATCAGCAGCAGGGCGGCTGCGAACAGGAGCGACGTCGAGGTTACGGTCATGTCCGTCCAGCCGCCATAGGGCACGACGAGGACACCGCCGGCGATGGTGACGAAGAGCGCGGTCGCAAAGGAGACGGCAAGCGTCGGGATGCCTTCGGGAATCCGCCGGGTGATGAGGTCGCGAACCGCGCAGAAGGCGACGCAGAGGAGCGCCAGAAGCGCATAGGAATTGAAGCCCTCGAAACCGGGCCGCACGATGATCAGGACACCCGCGAAGCCGACGAGAATGGCGGTCCAGCGCCGCCAGCCGACCGGCTCGTTCATGAACAGCGCCGCGCCCATGGTGACGGCGAGCGGCAGCGCCTGCAGGATGGCAGAGACGTTCGCGAGCGGCATCTGCGCCAGCGCCGCGAGGAAGCACAAGGTGCTGCCGACCTCGCCGATGGCGCGGATGGCGACGAGCGGCTGGCGAATGAGCCCGAGCGCGCGAAGGACGCCGCTGTGCCAGGCGAGGAGACCGATCAGGATCGTCGCGAAGGTGCCGCGGACGACCATCACCTGCGCAGCATTCATCTCGCCGATGACCGATTTGGTCAGCGCGTCGTTGATCGTGAAACCGGCCATCGAAATGGCCATGAAGAGGGCGGCGCGAAGATTGGGCGAGAGATTCACGGGGGACTGGCTCGTCGGTTGGCTCAACGATGCCATAGGATGCCGCTTCGCCGCGCGCAACGGACCAGCGCGGCAAAACTCTACGCCACAGAAGGCATCAGCCGCCGGTCACGCTCATATGCCGGGAGACGGACGGCCGGTTGGTGCGCCGGTCGATGATGAAGTCGTGGCCCTTGGGCTTGCGCCCGATCGCTTCGTCGATCGCGCTCGACAGGAGGTCGTTGCCTTCCGAGGCGCGCAGCGGAGCCCTTAAGTCGGCGGCGTCGTCCTGGCCGAGGCACATATAGAGCGTGCCGGTGCAGGTGAGGCGAACCCGGTTGCAGCTTTCGCAGAAATTGTGCGTCATTGGCGTGATGAAGCCGAGCCGTCCGCCGGTCTCCGCCACCTCGACATAGCGCGCGGGCCCGCCGGTCTTGAACGGGATGTCGGTAAAGGTGAACTGGCGTTCGAGCTGCGCGCGCAGGAGCGACAGCGGCAGATACTGGTCGGTCCGGTCCTCGTCGATCTCGCCCATCGGCATTGTCTCGATGACCGTCATGTCCATGCCGCGGCCATGCGCCCAGCGCAGCATGGCGGGGATTTCGTGGTCGTTGAAGCCCTTGAGCGCCACGGCGTTGATCTTGATCTTCAGCCCCGCCGCCTGCGCGGCATCGATGCCGGCCATGACCTTGGAGATGTCGCCCCAGCGGGTGATCTGACGAAACTTCGTCGGGTCGAGCGTATCGAGCGAGACGTTGATCCGCCTGACGCCGCATTCGGCGAGCTCGGCCGCGAAGCGCTGGAGCTGCGAGCCATTGGTGGTCAGCGTCAATTCCTCGAGCGCGCCGCTCTCGATGTGGCGCGAGAGGTCGCGGACGAGGTGCATGATGTTCTTGCGCACCAGTGGCTCGCCGCCGGTCAGACGCAGCTTCTTCACGCCCTTTTCGATGAAGACTGTGCAGAGCCGGTCGAGTTCCTCGAGGCTGAGAAGGTCGCGCTTGGGCAGGAAGGTCATGTCTTCCGCCATGCAATAGGTGCAGCGGAAGTCGCAGCGATCCGTCACCGAGACGCGCAGATAGGAGATCGCGCGCCCGAACGGGTCGATCATGCTGGTGTCGCCGAGCTTCATGCCGTTGCCTTCGATGCCCATTCCGTCAATTTCGTGATCTTTTGTCCCGCGCGCAAGCCCGATGCGCCGAAAGTCTGGCGCATGACGATGAATTGAGGCATTCGGATGGGAAAGAGCGAAGAGGATTTCACATGCGGCCACCATCGGAATTGCGCGTCTCGAAGGACCGGCGGCTGCTGACCGTTCTCTTCGACAACCACGCGCCGATCCCGCTCGAAGCGGAGTTCCTGCGCGTCGTCTCGCCGTCCGCCGAAGTGCAGGGCCACTCGCCCGAACAGCGCGTGACCGTGCCGGGCAAGCGCAACGTCGCGATCTCGAAAATGGAGCCGGTCGGCAACTACGCCGTGCGCATCGTCTTCGACGACGGGCACGACACCGGCATCTTCACCTGGGATTACCTGCACACGCTCGGCCACGAGAAGGACACGCGCTGGCAGGCTTATCTCGACGAGCTGGCGGCGAAGCACCTGTCGCGGGATTAGTCTTCCTTCAGCGCCTCGCTGATCCGGCGCATCTGGTCGCCGAGGCGCTCGCACTGGTCGGGGGTCGATTGCGCCATGACGCGGTCGAGGAGCGCGGCGTAGATCTCCATCGCCGCCATTAGCCGCGCCTCGCCCTCGTCGGTGAGGTAGAGCCGCAGGACGCGGCGGTCGTTCTCGTCGGGGTCGCGGCGCAGCAAGCCCTGGCTTTCGAGCTGCGGCAGCAGCATCGTGATGTTCGAGCGGCCGACGAGCAGCCGGCGCGCGAGATCGTGCTGCGACAGGCCGGGATGCCGGTAGAGGTTCATCAGGACGTCGAGCTGGCCGATCTTCAGCGGCGCGATCGCCTTGGCGAGTTCGCGCACCACGGCGCGCTCGGCCCGCACGACCGCGATCCAGTTGCGGAACCGGGGATTGTCCCAGGGCAGGCGCGGGGCGTCGGTCGGCTTCGTTACGGTCAAGGCTTGCGCTCGACCGGCGGATCATAAGGCAGGCCGGCCGCCTTCCAGGCGCCGAACCCGCCCTCGATATGCTTGACGGCGGTTAGCCCCATGTCCTGCGCGGTCTTGGTGGCGAGCGCGGAGCGCAGGCCCCCGGCACAGAAGAAGACGAACGTCTTGCCGCTGGCAAAGACTGGCTTGTGGTAGGGACTTTCCGGATCGATCCAGAATTCCAGCATGCCACGCGGCGCATGCAGCGTGTGCGGAATGCGCCCCTCGCGGTCGAGTTCGCGCGGATCGCGGATGTCGACCAGCACGACGTCGTCGCGCGCGGCGAGTTCCTGCGCCTCGGCAGGCGATACCGCCTCGATTTCGGCATTGGCTTCTTCGAGCAATGCCTTATAGCCCTTTTTCATGGCAGGCCTCCTGACCTGCCGATGATGGCCGGGCGGAAGCGCCAGCGCAAGACGCCCCCGCGCGCCCCGTCAGCCGAGGTTCAGTTCCTTGAAGAAGTCGTTGCCCTTGTCGTCGATGACGATGAAGGCGGGGAAGTCCTCGACCTCGATGCGCCAGATCGCTTCCATACCGAGTTCGGGATACTCGACGACTTCCACTCGTCTGATGCAGTCCTGCGCCAGGCGCGCGGCGGGACCGCCGATCGAGCCGAGATAGAACCCGCCATGGCTGCCGCAGGCCTCGCGCACCTGGCGCGAGCGGTTGCCCTTGGCGAGCATCACCATCGACCCGCCGAAGGACTGGAACTGGTCGACATAGCTGTCCATGCGTCCCGCCGTCGTCGGCCCGAACGAGCCCGAGGCATAACCGGCAGGTGTCTTTGCCGGGCCGGCATAGTAGATCGGATGGTTCTTGAAATAGTCCGGCATCGGCTCGCCGGCTTCGAGACGTTCGCGGATCTTGGCATGGGCGAGATCGCGGGCGACGATGATCGGGCCGGTCAGCGACACGCGGGTCTTGACCGGCTGGGCGGAGAGGATCTTCAGGATCTCGCCCATCGGCTGGTTGAGGTCGACCTTCACCACATGCGAGGTCAGCTTCTCCTCGTCGATGTCGGGCATGTAGCGGGCCGGGTTGGTCTCCAGTTCCTCGAGAAAAATGCCGTCCTTCGTGATCTTGCCCTTGGCCTGGCGGTCGGCCGAGCAGGAGACGCCGAGCCCGATCGGCAGCGAAGCGCCGTGGCGGGGCAGGCGGATGACGCGCACGTCGTGGCAGAAATATTTGCCGCCGAACTGCGCGCCGACACCCATCGCCTGCGTCATCTTGTGGACCTCGGCTTCCATTTCGAGGTCGCGGAAGGCGTGGCCGGTCTCGCTGCCCGAGGTCGGCAGGCCGTCGAGATAGCGCGTCGAGGCGAGCTTGACGGTCTTGAGGTTCATCTCAGCCGACGTACCGCCGATGACGATCGCCAGGTGATAGGGCGGGCAAGCGGCGGTGCCGAGCGTCAGTATCTTTTCCTTGAGGAAATCGAGCAGCCGGTCGCGCGTCATCAGCGACGGCGTGCCCTGGTAGAGGAAGGTCTTGTTGGCCGAGCCGCCGCCCTTGGCGACGAACAGGAATTTGTAGGCGTCCTCGCCATCCTCGTAGATGTCGATCTGCGCCGGCAGGTTGTTCCTGGTGTTCTTCTCTTCGAACATCGTCAGCGGCGCGAGCTGCGAATAGCGCAGGTTCTTCTTCTCATAGGCGTCGAGCACGCCCTGGCCGAGCGCATCGGCATCGCCGCCCTCGGTCCAGACGCGCCGGCCCTTCTTGCCCATGATGATCGCCGTGCCGGTATCCTGGCACATCGGCAGGACGCCGCCGGCGGCGATGTTGGCGTTCTTCAGGAGATCGTAGGCGACGAAGCGATCATTGTCGGTCGCTTCCGGGTCTTCGAGAATCGCGGCAAGCTGCTTCAGATGGCCGGGGCGAAGCAGATGGTTGATGTCCGCAAAGGCGGTTTCCGACAGGAGGCGCAGGCCCTCGGCGTCGACCGTCAGGATTTCCTGGCCGCGGAAGGTGTCGACGCTGACATGGTCGGAGGTCAGCTTGCGATAGGGCGTTTCGTCGGCTGCGAGGGGGAAAAGCTCGGCGCTTGCGTAGTCGGCCATCGGCGAAGGGTCTCCGGAAACGAACAGGTTGGCAGGCTCTTAAAGCCTTTCGCGCCCGGATTGAAGTCTGCCTTTAGGCCGAGGCCAAAGCGTTGTATTCCTGCAATGGTCGCCGCAAAACCGGCCCGAAGGGTGCCGGATGCCTTGAACAGGACGCTCCGTCATCCTTAGCATCCTCGTCGTGGCGGGCGAGAGTTTGCGATTTGGAAACCATATCGGGTCCAGTGTCGGACCCTGTATTCGCCGGCCACGCCGCGCGCGACTGGAACTCTCGAACGGATTGGACGACATGATCAAGCGTATGCGCCTTCGGGCTCTGGCCCTGACCTCAACCGCGCTCGCGGCGTCGCTCCTGACCGGCGTGGAGAGCGCTTCCGCGCAAGGCTTCTTCGAGCGCCTGTTCAACCAGCCGCCGCGCCGCTATGTCGAGCCGCAATACCAGCAGCAATATCCGCAGGCGCCGGCCCAGCAGCAGGTTCGCCGCGCCGCACCACCGCAGGCCCCGCGCGTGACGGGCCCGCAATATTTCACCTACAAGACCGATGCGCTGACGAAGGTGAACTTCGCCGCGATCTCGATCGATCCGGCGCTGGTGAATTCGGGTATCGACCACGGCACGGTCGGCGCGACGACGCAGGGCGCGCCCGTTTCGTCGCGCACGGTCACCGTTGCCGGCGGCAGCCTGGAAGAGGCGGTCGAGAAGGCGCTGGAAGGCAACGAGACGCGCGGCGAGCAGCGTCGCCGGATGGCCGCGCGCGACGACAGGGCGGCCCCGTCGGTCGTCGGCGCCAATCCGACACTGGAGATCGACGTTCGCAGGCAGGCGCCGAAGCCCGCAAAGGTGACGGCGGCGACGATCGCCGGTTCGCTCGACGATCTCGCGACGTTCGATTTCTACGCCGAGCAGGCGATCGGCGATGCCGTCGTGGCGCATTATTCGAAGCACCCGCAGATGATCTGGTCCGATGGCGGGCGCGTCAATCCGGCGGCGCGCGACGTGCTGCGGGAACTGGCGAGCGCCGACGATTACGGGCTCAACCCCGGCGACTACGCCGTCTCGATGCCGCGCGCGAACGACGAGGCGGCGCTGGCGCGATTCGAAATGGCGCTGTCGGCGCGCATGCTGCGCTATGCGCGCGACATCCATGCCGGACGCGTCGATCCGAACCGCATCTCCGGCTATCACGATTTCGAACTGAAGACGGTGAACTACGCCGGCCTCCTGTCGAAGCTCTCCGGAGGCGACGACGCGCGCGATGCGCTGCGCGCGCTCCATCCGCAGAACGAATTCTACAAGGCCATGCAGGTCGAGCTCGAGGAGCTTCGCGCCAGCGAGGAGAAGAGCATCGTCATCGCGCCGGGCACGTTCATCCGGCCGGGCCAGACGAATTCCGAACTGCCGAAAATCCTCGCCGTGATCGAGAAAGAAGCGGACCAGTCCTTCCTCGCCCAGCACGCGACTGCGATCGAACTCAACCGCGCCAGCCAGATCTATTCGGACGATCTGGTCGCCGTCATCAAGGCGGCGCAGGAAAAGCGCGGTCTGCAGGTCGACGGCATCATCGGCCCACGCACGGTCACGGCGTTCGCCGGCGAATCGAAGGCCGCGCGGATCGAGAAGGTGAAGCTCGCGATGGAGCAGCTTCGCTGGATGCCGTCGGATTTCGGCGACCGCTACGTGTTCCTCAACGCGCCGTCGGCAATGGCTAGCTATGTCGAGGGCGGGGCCGAGAAGCTAGCGATGCGCACGGTCGTCGGCACCAAGGCGACGCAGACCTACTTCTTCCAGGACGAGATCTCCTATGTCGAGTTCCACCCCTATTGGGGCGTGCCGCGCTCGATCATCGTCAACAAGTACCTGCCCAAGCTCTACGCCGACCCGTCCTATCTCGATCGTTCCGGCTTCGAGGTGACGGACCAGCAGGGCCGCCAGATCTCGTCCTCGGCGATCGACTGGACGCGCTACGGCGCCAACATCCCCTTCAACGTGCGCCAGCGGCCGGGCCCGAGCAACGCGCTCGGCGAGTTGAAGATCATGTTCCCGAACAAGCACGCGATCTACATGCACGACACGCCCGACCGGCATCTCTTCAGCCGCGACAACCGCGCGCTGTCCAATGGCTGCGTGCGCCTCGAAGACCCGCGCGCCATGGCGGCGGCGGTGCTCGGCTGGGATCGTGCAGAGGTCGACGCGCGCCTGGCAGGCCAGCACGGCCGCGACAATCTGAAGGAGAACGTGCCGGTTTACGTCTCCTACTTCACGGCATGGCCGGAAGCCGGCGGCAAGATGGGCTACTATCCCGACGTCTACGACCGCGACCTGAAGACGCGCGAGGCGATGGAGCGCATCGAAGCGGCGAGGGCGCCGTCGATCTGACGGCGTTCGGCAGGCAGCAAGTCGCGAGCCCGAAGCATCCCGTTTCGAACCGGCAAGGGTTCGCAAGCCCGACCGGGCGTCGCGCGGCCAGCGCGCCCCATCGGAGGCGTGAGCGAAGCGAACTGCCGTGAGATAAACAAATGGTGGGCGCGACAGGGATTGAACCTGTGACCCTTCGCGTGTGAAGCGAATGCTCTCCCGCTGAGCTACGCGCCCATGAGCGCCAGGCGCTCAAAGTCGTCCGGCGGACCGAACGTGGCCCGCGTATAGGAGCATCCGGCCGGTTCCGTCAAGCGGTCTTGGAGCGGGGCGAGGTTGCCGCTGCGATCAGCCGGTCGGCAAGCTCGACCGTCAGCTCGTCGAAATGCGAAATGATGTGCGACGGCTCGAATTCGCGCACGTGCTTGTCGGTGTAGCCGAAGTCCACGGCGACGACGGGAATGCCCGCGGCTTTCGCCGTTCTGATGTCGGTCTCGGAATCGCCGACCATGATGGCGCGTTCCGGATTGCCGCCGGCGCGCGCAATCGTCTCAACCAGGTGGCGCGGGTCGGGCTTGCGGAAGGCGAACGTGTCCTGGCCGCAGATGGCGCGGAAGCGCTCGGTGAGACCCAGCCCCTGCATCAGCCGCGTCGAGTGCAGCTCGAACTTGTTGGTGCAGATCGCCGTCAGGTAGCCGGCATCGTCGAACCGGTCGAGCGCGGCGACGACGCCCTCATAGGGCTGCGATTCGCCGGGCATGTTCGAGCCGTAATGCTCGATGAACGTGTCGAGTAGATCCTTGAGGCGCTCGTCGGATAGGACGCGCTGCTGCGCCGCATAGGCGCGCTCGATCATCACCTTGCCGCCCATGCCGACGAAGCGGCGGAACTCGGCGGGCCCGGCGACGGTCATGCCGTCGAGCGCCAGGCAATGATTGAGGCTCGCCATCAGGTCAGGCGCGGTGTCGACAAGCGTGCCGTCGAGATCGAAGACAATGATGGGAGCGGTCATCGGATGGTCCATTGGCTTGCGTTGCGGTCGGTCTAGCTTGGCCATGGGGCGCGCGCAAGGCAGGGACGGTTTGCCAGCGCGGGCGAAGATGATAAACGGCGTCCTGCAATCAAGGAGCGGGACATGGATGCGCGAGCGCTGAAGATCGAAGCGGCACGGGTCGCCCTTTCCCATGTGGAAGACGGCATGAAGCTCGGCATCGGCACGGGCTCGACCGCCGAGGAATTCGTGCGTCTGCTCGCGGTTCGGGTTTCCGACGGGCTCAAGATCATCGGCGTGCCGACCTCGGAACGCACGGCCGAGCTTTGCCGCGATCTGGGCGTGCCGCTCGCGACGCTCGACGACGAACCGGCGCTCGACCTCACCATCGACGGCGCGGACGAGATCGGGCCCGGCCTGTCGCTCGTCAAGGGCGGCGGCGGGGCGCTCCTGCGCGAAAAGATCGTCGCCTTCGCCTCGAAGCGCATGATCGTGATCGCCGACGCCTCCAAGGTCGTCGACACGCTCGGCAAGTTCCCGCTGCCGATCGAGGTCAATCCGTTCGGCCTCGGCGCGACGCGCATCGCCATCGAGAAGGCGGCCGGCCGGCGCGGACTGACGGGCGAAATCAGGCTTCGCGAAAAGAATGGCGAGCGTTTCGTCACCGATGGCGGCCATGTCATTCTCGACGCATCTTTTGGCCGTATTCCCGATCCACTGGCACTTTCGGATGCGCTTCACGCGATCCCCGGCGTCGTGGAGCATGGGCTGTTCCTGGGACTTGCCGATCTGGCGGTGGTCGCCGAACCGGATGGCGTGAAGACGATCGACGGCGTATAGGCGTCGTCAAGAAGAACGAGCGGCGCGGGCGCGCCGGCAAAGAGGAGATTGGACATGAATTTCAGGTATGCGGGCATCGCCCTTGCCGTCGGTGCAGCCATCGCGCTCGGTTCGGCCATGGGCCCGGCCGCGTCGCAGGAGCCTTCGGAAAGCCATCTCGCCGCAGCGCGCGAGGCGGTCGACGCGGTCGGCATGACCGACGAGTTCGACAACATCCTGCCGCAGGCCGCGATGGCGCTGAAGAACGAGCTGACCCAGAAGAACCCCGACCAGGTGAAGCTGATCTCCGATACGGTCGACGAAAAGGCGATCGCGCTCGCGGCCCGCCGCGGCGACCTGGAGCGCGAGGCGGCCGCCGCCTACGCCCAGTTCTTCTCCGAAGAGGAACTGAACGAGATTTCGGCGTTCTACGCCTCGCCGACCGGTCAGAAATTCATCGAGACGCACCCGGAAGTGACGAATCAGGTCTTCCAGGCGGCCAATATCTGGCAGTCCGGCATCGCCCGCGATCTCGCCCGCGACGTCGCCTCGGTCCTGCAGGGACAGGTGGCCGAGCCGCAGGGCGAAGCGGCGCCCGAAGCCGCGCCGGCGCCCGCCCAGTCCAACTGAGCGATCTTTCAGAGCGTGACGAGCCCGGCCCAGCGCCGGGCTTTTCTTTTGGGTGGTGCGGTCTTAAGGCTTGCGCCCGACACCTCAGGAAAGGCCGCCGCATGACCCAGTACGACTATGATCTCTTCGTGATCGGCGGCGGATCGGGCGGCGTGCGGGCAGGGCGCGTCGCGGCCTCCCTCGGCAAGCGCGTCGCCATCGCCGAGGAATACCGCTTCGGAGGCACCTGCGTCATTCGCGGCTGCGTGCCGAAGAAGCTCCTCGTCTACGCCTCGCAGTTTCCCGAACATTTCGAGGATTCGGCCGGTTATGGCTGGACGGTCGGCGAGCGCTCCTTCGACTGGAAGACGCTGATCGCCAACAAGGACAAGGAGATCGCGCGGCTGGAGGGGCTCTACCGCAAGGGCCTCGAAAACGCCGGCGCGACGATCATCGAAAGCCGCGCGGTGCTGGAGGATGCGCACACGATCCGGCTTCTGAAGGACGGGCGCACGGTGACCGCCGAGACGATCCTGATCGCGACCGGCGGCCATCCGAGCCTTCATCCGGCGCTGCCCGGTTACGAGCACTGCATCACCTCCGACCAGGCGTTTCACCTCGCCGAACTGCCGAAGGCGATCGTCATCGCGGGCGGCGGCTATATCGGCGTCGAATTCGCCAACATATTCCACGGCCTCGGCGTCGAGACGACGCTGATCTATCGCGGCAAGGAGATATTGGGACGTTTCGACAAGGACTTGCGCACCGCGCTTCACGTCGAGATGGAAGCGAAGGGCATTAAGGTCCTGTGCAAGGAGATCTTCACGAAGATCGAGAAGCGGGCCGATGGCCGGCTCGAGGCACACACCAATGCCGACCGAACGCTGGTCGTCGACCAGGTGATGCTCGCCATCGGCCGCCAGCCGAACACATCCGGCCTCGGGCTCGACACGGCGGGCGTGAAGATGGGGCCGAAGGGCGAGATCGTCGTCGACGACTATTCCCGCACCAATGTCGCAAACATCTACGCCGTCGGCGACGTCACCGACCGCGTGCAACTGACGCCGGTGGCGATCCACGAGGCGATGTGCTTCGTCGACACGGTCTATCGCGGCAAGCCGACGAAGCCCGACCACGAGGCGGTCGCGACCGCCGTCTTCTCGCAGCCCGAACTCGGCACGGTCGGCCTTTCGGAAGAGGACGCAGCGAAGAAATACGACGAGCTCGAAATCTACAAGGCCACCTTCCGCCCGATGCGCCACACGCTGTCCGGCCGGATGGAGAAGATGGTGATGAAGCTCGTCGTCGATGCCGCCAGCCGCCGCGTCGTCGGCGCGCATGTGCTCGGCGTCGACGCCGGCGAGATGGCGCAATTGCTCGGCATCGCCGTCAAGGCGAAGCTGACGAAGGAGGATTTCGACGCGACGATGGCCGTCCATCCGACCGCGGCGGAAGAGCTCGTCACCATGTACCAGCCGAGCTACCGCGTGAAGAACGGCGAGCAGTTCGCCTGAAGAGGTCGCGCCATCGGTCAAGCAGGTGTAGAATCGCCCGCTCTCGTAGTGTAAGGACGCCGCCACGGGCAGGGCGCGTTCCCGGCCCCCAGGCGATATTGAACGGGTGCGATGATGACGAAATGGTCTCCGAATTCCTGGCGTGACAAGCCGATCCAGCAGGTTCCCGCTTACCCGGACCTCGGCGCCCTTGCAGAGACCGAGAAGCAGCTTGCCAGCTATCCGCCGCTCGTTTTTGCAGGCGAGGCGCGCAAGTTGAAGAAGCAACTCGCCGCCGTTTCGGCCGGCGAAGCCTTCATGCTTCAGGGCGGCGACTGCGCCGAAAGCTTCGCCGAACACGGCGCCGACAACATCCGCGATTTCTTCCGCGTCTTCCTGCAGATGGCAGTGGTGCTGACTTTCGGGGGCGCGCAGCCGGTGGTGAAGGTCGGCCGCATCGCCGGCCAGTTCGCCAAGCCGCGCTCGTCCGACACCGAGACGAAGGACGGCGTGGCGCTGCCTTCCTATCGCGGCGACATCATCAACGGCATCGAGTTCACCGAGGCGGCGCGCACGCCGAACCCGGCGCGCCAGCGCATGGCCTACCGCCAGTCGGCCGCGACGCTGAACCTTCTGCGCGCCTTCGCGCAGGGCGGCTATGCCAGCCTCGAGAACGTGCACAAGTGGATGCTCGGCTTCGTCTCCGACAGCCCACAGTCGGAGCGATACAAGGCGCTGGCGAACCGGATCACCGAGACGGTCGATTTCATGAACGCCGTCGGCATCACCTCCGAATCCCATGCGGCGCTGCGCGAGACCGACTTCTACACCAGCCACGAGGCGCTGCTCCTGGGCTACGAGGAGGCGATGACGCGCGTCGACTCCACCTCGGGCGACTGGTACGCGACCTCCGGCCACATGATCTGGATCGGTGACCGCACGCGCCAGCCGGACCATGCGCATGTCGAATACTGCCGCGGCATCAAGAACCCGCTCGGCCTGAAATGCGGCCCGTCGATGACGCCGGACGGGTTGATCAGGCTCATCGACCTGCTCAATCCGGAAAACGAGGCCGGCCGCCTGACGCTGATCGCACGCTTTGGTTCGGAAGCGGTCGGCGATCACCTGCCGAAGCTCGTCCGCGCGGTCCAGAAGGAAGGCCGCAAGGTCGTCTGGTCGTGCGATCCGATGCACGGCAACACGATCACGGCTGCCGGCTACAAGACGCGCCCGTTCGACCGCATCCTGAAGGAGGTGCAATCCTTCTTCGACGTCCACGCGGCCGAGGGCACGCATGCCGGCGGCATCCATATCGAGATGACCGGCAAGAACGTCACCGAATGCACCGGCGGCGCGCGCGCCGTGCGGGACGAGGATCTACAGGATCGCTACCACACCCATTGCGACCCCCGCCTCAACGCCGACCAGGCGCTGGAACTCGCCTTCCTGGTGAGCGAACTCCTCGCCAAGAAGAAGCACGGCCAGGCGCCGCGCCAGGCCGTCAACGCCTGAGGACGAGGCCATGACCGGGCCGGCGATCCGCACGACGTGCTGCATCGCCGGCGGCGGCCCGGCCGGAATGATGCTCGGCCTGCTTTTCGCGCGGGCCGGCATCGACGTAGTCGTCATGGAAAAGCATGACGACTTCCTGCGTGATTTTCGCGGCGATACTCTCCATCCGTCGACATTGCAGGTGCTCGACGAACTGGGGCTTCTCAACGAGTTGCTGACGCTTCCTCACCAGAAAGTGGAGGAGATTTCGGCCGAAATCGGCGACGAACTGGTCACCGTCGCGGATTTCCGGCGCCTGCCCGTCGCGTGCCCGGCGATCGTGCTGATGCCGCAATGGGACTTCCTCGATTTCCTGCGCCGCAAGGCGGAAGCCTATCCGAATTTCCGTTGCCTGATGGGCTGTGACGCGCGCGACATCGTGCTGAGGGACGGCCGCGTGCGGGGCGTCGAAGCGATCCATGACGGCGGGCCGATCACTGTCGAAGCAGATTTGGTCATCGTCGCCGACGGGCGCCGGTCGCGGATGCGCGAGGCGGCAGGGCTCGAGGTCGAGACGCTCGGCGCGCCGATCGACGTCATGTGGTTTCGCGTCGCGCGCCTGCCGACGGACACGAGCGCGACGGGCGGGCGTTTCGACGCGGGCCGCATCTTCGTGCGCCTTTATCGCGGCGATTACTGGCAGTGCGGCTATGTCATCGCCAAGGGCAAGGCCGAGGCGATCGAGGCTGGCGGCATCGACGCCTTTCGCCGCGAAATCGCGAGCCTCGGCCGCTGGGACGTCGGGCGGCTTCAAGCCGACCTTCCGGATTTCGAAGCGGTGAGCGTGCTTTCCGTCGCCGTCGACCGGCTGCGCCAGTGGTGGCGGCCGGGGCTGCTCTGCATCGGCGATGCCGCGCACGCCATGTCGCCGGTGGGCGGCGTCGGCATCAATCTGGCAATCCAGGATGCGGTGGCGGCCGGCAACATCCTCGCCGGGCCGCTCAAGGCCGGAGAGCTAGGTGACCACGATCTCGCTGCCGTCCAGCGCCGGCGCAATTTTCCGACCAAACTGACGCAGGCGGCGCAGATCTTCGCGCAGGACCGCATACTGGCGCCGACCCTGCGGCGGGGTACTGGCCAGAATCGTCTGCCGCTACCGCTGTGGCTCGTGCGCCGCTATCCGGTGTTGCGCCGGATTCCCGCTCGCCTCATCGGCATGGGCGTACGGCCGGAACATGTGCGCTCAGGCAGCGACCTTTCCGGCTGAGCCCGTCGTCGCGCCCTGCGCGGCCGGCGGGGCAAAGACGCGGATCGCCGCAGGATGGACCTTGAAGTGGGCAGGCGTCTGCGTGACGATCTCGCCATCCGTATTGACCGGGCGCGGCCGGTCGGTCTCGATGTCGAACTCCACGCAGCGCGCCGTGCGCACCTCGTTCCAGGCGCCGTGCCGGCCCGAGCGGAACGAGCGCAGCATCAGCGCCAGCTTCCAGACATTGGAGAGTTCGAGGCTGTAGAGGTCGAGATGGCCGTCGTCGATTTCGGCCGTTTCCTCGACGACGTTGCCGCCGCCATAGTGCCGGCCATTGCCGACGGCGATCTGGTAGGTCGAAACGCGGATCGTGTCGCCCTTTTCGGTGATCGTCGCCTTGAACGGCCGCACCTTGGTCAGGACCCGGCTCGCCGCGATCGCGTAGCCGAGCCGGCCCCAGCGCTTCTTGGTCTGCGGGTCGAGGCTCTGCGCGAGTTCGGTCGACAGGCCGATCGAGGCGACGTTGAAGAAGGCATGGCCGTTGACCGTGCCGACATCGACCTTGCGCGTATGCCCGTCCGCGATGACGCCGGCCGCCTCTTCGAGGGCCATCGGGATGTTCAGCGTGCGGGCGAGGTCGTTGGCGGTGCCCATCGGCATGATGCCCATCGGCAGGCCCGATTCCATGACCGCCACGGCCGCCGAGGACACCGTGCCGTCGCCGCCGCACACGATGACGAGGTCGGCCATTTCGCGTAGGCGCACGATGTCGCGCGCGAGTTCCGGCAACGCCTCGAACGGCTCGACCTTGACGTCGAGACCGCCGGCTTTCAGGCGCTCCAGAACGGGTTCGACCGGTTCACGCCCGCGGCGCGCATTCGGATTGACGAGGAAGAGGGCGCGGTTGCCGGTCTGCAAGCTGGAGTTCCTTTCCGGATGGGAAGTCTTCGCCACATAGGGAGTGTCGATGGAGATTGCGAGCTTTCGCCGCAACGGCGCGGCCCACTGAACGCTCCGTCGCCCTTGGCGCGAGCGCTCCGCCATGCCTATCTGCGCATCGAACGGAGCCTGTCATGGACGAAATCGATCCCTCGCTGACCCTCGAAACCCGCGCCGGCCTGCCGGACGACCTGCGCTTCCTCGTCGAGAAATACCCGCGCGATAGCTGGACAGGGCATCGCAACGTCCACGGCATGGCGTCGATGTGGCTGCAGCGGCACGACATGTTTCGCGAACTCGGCGGCATCCTGACCGGCTCGATCGCGGATTATCGCGAAGGGCGAAGCGATGCGCGCGGTTTCGCACAGTTCTTCGCGCCGCGGCTCAACTTCTTCCTCGGCCAGCTCGACGGCCATCACAATATCGAGGACCATCACTACTTCCCGATCTTCGCCAGGGTCGAGACGCGGCTGAAGCGCGGCTTCGACATTCTCGACGCCGATCATCACCTGATCCACGATGCGCTGGAGATGAACGCGCAGGCCGCGAACGGCTTCCTGCAGGCGCTTTCGGGCGACGCCGACGCCCGGCGCTATGCGGCCGACGCCTATGCCGACCAGAACACGCGCCTCGTCGCCATGCTCGCGCGCCATCTGGACGACGAGGAAGACCTGATCATTCCGCTGATCCTCGAAAAGGGCGACCGCGAATTGTCCGGCCATTGATCCGCGGTTAGGCTGCGCGGCGGAGGAATGCAGATGAAATCGTTCGACGAAATCCGCGCGCGCGCCGCCGACCGCAAGGGCGGGGACGAGGTGCTGCAATCGCTGCTCGGCCCGCGCGCCGACAATGCCGCGCTCGTCGCCGTCACGGATGACCGTGTGCTGTCGACCATGGCGAACCGCATCTTCGCCGCCGGCTTCGTGTGGAGCGTGATCGAGCAGAAATGGCCCGGCTTCGAGGACGCTTTCCTCGGCTTCGAGCCGCGTGCGCTCCTCTTCCAGCCGGACGATTTCTGGCATGATCTCGCGCTCGACAAGCGCATCGTCCGCAACCCGCAGAAGATCGCATCGGTGCGCGAGAATGCAGCGTTCGTGGCGCGCATTTCGCAAGAACATGGCGGCTTCGGCCGGTTCCTCGCCGATTGGCCGGCCGGCGACCAGATCGGCCTGACCGCCTATCTCGGCAAGAGCGGCAGCCGTCTCGGCGGCAATACGGGGCAATATCTCCTGCGCTGGCTCGGCTGGGACACCTACATCGTCTCCGCCGACATGGTCGCCGCGCTGCGCGATGCCGGACTGGGCATTGCAGAGAAGCCAACCTCGAAGAAGGACCAGGCCGCGATCCAGGCGCAGCTCAACGCATGGGCCGACGAGACCGGCCTGCCGCGCGCCCACATCTCGCGCATCCTCTCGATGTCGATCGGCACCAATCACACCGCCGAGGAACTGCGCGCCTATATGGGCGACTGACCGGACGGTGCGAGCCGATCTTCGATCCGTGCGACGGATGCCGCGATCGCCTCGATCCGTCCGTGCATCGCGACGATCTCGCGATGGCGCATCTCGTCGAGCTTTTCGTGCAGCGCCATGATCTCGATCTCGGCCTTCAGATTGACGGCGTAGTCGTGCGCCGCGGCCTGCCGGTCGCGCTCGCTCTGGCGGTTCTGCGACATCATGATGATCGGCGCCTGCAGCGCGGCGATCATCGACAGGAGCAGGTTGAGGAAGATGAAGGGGTAGGGGTCGAACGGGTCGGCGGTCAGAAGCCAGACATTGGTCACGGCCCACACGACCAGGAATGCGACGAAAGCGATGATGAACGCCCAGGAACCGCCGAGCCGCGCGACGTTGTCGGCGAGGCGGTCGCCGAAGGACAGCGTCTCGGCAAAGCTTTCGTTGCGGTCGCGCGAGATCGGTCGGCGGTCGAGGGCGCTCTGCAGCACCTTGTCCTCGATATGGGTCAGGTCGGCGCGCTCGCGCGTGAGCCAGCGCGCGGCCAGGTCTTCGACGGTCTTGTTCATGCGATCACTCCTCGGGGGCGAGCCGATGCGAGAATGCTGCCGCCGGCGGGCGGTGACAAGGACCGCCGGCCATTGCCCGGCGCACCGGCCCGCGCTAGACGAACGCAATGACAAAGACGCCCGACATAATCCGCATCGCCATCGCGCAGTTGAACCCGACGGTCGGCGACATCGCCGGCAACCTTGCCAAGGCGCGCGAGGCACGGTGCGATGCGGGCGGCCAAGGCGCGGACCTCGTCCTTTTCACCGAACTCTTCATCGCCGGCTATCCGCCGGAGGACCTCGTCTTGAAGCGCGCCTTCGTCGCCGCCTGCGAGAAGGCGGTCGGCGACCTCGTCGCGGATACGGCGGATGGCGGGCCGGGCATCGTGATCGGCACCCCGCTTGCCCGCAAGAGCGGGCTGCACAATGCGATCGTCGTCGCCGACAAGGGCAAGGTGGTCGCCGAACGCTACAAGCTCGACCTGCCGAACTATGGCGAGTTCGACGAAAAGCGCGTGTTTCAGCCGGGGCCGGACATGCCGGGACCGGTCAATTTCCGCGGCGTGCGGCTCGGCATCCCGATCTGCGAGGACATCTGGGGCGAACTCGGCGTCTGCGAGACGCTGGCCGAGGCCGGCGCCGAATTGCTTCTGGTGCCCAACGGCTCGCCCTACTACCGGGGCAAGTCCGACGTGCGCCAGCAGGTCGTGATCCGCGAAGTGATCGAAAGCGGCCTGCCGTTGATCTACGCCAACCAGCTCGGCGGGCAGGATGAGCTGATCTTCGACGGCGCGTCCTTCGCCATCAATGCCGACAAGTCGCTCGCCTTCCAGATGAGCCCCTTCGAGGAAACGCTGGCCGTCACGACGTGGCGGCGCGGCGAAGACGATGTCTGGACCTGCACCGATGGCCCCCGCGCGATCCTGCCCGAGGCGCAGGAGGCGGACTATCGCGCCTGCATGCTGGGCCTGCGCGACTATGTGAACAAGAACGGCTTCAAGACCGTGGTGCTCGGCCTTTCGGGCGGCATCGATTCGGCGATCTGCGCCGCGCTCGCCGTCGATGCGCTGGGCGAGGAGCGGGTGCGCACGATCATGATGCCCTATCGCTATACGTCGAAGGATTCGCTGAAGGATGCGGAGGACTGCGCCCGCGCGCTGGGCTGCCGCTACGACATCGTGCCGATCGCCGAGCCGGTCGAAGGGTTTTCCAATGTGCTCGGCCAGCTATTCGAGGGCACGGAAGAGGGGATCACCGAGGAGAACCTGCAAAGCCGCGCGCGCGGGGTTATCCTGATGGCGGTGTCGAACAAGTTCGGCGCAATGGTCGTGACCACCGGCAACAAGTCGGAAATGTCGGTCGGCTACGCGACGCTCTATGGCGACATGAATGGCGGTTTCAATCCGATCAAGGACCTCTACAAGATGCAGGTCTATGGCCTGTCGGCGTGGCGCAACGGAACCGTCCCGCCCGGCGCGCTCGGCCCGTCCGGCGAGGTCATCCCGCAGAACATCATCGATAAGGCGCCCTCAGCCGAATTGCGCCCCCACCAGACCGACCAGGATTCGCTGCCGCCCTATCCGGTGCTCGATGACATCCTCGAATGCCTCGTCGAAAACGAGATGGGCGTCGACGAGATCGTGGCGCGCGGGCATGACCGCGAACTGGTCCACCGGGTCGAGCACCTGCTCTACGTTGCCGAATACAAGCGGCGGCAGGCCGCGCCGGGCGTGAAGATCACGAAAAAGAATTTCGGGCGCGACCGGCGCTACCCGATCACCAACCGCTTTCGCGACCGGAGCTGAGCACGAAATGACCGTCACCGTTCGCTTTGCGCCGTCGCCGACCGGCCATATCCATATCGGCAATGCGCGCACGGCGCTGTTCAACTGGCTCTTCGCCCGCAAGGCCGAGGGCCGGTTCATCCTGCGCTTCGACGACACCGACGTGGCGCGCTCGAAGCAGGAATATGCCGACCAGATCCAGAAGGACCTCTTCTGGCTCGGCATCAAACCCGACGTAACGGTGCACCAGTCGGCCCGCTTTGCGACCTATGACGCGGCCGTCGAGACGTTGAAGGCCAAGGGGCTGCTCTATCCCTGCTACGAGACGGCTGACGAGTTGGAACGCAAGCGCAAGCTGCGCCTGACCCGGCGCCTGCCGCCGGTCTATGGCCGCGAGGCGCTGAAGCTGATGGCGGACGAGAAGGCGATGCTCGAGGCCGAAGGCCGCAAGCCGCACTGGCGCTTCCTGCTGCCGAACTTCGAGACAGACCCGTTCGCGCCGCACCGCACCGAAATCCATTGGGACGATGTCGTGCGCGGCCCGCAAACGGTCGATCTCGCCTCGATGTCCGATCCGGTTCTGGTGCGCGAGGACGGCACCTATCTTTACACCCTCCCTTCCGTTGCCGACGACATCGAGATGGGCGTGACGCACGTCATTCGCGGCGACGACCACGTGACCAACACCGGCGCGCAGATCGCGCTCTTTAAGGCGCTGGGCGCGGTGCCGCCCGGCTTCGGCCACCACAATCTCCTGACGACGAGCACCGGCGAAGGGCTGTCGAAGCGCACCGGCTCGCTGTCGATCAAGGGCCTGCGCGAAGCCGGCATCGAACCGCTGGCGATCGCCTCGCTGGCGGTGCTGATCGGCACGTCGGAGAATGTGGCGGCGGTTCACTCGCTCGACGAACTCGCCGACCGTTTCGATCCGGCCGCGACGTCCAAGTCGGCGGCGAAGTTCGATCCGGCCGATCTCGACGGGCTCAATCGCGACGTGCTGCACGCCATGCCCTTCGCGACCGCAAAGCCGCGGCTGGCCGAACTCGGCATCGACGGCGGCAAGGCCGAACCGTTCTGGCTGGCCGTGCGCGGAAATCTCGACCGGTTCGAGCAGGCGGCAGACTGGTGGGCGATCCTGTCGCCGAAGGGCAGGCCCGCCTATGCGGCATCCGATGAGGACCGAACGTTCCTCGAACAGGCCTTCGCCGAACTGCCGGTCGAGCCGTGGGACCAGATGACCTGGAAAATCTGGACCGACCGCGTCAAGCAGGTGACGGGCCGCAAGGGCAAGACGCTGTTCATGCCGCTGCGGCTGGCCCTTACCGGCCGGGAGTCCGGCCCGGAGCTCGCAAATCTATTGCCGCTTCTAGGGCGGGAAGAAAGCTTGGCCCGACGACCCTGACCGGCGGCTGGTCGTCGAAGTCGCGCAGTTCGGCCTCGATGACCGGAGCAGCGGCCGCAGCCGCCAACTCCTTCCTGTCGGCCAGCGACGCGCCGATCACGACAAGGCTGCCGTTCGAGATCATCGCGCGCGTCCGCGCCGGCTTGGCCGTGCAACCCGCATCGTGAAACGAAGCCGAGACGGCCTCGCAGGCAAGCGCATCGCCGCCGGCGAGAGCCGAGACGAAGGCCACCGACAACACGAATCGCAATCTGCTTGAACGGGTCATGCGACGAGGCATAGCGCGCCGCGGTTAACCCGGTATTGCCTCGCTCACCGTCTGGCTCGCCTCGACGACCGCAAGCGCGGTCATGTTGACGACGCCCCGCGAGGTGACCGACGGCGTCAGGATATGCGCCGGACGCGACGTGCCGAGCAGGATCGGCCCGACATGAAGCGAATCGGTCATCGCCTTGATCGTGTTGAGCGAAATGTTCGCCGCATCGAGGTTCGGGAAGACCAGGAGATTGGCCTCGCCGGTCAGGCGCGAATGGGGGAAGACGCGGTTGCGCAGCGTTTCGGACAGGGCCGAATCGCCGTGCATCTCGCCATCGGCGATCAGGTCGGGCGCGATGCGATGCAGGATTTCGGCCGCTTGCCGCATCTTCAGCGCACTCGCCGAATCGCGCGAGCCGAAATTCGAGTGCGAGAGAAGCGCCGCCTTGGGCTCGATGCCGAAGCGGCGGATTTCCGTCGCCGCGAGCATCGTCATCTCGGCGATCTCCTCGGCGCAGGGGTCGACCGTGACATAGGTGTCCGTGAAGAAGGTGACGCCGCGCTGCGAGATCAGCATCGACAGCGCCGACATGTCGGTCACTTCGGGCCGCCGCCCGATGATGAGCTGGACATTGCGCAGGTGCCGTTCGAAGCGTCCTTCGAGGCCGCAGATCATCGCATCGGCCTCGCCGCGCATCATGGCGAGGGCGGCGATGACTGTGTTGTTGGTGCGCACCATCGTACGCGCGGCCTCGGTCGTCACGCCGCGCCGGCCGCCGAGCCGGATCAGCAACTCGACATAGTCGCGGTAACGCGGATCGTCTTCCGGATTGATGATCTCGAAATCCGTTTGCGGCCTGATCTTGAGGCCGTAGCGCTTCAGGCGCGTCTCGATGACGGCGGGGCGGCCGATCAGGATCGGCTGGGCGATCTTTTCCTCGAGCACCACCTGTGCGGCGCGCAGCACGCGCTCGTCCTCGCCGTCGGAATAGATGACGCGATTGGCGCTCGCATTGCGGGCCGCGGCGAAGACCGGCTTCATCACCAGGCCGGAGCGGAAGACGAAGCGCGTCAGCCGGTCGACATAGGCGCCCATGTCCTCGATCGGCCGCGTCGCGACGCCGGTTTCCATCGCCGCGCGGGCGACGGCCGGCGCGATGCGCAGGATCAGGCGCGGGTCGAAGGGCGAGGGGATGAGAAAGTCGGGGCCAAAGATAGGCGTCTCGCCCGAATAGGCGCGGGCGGCGACATCGGACGGTTCCTCGCGGGCAAGCGCAGCGATTGCGCGCACGGCGGCCATCTTCATCGGCTCGTTGATCGCCGTCGCGCCGACATCGAGCGCGCCGCGGAAGATGTAGGGGAAGCAGAGGACGTTGTTGACCTGGTTCGGGAAGTCCGAACGGCCGGTGCAGATCATCGCGTCGGGACGGGCGGCCCGCGCCAGTTCCGGCATGATCTCCGGCGTCGGGTTGGCAAGCGCCAGGATCAGCGGCCGCTCGGCCATGTGCGCGAGAAGGTCGGGCTTGAGGACACCGGCTGCCGACAGGCCGAGGAACACGTCCGCGCCGCCGATGACGTCGGCGAGCGTGCGCGCATTTGTGTCCTTGAGGTAGGGCTCCTTCCAGCGATCCATCTCCTCGACGCGGCCCTTGTAGGCGACGCCGTGGCGGTCGGTGATCCAGATGTTGTCGCGGCTGGCGCCGAGTTCGACGAGCAGGTTGAGGCATGCGAGCGCCGCCGCGCCGGCCCCGGAGGTCACGATCTTCACCTCGCCGATCGCCTTGCCGGCAAGTTCGAGCGCATTGAGGACGGCGGCCGCGACGATGATGGCGGTGCCGTGCTGGTCGTCATGGAAGACCGGGATCTTCATCCGCGCCTTCAACTGCTCCTCGACCTCGAAGCATTCGGGCGCCTTGATGTCTTCCAGATTGATGCCGCCGAAAGTCGGCTCCAGCGCGGAGACGGTCTCGACCATCCGCGCGATTTCCGGCGCGTCGATCTCGATGTCGAACACGTCGATGCCGGCGAACTTCTTGAACAGGACGGCCTTGCCTTCCATCACCGGCTTGGAGGCCAGCGGGCCGATATTGCCGAGGCCGAGCACGGCCGATCCGTTGGAAATCACTGCGACGAGGTTGGAGCGCGCCGTGTAGTCGGCCGCCAGTGCCGGGTCGTCGTGGATGGCAAGGCAGGGCGCGGCGACGCCGGGCGAATAGGCGAGCGCAAGGTCGCGCTGGTTGCCGAGCGGCTTGGTCGCCTGGATCTCGAGCTTACCGGGCGCGGGATACCGATGGTAGAAAAGCGCCGCCTCGTCCAGCTCCGCCGGCGGTGCTTTCGTCGTCTCGACATCCATCATGGCGCGCCCATCCCTGTTCGTCTTCTTTTCGTTTTCTTGATCGCCCGTCCGGCCGGCGAACGGCGCCTGCCGTCCATGCCGAAAATCGGCGTCAACCTATCGCCAGCCGCCCTCGAAAGACAACCGTCATAAGGGTGTGATCGCTATCCCCAGAGCGCCGGGTCGGGCGGCGAGACGAGCGAGCCCGTGTAGGAGAGCGCCGGCGTCCTGTCACGCGCAAGCAGAAGCGGCCCGTCGAGGTCCACATAGTCCGCATCCTGCGCCAGCAGGACCGCCGGCGCCATCGCCAGCGAGGTGCCGACCATGCAGCCCACCATGACGCCGAAGCCGAGGCTGCGCGCCCGGTCGCGCAGGACGATGGCGGAGGTCAAGCCGCCCGTCTTGTCGAGCTTGATGTTGACGGCGTCGTAGAGCCCGAGAAGCTGTACCAGATCGTCCGGCCCGTGGACGCTCTCGTCGGCGCAGATCGGCACCGGATGCGGGATCGAGCGCAGGATCTCGTCCTTGCCCTGCGGCAGCGGCTGCTCGATGAGCGCGACCTTGAACTCGGCCGCCACGAGCAGGTGCTCGCGGATGTTCTCCGGCGTCCAGCCCTCGTTCGCGTCGAGGATGATCCGGCTGTTCGGCGCCGAACTCGCGACGGCATGGATGCGCGCGCGGTCGTCCGCGGTCCCGACCTTTACCTTGAGCAGCGGACGGTACGCGTTGGAGCGCGCCTGCGCCGCCATCTCGTCGGGCTCGCCCAGCGAGATCGTCATCGCGGTCGCGAGCGGACGCGGCGGCATCGCGCAGACGTCGGAATGGGCGCGCCGGCCGCCGATCTTCGCTTCGAGGTCCCACAGCGCACAATCGACCGCGTTACGGGCCGCGCCGGCTGGGAGCAATTGAATAAGGTCGTCGCGCCCGGCGCCGTCGCGGATCGACGGCATCACCGATTCGATCGCGTCGCGCACCTGGTCGAGGCTCTCACCATATCGTGAATAGGGAACGCATTCGCCGCGCCCGGTGTTTTGTCCTTCGGTGATCGTGCAGGTGACGACTTCCGCCTCGGTCTTCGAACCCCTTGAAATCCTGAAACTCCCGGCGATCGGGAACCGTTCTATCTCGGCAGAAATGTCACGCCGCATGAGGAATTCTCCAGTGCTGAAATCGCGCTCCGGTTGACAAAGTGACAGCCGGGAAATTCGCAAGTATGACTTCGGCCATGTTCAGGAAACGTGGATCGGAAGCAAGTCAGGCTTCGGCTGAAAACGATCTGGCGCGCCCCGCGATCGAGCGGCGCGACGAGGGTGGTCGGCTGGTCTGCATGCTGTCCGGCGACTGGGACACGCAGACCGTCGCGCTCGTCGACGACGAAATGCGCGAACTGGAAAATGCCAAGGACGCGCAGCGCCTGTCGGTCGACGTCTCGCGCGTCGGGCGGATGGACACGGCCGGCGCGTGGGTGGTCGAGCGTCTCGTCCACGCCCATCGCAGCCGCGGCGCGGAAGTCGCCGTTTCCGGCCAGACGGAATCGCTCGGCATCCTGTTCGACGCCGTCGGCGAGACGCTGCGCAAACCCGCCGAACCCGCGGCCGACGACCGCAAATCCTTCGTCATCCGCACGCTCGAAGCGCTCGGCCGCAACACCTACAGCCTCTATGGCGACTTCCTCGCCTCGATGCATATCCTGGGCGCGACGATCCGCGGCGGCCAGTTGAAGCTCGGGCGTGGCCATTCGGTCAACCTTGCCGCGATCTTCAATCAGATCGACCGCATGGGCGTCGGCGCGATTCCGGTCGTCGTCCTGATGTCGTTCATCGTCGGCGCGATCGTCGCCCAGCAGGGCGCGTTCCAGCTTCGCTATTTCGGCGCCGAGATCTTCGTCGTCGACCTCGTCGGCATCCTCGTCCTGCGCGAGATGGGCGTCCTCCTGACCGCGATCATGGTCGCCGGCCGATCAGGCAGCGCCATCACCGCCGAGATCGGCTCGATGAAGATGCGCGAGGAGGTCGACGCGCTGACCGTTATCGGCCTCAACCCGGTCGGCGTCCTCGTCTTTCCGCGCCTCGTCGCGCTGGTCATCGCGCTGCCCTGTCTGACGATCCTCGCCAATTTCGCCGCCATCGGCGGGGCGATCACGGTCACCTGGGTCTATTCGGGCATCACACCCGACGCCTTCCTCGACCGCATGCGCTCCTCGATCGACATCGGAACGATCATGGCCGGCCTCATCAAGGCGCCGTTCATGGCGCTGATCATCGGCATCATCGGCTCCGTCGAGGGCATGAAGGTAGGCGGCAGCGCCGAATCGCTCGGCCGGCACGTGACGAGCTCGGTGGTGAAATCGATTTTCGTCGTCATCGTGCTCGACGGCATGTTCGCCATCTTCTACGCAGCGATCGATTTTTGAGGCGGGCATGAGCGAAGCGATCCTCCAGACCGCCCCGGTCCACCTGCACCCGGCGCCCGACCGCGACGTGGTGCTGAGCGCGCGCGACGTGACCGTGCGCTTCGGCAAGACGACGGTACTGGAGAACCTGTCGCTCGACGTCTATCGCGGTGAAATCCTCGGCTTCATCGGGCCTTCGGGCGCGGGCAAGTCGGTGCTGCTGCGCACCGTCCTCGGCCTCAACCGCAAGCAGGCCGGCAAGATCGAGCTCTTCGGCGTCGACATCGACGAGGTGACCGACCAGCAGCGCGTTGCCATCGACATGCGGCTCGGCGTCCTCTTCCAGCACGGCGCGCTGTTCTCGGCGCTGACGGTGAAGGAGAACATCCAGGTCCCGATGCGCGAATATCTCGACCTGCCGAAGAAGCTGATGGACGAGCTGGCCATGCTCAAGCTCGAACTGGTCGGCCTGAAGCCGGACGCGGCCGACAAGTTCCCGTCCGAGCTTTCGGGCGGCATGATCAAGCGCGCCGCGCTGGCGCGCGCGCTCGCGCTCGATCCCGACATCGTCTTCCTCGACGAGCCGACCTCCGGCCTCGACCCGATCGGCGCCGCCGATTTCGACGAACTGGTCGACAAGCTGCGCAATACGATGGGCCTCACCGTCTACATGGTGACGCACGACCTCGACAGCCTGTTTTCCGTCTGCGACCGCATCGCCATTCTCGGCAACAAGAAGGTGATGGTCGACGGGACGGTCGAAGAACTGATGAATTACGACGAGCCGTGGGTGCAATCCTATTTCCGCGGAAAACGCGCGCGCCAGATCGACATGTCGGCGCGCGGTTGAACGAGAGAATTTGAATGGAAACACGTGCCAACTACGTCACCGTCGGCATCTTCACGCTGATCGCGATCCTGTCCGCGTTCGCATTCGTCTACTGGACGGCGGCGGTCGGAGAGCGCGGCGAGACCGCGCAGGTGCGCATTCTCATTCCCGGCTCCGCCTCCGGCCTCGGGCGCGGCAGCGCGATCCTCTTCAACGGCGTGCGCGTCGGCGACATCCGCCGCGTCTATATCGACCCGCGCAACCCGGCCGCCGCCATCGCCGATGCCGAGATCGACCGGCTGACGCCGATCACCCGCTCCACGCAGGTCGATGTCGGCCTCGCCGGCCTCACCGGCCAGGCGAACATCGAACTGCGCGGCGCCAATCTCGACGAGCCGAACCTGCTCGACGAGGCCGAGGCGAACAACACCGTCCCCGAACTCACCGCAAACCCCTCCGCCGTCACCAACCTTCTGGAAAGCGCCCAGTCGATCTTCCGCCGCGCCGATTCGGTGCTGACCGAGTTCGAGGGCTTTGCGACCGACGTGCGCGGCCCGCTGGTCGAATCCGCGCGCAACGCGCAGCGCTTTTCCGAAGCGCTCGGCCGCAATGCCGACGGCATCGACACCTTCCTCGCCAGCGTCTCCGAATTGTCGGGCACGCTCGCGAACGTTTCAGGCCAGCTCGAATCGACCCTCGGCGCCGCCGAAACCTTCATCGCCGCGATCGACCCCGACCGCATCAACGCCGTCGTCTCGAACGTCGAGGAATTCACCGGCGACCTGCGCGTGGCGGGCGACGGGCTTGCGAACATCATGGCAAATGTCGACCGCGCATCCGAATCGGTCGCCGAACTGACGTCGAGCGCACAGGGCACGTTCAGCCGCGTCGACGGCGCCGTCGCCAATGTCGAGGCGATCATCGGCAAGGTGGATCCCGACGTGATCGGCGAAGTCGTTTCGAACTTCTCCGCCGCCAGCGACACGATCCGGCAGGCGGCCGCCGACGTCTCGTCCGTCGCCGAAACGGTCAGCGGCCGCTCCGACGACATCGACGCCATCATTTCCGAGGCGCGGCTTCTGGGCGACCGCCTGAACCAGGCCGCCCTTCGCGTCGACGGCGTGATTCTGCGCGTCGACGAGCTGCTCGGCTCGGGCGAGGCCGACGGCGTCATCGCCGACACCCGCGAGACGCTGCAAAGCTTCCGTCAGGTCGCCGACAATCTCAACGCCCGCATCGACAGCCTGCTCGGCTCCGAGGAAACGGAAGGTCTGATCGCCGACGCCCGCCAGACGCTCGACGCTTTCCGCGGCATGGCGAACACGATCGACACGCGCGTCGACGAGGTGCTGGGCTCGGAGAACACCGAAGGCCTGATCGCCGATGCGAGCGCGACGCTCGCCGCCTACCGCCAGGTCGCCGATACGCTCAATGCGCGCGTCGGCGCGATCTCGGACAATCTCTCGCGCTTCACCGGCCAGGGATTGCGCGAGGTCGACGGGCTCGTTCGCGACACCCGCCAGTCGATCAACCGCATCGAGCGCGCCATCACCGATCTCGAACGCAATCCGCAGCGCATCCTCGGCGGCGGCGCCGGCGACGTGCGCCAGTATGACGGGCGGCAGCGGCGATGAGGGAACGAATCGTGTCAAATGACAATTCTATTGAACGGGCATGCGCGCGCCGGTTGAGCGCGGTCGCTTCAAGCATCAAGTCGGGGGTCGATCTGTGACATTGCGTATTCGCTTTCTGGCGGTGGCCGGGCTCGCCTTCTCCTTGTCCGGCTGCGCCCTTCTCGGCGGCGGACCTGCGCCCCTCGACACGTTCGAACTGACGACGACCGCGACCGCCGCGGCCGGCCCCCAGCGCGGCCGTACGCAAATCCTGATCGCCGAGCCGACGGCGCTGCAGTCGCTCGACGGGCAGGAGATCGTCATCCGCACCTCGCCGGGCTCGATCGAATATCTGTCGGGCGCGCAATGGTCCGACCGCCTGCCGCGCGTCGTCCAGGTGCGTCTTGCCGAGGCGTTCCAGGCGTCGGGCCGTCTGGCCGGCGTCGGCCTGCCGGGGCAGGGGCTTGCGATCGACTACCAGATCGTCACGGAAATCCGCACCTTCGGCGTGCGCGTCAATGGCGGCGCGCTTGCCGATGTCGGCCTGTTCGTGAAGGTGCTTAACGACCGCAACGGATCGGTGCGCGCGTCGCGCCTCTTCACGGCGCAGGCGCCGGTATCCGGCACCGACAACATCGCCTACGCCGCCGCGCTCGATCAGGCGTTCTCGCAGGCGATCAGCGAACTCGTGCCCTGGGCGATCTCGGCTATGTAGCCGCGGCGTCGCCGATGCAGGCGCGCCGGGTCAGCGAGCGGTTCATCGCGTCGATCTGGCCGATGGCGAGGTTGCGCTGGCGAACCTCTTCGGCGCGCAGGTCGGGGATCAGCGGGCCGACGCCCATGAAGCGCGATTCGCTCGCCGGCGTACGCTCCACCGTCTGCGACAGGCCGTATTGCGCCGCCAGCGCGTTGCGCTCGGAGATCAGTTGCGGGCAGGGCGTGTCGTCATAGCGGATCGAGTTGACCACTTCCGCCTCCAGCCCCTCGTTCAATGTCGTGCAGCCGGCAGCGGCCAGGAGATTGACGGCGAGGAGAAGCGAAATGGTCTTGTGCATGGGAAGGCAGGCTCTCATGAGTTTGGCGGCATAATGCACGGAATTGGGGGGTGTGCCAGCTTGGAATGGGCAAGCACATCGCGAATCCGCCGCAATCGGTGCTAGAACACGGCCATGCTGCGGATTCGGGGTGTTTCCGCGCGATCAAGGCCAATCCTGGAGGGAAACTTGACTTCGATGAAGCTCGCCGTCGCCGTGACGGCTCTGATTTTCGCTGCCGGTTGCACGACCGATCCGTTCACCGGCGAACAGCGCATGTCGAACACGGCCGGAGGCGCCGCGATCGGCGCAGGTCTCGGCGCCCTCGCAGGCCTCGCGGTCGGCGGAAGCGACCGCGCCCAGCGCAATGCCGTCCTCATCGGCGCCGGCGTCGGCGCGCTCGGCGGCGGTGCGATCGGCAACTACATGGACCGGCAGGAAGACGAACTGCGCCAGCAGCTTCAGGGCACCGGCGTCTCGGTCACGCGCCAGGGCGACCAGATCATCCTGAACATGCCGTCCAATGTCACCTTCGACACCGACCAGGACCAGGTTCGCGGCGAGTTCTACAACACGCTGAACTCCGTCGCGCTCGTCCTGCGCCGCTACGAGCAGACCGTGGTCGACGTCAACGGCCACACCGATTCCACCGGCAACCCGGCCTACAATCAGGGCCTGTCGGAGCGCCGCGCGCTTTCGGTCGCCAACTATCTGAATGCGCAGGGCATCGACGGCCGCCGCTTCGCCGTCAACGGCTTCGGCGACCGCCAGCCGGTGACCTCGAACGCGACACCGGAAGGCCGCCAGCAGAACCGCCGTGTCGAGATCTACCTCGCACCGATCACCTGATCCGGCGAGCCAGCCAAAACGAAGAAGCCCTGGAAATTCCGGGGCTTTTTCTGTCAGAGCGTCCGGGCGATCCGCGCCGCCAGCCGAGCGTTGTTTTCGACCAGCGCGATGTTCGTCTTCAGGCTCGCGCCATCGGTCAGTTCCAGCAGGCGGCCGAGCAGATAGGGCGTCACCGCCTTGCCGCTGATGCCCTTCGGCCCGAGTTCGCCTTGCGCCTTGGCGATATGCCCCGCCATGATTTCCGCCGGTATCTCCTGGTCCTGCGGCACCGGATTGGCGACGAGCATGCCGCCGCGAATGCCGAGTTCCTGGCGTGTTGCGTGGAAGCGCGCGATCTCGTCCGGCTCGTCGAGGCGCAGGGGCGCGGGCAGGTTCGAGCGCGACGACCAGAAGGCCGGCATCACGTCCGTGCGGTAGCCGACCACCGGCACGCCCCGCGTTTCCAGCACTTCGAGCGTCTTTTCCACGTCGAGGATCGCCTTCGCGCCGGCCGACACAACGATCACCGGCGTGCGCGCCAGTTCGTCGAGGTCGGCCGAAATGTCGAAGCTCGTCTCCGCGCCCTTGTGGACGCCGCCGATGCCGCCGGTCGCAAAGACATGGATGCCGGCGAGTTCGGCCGCGATCATCGTCGCGGCGACGGTGGTGCCGCCGGTCTTCTTCTGCGCGACGGCGAAGGCGAGGTCGGCGCGCGACAGCTTCATCACGTCCTTCGCCTGAGCCAGCGCGTCGCGCTCGGCGTCGGTCAGGCCGATCTTGATCCGGCCGTCGAGAATCGCGATCGTCGCCGGCACGGCGCCTTCCTCGCGGATGATCGCCTCCACACGCGCCGCCATCTCGCCGTTCTGCGGATAGGGCATGCCATGCGTGATGATCGTGCTTTCGAGCGCGACGATCGGCTTTCCTTGTGCCTTTGCGGCGGCGACTTCGGCGGAATGGTCGAGATGGGCTTGGCTTGGCGTCATGTCAGGCTCCGATGACTTCCGGCACGTCGGCCAGGCGTTTACGCAATTCGGTCTCACCGAAATCCGCGACGACGGTCTCGCTCTCGATCGTCAGCGACGCGGCGGCGATGCCATGGCGCACCGCCTCGCGGAAGTCCAGCCCCTGCAGCATGCGCGCCATCGTCACGCCGGCGAGCGAATCGCCTGCGCCGGTCACATCGCGCACATTCGGGGTTCGCGGCGGCGTCAGCGTCGCCAGTCTTCCATCTTCGAGCAACAGGAGTGCGCCGCTGCCCGCGGTGACGACGGCGCGCGCAAGGCCGGTCGCAGCAAGCGCGGGACCCACCGCTTCGTCGGGCGCATCCGGGGCGAGCGCGGTGAGCGCGCGCGCCTCGTTGCGGTTCAGGAACAGGACCGAAAGCGAGCCGAGGATAGGCATCAGCCGCGTCACCTTGGCCGGCGAGACGCCGATCGCAAAAAGCGGACGGCCTCCGACCATACCGGCCAACCGTTCGAGCGCGGCCTGCGGCAGATTGGCGTCGGCAAGGACGCCGTCCATCCCGCCCAGCGCGTCGCGGAACGGATGCCGGCGCAACTGCTTGTCGAAGGCCAGTTCATAAAGCGCCATGTCGGCAAAGCCGCAGACGAGTTCGCCGCTTTCCTCCAGGATCGCCGTATAACTCGGGGTCGATCGATCGAGGAACGTGGCGGAAAGATCGGAAATTCCGGCGGCAATGATCGCGCGCTCGACCATCTGCCCGGCCGCATCGCCGCCGCGAACCGACAGCATGGCGCCGCGCGCGCCGGCCAGACACGCATTGCGCAGCGCGTTGAATGCGCCGCCGCCCACCTCCTCGCGCATCGTGCCGGGGTTGGACGCGCCCGCACGATACGGACCGGAAACCACCCCGCGCCGATCGACATGCGCGCCGCCGACGGCAAGAATCGCAGGATGCGCAGTCATGCGCGCTGCCCGCTTGTATCGGAATCAGGCGCATCGACCGACCGCGTCCGGACCTTGCGGAAGGTTCGGAACATATTTCGAACACGGTCGGGGAGTTCGTTATTTTTCAGAGACTTGACCCCACTTGCAAAAAGAGAACAAAAAAGGTACAAAAATCTACGGGACACGGAACTGTCCATCTTCGCTGACCAGCACGGGGTATGTATCATGGCTCAGAATTCATTGCGGCTTGTAGAGGACAGATCTGTGGACAAGACAAAGGCACTCGACGCTGCGCTTTCGCAGATCGAGCGTGCATTCGGCAAGGGCTCGATCATGCGGCTCGGCAGCGGCGAGCAGGTGGTGGAGATCGAGACGATACCGACCGGCTCGCTCGGCCTCGATATCGCGCTCGGCGTCGGCGGCCTGCCGAAGGGCCGCATCATCGAGATTTACGGGCCTGAAAGCTCGGGCAAGACGACGCTGGCGCTGCACACCGTGGCCGAAGCCCAGAAAAAGGGCGGCATCTGCGCCTTCGTCGACGCCGAACACGCGCTCGACCCGGTCTATGCCCGCAAGCTCGGTGTTGATCTTGAAAACCTCCTGATCTCGCAGCCCGATACGGGCGAGCAGGCCCTGGAAATCTGCGACACGCTGGTGCGCTCCGGCGCGATCGATGTTCTGGTGGTCGATTCGGTCGCCGCGCTGACGCCGCGCGCCGAAATCGAAGGCGAGATGGGCGATTCGCTGCCGGGCCTCCAGGCGCGCCTGATGAGCCAGGCGCTGCGCAAGCTGACCGCCTCGATCTCGCGCTCCAACTGCATGGTCATCTTCATCAACCAGATCCGCATGAAGATCGGCGTCATGTTCGGCTCGCCCGAGACGACGACGGGCGGCAACGCTCTGAAGTTCTACGCCTCGGTCCGCCTCGACATCCGCCGCATCGGCTCGGTCAAGGACCGCGACGAGGTCGTCGGCAACCAGACCCGCGTCAAGGTCGTCAAGAACAAGCTCGCGCCGCCCTTCAAGCAGGTCGAGTTCGACATCATGTATGGCGAGGGCGTGTCGAAGACGGGCGAACTCGTCGATCTCGGCGTCAAGGCCGGGATCGTGGAGAAGTCCGGCGCCTGGTTCTCCTACAATTCGCAGCGCCTCGGCCAGGGTCGCGAGAACGCTAAGCAGTTCCTCCGCGACAATCCGGAGACGATGCGCGAGATCGAGCTGGCGCTGCGCCAGAATGCCGGCCTCATCGCCGAGAAGTTCCTCGACGAGGGACGGCCGGACGATGGTGACGCCGATTTCGACGACGCTGCCGGCATGTGATCCGCGACTGCATGATGAAACACCGAAGGCCGCCGCTCACCCGGCGGCCTTTTTTGATGGATGAAGCCGAAGGCGGGCCCTCGTCGCGGATTTCTGGACAGTGCAAAGGCCCGACGCTAAAAGGCGTTTCCTTTCCCCCGATGACGGGGCCAGCCAGCACGTAAAAGGTTCACGAGATGAGTGGCGTCAACGAAATCCGATCGACCTTCCTCGACTATTTCCGGAAGAACGGTCACGAGGCGGTGGCGTCGAGCCCGCTCGTCCCGCGCAACGATCCGACGTTGATGTTCACCAATGCCGGCATGGTGCAGTTCAAGAACGTCTTTACCGGCCTGGAGTCGCGGCCCTATTCGCGCGCGGCGACGGCGCAGAAATGCGTGCGCGCCGGCGGCAAGCATAACGATCTCGACAATGTAGGCTACACGGCCCGCCACCACACCTTCTTCGAAATGCTGGGCAATTTCTCGTTCGGCGATTACTTCAAGGAAGAGGCGATCTCGCTCGCCTGGAACCTGATCACCAAAGAATACGGCATCGACCCGACCCGTCTGGTCGTCACCGTCTATCACACCGACGACGAGGCCGCCGCGCTGTGGAAGAAGATTGCGGCCCTTGGCGACGACCGCATCATCCGCATCGCGACGAGCGACAATTTCTGGGCGATGGGCGATACCGGCCCGTGCGGCCCGTGTTCGGAAATCTTCTACGACCACGGCGAAGGCATTCCCGGCGGCCCTCCCGGCAGCCCGGACGAGGATGGCGACCGCTTCATCGAGATCTGGAACCTCGTCTTCATGCAGTACGAGCAGGTCTCGAAGGCCGAGCGCATTGACCTGCCGCGTCCTTCGATCGACACCGGCATGGGGCTCGAGCGCATCGCGGCCGTGCTTCAGGGCGTTCACGACAATTACGACATCGATCTCTTCAAGGCGCTGATCCGCGCTTCCGAGGAAGCGACGGGCGTCAAGGCCGAGGGCAAGAACCGCGCCAGCCACCGGGTCATCGCCGACCATCTGCGTGCCTCGAGCTTCCTCATCGCCGACGGCGTCCTGCCGTCGAACGAGGGCCGCGGCTATGTCCTGCGCCGCATCATGCGCCGCGCGATGCGTCATGCGCAGCTTCTCGGCGCGGCCGACCCGCTGATGTGGCGCCTCGTGCCGGCGCTGGTGCGTGAGATGGGCCAGGCCTATCCCGAGCTCGTGCGCGGCCAGGCGCTCATCACCGAGACGCTGAAGCTCGAGGAATCGCGCTTCCGCAAGACGCTCGCGCGCGGCCTCGGCCTCCTCTCCGACGCCACCGAAAAGCTCGGCGAGGGCGACCGCCTCGACGGCGAGACGGCGTTCAAGCTCTACGACACCTACGGCTTCCCGCTCGATCTGACGCAGGACGCTCTGCGCCAGCGCGGCATTTCCGTCGACACCGACGCGTTTTCCGCCGCGATGGAGCGCCAGAAGGCCGAGGCCCGCGCCAATTGGGCGGGCTCCGGCGAGGCCGCGACCGAAACCGTCTGGTTCGGCATCCGCGACAAGGTCGGCGCGACCGAATTCCTCGGCTACGACACCGAAGCGGCCGAAGGCATCATCGCGGCCGTCGT
Organism: Rhizobiaceae bacterium; assembly: GCA_016742175.1. Lineage (GTDB taxonomy): Bacteria > Pseudomonadota > Alphaproteobacteria > Rhizobiales > Rhizobiaceae > Aliihoeflea. The sequence continues at coordinate 76,364 of JACVCH010000018.1, forward strand.
CAAGAACGGCGCACAGGCGGACAGCGCATCCGAAGGCGACGAGGTCGCCATCGTCGTCAACCAGACCCCGTTCTATGGCGAATCGGGCGGCCAGGTCGGCGATACCGGCCGCATCCTGGGCGAGGGATTTGCGATCGAAATCACCGACACGCAGAAAAAGGCTGACGGCCTGTTCGTCCATTTTGGCCGCGTGGCTTCTGGCACGGTGAAGACCGGCACACCGGTCGAGCTCAAGGTCGACGCCGCGCGCCGCGCCCGCATCCGCCGCAATCACTCCGCCACGCACCTCGTCCACGAGGCGCTGCGCGAGGTGCTCGGCACGCATGTCGCGCAGAAGGGTTCGCTCGTCGCGCCCGACCGCCTGCGCTTCGACTTCTCGCACCCCAAGCCCATTTCGGCCGAGGAATTGGCGCGCGTCGAGGACCTCGCCAATGAGATCGTGCTGCAGAACGCGGCCGTGACGACGCGCCTGATGGCCGTCGACGACGCGATCGCCGAGGGCGCGATGGCGCTCTTCGGCGAAAAATATGGCGACGAAGTCCGCGTCGTATCGATGGGAACGGCGCTGCACGGCGATAAGGCGGGCCGGAGCTATTCGACCGAGCTTTGCGGCGGAACGCATGTCGGCGCGACCGGCGACATCGGTCTCATTCGCCTTCTGACCGAAGGCGCCGTGGCATCGGGCGTGCGCCGCATCGAGGCGCTGACGGGCGACGCCGCGCGCCAGCATCTGGACGAACAGGACAAGCGCCTGAAGGCGGCGGCGGCCGCGCTGAAGGTCGCGCCGGCCGATGTGGTCACGCGTCTCGAGGCCGTGCTCGACGAGCGCAAGAAGCTGGAGCGGGAACTGGCCGACGCCCGCAAGAAGCTGGCGCTCGGCGGCGGTGCCGGCCCGGCCGGCGCGCAGGAAGCGGAAACCGTCGCCGGCGTTGGCTTCCTCGGCCGCGTCGTCTCGGGCGTGTCGGCCCGCGACCTGAAGCCGCTCGCCGATGACGGCAAGAGCCAGGTCGGCTCCGGCATCGTCGTCTTCGTCGGCACGGATGAAGGCAAGGCGAGCGTCGTCGTCGGCGTCACCGACGACCTGACCGGCCGCTACAGCGCCGTCGATCTCGTCCGCGCGGCATCGGCCGCAATCGGCGGCAAGGGCGGCGGTGGCCGTCCAGACATGGCGCAGGCCGGCGGTCCCGATGCCGCCAACGCCGATGCGGCCATTGCCGCGGTGCGCGAAGCGCTCGCCGGCTGACCGGCGCGCATGTCGAAAATAAAAAAGCCGCGGCAATGCCGCGGCTTTTCTCGTTCGTGGGGATGCCCCCTAGTCGTTCCAGACTTCCATCGCTCCGATGGCAGCAGCATCGGCATTGAGCACGAGTTGGTTGTTCTCCCAGGCGAACTGGTCGAGCGGGATGACCACGTCGTCGCGGTCGCCATAGCCGGCATTGTCCTCAAAATCGACGACGAGCGCCGTCGGCGTGTTCGCGTCGGTGCCGATCACCTCCTCGACTTCGCCGATCTTGGCGCCGGCGGCATAGACGTCCCAGTCCTCGACCGTGTCCGCGGTCTGCGAGAAGGCGGAGACCTGCACATTGTCTTCGATCTCGACCCAGGTGGTCTGGGCAGAGGCGACGCCGGCGAGCAATGCGGAGGAGAGAAGGGCGAGGGAAATGGTCTTGGCGAACATGGATTTGCTCCTTGGAAGTGATACCCGCCCTCAATGCGCGAGGAGCCGTTTGGTTCGCCTGCCGGCGTGCGACAAAAGAAAAGGGCGGCCCGGTGGCCGCCCCGTTCACTTGGTCTTTGGAACTGGCCGTTAGGCCGCCATCGCCTTCTTCAGGTTTTCGTCGACCTTGTCGAGGAAGCCGGTAGTCGAAAGCCACGGCTGGTCGGCGCCGATGAGGAGCGCGAGGTCCTTGGTCATGTGGCCGGATTCGACGGTCTCGATGCAGACGCGCTCGAGCGTTTCGGCGAAGTTCTTCAGGTCTTCGTTGTCGTCGAGCTTGGCGCGGTGCGCCAGGCCGCGCGTCCAGGCGAAGATCGAGGCGATCGAGTTGGTCGAGGTCTCCTGGCCCTTCTCGTGCTGGCGGTAGTGGCGGGTCACGGTGCCGTGCGCGGCCTCGGCCTCGACGGTCTTGCCGTCCGGCGTCATCAGCACCGAGGTCATCAGGCCGAGTGAGCCGAAGCCCTGCGCGACCGTGTCGGACTGGACGTCGCCGTCATAGTTCTTGCAGGCCCAGACATAGCCGCCCGACCACTTGAGCGATGCCGCGACCATGTCGTCGATCAGGCGGTGCTCGTAGGTGATCTTCTTTTCCTTGAACTTCTCTAGGAACTCGGTCTCGTAGACCTCCTGGAAGATGTCCTTGAAGCGGCCGTCATAGGCCTTGAGGATCGTGTTCTTGGTCGACAGGTACACCGGATAGCCGCGCAGGAGGCCGTAGTTCAGCGAGGCGCGGGCGAATTCGCGGATCGAATCGTCGAGATTGTACATCGCCATGGCGACGCCCGAGCCGGGCGCGTCGAACACTTCGTGCTCGATGACCTGGCCGTCCTCGCCGACGAACTTGATCGTCAGCTTGCCGGCGCCGGGGAACTTGAAGTCGGTCGCGCGGTACTGGTCGCCGAAGGCATGGCGGCCGACGATGATGGGCTGCGTCCAGCCGGGCACGAGGCGCGGCACGTTCTTCATGATGATTGGCTCGCGGAAGATGGTGCCGCCGAGGATGTTGCGGATCGTGCCGTTGGGCGAGCGCCACATCTTCTTGAGGCCGAATTCCTCGACGCGCGCCTCGTCCGGCGTGATCGTGGCGCACTTGACGCCGACGCCGTGCTTCTTGATCGCCTCGGCCGCGTCGATCGTCACCTTGTCGTCGGTGGCGTCGCGGTTTTCCATGCCGAGGTCGTAATATTCGAGGTCGATATCAAGGTAGGGGTGGATCAGCTTGTCCTTGATGAACTGCCAGATGATCCGCGTCATCTCGTCGCCGTCGAGTTCGACGACCGGATTTGCCACCTTGATCTTCGCCATGAGAAATGCCTCGCTGTCCGTTGGGAAAAGGCGCGACCTGAAGCGGCCGCGCCCGGGAATTTGCGGCCCCTATAGCATTGTGCGCCTCGAAGGCAAAGCCGAACGGGCGCAAGGCTTTGGCCGTTTTGCGAGGAGGTGCCGATGAGCGACGAGTTGCGGTTTTTCCGGTTCGATACCGGCCAGGTTTCGCTCAACGTCGCCGAGATGGGCGATCCCGGCAAGCCGCTGATCCTGTGTCTGCACGGCTTCCCTGAGTACTGGGCGGCATGGGAGGGCGTGATGCGCGCGCTGAGCGCCGATTTTCATGTCGTCGCGCCCGACCAGCGCGGCTTCAACCTGTCGGACAAGCCGCAGGGCGTCGACGCCTATCGCTCGAAGCACATCGTCGCCGATCTTGCCGCGCTCGCCGATCGTCTCTCGCCCGGCCGGCCTTTCGTGCTCGCCGGCCACGACTGGGGCGCTTCGATCGCCTATGCATTTGCGTTCTCGCATCCGGACCGCCTGTCGCATCTCGTCATCGCGAACGGCGTGCATCCTGCGCTCTTCCAACGCGCGATCTCCAACGATCCCGAGCAAAGGCGCGCCAGCCAGTACATGAACCGGCTGCGGGCGGACGGCGCCGAGGCGCGCATGGCGGAAGACGATTATCGGCGCACGTTCAACATGCTGTCGGGGTTTTCGAAGACGGAGTGGATGACGGCCGACGAGCGCGCGCGCTATCTCGAAGCGTGGAGCCGGCCGGGCGCGATGACCGGGATGCTCAACTGGTATCGCGCCTCTCCGATCGCCGTTCCGGCCGTGGGCGAGCCAGCGATGCCGTCGCCGATCGACGACATGCCGCGCGAAACCTTTCTCGTTCAAATGCCGCATCTCCTCCTCTGGGGCGAGGCGGACGAAGCGCTGCGGCCGGCGACGATCGACGGCCTCGGCGACTACGCGCCGCAACTGACCGTCAAGCGCTTTGCCGACAGCGGCCACTGGATCCTGCACGAGCAGCCCCAAGCGGTTGCAGACGTGATCCGCGACTTCGTCCGCTGACGCCTGTTCCGTTTTTTCCGCGCCTGTGCCAGTTGTGATCCGGCATTCATCGACGGAAACGACATGGCAGGCACCGACCGCGACCGCACGCTCATCCAGGAAGGCCCGGCGATCATCCTCGTCGAGCCGCAGCTTGGCGAGAACATCGGCATGGTCGCCCGCGCCATGGCGAATTTCGGCCTGGCCGAATTGCGCCTCGTCAACCCCCGCGACGGCTGGCCGAGCGAGAAGGCGCGCGCCGCCGCCTCGAAGGCTGACCACGTCATCGACAAGGTCCGCATCTTCGACACGTTGGCCGAGGCGATTGCCGATCTGAACTACGTGCTCGCGACGACGGCGCGGCAGCGCGACGGTTTCAAGCCGGTGCGCGGTCCGGTGTCGGCGGCAGGCGAGTTGCGCCGCCGGTTCGGCGCGGGCGAGGGGATCGGCATCCTCTTCGGGCGCGAGCGCTTCGGCCTCGACAATGAGGAGGTCGCGCTCGCCGACGAGATCGTCACCTTCCCGGTCAATCCGGCCTTCGCCTCGCTCAACATCGCGCAGGCCGTGCTGCTGATGTCCTATGAATGGATGAAGAGCGGGTCGCAGACGGAGCAGGTGCCGTTTTCCGGACCCGTCATCGAGCAGGCGCCGAAGGCGGTCTTCGCCGGCTTCTTCGACCATCTCGAGCAGGCGCTCGACGCGCGCGGCTATTTCCGCCCCGCCGCCAAGAAGCCGCGCATGGTCGACGCCTTGCGCGCGGTGGTGACCCGGCCGGGCTTCAGCGTCGCCGAGATCAAGCTGCTGCGCGGCGTTCTGAACTCGCTCGACTATTACTCTCCGAAGGAGCCGCGCGGCGCAGGCTACTCCAAACGCAAAGCCGAGGCCGATGGGCAGGCGCGCGAACCGGGAGATGCGGATGGCTGATCGGCCGATCATCCTGTTCGATTCGGGCATCGGCGGGCTGACCGTCCTGCGCGAAGCGCGCGTTTTGATGCCCGACCGGCGCTTCGTCTATGTCGCCGACGACGCGGCGTTTCCTTACGGCGACTGGGAGGAAGAGGCGCTCAAGGCGCGGATCGTGGAACTCGCCGGCAAGCTGATCGCCGAGCACGACCCGCTGGTCTTCGCCATCCCCTGCAACACGGCGTCGACGCTGGTGCTGGAGGATCTGCGCGCCTCCTACCCCTCGACGCCCTTCGTCGGCACGGTTCCGGCGATCAAGCCGGCGGCGGAACGCACCCGGTCGGGGCTGATTTCGGTGCTGGCGACGCCAGGCACGGTCAAGCGCGCCTATACGCGCAACCTCATCCAGTCCTTCGCGACCAAGTGCCATGTCCGCCTCGTCGGCAGCCAGTCGCTTGCGCGCTTCGCCGAAGAGCATATCCGCGGCGAGGCGATCGACATGGACGCGATCCGCGCCGAGATCGACCCTTGCTTCGTGGATCAGGACGGCCGGCGCACCGACATCGTCGTCCTCGCCTGCACGCATTACCCCTTTCTGGCGAACGTGTTCCGGCGGCTCGCGCCATGGCCGGTCGACTGGCTCGACCCGGCCGAAGCGATCGCGCGGCGGGTTCTGGCGCTTCTGGAAGACAAGCCCGCCGGCACGGGCGGGCGCGGCGTGCCGGACCAGGCGATCTTCACCTCGGGCAGGGCCGATTTCGCGGTCAACCGCCTGATGCAGGGTTTCGGCCTTCAATCGAGCGCCAAGCCTTGAAGTCATGGGCTGGCGCCCGCCATATAGGGCCCAGCCACATAGGGCTTGGAATGGCGGCTGAAGCCGTGTATTGAGCCGCGTCGCCCCGCGTAACCTTTCGCGGGAGAGAACAGATCACCCGGATTTCCTTATGCAAACCATCCTCATCGTCATCCATTTGCTCGTCGTCCTGGCGCTCGTGGCCGTCGTGCTGCTGCAGCGCTCCGAAGGCGGCGGTCTCGGCATCGGCGGTGGGGGCAGCGGCAATTTCGCCGCCGCGCGCGGTTCGGGCAATCCGCTGACGCGGGCGACCGGCATCCTGGCGGCGATCTTCTTCGGCACCTCGCTCGCGCTGTCGCTGCTGGCGCGCTACGGCGAGCAGCCGACCGATTTCCTCGACCGAATCCCGACGCAGCAGGAAGGCCAGCAGGCACCCTCGGGCTCCGGCGGCGTGCTCGACCAGCTCGGCGGCGACGACATTCCGAGCGCCCCGACAGCGCCCGCCGCACCTTCGTCCGACGATGGCGCAGCACCGGCCGCTCCCGCAGCGCCTGCCGAAGAGCCTGCAGCGACGACGGCGCCGGAAGCGCCCGCGGCACCGGCCGAGGACGAGCCTGCAGCGCCCGCGACCGACGAAGCGCCGGCCGCGCCTGCAACGGACGACGCAACGGATGCGGCGCCGGCTGCGCCCGCCGATGCCGAGGATCAGGTTCCCACCGGCAACTGATTCCCTTTCTGGTTTTGCTCTTCGGGCGGCTGTGTTCTTGCGATCACAGCCGCCCGATTTCGTTTGCGATGCAGCATCCGGCGCCTTGCAACCCTTGAGGTTCGCGTGCCGGGTTTGATATGATGGTCGCGTTCACGTCGTGTCGTGGACGCAGTGGCGCATGCGGCGCAAAGGGGCCTTCCACATGATCAAGCGTCTCGCTCTGGCAATTCTCCTTGCCGGCTTCGCAACCCAGTCCTTCGCGCAGGAGCCGCCGCCGGTCTTCGTGTTCCCGCAGCAAAAGGCCGCGCCCGTCGCGCCGCGCCAGGTCGCCAAGCCAGAGCCCGCGCGCGTGGCCGCGCCTGCACCCGCTCTGCCCGTGCAGGACGTCGCCACCGTGCGCACCGAAGGCAATATCGGCGAATTGCGCTCGACCAGGATGGTCTCGACGGGCTTCATGCGGCCGATGGAAGCGGAGCTCCTGCCCGAAACCCGCGCCCTCGACGAAGTGCTCGGCGAGCGGGAGAAGGTGCGCAAGTTTACGCCGAAACCCGAGCAGATGCCGGCCGTCGTCGCGTTCTCGGGCTATGAACCGGGCACGATCGTCATCGACCCGCAGGCCCGCGTCCTCTACCTCGTCGAGGATCGCCGCTCGGCGCGCCGCTACGCGATTGCAGTCGGCAAGGACGGGCTGGAGTTCAAGGGCACGGCCGTCGTCGGCGACAAGCAAGAATGGCCGCGCTGGTTCCCGACGCTCGCCATGCAGGAGCGCGAGCCGAAGAAATACGGCCAGTACAAGGACGGCATGAATGGCGGGCCGGACAATCCGCTGGGCGCGCGCGCGATCTATCTCCACCAGGACAAGGTTGACACGCATGTGCGCATCCATGGCACCAACCAGCCCGAGACCATCGGCAGCGCCTCGTCGAACGGCTGCTTCCGCATGATCAACGAGCATGTGATGGACCTTTATTCGCGGGTCAGGGTCGGCGCACAGGTCGTCGTTCTCTGATCCCTTCTTCCACCCTTAAATGCGCCGGCCGAAGATTTTTGGCTGGCGCATTTTCATTTGTGACGGTAAGCACCGACTCCCATGGCGCGATATGTATTCATCACCGGCGGCGTGGTCTCCTCCCTTGGCAAAGGCATTGCAGCAGCGGCACTCGCCGCCCTTCTGCAGGCCCGTGGCTATCGCGTGAGACTGCGCAAGCTCGACCCCTATCTCAATGTCGATCCGGGCACGATGTCGCCCTATCAGCATGGCGAGGTGTTCGTCACCGACGACGGCGCGGAGACCGATCTCGATCTCGGTCACTATGAGCGCTTCACCGGGCGCTCGGCCAACCAACAGGACAACATCACCACCGGCCGCATCTACAAGAACATCATCGAGCGCGAGCGGCGCGGCGACTATCTCGGCGCGACCGTGCAGGTCATTCCGCACGTCACCGACGAGATCAAGAATTTCGTCCTCGAAGGCAACGAGGACTATGATTTCGTGCTCTGCGAGATCGGCGGCACGGTGGGCGACATCGAGGCGATGCCGTTCCTCGAGGCGATCCGCCAGCTCGGCAACGACCTGCCGCGCGGGCAGGCGGTCTATATCCATCTGACGCTGATGCCTTGGATTCCGGCCGCCGGCGAACTCAAGACCAAGCCGACCCAGCACTCCGTCAAGGAGCTGCGCTCCATCGGCATCGCTCCCGACATCCTGCTCGTGCGCGCCGACCGGTCGATCCCGGCCGAGGAACGCCGCAAGCTCTCGCTGTTCTGCAACGTGCGCGAGACGGCCGTCATCCAGGCGCTCGACGTCTCGCACATCTACGACGTGCCGATGGCCTACCACGCCGAAGGGCTCGATTCGGAAGTGCTCGCCGCCTTCGGCATCGACCCGGCGCCCAAGCCCCGCATGGAACGCTGGCAGGAGGTGTCGAGCCGCCTGCACAATCCCGAAGGCGAGGTCACGATCGCCGTCGTCGGCAAATATACAGGCCTCAAGGACGCCTATAAGTCGCTGATCGAGGCGCTCTCGCATGGCGGGCTCGCCAATCGCGTCAAGGTCAAGCTCGACTGGATCGAATCGGAGATCTTCGAGAAGGAAGACCCCGCGCCGTTCCTCGAAAAGGTTCATGGCATCCTAGTGCCGGGCGGCTTCGGCGAGCGCGGCGCGGAAGGCAAGATCCTCGCGGCGAAGTTCGCCCGCGAGCGCAAGGTGCCGTATTTCGGCATCTGCTTCGGCATGCAGATGGCCTGCATCGAGGCCGCGCGCTCGCTCGCCGGCATCGAGAACGCCTCCTCGACCGAATTCGGCCCGGCCAAGGAGCCCGTCGTCGGACTGATGACCGAATGGCTGAAGGGCAACATGCTCGAAAAGCGCCAGGCGGCCGGAAATCTCGGCGGCACGATGCGCCTCGGCGCCTACAAGGCGGCGCTGAAGGAAGGCACGAAGATCGCCGACATCTACGGCGCGACCGACATCTCCGAACGCCACCGTCACCGCTACGAGGTCAACGTCGACTACAAGGACCGGCTGGAAGACAGCGGCCTCGTCTTCTCTGGCATGTCGCCCGACGGTGTCCTGCCCGAGACGATCGAATATGCCGACCATCCCTGGTTCATCGGCGTCCAGTACCACCCGGAGCTGAAGTCCCGCCCTTTCGAGCCGCACCCGCTCTTCGCCTCCTTCATCGAGGCGGCGGTCGAGCAGAGCCGGCTGGTGTAACCGGCGCGCGTCGACCATCCTTGCGCCCGCCGGTGCTTTGGGGCAAACCGCCGCAATGACACGAACGTCGCGACTTCTCGACCATTGCGTGCTGCCGGTGCCCGATCTGGCAACGGCGCGCGCGCGCTATGAGGCGCTCGGCTTCACGGTCGCGCCGCAGGGCACGCACCCGTTCGGCACGATCAACTGTTGCGTCTATGTCGCCGACGACACGTTTCTCGAACCGCTCGCGATTGGCGATGCGGCGCTGGTTTCCGAAGCAATCGACGATCGCAACGTCTTCGTCGCCCGTGATGCGCGCTATCGGCAGTCAATAAGCGACAACGGCTTCTCCGCACTCGTCTTCAAGACCGACGACGCGCAGGCAGATCATGCCGGGTTCGTCGAATCGGACATTTCCGCCGGTCCTATCCTTGATTTCTCCCGCGCCTTCGTCGACCCCGCCGGCAAGTCCGGCAAGGTCTCATTCCGGCTCGCCTTCGCCGCGGAGCCGGACAGCGACGCCACATACTTCTTCACATGCCAGCGCATCGATGCCGTAGCCTCCGCGGGACGCGCTGCGCTCGAAACGCATCGCAACGGCGTGACGGGCATTGCGGGCGTGACGCTGACCGCCGCCGATCCCCAGGTTCATGAGGCATTCCTCGCCGCGCTTGCCAATGCGCCGGTCGAGCACGCGAGCGGCGCCATTATTGCGCATCTCGGAAATGCGCGCCTGACGGTCGAGCCGGGCGACGGCCCGCTTCGCCTTGCCGCCATCCACTTCGCCGTTGCGGATGTCGACGCCACGGCCGATGCCCTCTCCGCCGGCAACGTCGCCTTCGAGCGGCAGGCCGACCGCCTGACGGTCCGGCCCGCACCGGGGCAGGGCGCCATCTTCACCTTCGAGGACAGATCATGACCCGCCCCAACGCGACCGTCTCCGTCGGCAATGTCGCCTTCGCCAACGATGCGCCCTTCGTGCTGATCGCAGGGCCGTGCCAGCTCGAAAGCCGGGATCATGCCTTCGACATGGCCGGCCGCCTGAAGGAGATCACCGACCGGCTCGGGCTCGGCCTCGTCTACAAATCCTCCTTCGACAAGGCGAACCGCACCTCGCTGAAGGGCACGCGCGGCGCGGGCCTCGACGCGGCGCTGCCCGTCTTCGCCGACCTGAAGCGCGAATTCGGCTTTCCCATCCTGACCGACGTCCACACGGAAGAGCAGTGCGGCATCGTCGCGGAAGTCGTCGACATCCTGCAGATCCCCGCCTTCCTGTCGCGCCAGACCGATCTCCTGATCGCCGCCGCGAAGACCGGCAAGGTGGTCAACGTCAAGAAGGGCCAGTTCCTCGCGCCCTGGGACATGAAAAACGTCATCGCCAAGGTCACCGAATCGGGCAATGCCAACGTCCTCCTGACCGAGCGCGGCGCGTCCTTCGGCTACAACACGCTCGTCTCCGACATGCGTTCGCTGCCGATCATGGCCGAGACGGGCGCACCAGTAATATTCGACGCGACCCATTCGGTGCAGCAGCCGGGCGGGCAGGGCGGATCGTCGGGCGGCGAGCGCCGCTTCGTCGAGACGCTGGCGCGGGCAGCGGTCGCCGTGGGCGTCGCGGGCGTCTTCATCGAGACCCACCAGGACCCCGACAATGCGCCTTCCGACGGGCCGAACATGGTCCCGATCGACCAGATGGAAGCGCTTCTGGCGCGGCTCGTGGCCTTCGACCGCATCGCAAAATCATCGGAACATTCGCCGCGCTGATCGGTTGGATGCGCAACGGGAAAGGAACCCAGGGAGCATCCAAATGACCACCGCAACAGGCCACACCCAAGCCATTCGCGCCTCGCGCGTCATCGGCACCAATGTCTACAATACCGAGGGCCAGCATATCGGCTCGATCGAGGACGTGATGCTGGACAAGACGTCCAACAACATCATGTTCGCCGTCATCGGTTTCGGCGGATTTCTCGGCATCGGCGAGAAGTACCACGCCATTCCGTGGTCGGCCCTCGACTACGAGAAGAACCAGGAAGGCTACGTCGTGCCGTTCACGCGCGAACAGCTCGAAGCCGCGCCTTCGCACGATATCGACGACCTGACGGGATCGGACGGTAAGGCCGCGCGCGACGCGTCCTACGACTACTACAAGGTCCAGCCCTACTGGTACTGAGCCAAATCGATTGAGATGGCAGGCCCCGGATTTCCGGGGCCTTTTGCTTTTTGGCGTCATTGCCTTTTCGCATCCTTTCGCTAAGACACCCGCACCATTCCCAGCCAAAGGTGCCTCCGCCATGACCGCCATCATCGACATTACGGCCCGCGAAATCCTCGACAGCCGTGGCAATCCGACCGTCGAGGTCGATGTCACACTGGAAGACGGCGCGTTCGGCCGTGCGGCGGTGCCCTCGGGCGCGTCGACCGGCGCCCATGAGGCCGTCGAACTGCGCGACGGCGGCTCGCGCTATCTCGGCAAGGGCGTCGAAGGCGCCGTCGAGGCCGCCAATGGCGAAATCTTCGAAGCGATCGGCGGCATGGAGGCGGAAAACCAGCTTCACATCGACCGAACGATGATCGATCTCGACGGCACGCCGAACAAGGCGCGTCTCGGCGCCAACGCGATCCTCGGCGTCTCGCTCGCCGTCGCCAAGGCCGCCGCGCAGTCGTCGGGCCTGCCGCTCTACCGTTATGTCGGCGGCGCGGGCGCGCATGTCCTTCCCGTTCCGATGATGAACATCATCAATGGCGGCGCCCATGCCGACAATCCGATCGACTTCCAGGAATTCATGATCATGCCGGTCGGTGCGGAGAGCTTCCGCGAGGCCCTCCGCTGGGGTGCGGAAATCTTTCACACGCTGAAGAAGGATTTGAAGCAGGCCGGGCACAACACCAATGTCGGCGATGAGGGCGGCTTTGCGCCGAACCTGAAGAGCGCCGAGGACGCGCTCGATTTCGTGACGAAGTCGATCGAGAAGGCCGGCTTCAAGCCGGGCGAGGAGGTCGCGCTCGCGCTCGATTGCGCGGCGACGGAGTTCTTCAAGAACGGCGTCTACGATTATGAAGGCGAGGGGACCAAGCGCGAGGGCCAGGCCCAGGCCGAATATCTCGCCAAGCTGTGCGACGCCTACCCGATCATCTCCATCGAGGACGGCATGGGCGAAGACGATTGGGACGGCTGGAAGGCGCTGACCGACCTCGTCGGCGACAAGGTCCAACTCGTCGGCGACGATCTCTTCGTCACCAATTCCACGCGCCTCAAGGATGGCATCCGCATGGGCGTCGCCAACTCGATCCTCGTCAAGGTCAACCAGATCGGCTCCCTGTCGGAGACGCTCGACGCGGTCGAGACGGCGCACAAGGCGGCCTACACCGCCGTCATGTCGCACCGCTCGGGCGAGACCGAGGATTCGACCATCGCCGACCTCGCCGTCGCGACCAATTGCGGGCAGATCAAGACCGGCTCGCTCGCCCGCTCGGACCGGCTCGCCAAGTACAACCAGCTCCTGCGCATCGAGCAGGAACTGGGCCGTTCGGCGCGCTACGCCGGGCGCTCGATCCTGCGCGCGGGGCGCGCTTCGTAACCGTCCATTAAGCATGGCGGGTTCACATGGTTCTATTCAAGGAATCGCCCCATGTGGACCCGTCATCACAAGCAGCGCAACACCGGCCGCCTGATCGTTCCGGTCATTGCATCGGCCTTTCTGGCCTATTTCGGCTACCACGCGTTTCAAGGCGCCTACGGCATCAACGCGAAGCACCGGCTGGAGGAACGCGTGACGATCCTCAAGGCCGAACTCGATCAACTGGTGGTCGAGCGCGAGGCGCTTGAAACCAAGCTCATTCTCATCAATGATGGCTCGATCGAGCGCGACATGCTCGACGAACAGGCGCGCCGCGCGCTCGATCTGGTGCGCGACGACGAGGTCGTCATTGATCTCGACCAGTGATTAACCGGATATCGGTTAATCCACTAATTCCACTGTTTTTTCAGCATCTTCCACGAATATCGCCTATGCGAAATCGCCATAGCGGGAACGTTTGCCCCATGCTAGCCTAAGGTCAATATCCGGGAAGCCTTCGGTGTTTCCGGTTGTCCGCAAAGAGACAGGCTCTGGGAGACCCAAGGCATGGCAACAGCCGCCAAGAAGGCGTCGCGCGTAAAGTCCGACGCCAAATCCGCTTCTGCGATCAAGACGCCGCCCCCCGTCGAATTTTCGAAGGAGGAGGAGCATCAGGCCTATCGCGACATGCTTCTGATCCGCCGCTTCGAGGAGAAGGCGGGCCAGCTCTACGGCATGGGCTTCATCGGCGGGGTGTCAGCACGCCAACTCGTCCCGTCGGGGCGCGTGCCCCGATCAGCGAGCCGGCGGCAGACCGGGGCGACTCCGCCCGCACCAGCCCGGACACA
>JACVCH010000034.1 GCA_016742175.1 Rhizobiaceae bacterium
GTGTAGAAGCGCTCGAAGATGCGGTCGATGTTTTCGATGCGGATACCAGGGCCGTTGTCCTCGACGGTGATCAGCACCCAGCGCTGCGTGCGCGCCAGCGTCACCGCCACGCGGCCACCCTCCTCCGGCACGAAGGAACGCGCATTCTCGACCAGATTGGTGACGACCTGGCCAAGCCGCAGGTCATGCCCGTTGACGAGGAAGCCGCGGTTCTGATGCGGGGCCTTCTCCACCTTGAAATCGAGCTTGATCGCCTTGGAATGCGCGCGGCTCTGCTGCGAGAGAAGTTGGGTCAGGTCGCCGACGAGCTTCTCGACGTCGACGCGGCCGGCATCTTCGCGCGCGAGTTCGGCATCGAGGCGCGAGGCGTCGGAGATGTCGGTGATCAGCCGATCGAGCCGGCGCACGTCGTGCTGGATCACCTCCATCAGCCGCGCGCGCGACTGCTCGTTCTTGGCCAGAGGCAGCGTTTCGACGGCGCTGCGCAGCGAGGTCAGCGGGTTCTTCAACTCGTGGCTGACATCCGCGGCAAAACTCTCGATCGCCTCGATGCGCGCGTAAAGCGCGTTGGTCATGTCGCGCAAAGCCACCGACAAATTGCCGATCTCGTCCTGGCGGTCGGAGAAATCGGGGATCTCCTCGCGGTTCTTGCCGCCGCGGCGCACGCGCACAGCCGCCGCGGAAAGCCGGCGCAGCGGGTTGGCGATGGTCGAGGCGAGCAGCATGGACAGGATCGCGGTGACGAGCGCCGCAACGCCGAAGAGCCGCAGGATCGCCCGGCGCTCGGCCGCGACGATGCGGTCGATGTCGCCGCCCTGCGTCGACAGCATCAGAACGCCGTGCACCGCCCGGAAGCGCTGGATCGGCACCGCGACCGAGACGATCTGCTCGCCCTGTTCGGACAGCCGCACGAGATAACCCGGCGTGCCGTTGGCCGCCGCCACGACCTCCGGGAAGGCCGTTCCCGTGCCGCCGGGCTGCTCGCGGTAGATCGGCAGGTCGGTGCGGCGGAAGAACTCGGCGAACATCACGCGCAGGCGGTCGAAGAAGCCCGGCTCGGCCGGCACCACCGGCGGCAGATCGTAGCGCAGGATCTGGCCGCGCGAATACAGATGCCGCGAATCGAGAAGCAGGTTCATGTCCGGGTCGAAGATGCGCGCGCGCGTATGGGTCGGCGAGATCAGCCGCCGCAGAACCGGTGCGACCTTTTCCGGATTGATCGGGAATTCGAGGCTGTCTAGCGCGCGCTGGTCCGGCGGCAGGCTTTCGCCGGCCTGCAGTTCGAGCAGCTTTTCCGGGTCGATGGTGATCGAATCCGTCTCGACCGTCGCCGAGGCGGCGATCGCGCCGGCGATGATCTCGCTCTGCGTCATCAGGCTTTCGACGCGGGCGTCGATCAGCCCGTCGCGAAACTGGTTCATGTAGAGGATGCCGACGACCAGCACGCCGAGCGCGGCCAGGTTCAGGAACAGGATGCGCTTGGTGAGGCTGGAAAACATGTACTGGCCGAGCAGGCGCCGCATCGCGCGCCAGGAACGCGTCCAGCGCACCACGCTCGGCCGTGCCGCGCGCGGCAGCGTCCTGACGGGTCGGTCCGTATCAGCCGCCATGTCTCATCCGGCTACTTCCATGAAGCCCCTCCGGGCTCTGGCATCAGGCTTCGCGGAAGCGGTAGCCGACGCCGTAGAGCGTTTCGATCATGTCGAAACTGTCGTCGACCGACTTGAACTTCTTGCGCAGCCGCTTGATGTGACTGTCGATGGTCCGGTCGTCGACATAGACCTGCTCGTCATAGGCCGAATCCATCAGCGCGTCACGGCTTTTGACGACGCCGGGGCGCTGCGCCAGCGAGTGCAGGATGAGGAACTCGGTCACCGTCAGCGTCACCGGCTCTCCCTTCCAGGTGCAGGTGTGGCGCTCCTGATCCATGACGAGCTGGCCGCGCTCGAGCGAACGGGCCTGCTGGGTGGTCGGCTTCGCGCCCGGCTCGCGGGCGCTCGCCCGGCGAAGGACGGCGCGCACGCGCTCGACCAGAAGGCGCTGCGAGAAGGGCTTCCTGATGAAATCGTCGGCGCCCATCTTGAGGCCGAAGAGCTCGTCGATCTCGTCGTCCTTGGAGGTCAGGAAGATGACCGGCAGGTCGGTCTTCTGGCGCAGCCGGCGCAGCAGTTCCATGCCGTCCATGCGCGGCATCTTGATGTCGAGGATTGCAAGGTTCGGCGGGCGCGCGCCCAGCCCCTCGAGCGCCGACGCTCCATCCGTATAGGTCTCGACGCGGTAGCCCTCGGATTCGAGCGCGATCGAGACCGACGTGAGAATGTTGCGGTCGTCATCGACAAGCGCGATCGTTGCCATCTCAAGCGGCTCCTTCATAGGCGGCTGTCCCTTGCTCTCATCAGAAACGCGGGCCGTCTCTTGCGGGACAAATCTGGTACAAAATGTGGCACAGATTTCATGCCGTGTCATAGCCCGCGCCCGAAATGGCGGCGGCGACTTCAGCCGCCATATGGCGACGCCACGTCATCTTTAAAGAACATATAACCGATTAAACGCCGGACCCAAAGTTTTAAATCGATTAATGATTTGATATCGCTAGGTTTTTCTGTTTCTGCACCTTTCACCCCTGCCTATCGTCGCCGTTCCCTGCGGTGACACGGCAGGGTCTCGCCCCTTCTTCGATGCGGTTTTCTTGGTGGAGCAGATGACGGAAATCGGTAAGCGCAATCCCGCCTGCGGGATCGATGCCAGCGGTCTGAAGGACCTCGGCAAGGTCCATTACAATCTCGGCGCCGCCGAGCTCTACGAGGAATCGCTGCGGCGCGGCGAGGCGGAACTGACCGCCCATGGCGCGCTCGTCGCCCGCACCGGCCAGCACACCGGCCGTTCGCCCAAGGACAAGTTCATCGTCGCCGACGAGATGACGACGCCGCGCATCTGGTGGGACAACAACAAGAAGATGTCGCGCGAGGCGTTCGACCGCCTCCACGCCGACTTCCTCGATCACGCCAGGGGCAAGGATCTCTTCGTGCAGGACCTGATCGGCGGCGCCGACGCGGCGCACAGCCTGCCGACGCGCGTCGTCACCGAATATGCCTGGCACTCGCTCTTCATCCGCAACCTCCTGATCCGCCCGGACACCGCTGACCTTTCCGGTTTCGTGCCGAAGCTGACGATCATCGACCTGCCTTCCTTCCGCGCCGATCCTGAGCGCCACGGTTCGCGCACCGAGACCGTCATCGCGGTCGATTTCTCGCGCATGATCGTGCTCATCGGCGGCACGTCCTATGCGGGCGAGATGAAGAAGTCGGTGTTCACCGCGCTCAACTACCTCCTGCCGGAAAAATCCGTCATGCCGATGCACTGCTCGGCCAATGTCGGGCGCGATGGCGATTCGGCCGTCTTCTTCGGCCTGTCCGGCACCGGCAAGACCACGCTTTCGGCGGACCCTTCCCGCACGCTCATCGGCGACGACGAGCATGGCTGGGGCGAGGACGGTATCTTCAACTTCGAAGGCGGCTGCTACGCCAAGACGATCAAGCTTTCGGCCGAGGCGGAGCCCGAGATCTTCGCGACGACTCGCCGCTTCGGTACGGTGCTCGAGAACGTCATCCTAGACGAGGCCCGCGTGCCCGACTTCGATGATGGCCGGCTCACCGAGAACACGCGCTGCGCCTACCCGCTCGACTTCATTCCAAATGCGAGCGAGACCGGCGTCGCGCCGCATCCGAAGAACATCATCATGCTGACGGCCGACGCGTTCGGCGTCATGCCGCCCATCGCCAGGCTGACCCCCGCGCAGGCCATGTACCACTTTCTCTCCGGTTACACCGCCAAGGTCGCCGGCACGGAAAAGGGCGTAACCGAGCCGGAAGCGACCTTCTCGACCTGCTTCGGCGCGCCGTTCATGCCGCGCCATCCGTCGGAATATGGCAATCTCCTGAAGGCGCTGATCGCCCGCCACGACGTCGATTGCTGGCTGGTCAACACCGGCTGGACCGGCGGTGCCCACGGCGTCGGCAAGCGCATGCCGATCAAGGCGACTCGCGCTCTGCTCGCTGCCGCGCTCGACGGCTCGCTGCGTGACGCCGAATTCCGCACCGATGCGAATTTCGGCTTCGCGGTGCCGGTGGCGGTCGACGGCGTCGACCCGTCCATCCTCGACCCGCGCTCGACTTGGGCCGACAAGGCTGGCTACGACCGCCAGGCCGAAAAGCTCGCGAGCATGTTCACCGACAACTTCACCAAGTTCGAGGAGCATGTCGACGCGACCGTCAAGGACGCCGCGCCGCGCTACCAGGAAGCGGCGGAATAGCCCTTCGACCATTTCGAGAAAGGCCCGGCATCGACCGGGCCTTTTCTTTTGCCCATCGCCGGTGCAAATCTCGTCCTATCGGAGGAGATCCATGAAGCACACGCCGCACCGACCGCTCGAATTCACCCAGCGCGACGAGACCGAGATGATGGCCCGCGCGCAGGAATTCCGAGCCCTGATGAAGGGGCGCCGCACCGTGCGCGACTTCTCGCCGCGTCCGGTCCCCCGCGAACTGATCGAGACCTGCATCATGACGGCCGGCGGCGCGCCCTCGGGCGCCAATCAGCAGCCCTGGACCTTCGTGTGCATCGGCGATGCGGCGACCAAGACGGCGATCCGCGACGCGGCCGAAAAGGAGGAGCGGGAGTTCTATTCCGGCCGCGCCTCCGACGAATGGCTGGACGCACTCGCCCCCCTCGGCACCGACGCCAACAAGCCCTTCCTCGAAACCGCGCCGTGGCTGATCGCCATCTTCGCGCAGCGCTACGGCGTCGCGCCCGAAGGCAAGCGTGTGAAGCACTATTACGTGCCCGAATCTGTCGGCATCGCGACCGGCTTCCTCATCGCCGCGCTTCACAATGCCGGACTCGCCACGCTCACCCATACGCCCTCGCCGATGGGGTTCCTCAACGAGATTTGCGGCCGTCCCGAGCACGAGAAGGCGCTGATCCTGCTCGTGGCCGGCTATCCCGAAGAAGGCGCACTCGTGCCAGACATCTCCAAGAAGCCCGCCGAAGATATCATCGTCTGGAAGACATGACCGCTCGCGACGGACTTTCCATTGCGCCGAACATCGAAATCGCCGAAAGCGAGCTCGAGGAACAGTTCATCCGCTCCTCCGGCCCCGGCGGCCAGAACGTCAACAAGGTCGCGACCGCCGTCCAGCTTCGTTTCGACGCCGCCCATTCGCCCGCGCTTTCCGAGCGCGTTCGCGAGCGCACGATCAAGCTCGCCGGCCAGCGCGCGACCAAGGACGGCGTCATCGTCATCGAGGCCGGCCGCTTCCGCACCCAGGAGCAGAACCGCGACGACGCCCGCGCGCGGCTGGCCGAGCTGATCGCCCGGGCCGCCGAGCCGCCGCCCAAGCCGCGCAAGAAGACGAAACCCACCAAAGGGTCGGTCGAGCGACGCCTCAAGGCCAAGTCGGGCCGCTCGACGATCAAGAAGAACCGCGGCAAGGTCGGCTTCGACTGATGGCCGTGTTCGTGCTTCCGTCCGGCTTCCAGCACCTGCCGGGCCATTTCGATCGCGCCGCGCAGGAAGCGCTCGTCGCCGAAATCCGTGCCGTCGTTGCGGCTGCGCCGCTCTATGTGCCGCGCATGCCGCGCACCGGCAAGGAAATGAGCGTGCGGATGACCAATTGCGGCGATCTTGGCTGGGTGACCGACAAGGAGCGGGGCTATCGCTACCAGCCGACGCATCCCGAAACCGGCGCGCCCTGGCCGCCGATTCCGTCATCGCTCCTGAAGCTCTGGACCGATGACGCGCAGTTCGACCAGCCGCCGCAGGCCTGCCTCGTCAATTTCTACGACGCATCGGCGAAGATGGGGCTGCATCAGGACAGGGACGAGGAGGAATTCGGCGCGCCGGTCGTCTCCGTCTCGCTCGGCGACGACTGCCTGTTCCGCATCGGCGGCACCGAGCGCTCCGATCCGACACGTTCGCTGCGCCTGTCGTCCGGCGACGTCGTGATTCTCGGCGGCCAAAGCCGCCTTGCCTTCCACGGCGTCGACCGGATTTATGCCGGCACCTCGACGCTCCTGAAGAATGGCGGACGGATCAATCTGACGCTGCGACGGGTGACCGGACGCTGACCCCCTCCCTTCTCCCCTTGTGGGAGAAGGTGCCCCGAAGGGGCGGATGAGGGGTATGCGGCGGTGCCAGGCTGGAACACCCCTCATCCGACTTCGCTTCGCTCAGCCACCTTCTCCCACAGGGGGAGAAGGAAAGAC
>JACVCH010000019.1 GCA_016742175.1 Rhizobiaceae bacterium
GTTCAGGGCTGTCTACGCAGGCGGCGTCAGGCGAGCGTGAAAGATGCGTGAAAGCGGGCGTCGCCGGCGAAAAAAAAGCGCCACCCGGAATGCCCACGGGTGGCGCAGGTGTGGCGCGGATCGGCTGCCCGGTCTTCGCCGGACTTCGCCTTCCCCCGACCGCGGGTTCAGCGCAGATCGTGCGCGCGCACGTTCGCCGAATAATTGCCGAAGACCGGCTCCTCGACGAAGCGCGGGCGCGGGAAGCGCAGCGTTTCGCGGTCATAGGCGAATGTCGTCGTGCCGTCCTGGTCGATCGTCGGATCGACGGGTTGGGCTTCGACCGGCTCCATGCCGAGATCCCACAGGCGCTCGGTGTTGGCCGAGTACTTGCCGGCGACGTAGGGCGCTTCCTGACTGATGGCGGTTCCGCCGAAGGCGAAACCGGCGAGCGCGGCGGCGACTAGCTTGATGGTGGTGCGGTGCGTGGTCATTTCGATCTCCCTCGTTTGTTGGCCTGCTCGGTGCAAGCCAGGAGAGATTGCCCGCCGGGGAGTGATGCGAGCGTGAAACGCCCGTCAAAGACCTGTCAAATGTGAAGGGGCCGCACGAATTGCGGCTTCGACGTGCTGGAACATGCGGGCGACGAGGCGCGTTTGGGGGCGGCAATGTCGAAAGGAGCACCCCCATGAAGACGCTTGCCATTCCCTTCGCCGCCTCGTTCATCGCCTTTGCCGGCGCGGCGGCTGCGCAGACGACGGTCGTCGTCACCCCCGAACAGGAGACGGTTATCCGCGAATATGTGGTGACGCAGGAAGCGGCGCCGATCGAAGTGCCGGCCGACGTGACGATCGAAGTGGGTTCCACCCTGCCCGACACGATCGAACTGCGCGCAATCGAGGCGCCCGACCTCGAACTCGAATATCGCTATGTGGTGGTCGACGGACGCACCGTTCTCGTCGAGCCGCAGACCCGCGAGATCGTCTACATCGTCGAATAGAAGCGCGTTAACCTTTCGTTAACCACTCGCGCGCACACTTGACCTATAGCGAGCCGACCACGGATGTACTGGCGGTGAGCGACCTGAAAAGCCGGGCCCTGTGCCCGGCTTTTTCGTGCCCGCACGCGATATTCGCCGGATGCCGGAACACTCGGTTCGCCCGGTCGTTTTGCAAGTCCAATCCCCAACCAAGGACAGATCATCATGGACCCGATGCAGAACGACGACCGCGAGACGACGGGGCTGGAGCGCCAGATCGCAGACCTGCGCGAGGAACTGGCTTCGCTGCAGGAAGCGGCGAGCGAGCGTGCGCAGCAGGCCTACGAGGTCGTCAAGGAGAACCCCGGGACATCGATCCTCGTCGCCTCGATCCTGGCGGGCGTCATCGGCTTCGTGCTGGGACAGCAGGCGGAAGCGGAGCGTCACCAGAGCCGCTGGCGCTGGCATTGACGCAGGCCAATGAAGCCGTTTCGCTGAATTGACCCCCACCCTGTATCCCTCCCCTCAAGGGGGGAGGGAGTCGTCGGCGTCGAGCCTATTGACGCAATCGGGCGGCACGCGGACCGCGGCTTAAGCTTGGGCCAGCCAAGTCGGCGCGTCGATCGAATGTCTTGGCGTTCGTGATTAACCACGGCGCGAAGTAAAGAGCGGCCTCACGACCACGTTACGTAGCGTTGTATTCGCAATGTGATTTACTAGCGCTCTGGTTGCAGGAGCGCTTCTCATGATCCGTTTCGTTCCCCTCATCCTTGCCGCGGTGCTGGCCATCGCGCCGGCTTCGGTCCATGCGGCCAGTCTCGTCGCCAAGGTGAGCCTTGCGAACCAGACGATGACCGTCATCCACAATGGGCAAGTGCTCTATCGCTGGCCGGTCTCGACCGCGCGCAAGGGCAAGATCACGCCGACCGGGCAGTGGTCGGCGAAGTGGCTGTCGAAGAACCATCGGTCGAGCCGCTACGAGAACGCGCCGATGCCCTATGCGATCTTCTACAACGGTCACTATGCCGTCCACGGCACCTATCAGGTGAACCGGCTGGGGCGGCCGGCCTCGGCGGGGTGCGTGCGGTTGCACCCCGACCATGCGGCGCGGCTGTTCTCGCTGACGAAGCGCGTCGGGCTAAAGCAGACGCGGATCGTCGTTCAGCGCTGATCGTCGGCGTGGGAGTGGATGTCCGGATCGAATTCCGGCTGCTCGGCCTCTTCCATCGGCTGCTCGGTGAAGCCTTCCAGGCTCGAAACTTCGCTGACGTCGCGCTCGATCTCGAGTGGGCTTGCGACGTAGCGCGCGATGAGTTCGGCGATCGAGATCAGCGCGTGGACGTGGATGCGCTCGTAGCCGTGCGAGGCGTCGACGCCGAAGGCGACGAGGGCGGTGCGCACGTCGTGGCCGGCCTCGATGGCAGAGGCTGAATCCGAGCGGTAGTAGCGGAAGATGTCCTTCTGGTACTGAAGCCCGTTCTCGCGGCACAGATCGACCAGCTTGCGGGTCAGATGATAGTCGAAGGGGCCAGCCTGATCGGCCATGGCGATGGTGACGCCGAATTCGGACGAGTTCTGGCCGGGCGCGGTGGTGCCGTTGTCGATGGTGACCATCGAGGCGATCTCGGGCGTGACGATGGAGGCGGCGCCGACGCCGACTTCCTCGGCGATGGTGAATAGCCAGTGGATGTCGACCGGCGTCGTCGCCTGGTCGTCCTCCAGCGCCTTGATCGCGGCGAGCGCGATGGCGACGCCGGCCTTGTCGTCGAGATGGCGCGAATTGATGTAGCCATTGTCGAGGAATTCGGGCTGCGGATCGACGGCGACGAAATCGCCGACATCGATGCCGAGGGCGTTGGTTTCCTCGCGGTTCTTCGTCAGCGCGTCGATGCGCAGCTCGACGAAGTCCCAACCGACGGGAAGCGTGTCGACGCCCTCATTGAAGGTGTGGCCGGAGGCCTTCAGGGGGAGGATCGTGCCGCGATAGGCGCCCTGCTCGGTGTAGATGGTGACGCGCGCGCCTTCTGCGAAGCGGGCCGACCAGTTGCCGATGGGTACGAGTTCGAGGCGGCCATTGTCCTTGACCATCTTCACCTGCGCGCCGAGCGTATCGAGGTGGGTGATGATCGCGCGGGCGCCGCGCCGGCGCGAGCCCTGGCGCACGGCGCGGATCGCGCCGCGGCGCGTGAGCTCCGGCGTGAGGCCGAGCCGTTCGAGCTCCTCGGAGCAATAGCGCACGACCTGGTCGGTGTAGCCGGTCGGGCTGTTGATCGAGAGCAGGTTGTGGAGCTGTCGAGCGAGATAGGCTTCGTCGATCTTCAAGATGTAACCTCGATTAGCTTCGGCCGAGCGCCTGCGACGCCGACCTTTGCCCCGACATGGGGAACAGGAGATCGACGAACCGCTCGGCCGTCGGCTGCGGCTCGTGATTGGCAAGGCCCGGCCGCTCGTTGGCCTCGATGAACACATAGTCCGGCTCGCCAGGCGAATGCACCATGAAATCGATGCCGACGACGGGAATGTCGATCGCGCGGGCGGCCTTGATGGCGGCATCGACGAGCTTCGGATGGACCTGCGCGGTGACGTCATGGATGGAGCCGCCGGTGTGGAGATTGGCGGTCTTGCGCACGACGATCTCCTCGCCCTCCTTCGGCACGTCGTCGAGCGACAGGTTCTTCTCGGCCAGGCAACGCTCGGTCTCGGCATCGATCGGGATTGTGCTTTCACCGCCGGTGGCGGCGGCGCGGCGGCGGGACTGTTTCTCGATCAGCGAGCGGATGTCCTTCTGCCCGTCGCCGACGATGACCGGCGGGCGGCGCATGGCGGCGGCGACGAGGCGAAAGTCGATGACGACGAGACGCAGATCATCGCCGTCGAAACAGGCTTCGAGCAGGACATGCTCGCAAATCTCGCGTGCGACGGCGATCGCCGCCTTCGCATCGTCCAGATTGTCGAGGCCGACGGCGACGCCCTTGCCCTGCTCGCCGCGCGCCGGCTTTACGACGATCCTGCCGTGCTTCTCGATGAAGGCGGAAAGCGCAGCTTCATCGTCGCCGGCGACGATCTGTTCGGGCACGACGATGCCGGCCTTTTCGACCACACGGCGGGTGACGGACTTGTCGTCGCAGATCGACATCGCCACGGCCGAGGTCATTTCCGACAGGCTCTCGCGGCAATGGACCGAGCGGCCGCCATAGGACAGGCGGAAGAAGCCGCCTTCGGCATCGGTGATCTCGACATGGACGCCGCGCCGGCGCGCCTCGTCGACGATCAACCGCGCATAAGGGTTGAGCGCGTCATATTCGGCGAGCGGCGAGGCGAAGAGCTTTTCGTTGATCGGGTTCTTGCGCTTGACGGCGAAGACCGGGACGCGCCGGAAGCCGAGCTTCTCATAGAGACCGATCGCCAGATCGTTATCGTGCAGGACCGACAGATCCATGAAGGCCGAGCCGCGCGCGGCGAAATGCTCGGCGAGGCGGCGCACCAGCATCTCGCCGATGCCGGGATGGCGGGCCTGGGGATCGACCGCGAGGCACCAGAGGGAGGAGCCCTTTTCGGGATCGTTGAAGAGGCGCTTGTGGTCGACGCCCGTCACCGTGCCGATGATCTCGCCGGTGATCTCGTCCTCGGCGACGAGATAGGTCAAAGAGCGGCTGTCGCGGTTGCGCCAGAAGAAATCGGGGCGCACCGGCACCATGCCCCGCGAGGCGTAGATGGTGTTGACGGCATCGGCATCCGCTTCCGACGAAAGACGACGGATGAAGTAGCCCTTCGGCTGCTCGCCCGCGGGGCGATAGGTGGACAGGTCGAGCCGGAAGGTGTGCGAGGGGTCGAGGAAGATTTCCTGCGGCGCCATGGCGAGAAGAACGTGCGGATCGCGGACGTAGAACGCGATGTCGCGCCGCGCGGGTCCCTCCTCGCGCAGCGCGTCCACGATCGCTTCGTTGTCGTCATAGGTCTGGCAGAAATGGAGCCTGCCCCAGCCGCAATCGATGGATGCGTTGGGTTTGGGAAAGGCCGCCGCCTGGTCGTGCTGCGCGATGGGGTTCATCGTTTCGTTTCGCATCCTTCTCAAGCGATGACCGAGGGCCTTGTCGGTGCGGCCGCGCTCGGCGGCCGCTGATCTGCGGGCCATGCTCAGATCTCGTGGGTTTGAAGCCAGAGTTCCAGAAGCCCGACCTGCCAGAGTTCTGAACCCTGAAGGGGGGTGATATGATCCGAGGGGCTGGCAAAAAGCCGCTGCAGGTAGTCGTCGCGGAAAATGTCGCGATTCTTCGCGGCCCGGGACGTCAGCGCGTCGCGGACGAGGTCGAGATAGGGACCGTCGACATATTTGAGCTGCGGGACCGGGAAGTAGCCCTTCTTGCGGTCGATGACCTCGTGCGGGATGACCAGCCTAGCAGCTTCCTTGAGGACGCCCTTGCCGTTCTGCTTCAGCTTTTCCTCGGGCGGAATCTTGGCGGCGAGTTCGACGAGTTCGTGATCGAGGAACGGGACGCGCGCCTCGAGGCCCCAGGCCATGGTCATGTTGTCGACGCGCTTGACCGGGTCGTCGACGAGCATGACCTCCGAATCGAGGCGCAGCGCGGCGTCGACGGGGGTGTCGGCGTTCGGCATGCGCAGATGACGGGAGACGAGGTCGAGGCTCGGATCGTGATCCGGCAGCCATTGCGGATTGATGTGCTCGGCCATCTTCGCGTGGCTGCGGTCGAAGAAGACCTTGGCATAGTCGGAGACGACGTCGTTGGAATTCGCCAGCGGCGGATACCAGTGGTAGCCGCCGAAGACCTCGTCGGCGCCCTGCCCCGACTGGACGACCTTGATGTGCTTCGAGACCTCCTTCGACAGGAGGTAGAAGCCAACATTGTCGTAGGAGACCATCGGCTCGGACATTGCCGCGAAGGTGCCGGGCAGCGCGTCCATGAGTTCGCTCGACGGCACGAAGATCTTGTGGTGGTTGGTGTCGAAATGCTTGGCGATCAGGTCGGAATAGACGAACTCGTCGCCCTTTTCGCCGTTCGCTTCCTCGAAGCCGACCGAGAAGGTCATCAGGCCGTGCTGGCCCTGCTCGGCGAGGAGGCCGACGATGACGGAGGAGTCGACGCCGCCCGACAGGAGCACGCCGACCGGCACGTCGGCGACCATGCGGCGTTTGACGGCAACGCGCAGCGCATCGAGCACGCGGTCGCGCCATTCGTCCGACGAGAGCGAATAGTCCGGGTCACGCTCATAGGGCGGGCGCCAGTAGACCGTGTCCTTCTGCGCGCCGTTGGGCTCGATGACGCGGATCGTCGCCGGCGGCATCTTCTTGACGCCGTTGATGATGGTGCGCGGGGGCGGCACGACGGCGTGGAACGAAAGGTAGTGATGGAGCGCGATGCGGTCGATCGACGTGTCGATGTCGCCGGCCTTCAACAGCGCGGGGAGCGAGGAGGCAAAGCGCAGCGCGTTCGGCGTATCGGCGATGTAGAGCGGCTTGATGCCGAAACGGTCGCGCGCAACGACGACGCGGCCGGAGTCGCGCTCGTGAATGACGAAGGCGAACATGCCGAGGAAGCGCTTGACGCAATCGATGCCCCAGGCGTGATAGGCCTTGAGGATGACTTCCGTGTCGCCGGTGGAGAAGAATTTGTAGCCCTTGCCCTCGAGTTCGGCGCGCAGTTCGGGATAGTTGTAGATGCAACCGTTGAACGCGATGGTGAGGCCGAGTTCGCCGTCCACCATGGGCTGGCGGGCCTTTTGCGACAGATCAATGATCGAGAGGCGGCGATGCGCCAGGGCGGCGTTGTTGTGCATCACCAGTCCCGACCCGTCCGGGCCGCGCGGCGCGATGGCGTCCATCATCTTCGAAATGGCGAATGCCGATGGCTGCGCGCCGTCGAACCTGATCTCTCCGCAAATTCCACACACGGTTGTTTTTCCAACCCTCCGTTGTCCGATTGAATTTCGTGGTCCAATCATTTATAGTTCAAATGATTAGATGTCAAATAAATGAGGTTGTCGTGGTTGATGTCCCGACGAACGCGGAAGGCCGGCGAGAGTTCCCGCGGGCCGACCTCAAGACCATCGAAAAGGCGATCCGCCGCATCGTGCGGGCGCATGATCTGCAATCGAAGGCGCTGACCAAGGCGGTGGGGCTAACGGCGGCGCAGCTCGTCCTGATGAAGGGGATCGCCGAACTCGGCGAGGTGACGACGACAGCATTGTCCACCCATGCCGACATCAGCGCGGCGACCGTGGTGACCATCCTCGACAATCTGGAAGAGCGCGGGCTGATCGAGCGCTATCGCTCGGCGCATGACAGGCGCATCGTCCACACACGGCTGACGGCGGCGGGCGCGGCGAAGGCGCAAGCTGCGCCGGAACCTCTCGGCGACGCATTCGCCGGCCGCCTGACGGCGCTTACAGCGCGGGATCGCGAGGCGATCGTCGACGGGCTCGTGCGGGCGGCCGACCTTCTGCTTCCGGGCGCCGTTCTGGCGAAAAAGGACCCCGGACCTTGATCTTGAACGCTATTTGCCGGAAAACCCTGGATTAGAAGCGTTCCAGGGCGTGGCAATTTGTCGGTGTGACGCCCAGACGGCGCAGGCATATGTTCCGCGCGACAACGGGGCCAGGAATGAACTACGACCGATTTTTCGACGAAGCCATCGCGCAGCTTCACGCCGAGCGCCGCTACCGCGTCTTCGCGGATCTCGAACGCATTGCCGGCGCCTTCCCGCGCGCGATCTGGCGTTCGAATGGAGAGGCGCGCGAGATCACCGTGTGGTGCTCGAACGACTATCTCGGCATGGGCCAGCATGACAGCGTGATCGGCGCGATGCAGGCGGCTGCCGGCCGCATGGGCTCTGGCGCGGGCGGCACGCGCAACATTTCCGGCACCAACCATCCGCTGGTCGAACTCGAGGCCGAGTTGGCCGACCTTCACGGCAAGGAAGCCGGTCTCGTCTTTACCTCCGGCTTCGTCTCCAACGAGGCAGCGATCTCGACCATCGCGAAGCTCCTGCCCGACTGCCTGATCCTGTCGGACGAACTGAACCACGCCTCAATGATCGAGGGCGTGAAGAAGTCAGGCGCGGAGAAGAAGATCTTCCGCCACAACGACCTCGCCCATCTCGAAAGCCTGCTCCAGGCAGCGCCCATCGAGCGCGCCAAGCTGATCGCCTTCGAGAGCGTCTATTCGATGGATGGCGACATCGCGCCGATCGCGGAAATCTGCGACCTGGCCGAGCGCTACAATGCGATGACCTATATCGACGAGGTGCACGCGGTCGGCATGTATGGCGCGCGCGGCGGCGGCATTTCGGAGCGCGAGGGCCTTGCGCACCGCATCGACATCATCGAGGGCACGCTTGCCAAGGCGTTCGGCGTCATGGGCGGCTACATCACCG
The DNA here is from genome assembly GCA_016742175.1 of Rhizobiaceae bacterium. GTDB lineage: Bacteria > Pseudomonadota > Alphaproteobacteria > Rhizobiales > Rhizobiaceae > Aliihoeflea. The sequence continues at coordinate 8,350 of JACVCH010000019.1, forward strand.
GCAAGCGCGCCGTCATCGACGCCGTGCGCTCCTATGCGCCGGGCTTCATCTTCACCACCGCCCTGCCCCCGGCGCTCGCCGCCGCGGCGACGGCCTCGATCCGGCACCTGAAGCAGAGCCAGAGCGAGCGCGACGCACACCAGCGCCAGGCGCAGCAGGCGAAGGACGCGCTGAAGGCGGCCGGCCTGCCGGTCATGCCGTCGCAGACGCATATCGTGCCGCTGCTGGTCGGCGATCCCGAGCTTTGCAAGCAGGCGAGCGACCGGCTGCTCGACCGGCACGGCATCTACATCCAGCCGATCAACTACCCGACCGTGCCGCGCGGGACGGAGAGGCTACGCATCACGCCGACGCCGTTCCATTCGGACGCGCTGATCGCTGGGCTGAAGGATGCGCTGCTGGAGACGTGGACGGCGCTTGGGATTCCGTTCCAGACGGCGCCTGCGGAGACGCAGGAAGGCCGGTCGGAGCGTGTTGTCTCGCTCGTCACGGCCAAAGCCGGCGGTTAATTCAGCGACTGCTGATCCATTTTGCCAACCGATCCGCAGCTTCTTCGACATGGTCGAGGCGGCGGTGGAAGCAGAGGCGGAAGAACTCTTCGCCGCCCCGCCCGAAGGCCGTTCCCGGCGCAAGCCCGACATTCGCCTCGTCGACGATCTCGAACGCAGCGCGCTTCGTGTCGCGGATGCCGTCGATCTTGAAGAACAGATAGAACGCGCCGGGCGGGACTGTCAGGTCGACGCGGCCGGTGGCGAGCAGGCGCTGGGCGATCGTGTCGCGCGCGGTGCGGGCGGCGGCGATTTCGCTTCTTAGGAAGTCGTCGCCGTGATCGAGCGCGGCGACCGCTCCCTTTTGAAGGAAGGCGGGGGTGCCCGAGGTCGAATACTGGATCAGGTTTTCGAAGACCTGCTGCAGTTCGGGATGGATCTTCAGCCAGCCGACGCGCCAGCCGGTCATCGCCCAGTTCTTCGAAAAGGAATTGACGAAGAGGATGCGGTCATCGGGGCGCATCACGTCCATGAAGGACGGGGCGCGCGGGCCGTCATAGTAGAACAGCGAATAGATCTCGTCGGCGATGATCCACAGATTTCGCTCGCGGGCGATCTCCAGAATGTCCTCGAGCGTCTCGCGGTCGGCGGTCCAGCCGGCCGGGTTTGACGGCGTGTTGACGAAGATCGCCTTGGTGCGCTCGGTGATCGCTTCCTCGATGCCGTCGACGTCGCAGGTCCAGCCATTTCCGGAATGGACGAGCGGAACGGAAACCGGCACCGCGCCTGCGACGCCGAGGGCGGCCGGGAAATTCGGCCAGGACGGCGTCAGGTAGACGACCTCGTCGCCCGCGCCCGCCACCGCGTCGATCGCAAGCTGGATCGCCTGCATGCCCGAGCCGGTGACGATGAACTCCTCGTGGCTGAAATCGTAGCCGAAATGGCGCTTGTGGTAGCGGACGAGCGCCTGGCGCAGTTCGGGAATGCCGCGCTGCCAGGTGTAGAAGGTCTCGCCCGCCCGAAGGGCCTCGATGGCGGCGTTCTGGATGAAATCGGGGGTCGGCTTGTCGCCCTCGCCCGCCCAGAGCGGGATCAGGCCGGGCTTCGTGCGGCCGTGATTGACGACGGCAACGATGCCGCTTTCGGGCGCAAGACGAGCTTCGCCACGCAGATGATCGACAAGAGACATTCAGTGTTCCTGGGAAGAGGCGCCCCGCCGGATTGCCGGGCGCCTGGAGAGGTTAGACGGGCCGGCGCGCGAGAAGATCGCGGATTTCGGTCAGGAGCGCGACGTCGGCCGGCGGGGCGGGCGGCACGTCCGAGACCTGCTCCTGCCGCTCCATCCGGCGGCGAAGATTGTTCACGGCCTTGACCATCAGGAAGATGATCCAGGCGAGGATCAGGAAATTGATCAGGACGGTGATGAAATTGCCATAGGCGAAGACGGCGCCCTGCTCGCGCGCGGCGGCCAGCGAATTGGCGGTCACCTCCGACGACAGCGGCAGGAAGTAATTCGAGAAATCGAAGCCGCCGAAAATCGCGCCGACGACCGGCATGATGATATCGTCGACCAGCGACGAGACGATCAGGCCGAACGCGCCGCCGATGATGACGCCGACGGCGAGATCCATCACGTTGCCCTTGGCGATGAATTCCTGAAATTCCTTGATCATGGCAGCCTCCATGTCCCCTGGGAGCCGAGTGAACGCAGGCTGCGGCGGCTGCCGCAACAGCCGCGAAGATAGCAGAACGGGACGCGCGTATAAGCTGCAATCTTTGCTCGCCCCACAGTCATCTGGATCAGACGCAAGTTCGATGGACAGGCGGGGCGCCGTGTGATTGCCTGATTTGCCAGAGGAGGAGGAAAAGCCGGGCATGCAGGGGTGGGTGGTCGTCATCGTCGCCATTGCCTATGTCTCGCTGCTGTTCGGCATCGCGAGCCTCGGCGACCGGCATTCGGCCCGCTTCGGCTCGGGCAAGGCGCGGCCCTACATCTATTCGTTCAGTCTGGCGATCTACTGCACTTCCTGGACCTTCTTCGGCTCGGTCGGGCTCGCCAGCGAACGCGGCTTCGAGTTCCTCGCCATCTATATCGGGCCGATCATGGTGTTCCTGTTCGGCTTTCCGCTGCTTCGCCGCATCATGCGTCTGGCGAAGTCGGAGAAAATCACCTCGATCGCCGACTTCCTCGCCGCGCGCTACGGCAAGAGCTTCGCCGTCGCCTCGATCGCCACCATGATCGCGGCGATGGGCACGGTTCCCTATATCGCGCTGCAGTTGAAGGCGATCTCGGGCAGCGTCAGCCTGATGGTCGAGCACTACAATGGCGCGCCACCGGTGATGGATTTCGTCTTCGGCGACATCTCGCTGATCGTGACCTTCCTGCTCGCCGCCTTCGCCATCCTGTTCGGCACGCGCCATGCGGACGCGACGGAGCATCAGGACGGACTCATCCTCGCGGTGGCGGTGGAATCGATCGTCAAGCTGGCGGCGTTCCTCGCGGTCGGCATCGCGGTCTCGTTCTTCTTCTTCGGCGGCCCGAGCGAACTGATCGGCGAGGTGCGCAATTCGGCAAGCGCCATGGCGGCCTATGATTTCCAGACCTCGCTGCCGGTCTGGATCACCATGACGACACTGAGCGCCATCGCCATCATCATGCTGCCGCGCCAGTTCTACGTCACCATCGTCGAAAACCGCTCCGAGAGCGAGCTGCGCACGGCGACCTGGCTGTTTCCGGCCTATCTGGTGATCATCAACCTGTTCGTGGTGCCGATCGCCTTTGCGGGCATCGTGCTGATCGGCCCCGAGCAGAATGCCGACCTCTACGTCGTCTCGATCCCGCTGCTCTTCGGCCAGGACTGGCTGGCGATGTTCGCCTTCATCGGCGGGCTTTCGGCCGCGACCGCCATGGTGATCGTCGCCAGCGTCGCGCTGGCGATCATGATCTCCAACGACCTGATCCTGCCGCTCTTCCTTCGGGGCATGGCCAAGCAGTATCTCGTCCAGCGCGACGATCTGTCGAAAGTCATCCTCAACATCCGCCGCGCCGCGATCTTCGCCGTGCTGATCGCGGCGTTCCTCTATTATCGCGAGATCACCAACAACACGCGCCTCGCCTCGATCGGGCTGATTTCGTTCGCCGCGATCGCGCAATTCGCGCCGGCCTTCTTCGGCGGGCTCGTCTGGCGCGGGGCGAATGCCCGCGGCGCGGTCATCGGCATGCTCGCCGGCATCGCGCTCTGGGGCTATACGCTGCTCCTGCCTTCGCTCGCGCCGCCGGACACTGCGATCGTCCAGTTCGGCCTGTTCGGCCTCGAGGCGCTGCGGCCGCACTCGCTGTTCGGCACCAGCGCCGAGCCGCTGGTCCACGGCGTCCTGTGGAGCCTATCGGTCAACACGCTGTTCTTCGTGCTCGGCTCGCTGTCGCGCACGGCCAAGCCGCTGGAGCGCATCCAGGCGGCGCTGTTCGTGCCGCGCGATACCAACCCGATGCCGAGCTTCCGGCGCTTCCGCACGGCCGTCACCGTCGACGACCTGAAGGACACGATCGCGCGCTATCTCGGCGTCGAGCGGACGGAGCGCTCGTTCCAGAATTTCGAGGCGAAGCAGAGCCAGCCGCTGGTCGGAAAGGACCCGGCCAATATGGCCGTGATCCGCTTTTCCGAACAGCTCCTGACGAGCGCGGTCGGCTCGTCTTCGTCGCGGCTCGTGCTGTCGCTTCTCTTCCAGCGCCACGACCGCTCGCCGCGCGAGGCGCTGCGGCTTCTCGACGACGCGTCGGAAGCGCTGCAGCACAATCGCGACCTTCTCCAGATCGCGCTCGACCAGATGGAACAGGGGATCACCGTCTTCGACCGGGATTTCCGGCTGATCTGCTGGAACAGGCAGTATCGCTCGCTGTTCTACCTGCCCGACTCCATGGGCCGCGTCGGCGTCTCGCTCGACGAAATCCTGCGGCACCTGGCCGATCGCGGCGACATCACCTTCGACACGATCCACCAGACGCTCGACCGCCTCGCCGCCTTCCGCTCGCCCTGGCAGCTCGAACTGAAGAGCACCGGCCGGATCATCGAACTGCGCTCAAACCCCATGCCTGATGGCGGGCTGGTCGCGACCTATGCCGACATCACCGCGCGCGTGGAAGCGGACCTCGCGCTGAAGCGCGTCAACGAGACGCTGGAAAACCGCGTCGCGCGGCGCACCGCTGAACTGACGCGCGTCAACGAGGAACTGGCGCAGGCGCAGACGCTGGCCGAAGAGGCCAATCTCGGCAAGACGCGCTTTCTCGCCGCCGCCGGCCACGATATTCTCCAACCGCTCAACGCGGCGCGGCTCTACTGCGCGTCGCTCGCCGAAAGCGTCGGCCAAAGCCCGGTCGGCGACGGCGTTGCCAACATCGAATCCTCCCTCGATTCCGTCGAGACGATCCTCGGCGCGGTGCTGGACATTTCGCGTCTCGACACCGGCGCGATGCGGCCGGTCGACACGACGTTCCGGCTGGACGGGCTGCTGCGGCAGGTCCAGACGGATTTCCAGCCGCTGGCGCAGGAAAAGAAGCTCGATTTGCGCATCGTGTCGACCGGGCTGGCGGTCCATACGGACCGCAACCTCTTTCGCCGCCTGGTGCAGAACCTCGTCTCGAACGCGATCAAGTACACGCGCTCCGGCCGGGTGCTGGTCGGCATCAAGCGGCGCGGCGACCTTCTCGAATTGCAGGTGCACGACACCGGCATCGGCATCGACGGCGACAAGCTGAACACCGTCTTCCGCGAGTTCACGCGGCTGCAGGACGGGGCGCGCGAGGCGCAGGGGCTGGGGCTCGGGCTCTCGATCGTCGACCGCATCGCGCGCGTGCTGCGGCTCGAAATCCGCATTCATTCGATCAAGGGCAAAGGGTCGTGCTTTTCAGTGCTGCTGCCGATCACCGAGGCGCCGCAGGCCGCGCTTGCCAGCGACGTGCGCCTGCAGGTCGGCTCCAACATCCGGCTCGACGGCGTCTCGGTGCTGTGCATCGACAACGAGCCGCGCATTCTCGACGGCATGCGCAAGCTCTTGGAAGGCTGGGGCTGCCGCGTGACGACGGCCGGGCGCTCCGCCGGCCTGACGGCATCGATGCCGACGCCCGACGTCATCCTCGCCGATTTCCACCTCGACCAGGAAGACGGGTTCCAGGCGATCGCGCGGGCGCGGCAGATATGGGGCGACGCCCTGCCCGCAATCCTCGTGACCGCCGACCGGTCGAACGACGTGCGCGAGCGTGCGACCGCGCTCGACGTGCCGGTGCTGCAGAAGCCGGTGAAGCCGGCGGCGCTTCGCACCATGCTGACGCGCTATCGCAAGCTGCTCTCGGCGGCCGAGTAGTTCTAAGCGCTCGCCTGCTGCTCCATGCCGATGCGCGACAGGCGGATGACGGCCTGGGTGCGGCTGTCGACGCCGAGCTTTTGCAGGATGGCCGAGACATGCGCCTTGATCGTGGCTTCCGACACGCCGAGCTCATAGGCGATCTGCTTGTTGAGGAGGCCTTCGGCCAGCATGGTCAGGACGCGCGACTGCTGCGGCGTCAACGATTGCAGGCGCTGGATCAGGTCGGAGACCTCCGCATCCCGCTCCTCGCCGAGCTCGAGCCCGTCGGGAAGCGCGATGCCGCCGCCGAGCACGGTTTCGACCGCGCAGCGGATCTGGTCCATGCCGGCCGATTTGGAGATGAAGCCCGAGGCGCCGAGCTCGATCGCGCGGCGGACGGTTTCCGCGTCATCGCGCGCGGAAACGATGACGATGGGAAAGTTCGACGAGATGCCGCGCAGCGCGACGAGGCCGGACAGGCCGCTGGAGCCGGGCATGGTCAGGTCGAGAAGCAGGAGATCGATGTCGTCATTGGCGACGACGCTCGCCTTCACGGCATCGAAATCGCCCACTTCCTCGATGCTCGCATGCCCGAATGATGAAAGCGCCTGCTTGAGCGCGCCGCGAAACAGCGGATGATCGTCGGCGATGACGAAACGATAGCGCTGATCCAAAAACCCCTCCCTGGCCGGCCCGCGGGCGGAGTTTAACGGGATCGTCATGGGGCGCTAGTGCGATTGTGGGCAAGCGCCGGATTTTGTGAACTCCGCGCGCCGCCAAGCCGTGCTTTATTCAACTTTTGTCGTGTAAATCGCGCTTCTGCGAGGAACCCGCTTGCCGGCTTGACGTTGAGGCACATTCAAAAACGGAATCGCCCTGATGGAAACGATACGCCAGATCGCCGTCTTCTGCGTCGGCCGCGCCGTCATGTTCGGCGCGCTGGCCATCGGCCTCGTGATGCTGTCGTTCTCGTTCGACCCGGCCTGGGCGTTTCGAGCCGGCGCGATCATGACGCTCGTCATGGCGGCGATCCTCGTCTTCAAGGCGCAGACCGCCAAATCCAAACTGCCGAGCCGCACCGAAGTCTGGATCTATCTCGACGACGGGATGAAGCCGAAGAACGACCATGCGGTGCGCTATTTCGGCAAGGTGCTGAGCGAGGTCTACGGCCGCTTCGCACAAGTCTCGCTGATGGTCGCCTGCGCGATGTTCGTCGTCTCGCAGACCTTCTTCGCGATGGGCTTCACCTTCCTGGAAATCGCCGCGGTGCGCTGAGGCGTCAGGTGCGGTCGGGAACCGGCTCCTCGTCGGGCTTGCGCAGACCCTTTTCCCAGTCCTCGACGACATCGAAGAAATTCTGGAAGAAGCGCTTCATGTAGCCGAGCGACCGCTCGAACTCCTCTTCGGACGGCAAGACGCGCGTGCCGTCATCTGAACCGGCGCCGGCCTGCCGTTCCAGGGCTTCGACCCGGCGCTCCAGATCGTCGATGCGTTCCTCGTAGGCGACGCGCTCGTCTGTCGAAGTGCGGCAGACGAGCTGGCCGGAGCGTTCCTCGCAGACCGACATCTGGCCGGTCGCCGTGTCCATGCGCACGAAGCCGGTGTCGGTGCGCTCGAGCCGGTAGCGCTCCGTCTCCTGCGCGTGGGCAGGGGCGGACAGCGTTGCGAAAAGAGCGGCGGCGGCGACGAGATGGCGCATCTTGCGATCCTCCTTGGCATGGGCGGACGGAGCGCTTTCCATACGGGCGCCCGACCGCTATAGCGCGGATATGACAGGCATCATCTACAAGATCGTCCCGGCGCCAATGTGGCAAGAGGCGGTGGACCGCGGCCGCTTCGACGGCGCGCCGGTCGACCTTGCCGACGGGTTCATCCATTTTTCGACCGACACGCAGGTGCGCGAGACGGCGGCCAAGCATTTTGCTGGGCAGGACGGGCTCCTGCTCGTCGCGATCGACGGCGATGCGCTCGGCGACGCGCTGCGTTACGAGGTCTCGCGCGGCGGCGCCCTCTTCCCGCATCTCTACGGTGCGCTCGATCCCGGCCTGGCGCTTTGGGTCAAGCCGCTGCCGCTCGATGCGGACGGACGGCACGTCTTTCCGGAGCTGCCGGCATGAACCAGCTTTACCGGACGATCGGCCGCAAGCTTCTGTTCGGCCTCGATGCGGAGCGCGCGCACGGACTTTCGATCGCGGGGCTGAAGAGCGGCGTGCCGCTTTGCCCGCCGCCGGTCGCCGAGGCGCGGCTTCGCGTCGATATAGCCGGGCTCTCCTTTCCCAATCCGCTGGGGATGGCGGCCGGGTACGACAAGAATGCCGAAGTGCCGGATGCGCTCTTGAAGCTCGGTTTCGGTTTTGCCGAAGTCGGCACGGTGACGCCGAAGCCGCAGGCCGGCAATCCGAAGCCCCGTATCTTCCGGCTCGTCGAGGACGAGGCGATCGTCAACCGGCTGGGCTTCAACAATGAAGGCCATGCGGCAGCGCTTACCAAGCTGCGCGACCGCAAGGGCGGCGGGATCGTCGGCGTCAATATCGGGGCGAACAAGGACAGCGCGGACCGGGTCGGCGACTATGTGCTCGGGGTCGAGCGGTTTCGCGATTTCGCCTCGTATCTGACCGTCAACATCTCCTCGCCCAACACGCCGGGCCTGCGTGATCTGCAGGCACGGGCGAGCCTCGAGGAACTGCTCGGCGCGGTTGCGGCGGCGCGGGGCGACAGGGCGACGCCGATCTTCCTGAAGATCGCGCCAGATCTTGGCGATGCCGACCTTGAAGACATTGCCGAGACGGTCGCGGCCAACGGCATCGACGGCATCATCGTCTCCAACACGACGCTTTCGCGCGACGGGCTGACGAGCCGGCTGGCGCAAGAGAGTGGCGGCGTTTCGGGGCGGCCGCTCTTTGCCCGCTCGACGATCATGCTGGCGCGGATGCGCCGTCTGGTCGGGCCGCATCTGCCGCTGATCGGCGTCGGCGGCATCGATACGGCCGAGGCGGCGCTGGAGAAGATCCGAGCCGGCGCGGATCTCGTGCAGGTCTATACCGGCATGGTCTATGCCGGGCCGACGCTGCCGGGCGAAATCCTGCGTGGAATAAGCCGGTTCGCAGCCGCGCAAGGGCTTGCTTCGCTGCGCGACATCCGCGACAGCCGCACCGACCACTGGGCCGGTCAGGCCGTCTGAGCGAAGGTCTGCCGGGCGCGGAGCGGCAGGACAGCGAGAAGGCTGAGACCGCGCGCCAGCAGAAAGACGTGCAGCGCGGCCCACAGGCCGTGATTGCCGAAAAGCGGGCCGAGCGTCCAAAGCGCGGCGACATAGAGCGCAAGCGACAGAAGCATCATGTTGCGCATGTCGCGTGACCATGTCGCGCCGATGAAGACCCCGTCCATCTGGAAGGCGAGAACGGCGGTGACGGCGGTCAGCGCCGCCCAGGGAAGGTAGGTTGCGGCAACGTCGCGAACCTCGGGCGCGGTGGTGACGAGCGCGATCAAATGATCGCCGAAGACCAGCACCAGAAGCGTCATGATGCCCGCGAGCGCAAAACCCCAGATCGCCGTCAGCCTGACCGCACGATCGAATGCGGGTCGCCAGCGCGCACCCACGGCGCGGCCGGCAAGCTGTTCGGCGGCGGTGGCGAAGCCGTCGAGGAAATAGCTCGAGGCGAGGAAGAAGTTCATCAGGACGGCGTTGGCGGCGAGCGTCACCGTGCCGAGCTGCGCGCCCTGCCGGGCGAGGAGCGCGAAGGCGGCCAGAAGGGCGAAGGAGCGGATCATGATGTCGCGGTTGAGCGTCAGCATCGCCTTCAATTTGGCAAGGTCGCGCAGGGCGCGCGGCCGCATCGGGCCGCGGCGGCCGAAGCGGGTCGTCAGGACGGCGATGCCAATGGCAAAGCCGATCGCCTCGCCGAGCACCGTGCCCCAGGCGACGCCTTCGAGCCCCCAGCCGAGCCACAGGCCGAGCCAGACCGACAGGGCGATGTTGGTGAGGTTGATGGCGAATTGCAGCGCGAGGCCGACGCCCCCCTCCCCGCGCCCGAGCACGTAGCCGAGGATCGCGTAGTTGCCGAGGGCGAGCGGCGCGCACCACAGGCGGATCAGCACGTAGGTCTGCAGCGCCTCGGTGACGCGCGGCTCCCCACCGATAAACCAGGCGCCGATGGCGGCGATGAGCGGCCCGAGCAGGATCAGCGCGGTGCCGATCAAGAGCGCGAGGATCAGCGCGCGCCAGAAGATCGCCTGCTCCTCCGCGCGGTCGCGGCTGCCATAGGCCTGGCTGACGAGGCCGGTGGTGCCCGAGCGCAGGAAATTGAAGGTCGCGAAGACGACGTCGAAGACGATCGCGCCGGCGGCGAGGCCGCCGAGAAGCGCGGCGTCGCCGAGCTGGCCGACGATTGCCGTGTCGGCGATGCCGATCAGCGGCGTCGTCAGATAGGCGAGCGTCATCGGAACGGCGATCCGCAGGACCATTTTGTTCGTAACGGTAAAGTGCCGCTCCGAATTGTCCGTTCGTTCGTCCAAGGCGGTTATCCTCAATAGTGATGCGGCGATTCGCCCGCCTTTGCCGATATCGAACAAAGCCTATCTGATCTCGCGATGAAACTGCCGATCGTCCACCACCCCGACTACGATGCCCGATTTCCCGCCGACCATCGGTTTCCGATGAGCAAGTATGCACGGCTGATCGAGGTTCTGCGGGAGCGAGGCGTGGCGGGGGCGGACAATGAGCATATGCCCGACGAGCCCGGCTTCGACACGCTCGCACGGGCCCATGCCGCAGATTACGTGCGGCAGGTGCTGGACTGTGCCGTTCCGCCTGCGATCGAAAAGGAAATCGGCTTTCCGGTCAGCGAACGCGTTTCGCGCCGCGCCCAGCTTGCGAGCGCCGGGACCGTCATGGCAGCGCGGCTGGCGCTCGATCACGGCATCGCCTGCAATGCGGCCGGCGGCAGCCACCATGCGCGGCATGCGCAAGGCGCGGGCTTCTGCACGTTCAACGACGTCGCCATCGCGGCCAACACGCTGCTCGCTGAAGGGACGGTCAAGCGCGCGCTGGTCGTCGATCTCGACGTGCATCAGGGCGATGGGACGGCGGAAATCCTGATGGGCGAGGCAAGGGTCTTCACCTTCTCCATGCATGCGGCGAAGAACTACCCGGTGCGCAAGGCGGTGTCCGACCTCGACATGGCGCTGGACGACGGGCTGGAAGACGAGGCGTATCTCGGGCGGTTGACCGGCATCCTGCCGATGCTGAACGAGTATTCCCGGCCGCAGATCGTTTTCTACAATGCCGGCGTCGATCCGCATCGCGACGACAAACTCGGTCGCCTCGCGCTGTCCGACGACGGCATCCGCGCGCGCGACCGGGCCGTGATCGGCCATTTTCGCGAGCGAGGCATACCGGTCTGCGGCATCATCGGCGGCGGCTATTCGAACGACATCGACGCGCTGGCGGCGCGTCATGCAATCCTTTTCGAGACCGCAGCCGAATTCTGCTGATCAGCCGCGCCGGTAGCTCAGAAGCCGGATGATGAAGAAGGCGGGGACGACGATGATGGCGCCGACGAGGAAATAGTCGATGAAGCGTCCGAAGGCGTCGAAGCCCATATAGTAGGCGTTCACGACGAGGTCGCGCGCGCCGTAGATGACGTCATAGGGCGACCAGCCCATCACGCTCATGACGATGCCGACGAGAAACGAGATCACGATCAGCTTGACCAGAACCCGCAAGGGGCTGTCGCCGAGAAAGCGGTTCACTGCCGACATGTCGCGTCTCCGTTGGTGCGAGGCCGCACATACGCATTCGGGACGGGCGCTTCAAGTCGGCTGGAGCGGGTGAAGGGAATCGAACCCTCGTATTCAGCTTGGGAAGCTGCTGCTCTACCATTGAGCTACACCCGCGACGCGCTCATTAATCGGTGAGGCCAAGGTTGGCGTCAAGCGCATTTGTCCGGATCGACAGTTGACGCGAGGGCCGTCCTCGGCGACTGGTGCGGCGAATTTCCTCCATCCAGGACGCCCGACGTGACACGCTTGCAGACGCTGATCGAATCGCGCCGCTTCGAACTCTTCATCACCATTCTCATCATCGTCAACGCGATCACGCTCGGGCTGGAGACGTCGCAGTCGATCATGTCGCGGTTCGGGCCGCTGCTTCTGGTGATCGACCGTGTGGTCCTGTTCGTTTTCGTCGCCGAACTGGCGGCTCGGGCGCTCGTCTATCGCAGCCGCTTCTTCAACGATCCGTGGCGCATCTTCGACCTGATCGTGGTAGGCATCGCTCTGATGCCGGCGACGGGCAATCTTTCTGTGCTGCGCGCGCTGCGCATCCTGCGCGTGCTGCGGATCGTCAGCGTGGTGCCGTCGCTGCGCCGGGTCGTCGGCGGGCTCGTCGCGGCCCTGCCCGGCATGGGCTCGATCGTGCTTCTGCTCGCGCTGGTCTTCTACGTCTTCTCGGTGATGGCGACGAAGCTCTTTGCCGCGAGCTTTCCAGAATGGTTCGGCACGATCGGCGAGAGCGCCTATACGCTGTTCCAGATCATGACCCTGGAAAGCTGGTCGATGGGGATCGTGCGGCCGGTGATGGAGGTCTATCCCTGGTCGTGGCTCTATTTCATCCCGTTCATCGTCACGACGTCCTTCGCCGTGCTCAACCTCTTCATCGGTATCATCGTGTCGGCCATGCAGGAGGAGCACGAGTCGACCGCGTCCGAGGAACGCTCGCAGATGAAGGACGAGCAGGACATGATCCTGCAGGAGGTTCGGGCGCTGCGTCAGGAAATCCGGGCGCTCAGGGCTGACGGAAATGCTTCGACAGTTTCAGGCCCTGCGCCTGATAGTTCGACTTGAGGTCGGTGCCGTAGAGCGCTTTCGGGCGCTCCAGCATGTGCTCGTAGACGAGGCGGCCGACGGTCTGGCCGTGTTCGAGGATGAAGGGCACCTCGTGGCTGCGCACTTCGAGCACCGCGCGGCTGCCGGTTCCGCCGGCCGCCGAATGGCCGAAGCCGGGATCGAAGAAGCCGGCATAGTGGACGCGGAACTCGCCGACGAGCGGGTCGAAGGGCGTCATCTCGGCAGCATGGTCCGGCGGGACGTGTACGGCTTCGCGGCTGACGAGGATGTAGAACTCGTCCGGGTCGAGGATCAGCTCCTTCTGGCCGCGATCGTGGAGCGGTTCCCAGAAATCGAGCACGTCCTGCGCCGCGCGCTTGTCGACGTCGACGACGGCGGAATGGTGCTTGCCGCGGTAGCCGATGAGACCGCTTGCGTCGCCGGTCAGATCGATGGAGAGCGCGATGCCGCCGCCCGAGATGTTCGGGTTCGCCGACGCGACGAGCGTCTCGGCGTCGTGGAGCGCGTGGAGCGCGGCTTCGTCGAGGAGCGCGTTGCCGATGCGAAAGCGGATCTGCGACAGGCGCGAGCCGGTGCGGACGACGATCGGGAAGGTGCGCGGGCTGATCTCGAGATAGAGCGGCCCTTCATAGCCGGCCGGGATCTTGTCGAACTCGGCGCCGAAATCCGTCATCACGCGGGTAAAGATGTCGAGGCGGCCGGTCGAGCTTTTCGGGTTGGCCGAGGCGGCGATGCTGGCCGGCAGCTTCAGCGTTTCCAGGATCGGCACGATGTAGACGCAGCCCGTCTCCAGGACCGCACCGGCCTCGAGGTCGAATTCATGCAGCTTGAAGCGTTCGAGCTTGTCGGCGACGCGGTTGCCCGGCCCCGGCAGGAAGCTGGCGCGGACGCGGTAGGCGCGCTTGCCGAGGCGAAGGTCGAGGCTGGCGGGCTGGATCTGGTCGGCGTCGAGCGCGCGGTCGCTTGCGAGCGCGCCGCTGGCGAACAGTTCGCCGATCTGCCGGTCCGGCAATATTCCCGTCTGACGCACCTTTTCACCCCTCTCGACTGGCGGGGAGGTTTAACCACGCCGCGAATTGACGCAAGGCAAGAAAGCCTATAGAGCCCGCCTTATCCCGTGGTGATTTGCCGGTCGGCTTGCAGCCACGTAAAACAAGTCGCTAAAGGACCGTGGGCCGCAAGGCTGTATGGACCGGCGCGACTTTTCGCGGCCGGTTTTTTTGTGTCTGGATGATGCCGATGTCGAACGAGAAGACCTGGAAGCCCGCCACCCAACTCGTGCATGGCGCGACGATGCGCTCGCAGTTCGGCGAGACGTCGGAGGCGATGTACCTGACGCAGGGCTTCGTCTACGACAGTTCGGAATCAGCCGAAGCACGCTTCAAGGGCGACGAGCCGGGCTTCATCTATTCGCGCTACGCCAACCCGACGGTCGACGTGTTCGAAAAGCGCATGTGCGCGCTCGAAGGCGCCGAGGACGCGCGGGCGACGGCGTCGGGCATGGCGGCGATCTCGGCCGCGCTTCTCTGTTCGGTGAAGGCGGGCGACCATGTGGTCGCGGCGCGGGCGCTGTTCGGCTCCTGCCGCTGGGTGGTCGAGACGCTGATGCCGAAATACGGCATCGAGTCGACGCTCGTCGACGGCCGCGACATGGCGCAGTGGGAGGCGGCGGTGCGGCCTAATACGAAGCTCTTCTTCCTCGAAAGCCCGACCAATCCGACGCTCGAAGTCGTCGACATCGCGGCGGTCGCGAAGATCGCCGACGGCATCGGCGCGAGGGTCGTGGTCGACAACGTGTTCGCCACGCCGTTGCAGCAAAAGCCGCTGGAACTTGGCGCACATGTCGTCGTCTATTCGGCGACCAAGCATATCGACGGACAGGGGCGCTGCCTCGGCGGCATCATCCTTTCCGACAAGAAGTGGATCGACGAGAATTTGCACGACTTCTTCCGCCACACCGGCCCGTCCCTGTCGCCGTTCAACGCGTGGACGCTGCTGAAGGGGCTGGAGACGCTGCCGCTGCGCGTGAAACAGCAGACGGACAGCGCTTTGCGGATCGCCGACCATCTGGCGGCGCATCCGAAAGTCTCGCGCGTGATCTATCCGGGCCGCGCCGACCATCCGCAGGCCGAGATCATCGCGCGGCAGATGAGCGGCGGCTCGACGCTGGTCTGCTTCGAGACGAAAGGCGGCAAGCCCGGCGCGTTCGCCTTCCAGAATGCGCTGGAGATCGTGCGGATTTCCAACAATCTGGGCGATGCCAAGAGCCTGATCACCCATCCGGCGACGACGACGCACAAGAATTTGACCGAGGACGCGCGCGCGGATCTCGGCATCTCGCCCGGAACGGTTCGGCTTTCGGTGGGGCTGGAGGATGCGGGAGACCTGATTGCGGATCTGGATCGGGCGTTGAGCAAAGTCTAGCGGAACGTCCGGCCTGCGATGACGATGCGCGAGAGCGCGGTGTAGAAGCAGAGCGCGGCGAAGACCAGCGCCAGCGCCGGGAACCATGCCGGGAAGAGGCAGAAGGCGGCGAAGAAGGCGAGCGTTTCCGTCGCTTCTGCGAGTCCGGTGGTGAAGAAAAGCGATTTCTCGCCGTGCGCCTCCGTCGTCAGTCCGCGTTTTTCGGCCATCACGGCATAGGCGAGGAAGCTGGCGCCGTTGACGTAGAAGGAGAGGATCAGGACGGAGCCCGCCAAGGCATTGCCCGCCGGGTCGGCGAGCACGAAGCCGAGCGGGATGAGGCCGTAGAAGGCGAAGTCGAGGACGATGTCGAGATAGCCGCCGAAATCGGTCTTTTGCGTGTGGCGCGCGACCGCGCCGTCGAGGCCGTCGCCGAGGCGGCTGACGAGGATCAGCACGAGGCCGAGCCAATAAAGGCCGCAGGCGATGGCGATGAAGCCGGCGATGCCGACGACGAACGCCAGGACGGTGACCGCATTGGCAGTGACGCCGGCCTGCGCGAGGCGTCGGCCGGCGTGATTCAGCGCCGGATCGATCCTTGCCCTTGCCCAACCATCCAGCATCGCGGCGCTCCCTTGTTCCCGCTCACTTACGGCAGAGCGCGATGAAGCCGATATCACTTTCGGTTCAATTCTTGCCGCGAGCGCACCGAAATGCGGCCGATGCGCGTTATTGCCTTATGAAAGCCTGTGGATGCAGTTGATGTACCGGACGACGACACGCGGCATCGAAGTGACCGTCGAGCCCTTCTATCTGGAGGAGCGCTCGGAGCCGGAGGTCGGCCGCTATTTCTGGGCCTACCGGATCACCATCGCCAATCACGGCAAGCAGGGCGTCAAGCTGATGTCGCGCCACTGGCGCATCACCGATGCCACCGGCAAGCTTGAGGAGGTGCGCGGTGCGGGCGTCGTCGGGGAACAGCCCGAACTCGAGCCGGGCGACAGCTTTCAATACACGTCCGGCTGCCCGCTCGGCACGACGTCCGGCTTCATGGTCGGCGACTACAGGATGCGCGACGAGGCCGGACGGGAGTTCGACGTCGCCATCCCGGCCTTCTCGCTCGACCTGCCGGGCGAGCGGCGTTCCGTCAATTGAGGTGATCGTCGCCGTCGCCTGCGACAGGAAAAAGCGAGCGATCGACCAGCGCGCGGCCGAACCGGTACATCAGGTCGGCGGCGAGCTTCTGCTCCTGCCCCAGGTGACGGTTGTAGGCCTTGCCGGCTGCGAAATTCATCCGCTGGGCGGCGTCGGGATCGATCTGGTGGATGGCCTGCGCAAGAAGGACGGCGATCTCGCAGACGGCCTCTGCAATCTCTTCCTCGTGGCCGGCTGACAATGCGGGCATGCTCGTTCCGATCGGCTGTGAATCACGGCCGACCTTGGCAGCTTATGGTTTCCGCAATGCTAATCAGTCGAGCGGGGCACCGATGCCGGGGCCATTGCAATCCGGGTTCGACCATTCATCGCACGGCGAGCCCGCGCGATCACTGCGCCCGATCGTGTCGGATGTGACGAGTTCCGCAAAGCCGGCGGCGAAGCCTGCGACCATGAGCCAGATAATTGCCAATCTTATAATCATCGTTCATCCGGTAGCGTTGCCCCCCGCTTGCCGAATTCCGAGCCATCCTGCAACCGCACGCTTGATGAAGCTTTAAGTCACACGTTAACAAAAGTGGCGCAAATGTGGCTAACGCCGCTCGGCACAGGTGGCCAGTAGGGCGGCATTCTCACCAGCCATCTCGTCGTAAAGCGTCGCCTCGCCGCCCTTCGACCACCAGACGTAGCGCCCGGAGACATAGCGGACGCCGGAGGCCGAGATGCCGGCCGCAGCCACGATCCGGTCGCCATTCCAGTCGAAAATCGCAAGGGATGTCGGGCCGGCATTGACGTAGCGCACATCCATTTCCACCGATCCGCAACGATAGGAAACTGTCGCTTCCTCGACTTGCGAGCCCGGGAAATCGATGACCAGCTCGCCGGCGCCCGCTGCCGATGCGGCCAGCAGGGACAAGGCGAGAAGCGGCGGCAGGAGACGGACAGCCATGGTCAATTCCGCGTGACGAAGTCGGCCGGATCGAACTCGTAATGGGTCGAGCAGAACTCGCACGAGACCTTGATCCTGCCGTCCTCGATGCTGTCGGAGATTTCCTCGTCCGTGAAACCGTCGAGGATGCCGCGGATTTTCTCGCGCGAGCAGGAGCAATCGTCGACAACGCCCGAGCCCTCGAAGACGTGGACGCCGTGCTCGTGGAAGAGCCGGTAGAGAAGCCGCTCGGGACCGACCGTCGGATCGATCAGTTCGTCCGCCTCGATGGTGGAGACGAGCGCCTGCACCTCGGCCCACGCATCGTCGGTCGGATCGGGAATGTCGCCATTGTCACCGTCGCCGCCCGGAAGATCAGGCAGACGCAGGCGCTCCGGCGCCTCGGGCAGGAACTGCGAGAGCAGGCCGCCGGAGCGCCAGTGGCCGTCGAAGCCGTTCTGCCCCTTCACCATCTGGCGCGCGACCGACAGGCGTACTTCGGTCGGGATCTGCTCCGACTGGCGGAAATAGGTGCGCGCGGCATCTTCGAGCGAGGTCGAGTCGAGCTGCACAATGCCCTGGTAGCGCTGCATGTGCTGGCCCTGGTCGATGGTCAGCGCCAGGACGCCCTTGCCGAGAAGATCGGCGGGGGACGCCTTGCCGGCCTTGCTGGCCTCGGCGACACGCTCGGCGTCGAAGCTGGCATAGGCGCGCAGCGAGCCGGGGGTGGTGAAGTCGGCGACGAGCATGTCCACGGGCCCGTCCGAGCGGGTCTGGAGGATGAACTTGCCGTCGAACTTGAGCGAGGTGCCGAGAAGCACGGTGAGCGTCATCGCCTCGGCGAGAAGTCGCGCGACGGGCTCGGGATAATCGTGCCGGCCGAGGATCGCGTCGAGAATCGGTCCGAGCTGGACGACGCGGCCGCGCGCATCGAGCGGGGCGACCTGAAACGGAACGACGGTGTCGTCACCGGCGAAACCGAAATCGCCGAGCTTTGCGTGCGGTGCAGTCACGGGAACATTCCTATCCTCGGGCCGACGCGATATCCGCGCGCTGCGCCCGCTGGCCAAGCCAGGTCTATCCATGTTGCCCGGCAGATAGGTGCCGGGCCGCGTTCAATCAAGCGCCGAAGCACCAGGCGAGCACGGCCTTCTGGGCGTGCAGCCGGTTCTCCGCCTCGTCGAAGACGACCGAATTCGGCCCGTCGATGACCTCGTCCGTCACCTCCTCGCCGCGATGGGCGGGCAGGCAGTGCATGAAGAGCGCGTCGGGCTTCGCCCCGGCCATCAGCTTGGCGTTGACCTGATAGGGCTGGAAGACGTTGTGGCCGCGCGCGCGATGCTCCTGGTTCATCGAGACCCAGGTGTCGGTGACGATGCAATCGGCGCCCGAAACCGCCGCATCCGCGCTGTCGTGGAATTCGATGCGGCCGCCATTGGCCTTCGACCAGTCGACGAATTTCGCATCCGGCTCGCTGCCCGCCGGGACGGCGATGTTGAGCCGGAAATTGAAGCGCGCCGAGGCTTCGGCCAAAGAGTGCAATACGTTGTTGCCGTCACCGGTCCAGGCGAAGAGCTTGTCCTCGACCGGGCCGCGATGCTCCTCGAAGGTCATCAGATCCGCCATGATCTGGCACGGATGCGTGTCGTCGGTCAGGCCGTTGATGACCGGGATGGTCGCGTGTTCGGTCATCTCCAGGAGACGATCGTGTTCGGTGGTTCGCATCATGATCGCGTCGACATAGCGCGAGAGGACGCGCGCGGTGTCGGCGATCGTCTCGGAGCGGCCGAGTTGCATCTCGGTGCCCGTCAGCATCAGCGTCTCGCCGCCGAGCTGGCGCATGCCGACGTCGAAGGAGACGCGCGTGCGGGTCGACGGCTTGTCGAAGATCATCGCCAGCACCTTGCCTTCCAGCGGCCGCTCGCGCTCGCCCGCCTTGAGGCGCGTCTTGCGCGCGCGCGCGTCGTCCAGGATGGCGCGCAGGTCACCCGATGCGATGGCGGAAAGGTCGGTGAAGTGCCGGAATGCAGGAGCCATGGTCTCGTTTCTCAGGCGGCCGAGCCGGCCTTGCGCACGGGGAGCGCGAGGTCCGATGCGGCGTCGCGGATCGCCTCGACGGCGATGCGGATTTCCTCGTCGGTGACGTTGAGCGGCGGCAGCAGCCGGACGACGTTGTCGCCGGCCGGGACCGCAAGGAAATTGTGTCGTCGGAAGGCGAGGTTCACTTCGCCATTGGGCAGCCGGCACTTGAGGCCGAGCATGAGGCCGGACCCACGCACGGTCTCGAACACATCCGGGAACTCGTCGACGACGGAGGCGAGCGACTGCTTCAAAAGCAGGGACTTGCGCTTGACCTCGTCGAGGAAGCCCTCTGCGAGGACGACGTCGAGCACGGCGTTGCCGACCGCCATCGCGAGCGGATTGCCGCCGAAAGTGGTGCCGTGGACGCCCGGCACAATGCCGGACGCGGCCTCGTCGCTCGCCAGGCACGCGGCCATCGGAAATCCGCCGCCGATGCCCTTGGCGATCGCCATGATATCGGGCGCGACGCCCGACCATTGATAAGCGAAGAGCTTGCCGGTGCGGCCGATGCCGCACTGGACCTCGTCATAGATCAGGAGCAGGCCGTGCTTTTCGCAAAGGCCGCGCAGGCGGGCGAGCATGTCGGCTTCGACCGGCCGGATGCCGCCCTCGCCCTGCACCGGCTCGATCAGGATCGCGGCGGTTTCCTCGGTGATCGCCTTTTCGAGGGCTTCGAGGTCGCCAAACGGCACCTGGTCGAAGCCCTGCACCTTCGGGCCGAAGCCTTCGAGATATTTCGGCTGGCCACCGGCCGCGATCGTCGCCAGCGTGCGGCCGTGGAAGGCGCCCTCGATGGTGATGATCCGGTAGCGCTCGGGATGACCCTTGGAATAGTGGTAGCGGCGCGCGGTCTTGATCGCGCATTCGAGCGCCTCGGCGCCGGAATTGGCGAAGAACACCTTGTCGGCGAAAGTCGCGTCGGTGAGGCGCTCGGCAAGGCGCGTCTGCTCTGGCACCTCATAGAGGTTGGAGACGTGCCACAGCTTCTCGGCCTGCGCCTTCAGCGTCTCGACGAGATGGGGATGCGAATGGCCGAGCGAATTGACCGCGATGCCGGCCGCGAAATCCAGATAGCGCTCGCCGTCGTCCGTGTAGAGCCAGACGCCCTCGCCACGCTCGAAGCGCAGCGGCACACGGTTGTAGGTATCGAAAAGGGCCGAACCGCCCATGGCCTCACTCCATCCGGGGACGCGATCAAAAACAAAAAATCCGCCTCGAGGGCGGCTTCTGTCCGTCTTTATCAGCGTTCGCGGGCGCGCTGTCAATTCTTTGGAACGCAGCGTCACCCGGCTGCAACACCGATGCCTGCAAGCCCGATATCGCGCGACAGATCGGTGACAGACGAAGTGCCCAAGTTGGGGAAAACCGAAAAAACAGAATCGGTGTGTCCGGCCGACTCTTGTCACCGAGTCAGCGCATATTGTAGTTTCGGGCCAGTAAAGAACTAGATTTCGTGCGGCGGATCTAATCACCAAGCTCAACGCGGTGCCCACTCGGCAGTTGCCGGGCGGGAACGGATTCGGATTCCGCACCTCACTTAGGAGCGTGTCGCCATGAACTGGACCGACGAGCGGGTGGAACTTCTCAAGAAGCTGTGGTCGGAAGGCCTCAGCGCCAGCCAGATCGCAACCCAGCTCGGTGGCGTCAGCCGCAACGCGGTCATCGGCAAGGTGCACCGCCTGAAGCTGTCCGGCCGCGGCCGCGCCTCTTCCGCCACCCCGCGGCCGAAGAAGACCGCGCCGTCCGCCCCCAAGGCGCCGCGCCCGAGCCGCCCGGTGACGACCACGATCGGCGCCACCGCGTTGCAGGCCCGCTTCGACGCGCAGCCGGAGGCCGCGCCCGCGCCGCGCATCTCGAGCGTCGTCGTGCCGCTGTCGCGCAATCTCAAGCTGATCGAACTGTCGGAACGGACCTGCAAATGGCCCAACGGCGATCCGCTGGCCGAGGAATTCTCGTTCTGCGGCAACGATGTCGGCGATTGCGGCCCTTACTGCGCCTATCATTCGCGCGTCGCCTATCAGCCGGTCGCCGAGCGCCGCCGTCGCGGCTAAGCTTACTGCGCCGCGAACCGCGCGGCGTCCATCACCACGCGATGGCTTTCGTCCACCTTGGGACGCTCCGGCGGCAATTGCTCGCCCGTGACGATGAAATAGACCGTCTCGACGATGTTGGTGGCGTGATCGCCGATGCGCTCGATGTTCTTCGCGCAGAACAAAAGATGCGTGCAGGCGGTGATGTTGCGCGGGTCCTCCATCATATAGGTCAGGAGTTCGCGGAAAAGCGAAGTGTACATCGCGTCGATCTGCTCGTCGCGGTCGCGGATGAAGGGCACGCGCTCGACCGAGCGGGTCGCGTAGAGATCGAGCACATCCTTGAGTTGCGTCAGCGCCAGGTCCGACAGGGCTTCGAGCCCGCGGAAGAGCCGCGGCGGCTGGCGCGTCTCGGCAATGGCGCCGACGCGCTTGCCGATGTTCTTGCCCATGTCGCCGACGCGCTCCAGATCGGCCGCGATGCGGATGGCGCTGAGGATTTCGCGCAGGTCGCCCGCCATCGGCTGGCGGCGCGCAATGAGCGCGACCGCCTTCTCGTCGATCTCGCGATGCGCCTCGTCGAGCGCCTTGTCCGCCTCGACGACATGGCGCGCCAGCGTCAAGTCGGAATTGACGAGGGCCGCGACCGCCTGCTCGACCAGACGCTCGGCCTGGCCGCCCATGGCGGCGATCCGCGCGCCGAGCCTGGCCAGTTCCTCGTCATAGGCGCGGACGATGTGACCCGACGACATGGCATTGCTCCAGAATCAGTTTCGCCCAGCCTACGAGTTGGACATGACGGAAAAAAGAAGAACCCGCCTATGGACGGTCGCAACGACGCCGCGCACAAGGAAAAGTTGTTGCGTGACATCAGTTTGAACCCATACTATTGTTTTGAACCGGTTTCAAAAGGGCATCGGCCGTGCGCTCCTTCGACGAGACGCTTCAATTCGTATCCGACCTCCAAGCCGCCCATGCCATCGATGCCGTTCGCAACAAGTTCCTGTCGCTGACCTCGCTCTACGGGCTCGACCGGGTGCTGGTCGGAACGCTGCCGGACAGCGGGCTCGGGCCCGAGGAGCAGAAGGCCCACGTGCTGATGCATAGCTGGCCGGACGAATGGCTCGACCACTATGCCGGCGAGGATTATCTCGAATGCGACCCGCTGGCCGACATGCTGCGCAACGGCACGGCGCCCGTCACCTGGAAGGGGCCCGCGGGCCTGCCCGGCGTATCGGCGCGCGCGCAACTCATGTTCGACGAGGCGCGCGAGTTCGACATCAAGGAAGGCATGGTCCTGCCGATCGTCACCCTCGAAGGCACGGTCGTCTTCGCCTCCCTCTCCGGCACCAATCTCGACATCAACCCGCTCGAGATCGGCACTTTGCAGCTTGCGACGACCCATGCTGTGACGCGGGCGCTGCAATTGACGGAGATGGCCAAGGCGCAGCGCAGCCGCCCGGAACTGACCGCACGGGAGCGCGAGTGCATCCGCTGGGCCGCGCTCGGCAAGTCGGAATGGGAGATTTCGCAGATCCTCGGCATTTCCGAACACACGTCGGAAAAGCACCTCCTCAGCGCCAAGACGAAACTCGGCGCCGTGAACCGCGTGCAGGCGGTGGCCGAAGCCATCCGGCTTGGCTACATCACCTGAAATTGGGCAAACGACGGGCCAGAAAGTCCGGAATTTCGCATTAGGCCATAGTCGTACAAGTCAACATGGGCGATCTGTCGTTTTCGACTGGACAACATTACGCCCTAAACCTAACGTTGCAGAAACTTGTAGTTGGGGCGACGTGGGCGGGGCCGTCATGACGATCGTATCGGTGCGCGGGCAGGGCCCTGCCTTGTTCGGGATGGCCTAGGCATGCTCGACCGGGCAGGGAACGGCAGCGCCGTCGGCGAGGCCGCTGCCCATCAACCCTCGACCATTGCGGCAGGCGCCTGGAACGTCGATCAGCGCCAGTCTTCAGCCCAATCTTCGCCGCAGCCTTCTCCCTGGCGCAGGCTGGGCCATGCCCTCGGCATCGCGCCCGCCGATCTTGCCGCGGCGTCGGCAAGATGCAGGACCAACGGAACCAGCATCGCCGCCGAATTGATCGCCGCGCAGGCGATTACCGAAGAAGGGTTCTGCCGGGCGCTCGCGCAGATGCTCGACTTGCCCTTCCTCGAGAGGGTCGAGCCGGCGCTGATCGTCATGCGCAGGGCGGTGCGCTTCGAGGCGCTCGCGAAAGCCGGTGATCTGCCGCCCGTCTTCTACTATTCCCACGAAGTGCCGCTGCTGTTGATCGCCCCGATCAACGCCTCGCTGGCCGACCTCGTGCGGATGATCGAGGGCAAGTCCGAACTCCGGCACAGGATGCGGATCGTCACGCCGACGCGCCTGCGGCGCGCGATCCAGGCGCGCAGCCAGGCCTCGCTGATGCGCGAGGCCGTCTGCGGCCTTGCCGACGCCGCGCCCTCCATGTCGGCCCGTACGGTGCTGGCAGGTCGGCAGGGCTTCGTCCTCGGCCTCGCGACAGCCGGCCTCCTGACGTTCGCCGCGCTCGATTTCGGCCTTCTGGCAACGATCCTCCACGTCGGCGGCAGTCTCGCCTTTCTTGCCTGCGTGCTGCTGCGCGTTGCGGCGGCGATGTCGGCGAAGCCGTTGAAACTGGCACGGTTCGACTCGGCCGATCCCGGCCGGTTGCCGATCTATTCAGTGCTCGTCGCGCTCCGCAACGAGGCCGAAATTGTGCCGGAGCTTCTGGTCGCGCTCGGCAAGCTCGACTGGCCGCGCGCGAAGCTGGAGATCAAGCTGATCTGCGAAAGCGACGACCCGGCGACGCGGGCGGCGCTGGCCGCGCACGAGCTTCACCCATGCGTCGAGGTGCTGGTGGTGCCGGCTGGCAATCCGCGCACCAAGCCCAAGGCGCTGGCCTTCGCGTTGCCCCAGTGCAAGGGCGAGTTCGTGGTGCTCTACGATGCCGAGGACCGGCCGCATCCGATGCAGCTTCGCGAGGCATGGGACAGGTTCAGCCGCAGCGATGGCGATTTGGCCTGCCTCCAGGCGCCGCTCGTCATCTCCCGGTCGCGGGCGCTCCTTCCGCGCCTCTTCGCGCTCGAATATGCTGCGCTCTTCCGCGGGCTCCTGCCGCGGCTCGCCGCGTGGAAAGCGCTGATCCCGCTGGGTGGTACGTCGAACCATTTCCGCCGCGATGCACTCGAGGCCGTCGGCGGCTGGGATCCCTACAACGTCACCGAGGATGCCGATCTCGGCCTGCGCCTGACGCGCTGCGGCTACCGGATCGGCATGATCACCCGGCCGACGCACGAGGCGGCGCCTGCCGACTACGAGACCTGGCTGCCGCAACGCACGCGCTGGTTCAAGGGCTGGATGCAGACCTGGCTGGTCCACATGCGCGCCCCGCGCGAACTGATGCGCGATCTGGGGCTGCGTAATTTCGTCCTGATGCAGATCCTGTTTGCCGGCATGGTCGTGTCCGCGCTCGCGCACGTGTTCTTCGTCGTGACAATCATCGCGCTCGCAACCATCCTCCTTTTGAACGGCAATATGCCGACCCACCACGCCGCGATCCTGGCGCTGGACATCTTCAACGTGGCCGCAGGCTATGCCGCGTTTCTCGTTCTGGGGCGGCGCGCGCTCGCGCCTTCCGAGCGGCCGGGCTTCTGGAAGGTCGCGATCGCGACGCCACTTTATTGGCTTGCTCTTTCGCATGGGGCGTGGCGGGCGGTTTGGCATCTCATCCGCCGGCCGCACCATTGGGAAAAGACGCCGCATCCGCCGACGCGAAAGCTCGTGCGGCGGGAGACGACGATCGAATTCCAGACTGCCGCATCAGCGGCAGCCAATGGACCGCTCAACGCGGCAGCGGGTTTGCCGAGCGGTAGTCCGCGATGATGCTCGCATCGAGCTCTTCGATCGCATCCATGTCGCGGCCCTCGTAGGGCAAGGCGCGCAGGATGCGCGCCATCACCGCCAGCCGGGCACGGCGCTTGTCGTTCGCCCGCACGACGATCCACGGCGCGGCCTGGCTGTGGGTCCGCTCAAGCATCGCGTCGCGCGCGTCGGTATAGTCGTCCCAGCGCGACATGCCGGCGACGTCGATCGGCGAGAATTTCCACGTCTTCAACGGGTCATGGCGGCGGTCATGGAAGCGCTTGAGCTGCGTTTCGTGCGAAATGTTCAGCCAGAACTTGAAGAGGTGGATGCCGTCGTCGACGAGCGTCGCCTCGAAGGTCGGCACTTCACGAAAGAATTTTTCGGTCTCCGCCGGGCTGCAAAAGCCCATCACCGGCTCGACGACGCCGCGATTGTACCAGGAGCGATCGAAGGTGACGAACTCGCCGTCGGTCGGAAAATGGGCGACGTAGCGCTGGAAATACCACTGGCCGCGCTCGACCTCGGAGGGCTTCGTCAGCGCGACATTGCGCGCCGTGCGTGGGTTCATGTAGCGGCGGATGACGAAGATCATGCCGCCCTTGCCGGCCGCGTCGCGCCCCTCGAACAGGATCATCACCCGTTCGCCGGCTTCCTGCAGCCAGTATTGCAGCTTGACGAGCTCGACCTGCATCTTGTCGAGCGCGGCCTCGTAGTCCTTCTTCGGCATGCGCTCGGAATAGGGGAAGTCGTCGGCGGTCAGGTGATGGTCGTCGATCCAGTCCGGCAGGTCGGGGTCGTCGATGTCGAACAGGCGCTCCCGGCCGCGAACATTCAGGCGAACGGGCGCGATCGGATCGCCGGGCAGGAGCGTCGCATTCATCGGATATCCTTTCGATTTTTGGCAAGCATGCTATGTGGGGGCAAGGTTCCGGTCCAGCCGAAGTTCAGCGAGGGGCAAAGGTGGCAAGCGACAGTTCCGCATCGTCCCTGTTGGCCCGGCGATACGCGGCGCGCTGGCGCATGCGGCTGCGCGACAACGCGCTGCTGCTGGCCGTTGCGCTGACGGCAGTCGCGCTTCTCGCCGGTCTTTCGGGACAGATCGCGGCAGGGCTCGTCGGTGCGCTGGCCGTGCTCGCTGCCGCACTGGCGCCGCGCACCGGCGCTGCAAAGCAGGTCGTTAAAACATCCGCCACCACCGCCGCGCCGAGCGATCTGCCGAGCGGACAGGAACTCGCCGCCGCGATCGCCGATCCGCTGATCGTGTGCGACCGGCACGGCGTCGTGCTTTTCGCCAATGCCGCCGCCTCGCTGGTCTTCGGCCGCATTCACCCAAGCGAACTCATAGCGCTGCGGTTTCGCAGCCCCGAGATGCAGGACCTGATCGGGGCGGCGATTGCGGGCCATTCGGTGCAGCCGGTCGACTATGGCGAGCGGGTTCCCATCGAGCGCAGCTTCAAGGTGAGCGTGACGCCGATCGGCGCGGATGGGCGCTTCGCGCTCCACTTCCGCGACCAGAGCGAGACGCGGCGCATCGACCGGATGCGGGCCGATTTCATCGCCAATGCCAGCCATGAACTACGCACGCCGCTTGCCTCGATCTCCGGCTTCATCGAGACGCTGCGCGGTCCGGCGCGCAACGATGCCGAGGCGCGCGAGCGCTTCCTGCAGATCATGCACACGCAGACCGGCCGCATGGCCCGGCTGATCGACGACCTCCTGTCGCTCTCGCGGCTGGAGATGAAGCCGCTCGCCGGCGCCGGCACCGCGGTCGATCTCGTGGCGCTGACACGCCAAGTGACGGATTCGCTCGGCCAGATGATCCGCGACAACGAGATGGCGCTGACGCTCGACCTGCCTGCGGAGCCGGTGCGCGTCCTCGTCAATGCCGACGAGATCGTCCAGGTCGTCGAGAACCTCGTCGAGAACGCCTGCAAATACGGCCAGTCCGGCAAGCAGCTTCACATCGCGCTTTCGACCGATGCCGAGGAAGCCTCGCTTTCGGTGCGCGACCACGGCCCCGGCATTCCGGCCGAGCACATTCCGCGCGTGACGGAGCGCTTCTACCGCGTCGATGTCGAGACCAGCCGTGTCCAAAAGGGTACAGGCCTTGGTCTTGCCATCGTCAAGCATATTCTGACCCGTCACAAGGGGCGGCTGACCATCCGCTCCACGCCCGGCGAAGGCGCGACCTTCACGCTTCACCTGCCGCTTGCCAAGGACCCGACGACCCGATGATGCGCGCCGCCCTTCTCGCTCTTCTTGTTGCGGCAGCTTCCGCGCCGGCCTTGGCGCAAAGCCTGCAGATTCCGAGCCTTTGGGACGCGCGCGAGCGCATCGAGCGGCCGCAGATCGCCGAATTGCCGCGGCTGCGCTTCCTGACGACCGTCGACTTCCCGCCCTTCAATTCGCTCGACGCCAACAGCCAGTTGACCGGCTTCCACGTCGACCTCGCCCGCGATATCTGCCGGCAATTGTCGCTCGACGCCGTCTGTCAGATCCAGGCGCTGCCGTGGGACGAACTCGTGCCTGCGCTGGAAAACGGCGACGGCGAGGCGATCATCGCCGGTCTCGCACCGACGGCGGAACTGCGCGAGCACCTCGCCTTCTCGCGCCCGTATCTCAAATTCCCCGCGCGCTTCGTCGCTGCGCGCGGGGCAAGCCTGCCCGAACCGCTCCATCGCTCGATCGCCGGCAAACGCGTCGGCGTCGTCGCCGGTTCGGCGCATGAAGCGCTGTTGCGGGCGCAGTTCGCCGATGCCGTGCCGGTGCCGTTCTCGCGCGCCGACTGGATGCTGCGCGACCTGAAGGCCGGCCGCATCGACGCCGCGTTCTCGGACGGAATGCGGATCGCCAACTGGCTGGCGGGCGACGAGCCCGAAAACTGTTGCGCCTTCGTCGGCGGACCATATCTCGCCCCCGACTATCTCGGCCAGGGCCTGACGATCGCCGTCACCCGCGAAAACGCGGACCTCGCCACCGCCTTCGATTCCGCCCTGCGCGAAATCGACGCCAGCGGCCGCTTCGCCGAACTCTATCTGCGCTATTTCCCCGTGAGTTTCTTCTAATCCTCCACCCTATGCCGGATCGCGGCGGCGCGTTCGATGGCGGCGGCGGCGAGGGGGTCTATGGAGAAGCGGGCCTTCACGATGTCGAGGATGCGGTCTTCCTCCTCACGGATGTCGAGGTCGATCGCGGCGACGTCGACGGCAAGCGCATAGGCGGTCTCGCGCAGGCGCGGCGTCAGGGCGTCGCGGATCGCCTCCAGCACGTCCGGCAGGCCGCCCTCGGCCGCGAGCGCCTTCTGGCATGCCTGCGCGACGCGCAGCGTGCCGGCCTGGTCGAACCCGTCGAAGAGGGGAAGCGTGCGCACGATCGCGCCGATGCGCGCGAGTTCCTCGTCGCCCATGTCGCGGTCTGCGGCCGAGGTGATGACCATGATGTAGACCATCGCCTCCTGCGGGGACAGTTTGGGCCCGGCTTCGCGGACGCGGTAGCCTTCCTCGGATTTCGTCTTCGCCATGGTGCTCACCTTTCGTGGGGTCGGCCTCAAATCTAGGAAGACCGGCGCGGGACCGCAATGCAATTGGCGCGCGCGATGCCGCCAAAGATTGACGCTCGCGCCGCGCCCGCATAGACCAAGCCCGCCCGCCTCCGCGGCGGGCTTCCAGAAACCGGATATCGACACGATGGCGACCACAGGATCGAACGCGCTCCATTTGACCCCGGAAATTCTCGAAGCGGCAAAGGCGTCGAAAGCCTGGCCGTTCGAGGAAGCGCGCAAGATTGTCAAACGCTACGAGGGCAAGGACTGGCCGCAGACCATCCTGTTCGAGACCGGTTACGGCCCTTCCGGCCTGCCGCATATCGGCACGTTCGGCGAGGTGGCGCGCACGTCGATGGTGCGCCATGCGTTCCGCGTCCTGACCGAAGATAGGGTCGCGACGAACCTTTTGTGCTTTTCCGACGACATGGACGGGATGCGCAAGATCCCCGAGAACGTGCCGGATCGCGCCTTTCTCGAGCCGCATATGCACAAGCCTCTGACCGCCGTGCCGAACCCGTTCGGCGGCGACTATGCGAGCTTTGCCGACCACAACAACACGATGCTGTGCCGCTTCCTCGACACGTTCGGCTTCGACTACGAGTTCGCCAGCGCGACGCAGTATTACAAGGCCGGGCGGTTCGACCAGGTGCTGCTGCTCGCCGCGAAGCGCTTCCAGCAGATCATGGACGTGATGCTGCCGACGCTTGGCGCCGAGCGCCAGGCGACCTACAGCCCCTTCCTGCCGATCTCGCCGACGACCGGGCGCGTGCTTTACGTGCCGATGAAGAAGGTGGACGCGGAAGCCGGCACCATCACCTTCGACGACGAGGACGGCACCGAGACGACGCTGCCCGTCACGGGCGGCGCGGTGAAGCTGCAGTGGAAGCCGGATTTCGGCATGCGCTGGGCGGCGCTGGGCGTCGATTTCGAGATGTTCGGCAAAGACCACCAGACCAATGCCGTGATCTACGATCGGATCTGCGAAATCCTCGACGGCAAGGCGCCGGAGCATTTCGTCTATGAACTCTTTCTCGATGAGAACGGCCAGAAGATCTCGAAGTCCAAGGGCAACGGGCTGACCATCGACGAGTGGCTGACCTATGCGCCGACCGAGAGCCTGACACTCTACATGTTCCAGCGGCCGCGGCAGGCCAAAAAGCTCTATTTCGACGTCATTCCGCGCGCGGTCGACGAATATTACCAGTTCCTCGCCGCCTATCCGCGGCAGGACTGGAAGGAGCGGCTCGGCAATCCGGTCTGGCACATCCATGACGGCAATCCGCCGCAGATCGAACTGCCGGTGACCTTCGCGCTCTTGCTCAACCTCGTCTCGGCGTCGAATGCGCATGACAAGGCGGTGCTTTGGGGCTTCATCTCGCGCCATGCGCCGGGCGTGACACCCAAGACGCATCCCGAACTCGACCGGCTGACCGCCTATGCGATCCGCTATTTCGACGATTTCGTGAAGCCGACGAAGGCGTTCCGCGCGCCGGACGAGGTGGAGCGGGAGGCTTTGGTGGCGCTTTCGGAAGGTCTCGGCGCGCTGCCGGCGGGCGCCGACGGCGAAGCGATCCAGAATGCGGCGCTCGACGTAGCGCGCTCGATCGAGCGCTACCAGGACCATGCCAAGAAGAGCCCGACGGGCGGACCGGGCGTATCGGTGGCCTTCTTCCAGATGATCTACCAGGTCCTGATCGGGCAGGAGCGCGGGCCGCGCTTCGGGTCGTTCGTTGCGCTTTACGGCATCGACAACACCCGCGCGCTGATCGACAAGGCGCTCAAGGGCCAGTTGACATAGTCAGTTCGAACCGGGCGCGGGGCCGTGAATGCCGCGCCCGGCTTCGCTCGCCGCCTGTTCCTCGTCCTCGTAGCCGCTGCCGGGCGTCGCGCGCGCCCAGCCTTGCGCGACCAGCCATTCGGCCGGGTCGGCGGGGCCGAGCTTGCAGCGGCTGACGACCGTCTCGCCGCCCGGCGTGCCGGGCACCGTGCAGGCGATGGCGCGGCCGCGCAGATAGTTGCGGAAGGCCGTTCGGGCATGGACGCCGCACGGCCAGGACCGGCCGCTCTCCCCGCAGGTCTCGTCGGCGGCGACGATCTCGATTCCCTCCAGCGCAACACGGTGGCCTTCCGCCTCGATCGTGCCGGCATCGATGGCGACGGGCCGATGAAGGAGCGTTTCGCGCGGCGGGCGGGTCGCCGGGTCTTCGGGTGCGCCGAGCGGGCTCAGCGGTTCGCGCGGCGCGACGCGCTCCAGTTGCGTGATGTCGACGGGCGGGGCAGCGATCATCGGCGCGACGGGGCGGCCGACGCGCTCGGATTTTGGCGCGGGCGGTGTTGGCTCAGGTGTGACGGGCGGGGTTTCCGAAACTTGCCGATTGGACGGACCCGACGCCAGTTCGCTCTGACCCCAGCCGAACACGATGGCACCGACCAGGACCAGTCCGCCGACACCCACGAGGAGCGCGGCCGGACGCATGCTATTGGCTCGCCCAGACGATCCGCGCCATCCAGACGATGTCTCCGGCAGGGATCGAGCGGTCAGGGTGGTCAGGATTGAGCGACTGGAGTTCGACGGTCTTGGCGGTCTTGCGGGCGAGAACCTTTGCCGTGACCTCGCCGCTGGCGGTCTTGGCGACCACACGGTCGCCCTTGCGCAGTTGCGCGGCCGGGTCGACGATCAGCACGTCGCCGTCGCGGTAGAGCGGCAGCATGGAATCGCCCTGCACCGTCAGCGCATAGGCCCCCTCGCCCGCGCCGGCCGGAAGCGGCACCTGATCCCAGCCATGGCCGGCGGGAAAGCCCGCATCGTCGAAATAACCGCCGGCGCCGGCCTGCGCGAAACCGATCAGAGGCACCGTCGAGGGCGCCGGGCGCGCCTCGCCATCGGCCTTGAACAGGCCGAGCAGATCGTCGATCGAGGCGCCCGTCGCGTCCATGACCTTGGCCAGCGATTCCGTCGACGGCCAGCGCGGGCGGCCGTCGGCGGACTGGCGCTTGGACTTGTTGAAGGCGGTGGAATCGAGGCCGGCGCGCTTGGCCAGCCCCGAGGCCGACAGCGCATTGCGCGCGGCCAGCGCGTCGATCGCGGCCCAGACCTTGTCATGGGAGAGCATGGCGCCACCCCGCTAGAGGAAAATATACCTTGAACGTGTTAGCGCGGCACTGCCGGCTTGTCCAGCGTCATGGACGGTAGGCGGCGCGGCCGGTCGCCAGCATGGCGTCCAGCAGCTCGAGCCGGTCCTGCCCCCAGAACGGCTCGCCATCGAGCACGTAGACCGGCGCGCCGACGGCGTCGCTGGCCGCTGCCGACTGCGTGTTGGCCTTGCGGCTTTCCTCGACCTGCGGCGTGTCGGCGGCGGCGAGGATCGCGTCCGCGTCGTGGCTCTCGGCCGTCAGGTACGAGGCGAGCTGCGCGCGGTCGGCGATGTTCTCGTCCTTCGCCCAGACACCCTCGTGGACACGCCACAGATAGCCGGCCGGATCGGCGCCCGCCTCGACAAGCGCGATGGCGACGCGGTCGGCGAGGGCGGAATCGACGGGGAAGAATTTCGGCTCGAGATTGAGCGTCAGGCCGCGCATTTCGCGAAAGCGCTGCAGTTCGACGCGGCGGTAGCGCTGGCGCAGCGGCGTGCGCTGGCCGAGCGGCACCGAGCCCGAATTCGCCCACACGCCCATGATGTCGATCGGCTTGTAGCGGATCGTCGCGCCGTGGCGCGCGGCGATCTCATGCAGCGACTGGTGACCAAGATAGGCATAGGGCGAGGAGCCGATGAGGTAGTAGTCGATGATGCGGGTCATAGCTCCCCCACGAATAGTTTCTCGTCGATCTCGCGCGAAGAGTGCAGGAGACGAACGACCTGGATTACGTCGCCCTGGGCGCGGTAGTAAATGATGTAAGGCGGAATAGACAGACGACGGATGGCCGGCCGCCCGGTTTCGGGCGCAAGTGGGCCAAGATGCGGGTGGTCGCCAAGGGTTCGGACCGCCTTTTCCGTCCTCGCGACAAAGGCCTCGGCAGCACGCGGATTCGCTGAGATCAAGAAGTCCGTGATCGTTGCGAGGTCGTGTCGCGCATCGGCAGCAAAGATAAACCTACGCGCCAAACTTGGCTCTCAATTCTGCAAATACGGTTTCACCGTCGATGAATTCTCCGCGGTCAAGCTGAGCGATTCCAATGTCGATCTCATCGCGGAGCGCAAGATAGCGGTCCACGTAGTGCAACAGGTTTTCCGCGAGTTGCTCCTGCATCTCGGGAGGCAGCTTCTCGGCGGCACGCAGTGCCATCTCGATCTTGCTCATCGAACACTCCATTCGGCTCCGGTCAATTCAAGCCTGCTTCGCCAGATCGCGCAAGCCTTGATGGGAGGCGAGGAAGGCTTCTTCCTGCTGCAGGAGCGGGCGCGGGGCGGCTTCTATGCCGAGCTCGGCGATGAGTTCGGCGATATGCACGAAGCGGCGGTTGCCGCGGTCGTAGACGCCGGCGGTCGTCATGATGACGGCGGCGGTGCGGCCGTCCTCGTGCAGGAAGCGGTGGCGGCCGATCAAATGGCGGTCGGTCCAGGTCTCGACGGTGGTGACCACCTCGAAACGCTGCCAAAGCTTGATCTCGCGGACATAGACCGATTGCAGCCCGCCCATCATCGGGCCCCAGCCGCGCTCGCGCGCGAGCTTGAGGAAGCCGAGGCGCAGGAAGATGTCGACGCGGCCGACATCGGCCAGCATCATGTAGCGCGCGTTGTTCAAGTGCATGTTGCGGTCGATGTCCGACGGCAGGCAGCGGAATTTCAGCCGGCTTTCGTCGCCCGGCCGGAACGGTCCGCGCGATTTCGCGGTGGCGACCATGCGCGCGAGGCGCCCCCAAACGTACATTATTGGCTCCGGGAAAAAGGCCCCCACTCCGTCTCGGACTTCGTCCGAGCCACCTCTCCCCCGAAACCGGGGGAGAGGAAAGACGGCGTAGAGATCGTATCAGGCGGCCTTTTTGGCACCCGCGTAAGGATCGAAGCGCTGGTAGAAGGTCTCGCCTTTGGCGGCCATGTCCTTCAGGAGCGCCGGTACGTCGAACTCCTTGCCGTATCTGGCGCCGAGCTTTTCGGCGAGCGCGACGAAGTTCTTTACGCCCATGCCGTCGATGTAGGAGAGCGCGCCGCCCGTATAGGGCGCGAAGCCGAAGGCGAGGATCGAGCCGACATCCGCTTCGCGCGGGTCGGTGACGATGCCCTCTTCCATGACGCGTGCGGCCTCCAGCGCGATGACGACGAGGAAGCGCTGCTTCAGCTCCTCGACATCGACGCTATCGGCGTCCTGCTGCGGGTAGAGCGTCTTCAGCTCCGGCCACAGATGCTTCTTGGCGGGCTTCGCCGGATAGTCGTAGAAGCCCTTGCCGTTCTTGCGGCCGTGGCGACCGTGCGTGTCGACCATGGTGTTGATCAGCTCGAACTGCTTCGGGTCGACGGCGCCCTCGCCCATGTCGCGGATGGTCTGCTTCATGATCTTCTGCGCGAGGTCGATCGCCGTCTCGTCGGTCAGCGCGAGCGGGCCGACCGGCATGCCGGCCATCTTGGCGGCGTTCTCAATCATCGCCGGCGGGACGCCTTCGATCAGCATCTTGAACGCTTCGGCCATGTAGCGCAGCACGCAGCGGTTGACGTAGAAGCCGCGCGTGTCGTTGACGACGATCGGCGTCTTCTTGATCGCGCGGACATAGTCGATGGCGGTCGCCAGCGCCTTGTCCTCGGTCTTCTCGCCCATGATGATCTCGACGAGCATCATCTTGTCGACCGGCGAGAAGAAGTGGATGCCGATGAACTGACCGGGACGCTTCGAGTTCTTCGCCAGGCCCGAAATCGGGATGGTCGAGGTGTTGGAGGCGAAGATCGCGGTTTCGGCGATGACGGCCTCGGTCTTTTCGGTCGCGCCCTTCTTGACTTCCGAATCCTCGAACACGGCCTCGATGACGAGATCGCAGCCTTCGAGCTTGGCGTAGTCATCCGTGGGGGTGATGAGCGAGAGGAGCTTCTGCTTGTCGTCCTCGCTGGCGCGTCCCTTCTTGATCGCGCCGTCGACGAGGCCTTCGGAATGGGCCTTGCCCTTTTCGGCCGACGCCATGTCGCGGTCGAGCAGGACGACCGGGATGCCGGCCTTGGCGGTGACATAGGCGATGCCCGCGCCCATGAAGCCGGCGCCGAGAACGCCGATCTTCGAGAATTTGGTCGGCGCGACACCGGCCGGGCGGCGTGCGCCCTTGTTCAGCTCCTGCAAGGAGATGAACAGCGAACGGATCATCATCGCAGCTTCGGTCGAGCGCAGGATCTCGGTGAAGTAGCGCTGCTCGATCTTGAGCGCCGTGTCGAAGGGCACGAGAAGGCCCTCATAGGCGCATTTCAGGATCGCGCTCGCGGCCGGATAGTTGCCGTAGGTCTCGCGGCGCAGGATGGCGATCGCCGGCGGCCAAAGGTTCGCGCCGGCGGCCGAATAGACGGGACCGCCGGGCAGCTTGAAGCCCTTTTCGTCCCAGGGCTGCGTTGCCTTGAGGCCATTCTTGATGAGGCCTTTCGCGGTTTCGACCAGCTTGTCGGGGGCGGCGATCTCGTGGATCAGGCCCATCGACTTCGCCTTCTTCGGCGAGAGGTTCTGGCCGGTCGTCAGCATCTGGAGGGCCGACTGCGGATCGGTCAGGCGCGGGACGCGCTGCGTGCCGCCGGCGCCGGGGAAGATGCCGACCTTGACCTCGGGCAGCGCCATCTTGACGCTATCCGAGTCTGCCGCCACGCGGCCATGGCAGGCGAGCGACAGCTCGAACGCGCCGCCCATGCAGGTGCCGTTGATCGCCGACACCCAGGGCTTGCCGGACGTTTCCAGCTTGCGCCACAGCCACGACATGCGGCCCGCGCCGTCGAAGAGCATCTTCATCGCAGCGTCAGGATTGGTCGCCTTTTCCTTGGCGAAGATGCCGAGCATGCGGTTGAGCATGGTCAGGTCGGCGCCGCCGGAGAACGTGTCCTTGCCAGAGGTGATGACCGCGCCCTTGATCGCGGCGTCGCCGGCGACCTGGTCGATGATCTTGTCGAGCTCGTCCATCACCTCTTCGGTGAAGACGTTCATCGAACGGTCGGGCATGTCCCAGGTGACGAGGGCGATGCCGTCGGCATCGGTCTCAATGGTGAAGTTCTTGTAGTCAGCCATAGTCAAATCTCCTCCGCCCGGCTCAAACGCGCTCGATGATCGTTGCGGTGCCCATGCCCGCGCCGATGCACAGCGTGACGAGTGCGGTGTTCAAATCGCGGCGCTCCAGTTCGTCGAGCACCGTGCCGAAGATCATCGCACCGGTCGCGCCGAGCGGATGGCCCATGGCGATCGCGCCGCCATTGACGTTGATCTTGTCGTGCGGAATGTCGAAAGCCTGCATGTATCTCAGCACGACCGAGGCGAAGGCCTCGTTGAGCTCGAAGAGGTCGATGTCGGAAAGCTGCATGCCGGCGCGCTCGAGCAGCTTTTCGGTCACGTCGACCGGGCCGGTGAGCATCAGCGCCGGCTCGGAGCCGATGTTGGTGAAGGCCTTGATGCGCGCGCGGGGCTTGGACGACAGCTTCGCGCCGCCCTCTTTCGAGCCGAGCAGAACGGCCGCCGCGCCGTCGACGATGCCGGAGGAATTGCCGGCATGGTGGACGTGGTTGATGGCTTCGACTTCCGGGTGGCGCTGGATGGCGACTGCGTTGAAGCCGCCCATCTCGCCCGGCATCACGAAGGACGGGTTGAGCGAGGCCAGCGACTGCATGTCGGTCGACGGGCGCATGTGCTCGTCATGGTCGAGGATGGTGAGGCCGTTCTGGTCCTTCACCGGCACGACCGAATTCTTGAAGTAGCCGTTCTTCCAGGCATTGGCCGCGCGCTTCTGGCTTTCGACAGCGTAGGCGTCGACGTCGTCGCGGGAGAAGCCGTATTTGGTCGCGATCAGGTCGGCGGAGACGCCCTGCGGCATGAAATAGCCCGGCAGGCCGACCGAGGGGTCCATGAACCAGGCGCCGCCCGACATGCCCATGCCGACGCGCGACATGGATTCGACGCCGCCCGCGACGACGAGTTCGTCTGAACCGCCGGCGATCTTGGCCGCGCCGAGATTGATGGCGTCGAGGCCCGAGGCACAGAAGCGCGAGAGCTGGATGCCGGGCGCCTTCATGTCGTAGCCGGCCTCGAAGGCGGACGAGCGCGGGATGACCGAGCCGGCCTCGCCGACCGGGTCGACGCAGCCGAAGATGATGTCGTCGACATTGGCGGTGTCGACGCCGTTGCGGTCGCGCACGGCTTCCAGAACCTTGGCGCCGAGGCGCACGGCAGGCACTTCGTGCAGCGAGCCGTCCTTCTTGCCGCGGCCGCGCGGCGTGCGCACGGCGTCATAGACGAATACGTCAGTCATCGGGGGTTCTCCTCTGATCCTCAGAACTGGGGTTCGACCGTCACATCGGTCGTGACCGAATTGGCAATGAAGCAGGCGTCGTGCGCCTTGTGATGCAGCTCTTCGATGGTCGCCGCATCGCCGTCGGATTCGACGCGCGGGCGCAGCGTGACCTTCACGATGGCCATGCGGCCATCCGCATTCTTCGCCATCACGCCTTCCGCACGATCCATATAGGAGCGGATGTCGATCTTTGCCCGTTTGGCGAAATCGAGGAACCACAGCATGTGGCAGGAGGCGAGCGAGGCGACGAACATTTCCTCGGGGTCGATGGCTTCAGCGTCGCTGTAAGGGGCAGGCACGATGGTCGGGGCAGCGGAGGCCGACAGGACGGCGCCGCCGTCGAAGCGCAGCTCGTGGACGCGCGAATAGCGGCCTGCGAGGAAGTCCGCTCCGGCTTCCTGCGCCCACTTCAATTCGGCGACGTGCTGCGACATTCGTTCTCCTCAGAGCGAGCGGGCGATCAGGAGCTTCATGATCTCGTTGGTGCCGCCATAGATGCGCTGGACGCGCGCGTCGCGGAACATGCGGGCGATCGGATATTCGTTCATATAGCCATAGCCGCCGAAGAGTTGCAGGCACTCGTCGACGATCTTGTTCTGCAGGTCCGACAGCCAGTATTTCGCCATCGAGGCGGTGACCGGATCGAGGCCGCCATTCACGTGGCGCGCGACGCAGTCATTGTAGAAGACGCGGCCGATGGTGGCCTCGGTTTTCAGTTCGGCAAGCTTGAACTGGGTGTTCTGGAACTCGATCACAGCCTTGCCGAAAGCCTTGCGCTCCTTGACGTAATCGATGGTGAGCGAGAGGGCGCGCTCGATCATGGCAATCGCGCCGGCGCCGATCTGGAGACGTTCCTGCGGCAGTTGCTGCATCAATTGGATGAAGCCCTGCCCTTCCTCGTGGCCGAGCAGGTTCGAGGTCGGCACGCGCACATCGTTGAAGAAGAGCTCGGAGGTGTCGTTCGACTTCAAGCCGATCTTGTCGAGGTTGCGGCCACGCTCGAAACCCTCGACCTCGTCGGTCTCGACCACGATCAGCGAGGTGCCCTTGGCGCCGGCCGACGGGTCGGTCTTGGCGACGACGATGATGAGATTGGC
This sequence comes from Rhizobiaceae bacterium, assembly GCA_016742175.1. Lineage (GTDB taxonomy): Bacteria > Pseudomonadota > Alphaproteobacteria > Rhizobiales > Rhizobiaceae > Aliihoeflea. Next base: position 46,607 of record JACVCH010000019.1, read on the forward strand.
GAGCTGGCCGTTGGTGATGAACGTCTTGGAGCCGTTTATGCGGTAGTGGTTGCCATCCTTTTCGGCGCGCGTCTTGACGCCCTGGAGGTCGGAGCCGGCGCCCGGCTCGGTCATGGCGATGGCGCCGATCAATTCGCCCGACGCCATCTTCGGCAGCCACTTCTGCTTCTGCTCCTCGGAGCCGTAATGGAGGATGTAGGGCGCGACGATGGAATTGTGCAGCGAGATGCCGAAGCCGTCGACGCCGACATGGCCGATCGCCTCGATGATCGCGCTCTCATGCGCGTAGGTGCCGCCCGAACCGCCATATTCCTCGGGCATGGAGGCGCACAGCAGCCCCGCTTCGCCGGCCTTCTTCCAGCTTGCGCGGTCGAAGCATTCCGCCTTCTCGAATTCCTCGTAGCGCGGCGCAATCTCGGCATCGAGGAACTTCTCGGCCATGTCGTAGAGCATGGCAACGTCGTCACCGGCCCAGTCGGGCTTCGGCAGGCCGAGAACGGTTGCGGGATGGGTCATGCGATGAAGGTCCTCTCAACCAGCAGTGCTCGACGTTGCCCCCCTCTGTCCTGCCGGACATCTCCCCCGCAAGGGGGGAGATTAGCCGCCACCAATGCCACCGCGTGATCTCCCCCCTCGCGGGGGAGATGTCCGGCAGGACAGAGGGGGGCGCGACAGAGCGCAGACATCACAATCGTATTTTGATTGCTAGAACGCTTCGGCAGAAAGCGCCATCATGGAATCCGCTCCGGACGAAATGCGGGCGAGATGCGCGGACGTTTCTGGCATGAGACGGTCCATGAAGAAGCGCGCGGTGGCGAGCTTGTTCTCGTAGAATTCGGCCGAGCCGTTGGCGCCGGCTGCGATCTTGTTCTGCGCGGTCTTCGCCATCATCGCCCACATGTAGCCGAGCGAGACGAGGCCGAAGAGGTGCATGTAGTCGGTCGAGGCGGCGCCGGCATTGTCGGGCTTGCCCGTCGCGTTCTGCATCAGCCACATGGTCGCGGCCTGGAGGTCGTTGAGGCCCTTCTTCAGCGACTTGGTGTAGGGCGCCATCGTCTCGTCGGCGCGGTTTTCCTCGCAGAAGGCGCCGACATCCTTGAAGAAGGCCTGCACGGCGCGGCCGCCGTTCTGGCCGAGCTTGCGGCCGACGAGGTCGAGCGCCTGGATGCCGTTGGCCCCCTCGTAGATCTGCGCGATGCGGGCGTCGCGCACGAACTGGCTCATGCCCCATTCCTCGATATAGCCATGTCCGCCATAGACCTGCTGCGCCATCACGGCGTTGTCGAAGCCCTTGTCGGTCAGGACGCCCTTGATAACCGGCGTCATCAGGCTCATGTGGTCCTCGGCCTGTTCGCGCGCCTTCTCGTCCTCGGAGCGGTGGGCGACGTCGGACTTCAGCGCGGTCCACAGGATCAGGGCGCGGCCGGCCTCGTTGATGGCGCGCATGGTCATCAGCTTGCGGCGGATGTCGGGGTGGACGATGATCGGGTCGGCCTTCTTCTCCGGCGCCTTGACGCCCGAGAGCGAGCGGCCCTGAATGCGGTCCTTGGCGTAGACGACGGCGTTCTGGTAGGCGATCTCGGAAATCGACAGGCCCTGCAGGCCGACGCCGAGGCGGGCCTCGTTCATCATCACGAACATGGCTTTCAGGCCGCCATTCTCCTGGCCGATCAGCACGCCCTCGGCCTCGTCATAATTCATCACGCAGGTCGCGTTGCCGTGGATGCCCATCTTCTCCTCGATGGAGCCGCAGGAGACGCCGTTCTTCTCGCCCGGATTGCCGGTCGCATCGAGCTTGAATTTCGGCACGATGAAGAGCGAGATGCCCTTGACGCCTTCGGGCGCGCCTTCGATGCGGGCGAGCACCAGATGGATGATGTTCTCCGACATGTCGTGTTCGCCGGCCGAGATGAAGATCTTCTGGCCGGAAATCTTGTAGGTGCCGTTGCCCGTCGGCGCGGCTTTCGTGCGCAACAGCCCCAGATCGGTGCCGCAATGCGGTTCCGTCAGGTTCATGGTGCCGGTCCACACGCCCTCGACCATCTTCGGCAGATAGGTCTCTTTCTGCTCGTCGGAGCCGTGGGCGAGGATCGCGGCGACTGCGCCCTGCGTCAGGCCCGGGTACATCATCAGCGCCATGTTGGCGGAGGACATGTATTCGCCGATCGCCGAATGAACTGTGTAGGGCAGCCCCTGCCCGCCATATTCAGCCGGGACGGCCAGGCCCATCCAGCCGGCTTCGCGGTACTGGTCATAGGCGGCCTTGAAGCCCTTCGGAGTCGTCACCGAGCCGTCTTCGTGGCGGGTGCAGCCTTCCTCGTCGCCGATGCGGTTCAGCGGATGGAGCACGTTCTCGGCGAGCTTGGCGCCTTCCTGAAGGATCGCCTCCAGAACGTCCGGCGTCGCATCGGCGAAGCCGGCGAGATTGCCGTAGCGCTCATAGCCGAGAACTTCATTCAGAACGAAAAGCGTGTCCGCGACGGGCGCCTTGTAGGTCGGCATGGCAGTCCTCCGAAAGAAAGCTGAAAGCCCCTTTCCCGGTCCTGCCGGCGGGGCGCTGATCCGGAGAGGATGACTATCAAACTTTGACGTTTGCGTAAACGTCAAAGTTTTGAATTGCGAGCGACGCGCATGAAAAAAGCCGGCTCGCGAGGAGCCGGCTTTCATAAAAGGCAGAATGTCGGTCGGGTCAGGCGGCGTTGGCGCGCTGACGCTCCTCGACCAGCGAGGCGACGCCGTCGCGCGTCTCGCGCAGTTCGTCGATCGCCTCGTCGAGCTGGCGGCGCTGCTCCTCGAGCCGGGCGATCTGGCGCTCCGACTTGTCGAGGACGAAGCGGTACTGCTTCATGTTGGTGCCCGCCGGATCGTAGAGATCCATCATCTGCTTGATCTCGCGCAGCGAGAAGCCGACCTTGGTGCCGAAGGTGATGAGCTTCAGGCGCGCCAGGTCGCGGTGTGCGTAGAGGCGCGTGGTGCCTTCGCGCTTGGGCTGGATGAGCCCCTTGTCCTCGTAGAAGCGCAGCGTGCGCAGGCTGACGTCGAATTTGCGCGCGACATCGCCGATGCGCATGAGTTCGCCACTGTCGTCGCCCGAGGCATTGGAAAAGGAGGCCACGTCCGTGCCGGCCGGCATGATGTTCATGTCAGATCCCGTGATTCTTGATTCGGTTCGCTTGTCGCGAAAATTTGTGGCGAGGCGAAGGACGCCTTCGCGGATAAGTCCCTCGCCTTCCGTAAGGCAAGCGAGGCATGGGGCGCGCATATAATCCGAGACGGATCGTGCTGCAAGTGCGAAACGCCCCCTGAGACGACTTTACCCAGCTTGCGGATGCGTCAGCCGGTCAGTTCCCGGTAAGGTTGGTTAACGGCTTGTTTACCATGGATGGGGAAAGGTGACGTCCAGCGACTCACCGTGATCTGTCTCGTATCTCGTTCCTCACGGCTTCGATCCTCCGGCGCCGGGACGTCGCCGGAAAGTCAACGGGTCCGGCTGAGGCCGGCAGAGGGCAACGGGCGTCAAGATGACCACCAAGCAAGCTTATCTCGATGCGTTGAACAACGGCCGGCGGCGGCGCCCGACGACCTCGATCGATGACCTCAACCGCACCCTGGCGGAGCTGGAGACGCGCATAGCCGGACGCGTGGACGAACCCGCGACACCGATCGCGCCGGAAAAGCTCGCTGCCGACTTCGAGACCCAGCGCCGGCGCAAGGAAAGCGTCGAGACGGCCGGATCGATCGCGGCGGAACTGAAGCTCCTGCGCGACGACCTCAACGCCAAGCTGGCGGCCGGCATCGAGCGCGAATTCGCCGCGCTGAAGACGCAGATCGAAGGCGCCCGCACCGCGCCCGCCGCCTGCCGCGCCGATGAAATCTCCGGCGAGGTCGACCGCCTCGGCGGCATGATCGACGCGCTGGCCGCCCGCGGCGGCGAAGACAATGCCATCCGCTTGCAGGCCGAGATGGAGGAAATCCGCCAGGCGCTTGCCGACGTCGCCCGCGAATCGACCGCCGAAAAGCGCTGGGACGACCTCGACCGCCGGCTCGACGCCTTCGCCGGCCCCGAATCCGACCTCGTGAAGGGCATCCAGGGCCGTCTCGAGGAACTCGGGTCGGTGGTTTCGACCCTGCCGGAGCCGGCCGCCATGCGCGCCCTCGACGACAAGCTCAAGGTGCTCGCCGCCGCCATGGACCGCTTCGCCCAGAAGCAGGGCCCGCTCGGCGACGGCGCGCTCTCTCTGATCGACGAACGGCTCGACGAAATCTCCCGCGCCATCGCGGCCTCCGCCGGCACGGGACGCGGCCTCATCGTCGACGGCAAGCCGTTCGACCGCATCGAGGCGCGCATCGGCTCGCTCGCCAAGCAGATCGACGAACTGATCGAGGATCGCCCGACCGCCGACATCGGCGCGCAGATCGCCGCCATGAGCGAGCGGATCGAGGAGATCGCCGCCCGCGCCGCCATGCCGCACGAGACGATCGCGCGGCTGGCCGAGCAGATGAGCGCCATTGCCGGCAAGGTCGACGCGATCCCCGCTTCGCCCGACCTCTCGGAAATCTTCAAGGGCGTCGAAAGCCGCTTTGCCGCCTTCTCGCAGACCGTGGACGAGCGCAGCGCCGCCGGCGCCGCCAAGAGCGAGCAACTCTTCGCCGAACTCGACCAGCGACTCGGCGCGCTCGCCCAGCGGCTGGAAGAGGTTCAGGCCGGCCAGTCGCGCGATGCGCTGATGGCGGCGATGGACGAGCGCTTCGCCGCCTTCGCCGACAGTTTCGAAACGCGCCTCGGCGGCATCTCGCAGCGGCTGGAGACGACGACCGCCACGCTGGTCTCGATCGACCCGGACCTGGTGAAGAGCCTCGAAGCGCAGGTCGCCGGCCTTGCCGAGGCGATCCAGTCGCCTTCGCGTATGCCGGCCGAATTCGAGGATGTCGCGCCGCGGCTCGAACGGCTCGAACGCATCATCGCCGACAACCATGCGGCGATGCTCGAATCCGCGCGCGAAGCCGCCGAACAGGCCGCACGCGCGGTCGGCTCCACCGGCTCGCGCGACAATGACGTGGTGCAGGGCCTTGCCGACGACCTGCGGGCGCTCGAAGCGCTGGCGCGCCGCTCCGACGAGCGCAACACCAAGACGTTCGAGGCGATCCACGACACGCTGCTGAAGATCGTCGAGCGGCTCGGCGCAATGGAGTATGACGCGCAGGAGGATGAAGAGCCCGCGCGCGTCGGCATCGCCGCAGCGCCGGCGCTCCACGCCGATGTCGACGACATGTCGATGGAGCCTAGCCTCGACGCCGGCGAAGCGACCGTTCCGGTGAGCGATCCGGCGACCGGCGCGGACCACCCGCGTTCGATGATCGCACGCGTGCTTGGCCGCAGGCGGCGGGAAAAGGACGAGACGCTGGCGGCGGCAACCATCGCAGCGCCCGAACTCGAACTCGATGCGCCGATCGATCCGGCCATCGTCAACCAGCCGATCGAACCCGGCCACGGCTCGCCGGATCTCAACGCCATCATGCGCCGCGTCCGCGACGAGCGCTCGGTGCAGGGCAAGGACGGTGCGCCGGCAAGCGTCGACGCCAAGGCCGACTTCATCGCCGCCGCGCGTCGCGCCGCGCAAGCCGCCGCCGCTGAGGCCGAAGCACTGAAGTCCGGCAAGTCCGGCGACGGTTCGCAGCGCTTCAGCCTGTCGAAGCTCCTGAAGTCGAAGAACCGCGTCGTCTCGATGGGCATCATCGCCGTGACGCTCGCCCTTGCCGGCCTGCAGATCGGCAAGACGCTGACCGCCGAGGATGCGGTTGCCGCCGCGGAGCCTGCCGAAACCGTGACGCTGGCCGCCGTTGCCGCGCCTGAAAAGGCCGTAGAGGCCGCCAGGCCCGCCGCCGTCCGTGACATGACCGCGATGGCGAAGGCGCCGGAGCCGAAGATCGAGGCGTCGAAGCCGGTGCTCGCTTCAGTCCAGCCGAAGGCACCGGACGCTACGTTGGCGACCGCTTCGATCGCACCCGACGTGCGCAATCCCGCCCCTATCCAGCCGAAGCCCGCAGCGCAGGCCGAGGAAGCGCCGAGCGTGACCGCCGTTCCGCTCGAGGCGGGCAATGCCGTGCTGCGCGAGGCGGCCGAGGCGGGCGATCCGAAGGCCTGGTTCGAGATCGGCAACCGCTATGCCGAAGGCCGCGGCGTCGCCGCAGACATGAAGGCCGCGGCGCTCTGGTACGAAAGCGCTGCCGAATCCGGGCTTGCCCCGGCGCAGTACCGCCTCGCCAACATGCTCGAGAAGGCGACCGGGGTCGAACGCGACGTGCCGCGCGCGATCGGCCTTTACGAACAGGCCGCCGCCAAGGGCAATGCCAGCGCCATGCATAATCTCGCCGTGCTCCACGCGATGGGCGCCAGCGGGCGCACCGACAACGAGGCGGCGGCGCGCAACTTCACCAGGGCAGCCGAACTAGGCGTGCGCGACAGCCAGTTCAATCTCGGCATCCTTGCGGCCAAGGGCGTCGGCATGAAGCAGGATCTCGCGGCCGCCTATAAATGGTTCGCGGTCGTCGCCGAAGCCGGCGACGCGGATGCCGCCGGCAAGCGCGACGAGGTCGCCAAGCTTCTCTCGCCGGCCGATCTCGACAAGGCGAAGAAGGCCGTCGAATTGTGGTCGGCGAAGCCGCTCGACGCGGCAGCCAATTCGGTCACGGTTCCGGAGGCCTGGACGGAGGACATGCAAGTCACCGCCGGCGTCGATCTCGGCGCGGCGATCAAGAAGGTGCAGGCGATCCTCAACGCCAATGGCTACGATGCGGGCACGCCGGACGGAATCATGGGCGCCAGGACGACCGCCGCCATCGCCTCCTTCCAGAAGGACAACGAGATGGAGCCGACGGGACGGATCGACGAGCCGCTGGTACGCGCGCTTCTCGCGCTCGGCTGACACGCTTTCGCAGCCTTTTTGCAACCATGCGCCCGCCCTTTCCGGCGGGCGCAACTTTTTGCGACAAAGTCGCTCCCGCGGTTTGACTTCGCCTTATTCAAAGCGCAAGAACGACCATGCCTCGACCATGAAATCCAAGGGTAATTCCCCTTCCCGAACAGTCAGCGAGATGAGCCGGTGGGCATCTATCTCCCGATCGCCGAATTGTCCGTCAACATGCTGGTTCTGCTCGGCATGGGATGGGCGGTCGGCTTTCTGTCGGGCATGTTCGGGGTCGGCGGCGGGTTCCTGATCACGCCGCTCTTGATCTTCTACAACATCCCGCCCGCCATCGCGGTTGCCACCGGCGCCAACCAGGTCGTCGCCTCCTCCGTTTCGGGCGTCCTGGCGCATCTGAAGAAGGGCACGCTCGACTTCAAGCTCGGCACGGTGCTGCTTCTGGGCGGCATCTTCGGCTCGACGATCGGCGTGTTCGTCTTCGCGTTCCTGCGCGAACTCGGCCAGCTCGATCTGGTCGTCTCGCTGCTCTATGTCGGCCTGCTCGGCACGGTCGGCGGGCTGATGCTGGCCGAAAGCATCCGCGCGCTGCGGCGCGCCAAGGGCGGGCACGTCGCCAGCCTGCGCAAGCCCGGCCAGCACAACTGGATCCATCGCCTGCCGCTCAAAATGCGGTTTCGCACCTCGAAGCTGTTCGTCAGCGTCATCCCGGTGCTCGGCCTCGGCGCGGCGATCGGCTTTCTGGCGTCGATCATGGGCGTCGGCGGCGGCTTCATCATGGTGCCGGCGCTGATCTATCTCCTCAAGGTGCCGACCAACGTCGTCGTGGGCACGTCGCTGTTCCAGATCATCTTCGTCGCCGCCTACACCACCATCGTCCACGCCGCGACCAACCAGGCCGTCGACATCGTTCTCGCCTTCCTGCTAATGATCGGCGGCGTGGCGGGCGCGCAATATGGCGCGCGCGCCGGGCAGAAGCTGCGCGGCGAACAATTGCGCGCGCTCCTCGCGCTGCTCGTCCTGATGGTCGCGGGACGCCTTGCGGTCGATCTCTTCGTGCCACCTGCCAGCCCCTATTCGCTCGCCATTGCGGGGGGCATGTAGATGCGCGCTTTGCTGGCCTGCCTCGCCGTCATCGTGTCGATGGCGGCCGCAAGGGCGCAGGACGGCGACGCGCCGGAATCCTTCCAGATCGGCCTTTCGACCAACCGCGTCGCGATTTCGTCGGATTTTTCCGGAGCGGACCTGACGATCTTCGGCGCGCTCGACAATGCCGACCAGTTGCTCGCCCGGCAGGGACGCTACGACATCATCGTCGTGCTCGAAGGGCCGGCGCGACCGATCGTCGTGCGCAAGAAGACGCGGGTGCTGGGCGTCTGGATCAACACGCAGTCGCAAAGCTTCACCAGCGTTCCCGTCTCCTATTCGGTCGCGACGACGCGGCCGCTGCAGGACGTGACGCAGCCGCAGATCTATCGCCAGCTCGCGCTCGGCTCGGAAAACATCTTCCTGCGCGCGGTCGAGGAGGAAGGCCAGCGCGACCCGGAAAAGGTGGCGGAATTCACGGCGGCGCTGCGCGAGCAGAAGCGCGAGGCCGGGCTCTACAACGAGCGCGTGGGCGGCGTGCAGTTCCTGTCGCCCAGCCTTTTTCGCGCCACGGTGTCGCTCGCGCCCAATGTGCCGGTGGGCACGCACCGCGCGCGGGCGTTCCTGTTTCGCAACGGCACGTTCGTCAAGGAAACTTCGGCGCAGCTCACCATCGTCAAGGCGGGCCTCGAACAGCGCATCTATCGCACGGCGCAGGAGAACGGGCTCTTGTTCGGCATCTTCGCCGTGTTCCTCGCCGTCGTCACCGGCTGGCTCGGCCGGATGATCTTCAAACGGGACTGAGGCATCTTACGCAATTCCGGACGCAAAACCGCTTCGCACTTTTGCTGGAATTGCTTTAGTCGGAACGAAGAAGTCTCCGGTCCATCGGATAGACGCGGTCCGTGCCGAGCATGTAGGCGACGAAATTGTCTGGGCAAAAGAGGTTCGAAAAGGCGCGGTCGAGGACGTTGAGCGCGCCGGTGAACGAGCCGAACGCGGGCATGATGAGGCGATTTCTATCTGCGGCGAAGCAGCGGCGGCGCACGGAGCGGCCGCGCTGGACGATGCGGGCGCCGGGGTGGAGATGGCCGGCGATCTCGCCGGCGAGCCGCCCGGCCGAAGGCTCGTGGCGGAAGACGATGCCGCCGATGCCGAGTTCCTGCACGGTCGCGCCGGGCAGGTCTGCAGGCTTTTCGGGATCGTGATTGCCGGCGACCCAGAACCAGTCGCGGCCCTTCATCAGCGCGAGAAGCTGGTCGCGGTAGATGGCCGGCATCCGCGCGGCGCCGCCGATGTCGTCGAAGCTGTCGCCGAGCGAGACCACCATCGTCGGGTCGTAGTCTGCGATGACCGCGGCGAGGCGCGCGAGCGTCGCAGCGGTGTCGTAGGGCGGCAGCATGTAGCCGCGCCGGGCATGGCGGGAGCCCTTTTCCAGATGCAGGTCAGAGACGGCGAGCAGGCGCATTTCGGGGAACCAGGCGACGCCGCGCGCATCGCAGACCACGCGCTCCCCGCGAACGGCAGCTTCGCTCGTCGCCGAAAACCTGCTCTGTGCCCTCACAATCATTGCGTACCCATCGCCTCGTCGATCAGACTGTCCGCGGCTTCGCCCAAAAGCTCGTCCTCGGCGCCACCCGCCACGCGCTCCTTGCCGATCTCGAGCATGACCGGCACGGCGAGCGGCGAGATGCGCGGAAGGTCCTTATGCATGATTCGACCCTTCACCCGCGAGAGCATCTCGCCAAGCCTCCTGACATCGAGAAGCCCGGTCGCCGCATCCGCGCGCGTGGCGCGCAGCAGGATGTGGTCGGGATCGTGGCTGCGCAGGACATCGTAGATCAGGTCCGCCGAAACCGTCACCTGCCGGCCGGACTTTTCCTTGCCCGGGTGGCGACGCTCGATCAAGCCGGCAATCACGGCGCAATTGCGGAAGGTGCGCTTCAACAGCCAGCTATCGGCGAGCCAGGCGTCGAGATCGTCGCCCAGCATGTCCTCGTCGAAGAGTTCGCCGAAGGTGAGCCTGCCCGAGCGATTGAGCGCGCCCATGTCGCGCAGGCCCCAGATCGCGATGGCGTAGTCGGTGGCGACGAAGCCGAGCGGGCGCGCGCCGCCACGCTCCAGCCTGCGTGTCAGCAGCATGCCGAGCGTCTGGTGCGCGAGGCGGCCCTCGAAGGGATAGGCGACCATGTAGAAGCGGTTGCCGCGCGGGAACGTCTCGATCAGGAGATCGTCGCGGCTCGGCAGGACGGATTTTTCCTTCTGGATCGTCAGCCACTCGGCCACCTGCTCCGGCAGCCGGTGCCAGCGCGACGGGTCGGCGAGCATGGCGCGCACCTCAGCGGCGAGATAGGTCGACAGCGGAAACTTGCCGCCGCCATAGGACGGCACCAGTGCATCGGCGCCCGGGGCCGGCGTGACGTAACACTCGTTCTCACGGATGCCGGCGAAGCGGACCACCTGACCGGCGAAGATGAACGTATCTCCGGGGGTCAGCGTTTCGAGGAAATATTCCTCGATCTTGCCCAGCGAATAGCCACCGGCCAACGCGCTCTTCGTCTTGCCGCGCACGAGGCGGATGTTGAGCATCGGCGCCTCGACGATGGTGCCGACATTGAGGCGGTATTGCTGCGCGATCATCGGATGCGCGACGCGCCAACGGCCGTCCTTCATCTGGCGGATGCGGGCGAAGCGCTCATAGGTTCTGAGCGCGTAGCCGCCGGTCGCGACGAAATCGACGATGCGGTCGAATGTCTCGCGGTCGAGCCGGGCATAGGGCGAAGCACTGACGATTTCGGCGTAAAGCTCGTCGGCGAAGAAGGGTTCGGCGCAGGCCATGCCCATGACATGCTGGGCAAGGACGTCGAGCCCGCCCGCGCCCACTGGCGGCGTGTCCTGCGCGCCGAGATAGTTGGCGTCGAGCGCGGCCTGGCATTCGAGCACCTCGAAGCGGTTCGCCGGCACGAGAATCGCGCGGCTCGGCTCGTCCATGCGGTGGTTGGAGCGGCCGATGCGCTGGGCGAGACGGCTCGCGCCCTTCGGCGCGCCGACATGAACGACGAGGTCGACATCGCCCCAGTCGATGCCGAGATCGAGCGTCGACGTGGCGACGATGGCGCGCAGGCTGTTGGTCTCCATCGCCTTCTCGACGCGCCTGCGCTGGCCGACATCGAGCGAGCCGTGATGGAGCGCGATCGGCAGCGTATCGGCATTGACGTGCCAGAGTTCCTGGAACACGCGTTCGGCCTGGCTGCGTGTGTTGACGAAGAGCAGCGTCGTGCGGTGGTCCTTGATGGCATCGTAGATTTCCGGGATCGAATACTGCGCGGAGTGGCCGGCCCAGGGCAGCGGCTCGGCGGTCTCGAGGATGGTGATGTGCGGCTTTGCGCCGCCCGCGACCGTGATCTTGTCAGCCATGTCGCCGGGCGGGTTCTGGCCGACGAGCCAGCGGCGCAACTCGTCCGGCTCGGCAACCGTCGCCGACAGGCCGATGGTGCGCAGGTCCGGAACGAACTTGCGCAGACGGGCGAGGCCGAGCGACAGGAGTTGGCCGCGCTTGGACGTGACCAGTGCGTGGAGTTCGTCGAAGATGACGTAGCGCAGGTCGGCGAAGAAGCGCTCGGCATCCTTCGAGGCGAGCATCAGCGCGAGTTGCTCGGGCGTCGTCAGCAGGATGTCGGGCGGTGCCTGCTTCTGGCGTTGGCGCTTGTGCGCGGGCGTGTCGCCCGTGCGCGTCTCCATCGAGATCGGCAGGCCCATTTCGGTTACCGGCCGGGTCAAGTTGCGCTCGATGTCGACGGCCAGCGCCTTCAGCGGCGAGAGGTAGAGCGTGTGGACGCCCTGCGCCGCCGCACCGGGCTTGCGCTTGCCGCGCCGCGCAAGGTCCACCAGCGAGGGCATAAAGCCGGCGAGCGTCTTGCCGGCGCCAGTCGGGGCGATCAGCAGGACCGAACGGCCGGCTTCCGCGCGGGCGAGCAGGTCGAGCTGGTGGGCGCGCGGCTGCCACCCGCGCATGGCGAACCAGCGCGAAAAGGCCTCGGGCAGCAGTGTCGCGCCTTCGAGCGCGCGGTCGTCGATGGGTCGGTTCACGGACGAGATGTAGCGTCGGGCCGCCGACGCGCCAAGGTCAGTGCGGGTGTGCGTCGAGCGTGGGCACTTCGTCCAACGTCGCGCCCAGCCTTGCGGGCAGCGCGTGGCGTTCGGCCACAACGATCAGCCCGGCGACGTCCACGCCGCGGTCGCGCCGGATGACGGCATCGTTCATGGCGACGAGATCAAAGCCGTGTTCGGCCAAGAGGCGGCGCAGATAGTCGGGCGCGTGGGCGTAGCGGCGGGATTCGCCAAGCTGGAGATCGCCGGCGCCATCGTGGCGCTCGACGGAGAAAGCGAAGAGGCCGCTCGGCACGAGCGCGACCGCGACTTGCGCGAAGATGCGCTCCAGCCGTCCGACATAGAGGAAGACGTCGGCGGCGGTGACGAGATCGGCCGAATTGCGCTGGGGTTCGAAGGTCAGCAGGTCCTGCCGCGCCAGCCGGTCGTAGACGCCCTTGGCGCGCGCCTTCTTCAGCATGTTCTCCGACAGGTCGCCGCCTTCGAGGAAACTGGTCATCGCGCGCAGCCGTTCGCCCATCAGGCCGGTGCCGCAGCCGAGATCGAGTGCATGGGCGAAACGCGCGCGGCCGGTCGCGCTGAGAGCGTCGGCGATCAGTTCGGGCACGCGGTAGCCGAGTTTCTGGACCAGTTCGGCATCGAACTTGCCGGCATACTGGTCGAACAGGGTCTCGGCGAAGGCGCTCGAAATGCCGCCGGCATTCTCGATCGCGCCGACGAATTCGAGCTTCAGGGCGCTACCCAGCCGGTCGGCCGGGTCGAGCCGCAGCGCCTCGCGCCAGGCATCCGTCGCCCCTGCGATCTCGCCTGCCGCCTCGCGCATTTCGCCAAGACGGAACCAGCCCGTCGCCCAGCCGGGCGCAAGCGCCATCGTGTCCGCCAGCAATTGCGATGCGGCCGCATGGTCGCCGGAGGCGAACAGCATTTCGGCATAGTCGGCGCGGCGGTCGGCGGCGGCGTCGCCGGACGAATAGAGGATGGGCTTCATGTTGGACGAGGCTCGCGACCCATGATCGGGCGCGCGGCTTATCTGCCAATTTCGCAGCTTTCGCAATCCCTTTCCGAGCGGCCCGGAAATCCTATCTGTTGGGAACCATGAACCCGCACCAGTTGCTGATCCCGCGTCCCGAAGGCCTCTACTGCCCGCCCGGCGATTTCTTCATCGATCCGGTGCGGCCGGTCGCGCGCGCGCTGATCACGCACGGCCATTCGGACCATGCGCGGCCTGGCCATGCGCATGTGCTGGCGACGCCGCAGACGCTCGACATCATGGGCATCCGCTATGGCGAGAATTTCGCCGGCGCGTCGCAGGCGATCGATTTCGGGGAAAGCCTCGACATCAACGGCGTGCGCGTCTCGTTCCATCCTGCGGGGCACGTGCTCGGCTCGGCGCAGATCGCGGTCGAGAAGGACGGACTGCGGATCGTCGCTTCGGGCGACTACAAGCGGCGGCCGGACGCGACGGCGCAGGAATTCGAGCCGGTGGAGTGCGACGTCTTCATCACCGAGGCGACCTTCGCCCTCCCCGTCTTCCGCCATCCCGACGACAAGGCGGAGATCGCGCGGCTCTTGAAATCCGTCCGCCAGTTTCCCGAGCGCGCGCATCTCGTCGGCGCCTATGCGCTCGGCAAGGCGCAGCGCGTCATCAAGCTGATCCGCCAGGCGGGCCATAACGAGCCTATCTACATCCACGGCGCGCTGCAGAAGCTGTGCGACTATTACCAGAGCCAGGGCATCGACCTCGGCCCGCTGGAACCGGCGACCATCGAGCGCGGGTCGAAGGCGCAGTTCGCCGGGGCCATCGTGGTCGGCACGCCGTCCGCCTTCGCCGACCGCTGGGCGCGGCGCTTTCCAGACCCCGTCGCCTCCTTCGCGTCGGGCTGGATGCGGATCCGACAGCGGGTGAAGCAGCGCGGCGTGGAGCTGCCGCTGATCATCTCCGACCATTCCGACTGGGACGAGCTGATCGCCACGATCCGCGAGGTGAAGGCGGGCGAGGTCTGGGTGACCCATGGCCGCGAAGAAGCGCTGGTGCGCTGGTGCGAGCTGAACGGCATCAAGGCGCGGCCGCTGCATCTGGTCGGCTATGAGGACGAAGCAGAATAAATGGACCGCTTCGCCGAACTGCTCGACCGGCTGCTGATCACGTCCTCGCGCAATGCGAAGCTGACGCTGATGCAGGACTATTTCCGCGAGGCGCCCGACCCCGATCGCGGACTGGCGCTCGCGGCCATCACCGGCAATCTGTCGTTCAACGCGGTCAAGCCGGGCGTCCTGCGCGCGCTGATGGCGGAGCGCATGGACGAGACGTTGTTCGCCTATTCCTACGACTATGTCGGCGACCTCGCCGAGACCGTTTCGCTCGTCTGGGGCATCGATGCCGAGGTCGAGGCGATCCCCGGTGGGGTGTCGCTTTCCGAGGCCGTCGAGCGGCTCCATTCGGCGAGCCGCTCCGACGCGCCGAAGGTGCTCGCGGGCCTTCTCGACCGGATGGAGACGGCGTCGCGCTTCGCGGTGCTCAAACTTGTCACCGGGGGCCTGCGCGTCGGCGTTTCGGCACGGCTCGCCAAGCAGGCGCTCGCCGATTACGGCGAGGTTCATGTCCACGAGATCGAGGAACTGTGGCATGGGCTCGAGCCGCCCTATCTCAGCCTCTTCGCCTGGCTCGACGGCAAGGGCGAAAAGCCCGTGCACGCGGCGCGGGCGATGTTCCGGCCGGTCATGCTGTCGAACGCGGTCGAAGATTCCGATCTGGCGCGGATCGAACCGGCGGACTATGCGGCCGAATGGAAATGGGACGGCATCCGCGTGCAGGTGGTCTGCGAGGACGGCGTCGCGCGGCTTTACTCGCGCACCGGCGACGATATTTCCGGCACCTTCCCCGACCTTCTCGAAGCGATGGATTTCGATGCCGCGATCGACGGGGAATTGCTGGTCGGCGCGCCGGGTGGGGATACGGGAACGTTTTCGGACCTCCAGCAGCGGCTCAACCGCAAGGTCGTGACGCCCAAGATCCAGAAGCAGTTTCCCGCCTTCGTGCGCTGCTACGATCTTCTCCAACTCGGCGACGAGGATTTGCGCAAGCTGCCCTTTGCGGAGAGGAGGCAACGGCTGGAAGCCTTCGTCGCGACGCTCGATCCAGGTCGCTTCGACCTCTCGCCGCTCGTGGATTTCAAAGCATGGGGCGAACTCGACGCGATGCGCCAGACGCCGCCGCATCCCGTGATCGAGGGGGTGATGCTGAAGCGTCTGGACTCCTCCTACGTACCGGGCCGTCCGAAGGGGCCGTGGTTCAAGTGGAAGCGCAATCCCTATACGGTCGACGCCGTGCTGATGTATGCGCAGCGCGGGCATGGCAAGCGCTCGAGCTTCTACTCCGACTACACGTTCGGCGTCTGGACCGGGCCGGAGGACCAACCGGAGCTGGTGCCGGTGGGCAAGGCCTATTTCGGCTTCACCGACGAGGAACTGAAGCTTCTCGACAAGTATATCCGCGACAACACGATCGACCGGTTCGGGCCGGTGCGCTCGGTGCGGGCCGAGCCCGACCACGGGCTCGTCATCGAGGTGGCGTTCGAGGGGCTGAACCGGTCGACGCGGCACAAATCCGGCGTCGCCATGCGCTTCCCGCGCGTCTCCCGCCTCAGATGGGACAAGCCGGCCGGCGAGGCCGACCGGCTCGACGCGCTTTTGTCGATGCTCGACGGCTGATCACTCCGCCGGGCGCATGAGGATGGCGAAGATGTCGACGCCGCGGCCTTCGCCCGAGACATCCGTGTTGATGGCGATGGTGCTGGAGCCGCCGGCGGAGCCCTCGCCCAGCACGACCTCGAAGAGGTGGTCTTCCTGCGCCGTGCCGACGTCGTAGCGCGTGCGTCCGCAATCGCCGAGGGCGCCGAAATTGCATTCGACCGAAATCTGCGTCGCCTCGCCGTCGATGCCGCGGGCGACGATGTTGAATACGACGCGCTGGCCGGCGAAGCGGTCGAGCAGGTTCGGGCCGACGGTGAACGCGACCGGCTCGCCCGACGCGGCGGAGCGGATGCGCAGGTAACTGCCCGCTTCGTCCTCGGTCGCATCGGCCGAAGCGCCTTCCGGCGGAGAGACGAGCTCGATGTCCGCCGGTTCGAAGATGGTCGTCCAGCCGGCATCGGCGTTCGCGCCGTCGGCGGAAAGCGCGGGCGGGCCGGACTGGCCGCGGCTTTCATTGATCGCCGCTTCGATCTCGCCCATGTCGGCGCCGATGAAATGGCCGAAATTGGAATAGGCCCACCAGATGCCGGTGCCAACCACCGCCAGGATGACGAGGCCGGTCACGAGCGAGAGCATGCGGCCACCGCCGCGCTTTTTCGGCTTGCGCTCGCGCGGCTGGTCGAGCCTGACGGGGCGACGCGCGGGCGCCACTTCCGGTTCGAGACGCGGGGCGGCGTCGACCGGGCCGGCGCGCCGCTCGGCGCGAAGCTCCGGCGCCACTGTGGGGGCCGAGGAAACGGTCGCGGCAGCGACGGCCGGTTCCGGCGCCATCGCCGGGACATACTCCGTCTCGATCGCCTTGACCGTCGCCTGCAGCGCCTTGCGCCGCTTGATGGCGTTCTCGACCGTCAGTTCCGGCTTTTCCTTCAAGGAGCGGTCGAGCGCGGCGAATGCCGAGCGATAGACCTTTTCGCGGAAGGTTCGGTCGTCGTCATTTCCCTTGGCCAGGGCTCGTCTGATGGCTTGCTCGATCCCGTCCAAGCGGCACCCTTTTGTTGTTTACCGACCATTGACCATGATCGTTGCGACATCGTTAAACGTGCCCGCCGGCAGGTTCAATGCCAGGGTGGTCGGGAAAACCGCATTCCACTTTTCAGGCCGATGCTTTCCCGTGCGCATCGGCTGATCCGAAAACCGGTTTCCACTTCTCGGGTCGATGCGTTAGTACTGACGTTTACGCAAACGTCAAATATCCGTGGAGGACCCGAATGGCGCTGCCCGACATCCTGAAGACCAATCTGCGCCTACCCGTCGTCGGCTCGCCGCTCTTCATCATCTCCCATCCGCCGCTCGTGCTCGCCCAGTGCAAGGCCGGCATCGTCGGCTCGTTCCCGGCGCTGAACGCGCGTCCCGCCTCGCAGCTCGACGAGTGGCTGGCGCAGATCACGGAAGAACTCGCGGCGCATGATGCGGCAAACCCGCATGCCAAGGCGGCGCCGTTCGCGGTCAACCAGATCGTCCACAAGTCGAACACGCGGCTCGAGGAAGATCTGGCGCTTTGCGTCAAATACAAGGTGCCGATCGTCATCTCCTCGCTGGGCGCGGTCGAGGAGGTCAACCAGGCCGTCCATTCCTATGGCGGCATCGTGCTGCACGACATCATCCACGACCGCCACGCCCGCAACGCCATCCGGCGCGGAGCGGACGGGCTGATCGCGGTGGCGGCAGGCGCCGGCGGCCATGCCGGCACGCTCTCGCCCTTCGCGCTGATCCAGGAAATCCGCCAGTGGTTCGACGGGCCGCTGCTGCTGTCGGGCGCCATCGCCAATGGCGGCGCGGTGCTTGCGGCGCAGGCCATGGGCGCCGACATGGCCTATATCGGCTCGCCCTTCATCGCCACGCGCGAGGCGCGCGCGCGCGAGGACTACAAGCAGATGATCGTCGATTCCAAGGCGGCCGACATCGTCTATTCGAACCTCTTTACCGGCGTTCACGGCAACTATCTCAAGGGCTCGGTCGAAAAGGCCGGCATGGACCCGAACAACCTGCCCGAATCCGACCCGTCGAAGATGAATTTCGGCGGCGACAAGTCGAAGGCCTGGAAGGACATCTGGGGCTGCGGCCAGGGCATCGGCGCGGTCGATTCCGTCGTCGGCGCGGCCGAACTCGTCGACCGGCTGGCCCGCGAATACGAAGACGCGAAGAAGAAGCTCGCCGCCTGAGCGACCGCAATCCGCACAGCAAAAAGGGGCCATGACGGCCCCTTTTTCGTTACAGTCGATCCGTCAGCCGGCGGCCTTGGCGACCGCGCGTTTCGCCATCACCACGACGAGATTGGCGCGGTATTCCGACGAGGCGTGGATGTCCGACATCAGGTTCGACGAAGGCACGGTCGCGCCGTCGAGCGCGCCCGCCGAGAAGTTGGAGGCGAGCTTGCCCTCCAGTTCCTTCGCGCGGTAGACGCCGTTTTCGCCTGCGCCCGTCACCGCCACGCGCACGCCGCCGGCGCCCTTGGCGACGAAGACGCCAGTCATCGCGTAGCGCGAAGCGGGATTGCGGAACTTCTCGTAGCCGCAGCGCTCCGGCGCGGTGAACTTGACCGCGGTGACGATCTCATCGTCCTCCAGCGCCGTCTCGAACAGGCCGGTAAAGAAGGCGTCGGCCTTCAGTTCGCGCTTGTTGGTAACGATGGTGCCGTCCACCGCGAGGAGCGCCGCCGGATAATCGGCAGCGGGGTCGTTGTTGGCGACAGAGCCGCCGATCGTGCCGAGATGGCGCACCAGCGGGTCGCCGATGTGGTTCGCCATATAGTGGAGGCCGGGGCAGACGCTCTCGATCTCCTTCGACTGGGCGATGTCGGCGTGGGTGGTGGCCGCGCCGATCTCGACCTCTCGGCCGGAGACCCTGATGCCCTTGAGCCCATCGACGTGGCGCAGGTCGATCAGGTCCGACGGTGCCGAAAGACGCGTCTTCATGGCCGGGATGAGCGTCATCCCGCCCAATACGTACTTCGCCTCGCCCGCGCCGGCGTGGAGCTTGGCGGCGTCTTCGAGGGAGGACGCGCGGTGATAGTTGGTCTGGTACATGTGCGTCCTCCTAGTGCCGCGTTGCGGCGTTGAGCGCCGCCCACACCTTTTGCGGCGTGGCGGGCATCGTCAGGTCGTTGTTGCCGATCGCATCGGTGATCGCGTTGATGACGGCCGGCGGAGAGCCGATGGCGCCGGCCTCGCCGCAACCCTTGATGCCGAGCGGATTGCCGGGACAGATCGTCTCGGTCATCGGCACCTGGAAGGACGGCAGGTCGTCGGCGCGCGGCATGGTGTAGTCCATGTAGCTGCCGGTGACGAGCTGGCCGGTGTTGCGGTCGTACGCCGCGCCTTCCAGAAGCGCCTGGCCGATGCCCTGCGCCAGGCCGCCATGGACCTGACCCTCGACGATCATCGGGTTGATGACGCGGCCGAAATCGTCGGCGGCGACGAACTGCACGATCTCGGTCTTGCCGGTGTCCGGATCGACCTCGACCTCGCAGATGTAGCAGCCGGACGGGAAGGTGAAGTTGGTCGGGTCGTAGAACGCGCCTTCCTTAAGGCCCGGCTCCATGCCGCCCGGCAGGTTGTGGGCGGTGTAGGCGGCGAGCGCGAGCTGGAACCACGGCACCGTCTTGTCGGTGCCGGCGACCTTGCACTCGCCATTCTCGATGACGATGTCGCCCTCGTCGGCTTCGAGGATATGCGCCGCGATCTTCTTCGCCTTGGCCTCGACCTTGTCGAGCGCCTTGACGATGGCCGACATGCCGACCGGGCCGGAGCGTGAGCCGTAGGTGCCCATGCCCATCTGGACCTTGTCGGTGTCGCCGTGGACGATCGAGACATTGTCCATCGGCAGGCCGAACCGGTCGCAGACGAGCTGGGCGAAGGTGGTCTCGTGGCCCTGGCCGTGGCTGTGCGCGCCGGTCAGGACTTCCACCGTACCGACCGCATTGACGCGCACTTCGGCGGATTCCCAAAGCCCGACGCCGGCGCCGAGTGAACCGACCGCCGCCGACGGCGCGATGCCGCAGGCCTCGATATAGCAGCTCATGCCGATGCCGCGCAGCTTGCCCCTGCCTTTGGCTTCCTCCTTGCGGCGGGCGAAGCCGTCATAGTCGATCGCCTTGGTCGCGGCGTCGATCAGCGCGTTGAAGTCGCCGGAATCGTAGGTCATGATCACCGGCGTCTGGTACGGAAACGCCTTGATGAAGTTCTTCCGCCTCAGCTCGACCGGCGAAATGCCGAGTTCGCGCGCGGCGGTCTCGACCAGGCGCTCGACGACATAGGTCGCCTCCGGCCGGCCCGCGCCGCGATAGGCATCGACCGGGCAGGTGTGCGTATAGACCGCCTTCACGTTGCAGTAGATCGCCGGGATCTCGTACTGGCCCGACAGGAGCGTGGCGTAGAGATAGGTCGGCGTCGCGGACGAGAAGAGCGACATGTAGGCGCCGAGATTTGCGATCGTGTCGGCCCTGAGTGCGGTGATCCTGTGGTCGGCGTCGAGCGCGATCTCGGCCGTCGTCACGTGGTCGCGCGCATGGGCGTCGGTCAGGAAGCTTTCCGAACGGTCCGCCGTCCATTTCACCGGCACGCCGGTCTTCTTCGAGGCCCAGAGGCAGGTGATCTCCTCGGGGTAGATGTAGATCTTGGAGCCGAACCCGCCGCCGACGTCCGGCGCGATGACGCGCAGCTTGTTCTCCGGCGCGACATTGTAGAACGCGCTCATGACGAGGCGCGCCACGTGCGGGTTCTGCGAGGTGGTGTAGCAGGTGTAGTGGTCTTCGGCCTTGTTGTAGTGGCCGATGGCCGAGCGCGGCTCGATGGCGTTCGGGATCAGGCGGTTGTTGAGGATGTCGAGCTTGACGCGGTGCGCGGCCTTTTCGAACGCGGCCTTGACCGCAGCCTCGTCGCCCAGTTCCCAGTCGAAGGTCAAATTGTTCGGCGCTTCGGGATGGACCTGCGGCGCGCCTGAATCCATTGCCTTTTCCGGCAGGATGACGGCCTCGAGTTCCTCGTAGTCGACATCGACTGCCTCGGCCGCGTCGCGCGCCTGGCCCTTGGTTTCGGCGACGACGATCGCCACCGCGTCGCCGACATAGCGGACCGTTTCGGTCGCCAGCGGCGACCAGGCGCCCATCTTCATCGGCGAACCATCCTTCGAATGGATCATCCAGCCGCAGATGATGTTGCCGATGCCGTCAGCCTTCATCTCGGGACCGGTCAGGACGTCGATGACGCCGGGCATCGCCCGTGCGGCCTCGACGTCGATACCGCGGATGCGCGCATGCGCATGCGGGCTGCGGACGAAAGCCGCGAACTTCATGCCGGGGACGACGAAATCGTCGGTGTAGCGCCCCGCGCCGGTGATGAACCTCTTGTCTTCCTTGCGCGCCACCCGGGCGCCAATGCCTTCCATACCCATTTTCAGTACCTCCTCCGGTCACCGAATCGAGTGAATTTTCAACGGATCGGTCCGGCGGTCAGGCCGCCTTGGTCTCGCTCTTGCCCGCCATCGACTTCGATGCGGCGAGGATCGCCTGGACGATGTTGTGGTAGCCGGTGCAGCGGCAGATGTTGCCTTCGAGATCGTTGCGCACGGTCTTCTCGTCCAGCCCCTCCGGGTGGCGACGCACCATGTCGACGGCGGTCATGATCATGCCCGGCGTGCAAAAGCCGCACTGGAGGCCGTGGTGCTCCTTGAAGGCCGCCTGCATGGGATGCAGCTCTGCGCCGGGGGCGAGGCCCTCGATGGTGGTGATTTCGGAACCGGACGCCTGGGCGGCAAGGATCGAGCAGGACTTGATCGCCTTGCCGTCCATATGGACGACGCAGGCGCCGCATTGCGACGTGTCGCAACCGACATGCGTGCCCGTCAGCCCGAGATTTTCCCGCAGATAGTGCACGAGCAGTGTCCGGTCCTCCACACTGCCCGAAACCTTGCGGCCATTCACGACCATAGAAACGTCCGACATGCGTTCTCCCTCCAATTCACTTATCGATGCCCAAGGACATGGGCGAAACTCTAGCGCAGCCGGGCCAAGAGTCCACCGCCGCAGCAAGGACTTACGACCATCGTTGCATCACATCGGCGGCACCAAACCACGTCTTGCGGCCCTTGGCGCCGGGGCGGAACGCGGGTCTCGAAATTCCGCGCGGGGTGCTTGAATTTGCCGGCCGATGCGGATATCAAGCGCTCACTTTCGAGCCCCCGACAATTCCGGGCGGTTTTCGACGGGCCGCTTTAGCTCAGTTGGTAGAGCACATCATTCGTAATGATGGGGTCAGGTGTTCGAGTCACCTAAGCGGCACCAGTTCCTTTCCTCCCTTTCTTCGTTCGCTCCTCTGGTCGAAGAGGCCGCGGAACCGTTCGATCCCGCGGCCCCGACGCGTCACGGCTTGGGGCGTACCGCGTCCGCTGTTCCCTGGATGAAGGCGACGATCTGCTTGATCTCGGCTTCGGTGAGCTTGCCCTCGAAGCTCGGCATGCCGCCTTCGACGAACGCGCCGCTGAGCAGGAGGTCGGGCGCGCCTTCCAGCATCGCGGCGTCGGAGAAGCCGAGGTTTGGAATGTTGCCGCCATTGTTGACGCCCGGAACGCCGTGGCAGAACAGGCAGTTCGAGACGTAGAGCGCGCCGCCCGGCGCGATGTCGTCGGGGCTGTAGGCGACACCTTCGACGAGTTCGGCCGGATCGTTCTCGACCATTTCCGGCATCGCGGCCGCGCCGCCGACCTTGAACGTATAGACCTTGCCTGGTCCGATCGTGTCGGTCGCGCGCTGCGACAGGCCGTAGACCCCGCCCCAGCCGACCGCGACGGTGACATATTGCTCGTCGTCGATCATGTAGGTGACGGGCGCTGCGACGACGCCGGAGCCGACCGGTGTCTGCCAGAGCATTTCGCCAGTCGCGGCATCGTAGGCGATGAAGCGGCCGTCTGCCGTGCCCTGGAAGACGAGATTGCCGGCCGTCGTCAGCGTGCCGCCGTTCCAGGGCGAGACGTGCTCGGCGCGCCAGACCTCCTTTTGCGCGACCGGGTCCCACGCCAGAAGATGCCCGAAGGGCGTCGCGGTCGGCTGCGTCGTGTTGAAGAGATAGCCGAGGTTCCAGCCGAGATTGGAATGGGCGCGTCCCGGCAAGTTCTTGTTGAACTCCCATTCGGGATCATGCTGCTGGACGAGCGGCACGCCCTGCGCGGGAATGTAGACCAGCCCAGTTTCAGGATTGAACGACATCGGATGCCAGTTGTGCGCGCCATAGGCGCTCGGCACCTGCTCCCAGCTATTCTCGCGCGATCGCGCCGCAGGGTTCTCGATCGGGCGGCCCTCTTCATCATAGCCTTCGGCCCATGTCACCTCGACGAACTTCTCGGCCGAGATGAAGGAGCAGTCGGTGCGGTCGACGACGTAGAAGAAGCCGTTCTTCGGCGCGTGCAGAAAGACCTTGCGCTCCTCGCCCTCGATCTCGAGGTCGGCGAGGATGATGTGCTGCGTCGAGGTGTAGTCCCAGCTATCGCCCGGTGTCTCCTGGTAGTGGCAGACATATTCGCCGGTGTCCGGGTTCAGCGCCACGACGGAGGCGAGATAGAGATTGTCGCCACCGGCGGGGCTGCGCAGATTGGCGTTCCACGGGCTGCCATTGCCGGTGCCGACATACATCAGGTCGAGTTCGGGATCGTAGGCCATCGAATCCCACATCGTGCCGCCGCCGCCCGCTTCCCAATAGGGAACAGAAGCGTCCCAGGTCTCGGCGGCCTTTTCCATACTCTCGTTTTCGAAGGGCTTGGACGGGTCGCCGGGGACCGAATACCAGCGCCATTTCTGGTCGCCGGTTTCGGCATCGTAAGCGGTGATATAGCCGCGCACGCCGTATTCGGCGCCGCCATTGCCGATGATCACATTGCCCTTGTAGACGCGCGGGGCGCCGGTGATCGTATAGGCCATGGCGCGGTCTTCGATGGTGTCGACCATCCATTTGCGCTCGCCGGTGACGGCGTCGATCGCATGGAGATTGCCGTCGAAGGCGCCGACATAGACGACGCCTTCATGCAGCGCGACGCCGCGATTGACGACATCGCAGCAGCCTTTCGAGGCATGTTCGCGCGGAACCTCGGGATCGTATCGCCAGATCTCCTCGCCGGTCCTGGCGTCGAGCGCGTGGACGACGCTCCAGGATGCGGTCACGTACATGACGCCGTCGACGACGATCGGCGTCGCCTCTACGCCGCGGCGCGACTCCAGGCTCGTCGCCCAGGCCAGGCCGAGCTCGCCGACATTTTCCGCATCGATCGCGTCGAGCTTCGAATGGCGGGTTTCCTGAAAGTCGAGGCCGTGGGTCAGCCAGTTGCGCGTCGTCTCGCGGTTCTCGATGATCGCCTCGGCATTGATGCCGGAAACGGCCGCGGAAATCGCCTCGGGCGTCAGAGATTGGGCAGCGGCAACCGATGTCAGAACCGACAACGCGGCTGCGGTCGCCAGAAGATGGCTACGTGGCATGCGCTCCTCCCGTCATGTTCGCGACGGCGCATCGGTCTCCTCCCCATGCGTCATCGCCCAACGCAGCCTAGAAGCGCGATTCGCGCTTGGCTTGGATTTTTGCGCCATGCCGCCCGAGACCAAAGTCCTGCCCGGCGCGCTTGCATTGGCGCGGTGGCCGGCTAGACTTCCCATGCGGAACATGACCGTGCGGAAATCTGGGAGGAGTTCCGGGTGCATTTCGAGGACTGGGACGCGCGGCTGCGCACCACCTGCGGCAATTATTTCGGCGTGCCGGGCGCGCGGCAGCGCGAGGTCAACGGCTATGTCCGCAGCTTCGCCCTGCACGGGCTCGACGTGGCGGATTTCGCCTGCGACCTCGACCAGATAATCCGCACCCGCAAAGGCATCCAGCAGGACGACAGCGAGTACATCTTCCTGATCCTGCAGATCGAAGGCCAGTCGCGGATCGAGCATCGCGGCCGCTCGGAGGCGCTCGATCCCGGCGAGTTCTATCTGCTCGATTCCACGCGAGAGGCGTCGATCGGCTATGGCGGGCGCGATGCGCAGTTCATCTCCGTCCACATGCCGCGCGGCTCGTTCCTGCTCGAAGCAGACAACCAGCTCCGGCTCGGGCACAAGCTCGATGCACGCCATCCGATGCACGCGCCGATGCGGGCCTTCTTCGGGGCCGGGCGGGAGGCGCTGGCCGAACAGCGCACGCGCGGCGATCCGCGCTTTCTCTATGATCTAACCCGCATCGCCTTTACCCCGGGAGAGCATGGCGTCGACGCTTCGCGCGCCAGCAGCCGGGAGAACCGGTTCGAGCTGGCGGTGACCATGATCGAGCGCAATCTTCACCGTCCCGACATGTCGCTCGGCTGGCTCGCGCGCCGGATCAACATTTCGGAGCGGCAGTTGCAGCGCGACTTTCTCGACAAGGGAACGAGCTTCGTCAGGTTGCTGAGGCAAAAGCGGCTGCGGCTCGTCGCCGAACTCCTGCGAGGCAGCGGTGGCGCCTGCTCGATCACCGACATTGCCTTCGGCGCCGGCTTCAACGACATCTCGAACTTCAATCGCTCGTTCAAGAGCCGCTATGGTTGCGCGCCAAGCGACTATCTGCGCGCGCAGCGCAACTGAGGCCAAGAAAAAGGGGCGACCCGAAGGCCGCCCCGATCTCTTCTGCCCGGCTGCTCTTAGCCGTAGGGCGAGGAGCAGGCACGGCGCGGGCCGTTATAGGGCTGGAACGTGTTGTCCGACGCCCGGTACGAACGGTACTGCGAGTAGCACCAGTCCACATGGGCCTGCGACATGCGGCCCGGCTGGACGACGACCGTGCGCGAGGGCTGGCTCACCGCACCGCCGACGATGGCACCGGCGACGAAGGCCGCGGCCGGGAACCAGAAGCCGTTATACTCGCGGTAGCCCGAACGACGGTCGCGGTAGCCGCGGTGGCCGTTGTAGTAGCTGTAGCTGCCATCACGGTAGAAGCCGCGGCGAGCCTGGCGATTGTCCTGACGGAACTCGCGACGGTCCTGACGCAGTTCCTGACGGAACTCGCGGCGATCCTGGCGACGGTCCTGACGGAACTCGCGACGATCGCGGCGCAACTCACGCCGGTTCTGGACCTCGATCACATTGGCGTTCGTCGCGCCGGAGTCCACCGCACGGATCAATGCCGGCGAAGCGCTCGCCGTCACGCTGGTTGCCGCGACACCGGTGAATGCCATGGTGGTGGCGCAGATAATCGAAAGAAACTTCTTCATCTTTCAAACTCCTTTGTCCTCAAAGACGCCTGAGCAGAATGAAGGTTCCCACATGAACTCAACGTGAACCGCTACATGACATTTTGGTAATGCTCGCGGCGCAGGGGATAATCGCATCTCTACTGAGAACTGGCGCCTTGCCGTTTCTTTGAACATCCCAACGAGCCGAGAATAGACTTTGCGGACAGTCGTGCCGCAACGTCATTTACGCTAGGCGTTCAAAGCGTTTTCGCCCGCTTCCCATATCGAAAACCCTCTTTTATGGTACGCGCCAATCGTGGGAGGCGGAAACGGCCACTGCGGGGACCTCTAAAAGAAAAAACATGGGAGCAATCATGCGTAAACTTCTCTTGACGGCCAGCGTTCTGGCCTTGGCTGCGTCGGCGATGCCGGCATCGGCCGAAACGATCCGCTGGGCCCGCGGCGCCGACGCGCTGACGCTGGACCCGCATTCGCAGAACGAAGGCACCACCCACACTTTCGCCCACCACATCTACGAGACGCTCGTCTGGCGCGACACGGAAGGCACGCTGATCCCGCGCCTGGCCACCGAATGGGCTCTGAAGGACGGCGACGACACGACCTGGGTGTTCACGCTGCGTGAAGGCGTCACCTTCCACGACGGTGCCGAGTTCAATGCCGAAGACGTCGTCTTCTCGCTCGACCGCGCCCGTTCGGAGCGCTCGAACATGCGCCAGCTCCACGCCGACGTGGAGAGCGTCACCGCCATCGACGACTACACGGTCGAGGTCAAGCTCAAGGGCCCGAGCCCGCTCTACCCGAACAACCTCACCAACACCTTCATGATGGACAAGACCTGGGCCGAGACGAACGACGTCGTCGAGGTGCAGGACTATGCCGGCGGCGAAGACAACTACGCCGTGCGCAACACCAACGGCACCGGCCCCTACAAGCTCGTCTCGCGCGAAGTGGGCGTCCGTTCGGTCCTCGAAGTGAACGCCGATCACTGGGCCGAGACCGATCCGGCCGTCACCGAGATCATCTATACGCCGATCGCCGACGCCGCGACCCGCGTCGCCGCGCTCCTCTCGGGCGAAGTCGACTTCGTCCAGGACGTCCCGGTGCAGGACATCGAGCGTCTGTCCTCGACCGACGGCATCAAGGTCGCGACCGGCCCTGAAAACCGCATCATCTACTTCGGCTACCGCCTCGGCGAAGAGCCGCTGAAGAGCTCGGACGTGACCGACAAGAACCCCTTCGCCGACCCGAAGGTGCTCGAGGCCATGCACCTTTCCATCGATCGCGACGCGATCAAGGAAGTCGTCATGCGCGGCAATTCGGTTCCGACCGGCGTTGCGATGCCGCCCTTCGTCAATGGCTGGACGGAAGAGCTCGACGCCTATTCGGCGCCGGACCTCGAGCGTGCCCGCGCGCTGATGGAAGAGGCCGGCTATGCGGACGGCTTCACCGTCACGCTCGACACGCCGAACAACCGCTACGTCAATGACGAGGCGATCAGCCAGGCGGTCGTCGGCATGCTCGGCCAGATCGGCATCCGCGTGACGCTGGCCTCGCGCCCGGTCGCGCAGCACTCGCCGCTCATCACCAATGGCGAGACGGACTTCTACCTCCTCGGCTGGGGCGTTCCGACCTTCGATTCGGCTTACATCTTCAACGATCTGATCCACACGAAGGCGGGCAATTACGGCGCCTACAATCCGTCGGGCTACTCCAACGCCGAACTGGATGCGAAGATCGAGTCGCTCGGCACGCAGACGGACCTCGAGGCCCGCGATGCGACGATCGGCGAAATCTGGGCGACGATCCAGGAGGACCGCGTTCTCCTTCCGGTCCACAACCAGCTTCTGGCCTATGCGACGAAGTCGAACTTCAATATCGACGTACACCCGGAAAACCAGCCGAACATGTCGAATGTGACGATCGGCGAGTAATCCGCGCAACATTCCTAAAAGCCTGGCCCGCCGTGCAAGCAATTGCGCGGCGGGTCAGCATTATGGGCTTGATTGTGGCGATATGAGTCGCCAAAAGGGCGCCTTTCGCGGCGCCGGCGCCGGTTGCGTGCCCATCTCGCTGCCTGAGCTTAAGTGCCGTCAGCACCCGTACCGACACTCCGGGAGCCTGGACGTCGGCCATGCCGACCCGCTCCCGATCCGGAGACAAACAACATGACAGCCTTTGTCATAAGGCGCCTGCTGCAATCTATCATCGTGATGCTGGCAGTCTCGCTCGTGGCATTCCTCGTCTTTCGCTATGTGGGCGATCCGATCGACTCCATGGTGGGCCAGGATACCCGGCTTGCAGACCGCGAAGCGATGCGCGAGCGCCTCGGCCTGAACGATCCCTTCTACATCCAGTTCGCGACCTTCGTCGCCAATGCCGTCCAGGGCAATTTCGGCATCTCCTACCGGCTCCAGGAGCCGGTGACGCGCCTCATCATGGAACGGCTTCCGGCGACGATCGAGCTTGCCTTCGCATCGGCCACGATCGCGCTGGTGTTCGGCCTTTTCTTCGGCGTCTATACGGCGCTGAAACCGAAATCGCCGCTCACCTCCGTCGTGATGACTCTGTCGCTGGCGGGAGTTTCGCTGCCGACCTTCCTGATCGGCATCGGCCTCATCTACATCTTCGCCGTCGAGCTCGGCTGGCTGCCGTCCTTCGGGCGCGGCGATACGGTGATGATCGGCGGCTGGCGAACGGGGCTCCTGACCGAAAGCGGGCTGAGATCGCTGATCCTGCCGGCGATCACGCTGTCGCTCTTCCAGTTGACGCTGATCATGCGCCTCGTGCGCGCGGAGATGCTGGAGGTGCTGCGCGCGGACTACATCCGCTTCGCCAAGGCGCGCGGCCTGTCCAACCGGGCGATCAATTTCGGCCACGCGCTGAAGAACACGCTCGTTCCGGTGATCACCATCACCGGCCTGCAACTCGGCTCGGTCATCGCGTTCGCGATCGTCACCGAGACGGTGTTCCAGTGGCCGGGCGTCGGCTCGCTCTTCATCCAGTCGGTGCAGGTCGTCGACGTGCCGGTGATGGCGGCCTACCTGATGTTCATCGCCTTCGTCTTCGTCGTCATCAACCTGATCGTCGACATCCTCTACTACACGGTCGATCCGCGCCTGCGCGTCGGCACTGGCAAACGGTGATCGCATGACCACGCTTCCAGATCCCAAACTCATGGCCGCCGGCGACGGCAAGCCGATCCTTCCGCCCAAGCCGCCCGGCCGCCTCTACCGCGCCTGGGACTCGGACATCTTCTATTCCTACCGCCGCTCGCCGGTGACGATCATCGCCTCGGTCGTCGTCGTCATAATCGTCGGCGCAGCGCTGCTCGCGCCGTGGATCGCGCCCTACAATCCGTTCAATCCCGCCTCGCTTAACCTGATGGACGGCTTCACGCCGCCCTTCTCGGAAAGCCGGATGGGCAATTTCTACCTGCTCGGCACGGACAACCAGGGCCGCGACGTCCTCTCGACGATCCTCTACGGCTCGCGCATCTCGCTCTTCGTCGGCTTCGCCGCGACGCTGTTCGCCATGGCGCTCGGCATCTTCATGGGGCCGGCGCAGGCGGCGTCCCGCACCTTGATGGCGCGCATGGCGCCGGAAGGGGAGATCACCTCCCATTTCGGCCTGTTCGCCCTGTCGGGACGGATCACGGGCTTCCTGGGTCCGGCTGTGCTCGCCGCCGTGACGGCGGCGACGGGCAGCCAGCGCGCGGGGATGGCGACGGTCCTGGTGTTCCTGTCCCTCGGCGCGGCGATCCTCGCGACGGTCCGCCCGGTGCGCTGCTAGCGATCGCGCTGACCCAGCGCGTAGGCCCCGCCATCGGTCGGGCGGAGCGCCTCGAACATCTCGGTCACGGCGGAATAGTCGCGGTAGCCGCAGCGGGCCACCGGCTGGACCGCCGCGGTGTCGAAGCGACCGTCCTTCAGGAAGGCTTCGTCGATATGCACGCCGACGACCTGGCCGATGATGATCCAGCCCTCCAGCGGCGCGCCGTCCACATCGTGCAGCCGGGTCGAGAAGGTCACCCGGCATTCCAGCGAGGCCGGTACGGCGGCGACGCGCGGCGCCTTCACCACCCGGCAGGGCGCGGCCTCGAGCCCCGCGGCGGCGAATTCGCTCTCCCCCTCGCCGAGCGCGCCGGAGGAGATGTTCATCGCGTCGAACAGCGCGCGTGAACAGAGGTTGAACACGAACTCCCCGGTCGCGATGGCGTTCGCGGCGCTGTGCTTCATCGTCTCGCTGGTGAACATCAGCATCGGCGGGCGCGAATGCACCGCGTTGAAGAAGGAATAGGGCGCGAGATTGGGCCGCCCCTGCCCGTCGATGGTCGAGATCCAACCCACCGGTCGCGGGGCGACGATGGCCTTGAAGGGGTCGTGCGGCAGGCCGTGGCCGTTGCGGGGTTCGTAGAACATCGGTCACCTCGTATCGCGTCAGCCGTCGGCGGCTTCGACCCCCTGAACGCCGGAGGGCCGGATGCCGCCTCGTCGGCCCGCTTGCCTCAGGCGCGGCGCGCCGTCCAGGCGCCGTAGAGCTTCGGCCCGACCAGCGCCACCAGGGCAAGGCCGAGGATCAGCGCGCTGCCCGGCCGCGTCACGAACACCGTCCAGTCGCCCTGGCTGATCGTCAGGGCCTGGCGCAGCGCCTGCTCCGCCATCGGCCCCAGGATCATGCCGATCACCACGGGTGCCACGGGGAAGTCGAAGCGCCGCATGAACATCGCCACCACGCCGAGCGCGTAGAGGATCACCAGGTCGATGACGCTGTTCGAGATGCCATAGGTCCCGATCGTCGCGAAAACGAGGATGCCGGCATAGAGCTGCGGCACCGGGATCTTCAGGATCCGCACCCAGAGCCCCACCAGCGGCAGGTTCAGCACCACCAGCATCACGTTGGCGATGAACAGGGACGCGATCAGCGTCCAGACCAGCTCCGCCTGCTGGGTGAACAGCAGCGGCCCGGGATTGATGCCGTAGGACTGGAAAGCGGACAGCATGATCGCCGCCGTCGCGCTGGTCGGGATGCCGAGCGTCAGCATCGGCACCAGGATGCCCGCGGCCGCGGCGTTGTTGGCGGCCTCGGGCCCGGCCACGCCCTCGATGGCGCCGGTCGTGCCGAACTCCGGGGCGTATTTCGGGTCCACCAGCTTCCGCTCGGCGTAATAGGACAGCATGGTCGGCATCTCGGTGCCGCCGGCCGGCAGCACGCCGAAGGGAAAGCCGAGGCCGGCCCCGCGGATCCAGGGCCAGAAGGACCGCTTCAGGTCCTCCTTCGACAGCATCAGCCGCCCGACCTCGAGGACCTCCTGCTTCCCGGCATGATGGTGCCAGGCCATGTAGAGCGCCTCGCCGACCGCGAACAGCGCGACCGCCACCAGCACCACGTTCACGCCGTCGAGCAGCTCCGGCACACCGAAGGTCAGCCGCGGCTGGCCCGTCTGCAGGTCGATCCCGACCAGCCCCAGCAGCAGCCCGAAGAACAGCGAGGTCAGCCCCCGCAGCGCCGAGGACCCCAGCACCGCCGAGACGGTGACGAAGCACAACACCATCAGCGTGAAGTATTCCGCCGGCCCCAGCACCAGTGCCCATTCCACGATCACCGGCCCGAGGAAGGCGATGCCGAGCGTGCCCACCGTGCCCGCGACGAAGGACCCGATCGCGGAGGTCGCCAGCGCCGGTCCCGCGCGCCCGTTGCGGGCCATCTTGGCCCCCTCCAGGGCGGTGATGATCGACCCGCTCTCGCCCGGCGTGTTCAGCAGGATCGATGTCGTCGAACCGCCGTACATCGCCCCCTAGAAGA
>JACVCH010000020.1 GCA_016742175.1 Rhizobiaceae bacterium
GTTGTGCAGGCCGCGCAGCATGGCCCGCCAGGATTCGAGCGTCAGCTCGCAGCGATTGGTGAGGGACCGCGCCACGCCCTCGATGCGCGCCCGCTGGCCCGAGTCGAGCTTGTCGGCCTCGCCCTCGAGCTTCGCGCCCAGCGCCTGCCGCAGGCGGCGCACCGGCTGCAGCATCTTTTCCAGCGCCTCGCCCAGCGTCACGCCCGCCGCGAGGCGCACGAAGAGCACGACGCGGACGTCGTCGTCCCAGGTCTGGCCGATGCAGATGGCTTCCGCGATCTCGGGCAGTTGCTCGACCTGATTGTAGATCTCGGCGGTGCCGATGCGCACGCCGCCCGGATTGAGCGTCGCGTCGGAACGGCCGTGGATGACGATGCCGCCATGTTCGCTCCACTCGGCGAAATCGCCATGGCACCAGACATTGTCGAACCGCTCGAAATAGGCGGATTTGTATTTCGCGCCGTCGGGGTCGTTCCAGAACATGATCGGCATGGCCGGGAATGGCCTCGTGCAGACGAGTTCGCCCTTTTCGCCGGTGACGGACTTGCCTTCATCGTCCCAGACGTCGACCGCCATGGCGAGGCCCGGCCCCTGGATCTCGCCGATCCAGACGGGTCTGGTCGGTACGCCGAGGACGAAGCAGGAGACGATGTCGGTGCCGCCGGAGATGGAGGCGAGGTGGACGTCTTCCTTCACGCTCTCATAGACGAAGCGGAAGCTTTCGGGCGCAAGCGGCGAGCCAGTGGAGGCGATGGTGCGGACGGAGGAGAGGTCGTGCGTCGATTTCGGCGCGAGGCCGGCCTTCTTGACCGCGTCGATGAACTTCGCCGAGGTGCCGAAGAAGGTCATCTTCTCGGCTTCGGCAAAGTCGAAGATGACGTTGCCGTCCGGATAGAAGGGCGAGCCGTCGTAGAGCAGCAGCGTCGCGCCGGAGGCGAGGCCGGAGACGAGCCAGTTCCACATCATCCAGCCGCAGGTGGTGAAGTAGAAGAAGCGGTCGCCCTC
The DNA here is from genome assembly GCA_016742175.1 of Rhizobiaceae bacterium. Lineage (GTDB taxonomy): Bacteria > Pseudomonadota > Alphaproteobacteria > Rhizobiales > Rhizobiaceae > Aliihoeflea. The sequence continues at coordinate 1,006 of JACVCH010000020.1, forward strand.
GCCGATCCCGGCATGAAGCCGCTGCTCCTTGACGTGCTGGAGAAGCGTGCCGCCGGCCGAGTGGACGATGCATTTCGGGATGCCCGTCGTGCCCGAGGAGAACAGGATGTAGAGCGGGTGGGCGAAGGGCAGCCGGGTGAACTCGACCTCCTTCGCGGCGATGCCCGCAATCGCATCCGACAGGGCTTCGGCACGGTCGATTTTCGCGGCGGCGGATTTCGCGTTGCCGAGATAGTCGACGATGAAGGCCCGGGTGGCGCTCGGCAGTTTGGCGACGACGGCGGCGACCTTGTCGGAGACGTCGAGCGCCTTGCCATTGTAGTGGTAGCCGTCGACGGTGATGAAGAGCTTCGGCTCGATCTGGCCGAACCTGTCGAGCACGCCCTGTTCGCCGAAATCGGGCGAGCAGGACGACCAGATGGCGCCGATGGAGGCGGCGGCGAGCATGGCCGCGATGGTTTCCGGCATGTTCGGCATCATCGCCGCGACGCGGTCGCCCTCACTGAGGCCATGCGCCCGGAAAAGCTGTTGGAGCTTGGAGACGAGCGCGTGAAGCTCGTCCCACGACATGCGGCGCGACACCTTGTCCTCGCCGCGGAAGACGAGCGCATCGTGCGAACCGCGCTTCGACAGGAGGTTCTCGGCGAAGTTCAGCTTCGCGTCGGGGAAGAACCGGGCGCCGGGCATCCTGTCGCCGTCCTTGAGCACGCGCGCGCCCTTGTCGCCCGTCACGCCGCAGAAATCCCAGACGAGGCTCCAGAATGCGTCGCGGTCTTCGACCGACCAGGCGTGGAGCGCGTCGTAGCCGGCGAGTTCGCGACCGGCCACGGCCGAAGCGCGACGGGCGAAAGCCGTGATCGGCGCCGCCTCGATGGCCTGCGGTTTCGGGGTCCAGAGCGGCGCGGTTTCGGTCATGCGGGTCCTCCCAGAAATGGTCGCGCTCTTGAAGCACGGCGCGGGCTTGGCTGACAAGCCACGGCCGGCATCGTAGAAATACGTTGGCAACGGCCCTTCCAAGGCCACAAATGCTTGAAAAGGCATTCGCATCGATTAAACCGGAACCGGGGATCGATCGGCGCTGAGCCGATCCGGTCGACCAGTCCGCGAGGTTGAATGCAGGGACAGGTCGTCAGACGAACGATCATCGGGCTCGCCGCCCTCATCGTCGCGGGCATCGGGCTGGTTCTCGCGCTGCCGTGGATCGCCTCGACCCAACTCGTGCGCGACCGGATCGCCTACGAATTGTCGGCGTGGAGCGGCTATCGCGTCCAGCTCAGCCAGGCGCCGCGGATCGACGTGTGGCCGACCTTCTCCGCCCATCTTTCCAATATCGCCCTTTACGAATGGGGCGCGCAGGGCAGCCGCCCGGTGCTCGAGGCTGAGCGGATCGACATCGACCTTTCCGCACTCGCGGCGCTGCGCGGCGACGTCGTCTTCTCACGGATCGCGCTCGAACATCCTTTGCTGAGGCTGACGAAGGCGACGCCGGTCTTCGACATGCCGCCCTCGCCCGGCGGAGGACGAATGAGCCGGGCGATCGACACGGCGGGCGAGATCGTCGCCGCAAACGCCGTCGAGCCCGAACTTTCGGACCTGCCGAGCGACCCGTTCGGGCAGGTGACGTTCAACGACGGCCGCGTGGCGGTGGTCGACGGCGGCGAGGACCAGGTGATCCTCTCCGGCCTGACGGGGCAGATCAACTGGCCCGCGCTCGACCGGCCGGCGACGCTGGCGGCCGCCGGCGTCTGGCGCAGCGAGGCGATCCGCGTCGAGGCGTCTAGCGCCGAGCCGCTTCTGCTGCTGGCCGGGGGAACCTCGCAGGTGCGGCTTTCGCTCGACGCGGCGCCGGCCAAGGCGCGCTTCGAGGGCGCGGCGAACCTTTCGACCAACTCCTTCTTCGACGGGCAGGCGAGCTTCGAGACGCCGTCGCTGCGCCGCGCGCTCGAATGGTCGCGCACGGACATCGCCGCCGGCCAGACGATCGGCGCGGCCAAGCTTTCGGGCCGGATCACCGGCAGCGCGGAGCGACTGCGCATCGAGGAGGCGGCACTCGATCTCGCCGGCAGCCCCGGCACCGGCGTGCTCGAACTTTCCACCGACGGCGCAGCGCCGACGATCGGCGGCTCGATCGCGTTCGAGCAGCTCAATGTCGGCACCTTCCTCGCCGCCTTCACGCCGCAGGTCGACCGGGTGGACGAGGCGGCGGATTTGATCGACGAGAATGCGGCGCGGCAGCTCAATCTCGATTTGCGCCTTTCGGCGACGCAGGCGCAGCTCGGCAATTTCGCGCTGGCGGAGCTTGCCGCGACGGCGCAACTGAAGGACGGCAGCGCGGCCTTCGACATTTCCGACGCCACGGCCTTCGGCGGCACGATCCAGGCGGGCATCCGCATCGAGCCGGCGGGCGGCGCCAATGCGGTCGAATTGCGGTTGCTTGCCAGCGAGATCGATGTCGGCGCGATGACCCTTGAGGCCGGCGGCAAGCGCTTCGTGCCGCAGACGCGCGGCAATTTTTCGGCCATCCTGCGCGGCAAGGGCAATGACTGGAATTCCGTGATCTCGACCTCGGAGGGAACGCTGACGGCGAATTTCGGGCCGGGCGACATCGTCGGCATCGACGCCAACGCCTTCCTGGCGCGGACGGCGGAGGGCCAGCTCTTTCCGCTGTCGAGCGTCGCCGAAGGCGCGCTGCCGATGCGCGGCCTGCAGTTCAGCGCCGCCGTCGGCCGCGGGCTGGCGCGGATCGACACGGCGACGGTTTCGATGGAAGGCCGGCGCGCCTCGCTCACCGGCATCGTGCCGCTGGCCGGACGTGCGCTGGCGCTTTCCGGCGAGGTCGCGCCCGTGGACGGACAGGGCGAGGTGACGGGCGAGGCCGTGAAGTTCTTCGTCGGCGGCGGCTGGGACGAGCCGTTCATCTCGCCGGTGCCCAGCACGCCCGATGTTCGGGACGCGCCGGAGCTCTGATGCCCGCACTCCGCAGTTTCACCCCTGCGCGGCGGCCTGTTCGTCGCGGCGGCGCTGGACGTCGCGGCGCTTGTTGACCAGCGAGGCGATGATGACGCCGACACCCACCACCCCGATCAGGATCGTCGAGACGGCGTTGATTTCCGGCGTCACGCCGAGCCGCACCTGGCTGTAGATCCGCATCGGCAGCGTCGTTGCGCCGGGGCCGGAGGTGAAGCTGGCGATGACGAGATCGTCGAGCGACAGGGTGAAGGCGAGCATCCAGCCGGCGACGATGGCGGGCAGGATGACCGGCAGGGTGACAGAAAAGAAGGTGCGCGTGGGCGTCGCGCCGAGGTCCTGCGCGGCTTCTTCAAGCGAACGGTCGAAGGATAGCAGGCGCGATTGAACCACGACCGCGACGAAGCACATCGAGAAGGTGATGTGGGCGAGCGTGATGGTCATGAAGCCGCGCTCGAGCCCGATGGCGACGAAGAGCAGGAGCAGCGACAGGCCGGTGATGACTTCCGGCATGACCAGCGGCGCGAAGACCATGCCGGTGAAGAGGATGCGGCCGTGGAAGCGCGTGTAGCGCGTCAGCACGATGGCCGCGAGCGTGCCGAGCACGGTTGCGACGGAGGCCGACAGGAAGGCGACGCGGAAGGTGACCCAGGCGGCGTCGATGAGCTGCTGGTTCGACAGAAGCGAAGCATACCAGCGGGTCGAGAACCCGCCCCAGACCGTGACGAGACGCGACGCGTTGAACGAATAGATGACCAGGAGCAGGATCGGGATGTAGAGGAACGCGAACCCCAGCACCAGCGAGACGATGTTGAAGCGCGAGAGGCGGTTCATCGGCCGCGCTCCTGGGCTTTCGCCTGCGCCTGCTGGAAGAACATGATCGGCACGACGAGGACAAGCAGGAGCACGATGGCGACGGCGGAGGCGACCGGCCAGTCGCGATTGGCGAAGAACTCGTTCCACAAGGTCTTGCCGATCATCAGCGTCTGCGAGCCGCCGAGAAGGTCCGGGATGACGAACTCGCCGACGGCGGGAATGAAGACCAGCATGCAGCCGGCGACGATGCCGGGCACGGAGAGCGGCACGGTGATCTTCCAGAACGCGCCGGCGGGCGTCGAACCGAGATCCTGCGCCGCCTCGATCAGCGAGAAATCCATCTTCTCCAGCGTCGCATAGAGCGGCAGCACCATGAAGGGCAGGTAGGAATAGACGATGCCGATATAGATCGCCGTGTAGGTGCCGGTGATGACGAGCGGCGCGTCGATGACGCCCAGCCAGAGCAGGAACTGGTTGAGCAGGCCCTCGGGCTTCAGGATGCCGATCCAGGCGTAGACGCGGATCAGGAACGACGTCCAGAAGGGCAGGATGACGAGCATCAGCAGCAGCGGGCGCAGGCTGTCGGGCGCGCGCGCCATGGCATAGGCCATCGGGTAGCCGACCAGAAGCGCCAGGAGGGTGGAGACGGCCGCGATCCAGACGCTGGTGAGGTACGCGTTGAAATAGAGCGCGTCGTCCCAGAGCCAGAGGTAGTTTTCGAAGGAAAGCTCGGAGAAGGCTTCGGTGAAGGTCGTCCAGCCTTCGGAAAGATCGAAGGTCGGGGTGTAGGGCGGCATCGAAATCGCGGTGAAGGACAGCGAAATCTTGAAGACGATCAGGAACGGGACGAGGAAGAAGACCAGCAGCCAGAGGTAGGGGATGATGATGGTGAGGCGGGAGGCGATGGCGGCGACGAGGCGGTTCATGGGTGCCGCTCCTCGTGGAAGTCAGAGAGCTCGGAAGCGTAGCGCTCTGTCGCGCCCCCCTCTGTCCTGCCGGACATCTCCCCCGCGAGGGGGGAGATCAGTCTCGTCGCCGACACCGCGTGATCTCCCCCCATGCGGGGGAGATGTCCGGCAGGACAGAGGGGGGCGCGAGGGAATGAGGCGTTGATCATTTCCGTCTACCGCGTCAGCACGACGCCGGCGTCGGCGGGGAAGGTGAGCCAGGCACGGTCGTTCCAGGTGAGCGGGTCTTCGCTGGTGCGGTGACGGTTGAGTTCGCTGGAGCGGACAATCTGGCCGCTGGCGAGCTTGACGTTGTAGACCGTCATGTCGCCGAGGTAGCCGATGTCCCAGACCTCGCCCTCGATGGCGTTGAGGGCCGGGTTTTCGGGCCTCTTCGACGAGATGCGGATCTTTTCGGGGCGCACGGCGTACCAGACGGTGCCCTGCCCCGCCGCATTCGCATCGTCGGCGCGGATGGTGACGCCGTCGGCGGTGGCGATCTCGATGCGGCCTTCGTCCCGCCCGGCGACGCGGCCCTCGAAGATGTTCACCGAGCCGACGAAATCGGCGACGAAGCGGGAGGATGGGGCTTCGTAGACTTCGGCGGGCGTCGCCACCTGAATCACCTTGCCCTTGTCCATGATGGCGATGCGGTCGGCCATGGTCATCGCTTCCTCCTGGTCGTGCGTGACGACCATGAAGGTGAGGCCGAGCTGCTGTTGGAGGTCCATCAGCTCGAACTGGGTTTCCTCGCGCAGTTTCTTGTCGAGCGCGCCGAGCGGTTCGTCCAAGAGAAGCACCTTGGGACGCTTCGCGACGGAGCGGGCGAGCGCGACGCGCTGGCGCTGGCCGCCGGAGAGCTGGTGCGGCTTGCGCCTGGCGAATTGCTCCAGCTTGACCAGCTTCAGCATCTCGGCGACGCGCGTTTCGATGTCGGCCTTCGCCATGCCGTCCTGCTTCAGGCCATAGGCGATGTTCTTCTCCACGGTCATGTGCGGGAAGAGCGCGTAGGACTGGAACATCATGTTGACGGGGCGGCGATAGGGCGGGATGCCGGCAAGGTCCTGCCCGTCGAGCAGGATGCGGCCCGAACTCGGCTGCTCGAAGCCGGCCAGCATTCTGAGGAGCGTGGACTTGCCGCAGCCCGATGCGCCGAGCAGCGCGAAGAACTCGCGCTCGTAGACATGAAGCGAGAGATTGTCGACGGCGGTGAAATCGCCGAAGCGCTTGGTGACGTTCTCGAAGGATATGAACGGCTTCGCGTTCGGATCGGTCCAGGGCGCAAAGCTGCGGCGGATGCTTCCCAGCGATTTCATTCGGGGCCCTCCGGGTCGGTCTGGAATGAAGAGGCCCGGATGAACCGGGCCTCGAAGGTTTCTTACTGGCCGGTGACGATGCGGGTCCAGCTTCGGGTCACGAGGCGCTGGAAGCGCGGCTCGTAGGGCATGACCGTGAACATCTTCTCCAGCGTCGCGTCGTCTGGATAGATCGCCGTGTCCTCGAGGATTTCGGGCTCGATGAACTCTTCCGCCGCTTTGTTGCCGTTGGCGAAATAGACGTAGTTCGTCGCCCGCGCGATGACTTCCGGCTCCATGATGAAGTTCAGGAATTCATGCGCTTCCTCGACGTTCTGCGCGTCGGCGGGGATCGCCATCTGGTCGAACCAGAGCTGGGCGCCTTCTTCCGGCACGGAATAGGCGACTTCGACGCCGTTGGCCGCTTCCTCGGCGCGGTCGGCGGCCTGGAAGACGTCGCCCGACCAGCCGATGGCCATGCAGATGTCGCCATTGGCGAGCGCATTGATGTATTCGGACGAGTGGAAGCGGCGGATGTGCGGGCGTACCGCCAGCATGACCTCCTCGGCGGCTTCGAGGTCGGCCTGTTCGGTCGAGTTCGGGTCCTTGCCGAGCCAGAGCAGGACGGTCGGCAGGATGTCGGTCGGGCTGTCGAGGAAATAGACGCCGCAATCGGCGAGCTTGGCGAGGTTTTCGGGATCGAAGGCGACGTCCCAGCTCGTGATTTCCGCGGTGCCGAGACGCTCCTCGACCATCTTGGGATTGTAGCCGATGCCGACCGTGCCCCACATGTAGTTGATCGAATAGGCGTTGCCGGGATCGTATTTCTCGGTCTGGCCTTCGACGAAGTCCCACATGTTCTCGATGTTCGGCAGCTTCGACTTGTCGAGTTCCTGGAAGACGCCGGCCTCGATCTGGCGCGACAGGAAGAGGCCGGTCGGCACCACAACATCGTAGCCCGAACCGCCGGCCAGAAGGCGCGTCTCGAGGATTTCGTTGGAATCGAACACGTCGTAGACGACGCGGATGCCGGTCTTCTCGGTGAACTCGGCGATCAGGGAATCGTCGATGTAGTCGGACCAGTTGTAGACGTTGACGACCCGGTCCTGCGCGGCGGCGCCGCCGGCAAGGACGGCCGCGATGGCGCAGGCGCCGGCGCCGAGCAGCATGTTGCGTGACTTCATTCGACTTCTCCTCTGTCGGTTCTCGTCTGTCTGGTTCTTGGGGCGGCGAACGCCCTGATAATGCAAAGCCTATTGGCGTTTTTGCACTGCGGCAAGCGGCAATGGTTCACAGATAGGTGGTGCGCTCCAAGGGAGTGATCTCGGCCCAGAAGGCGACGATCTCGGCCCGCTTCAGATCGCGGTACACCTTGGCGAGGAACGGCCCGAGCGCGCGGTCGGCGAAGGCGCTCTTCGCCATCAGTTGGAGCGCGTCGTCCATGTCGTCGGGCAGCATCAGCCCGTCCTCGTCATAGGCGTTACCGTCGACCGGCGGCGGCGGCACGGCCTTGGCCTCGATGCCCTCGACCATGCCCTGGATGATCGCGGCGAGGACGAGGTAGGGGTTGGCGTCCGCGCCGGCGATGCGGTGTTCGACGCGCCGGTTCGTATCGTTCGAGACGGGAATGCGCAGGGCGACCGAGCGGTTGTTCTCGCCCCAGACGGCGCGCGTCGGCGCATAGGAGCCGGGCGTGATACGGCGAAAGCCGTTCCATGTGTTGATGAAGATCAGGAGCGATTCCGGCATCGAGGTCAAAAGCCCCGCGACGGCCGATTCCAGCACCTTGCGGCCCTGCGGGCCGCCGAAGACGTTCGACCCCGAAGTGTCCAGCATCGAGGCGTGGACGTGCATGCCGTTGCCGGCATATTCGAGGAAGGGCTTGGCCATGAAGGTGGCCGTCAGCCCGTGCGCACGGGCGCAGCCGAGCACGATGCGGCGCAGCATGATGACGTCGTCCGCCGCCTTCAGCGGATCGGCGCGGTGCTTCAGATTGACCTCGAACTGGCCGGGCGCCGCCTCCTTGATGATCGTGTCGATCGGCAGGTCTTGAGCGTCCGCCGCGTCGCGGATCATGTCGAAGAGATCGGCATGTTCGGCCAGATCGTCGAGGCCGTACATGCGCAGGCGATCCGGTCCCGCGGTGGCGCCGACCGGCCCCGGCATGCCGTCATGCCAGGCGGTGTTCGGGTCGAGCAGGTAGAATTCGAGCTCGAAGGCGACGACGGGGAAGAACCCCTTGGCGTTCACCTCGGCGATCTTCTTTTTCAAGACCTGGCGCGGGTCGGCCATGTAAGGCTCGCCCTCGGGCGTGAAGGTCTGGAGCAGGACCTGCGCGGTCTTGCGCTTGGCCCATGGCACGATGGAGAGGGTGCCGCGCGTGGCGCGGCAATAGCCGTCCCGGTCGCCGGTCTCGATGTGGATGCCGGTTTCGGTGACCTCGCGGCCCCAGACGTCGAGGCCGTGCAGCGACATCGGGAAATTGACGCCTTCCTCGAAGGCCTTCTTCAGCGCATCGCCCGGCGCCCATTTGCCGCGCATGACGCCGTTTGGGTCGACCAGCAGGAACTCGACGGCTTCGATATCGGGATGTTCCTCGATGAAAGCGCGGTATTCGCGCTCGTGATCCGCGGAGACGAACTTGGACGCTGACGTCTCCCGCCTGGGCGGGGGTGCCGGATGGTGCGCGGATGTTTCAGGATGCGTTTCGAGGATGCCCGTTGCCGTGGGTTGCAAGATAAACCTGTCTGCTGGTTGCCGATGCGCGAAGGGTGCCCCTCGCCTCGACGTGAGTCAAGCTTGGTTCAGGGAATGCTAATTCGGCTGCTGGACACCCGTCACGCCGGGTTTGAGCGGGCGACGCTGGCGGCGGAACTCGAGCCCGATATGGACCAGAAGCGCGGCGAAGACGACCGCGCCGCCGAGGATGGTGCGCGCCGAGGGCACCTCGGCATGGACGAGCCAGACCCAGACCGGACCGAGCAGCGTTTCGAACGTGCCGAGAAGCGCGGCGAAGGCGGCCGGGATGAGCCGCGCGCCGGTGGCGAAGAAGGCAAGGCCGAGGCCGAGATTGAGCGCGCCGAAGGCGAAGAGGAACGCCATGTCGGGGGCCGTCACCGCGAAGGTCGAGGTTTGCGTCGCGGCGAACGTGCCGGCGATGAGCGTGCCGAGGCACGTGGCCGGGGTCATGCGGACATGGGCGTAGCGGCGCGTGATGACGGTGGCGCAGGCGAAGACCAGCGCGATGAGCACCGCAAGGCCGTCGCCGATGGGTGAGACGTTTCCGGTGAGCGAATCCGACACCATGATGGCGACGCCGACGATGACGGCGGCAATGGCGCACCATGTGGCCAGCGAGACGCGCTCGCGGAAGAGGACGAAAGCGATGAGCGCCGCAATGAGCGGCACGCCGGCCTGCATCAAGAGCACGTTGGCGACGGTGGTGAAGGACAGCGCGACGACGAAGGAGGTCGACGCCGTGGCGAAGCAGATGGCGACCGCGACGCCGGGCAAGCCCATCTGGCGAAAGAGCGCCCTGGTCCCGGCGAGGCCGTCGCGCCAGACCATGTAGGCCACGAGGAAGGCGGCCGCCCAGAGCGAGCGCCAGAACACCACGGTCCATGAATCCGGCGCCTCGACGAAGCGGGCGATGGCGCCGCCGAAGCTCCAGAACAGGGCGGAGAGGAAGACGAGCAGCAGCCCGACGCGCTCCTCGCGCGGGGAGACCGCCGGAACGGCGGCAGGGACGGCGGTGACGGGCGCGACCTGCGACATGCTCGGTTTCCAAGGAGGCCGCGGAATGCGGCCCTGCCATCTACTTCGGTCGGTCTGCCGATGGCGTGATCCAGCCAGTTCAGCTAATTGGGGCAATTCATGCTGCTCCAATCGCGCCTCTTCCTGTTCAGCCTTCTCATGCTGCCCGCGCTCGCCATGCTGGCGCCGCTGGTTCTCGGCGCGCCGTGGCGGGTTTCGATCCGGCCGACCGGCGAGGCGGCGGCGGTGCTGCTGATTCTTGCGCTTACGATCTCGCCCCTGAAGGTGCTGTTCGGCGCGGCGGCGTGGACGCGCTGGCTGTTGAGGCAGCGGCGGGCGATCGGGCTGGCGGCGTTCGGCTATGCGGCGATCCACATGGTGGTGTTCGCGCTCTCGATCGGCAGCCTCGCCGACATCGTCGCCGGCATGGCCTGGGCTTCGATGTGGACGGGCTGGGCGGCATTCGCCGCGCTTCTCGTCATGGCGGCGATCTCCAACGACCGGGCGGTGCGGGCGATGGGGCGCGGATGGAAGGCGGTGCAGCGGCTCGCCTATCCGGCGGCCGTGCTGACGCTGGCGCACTGGCTGCTTTTGACGCGCGACTGGACGGAAGCGCTGATCTGGTTCGCGCCGCTCGGGCTCTTGCAATTGGCGCGGCTCGCGACGAGTTTGCGCGCCAGGGATTCGAACGGGAGGACGGGGCGATGAAGGCTGGCTGGTACGAGAAGAACGGCGAGGCGCGGGACGTGCTCGTCGTCGGCGAGATGGAGACGCCGACGCCGGCGGCGGGCGAAGTGCTCGTGCGGCTCAAGGCTTCGGGCGTCAACCCGTCCGACGTGAAGAGCCGGCGCGGCCGGCCGCTGATCGCGCCCCGCATCATTCCGCATTCGGACGGCGCAGGCATCATCGAGGCGGTGGGCGACGGCGTCGATGCGGGCCGTGTCGGGGAGCGGGTCTGGACCTGGAACGGCCAGTGGAAACGGCCCTTCGGCACGGCGGCCGAGTTCATCGCGCTGCCCGCTGACCAGGCGGTGCGGCTGCCCGATGCGATCGATTTCGACGCTGGCGCCTGCATGGGCATACCGGGGCTGACCGCACTCCACGCCGTGAAGCTACACGGCGACATCGCAGGCAAGACGCTGCTCGTCACCGGCGCGGCGGCGGCCGTCGGGCACTATGCGGTGCAGATGGCGAAAGCTGCCGGCGCGCGCGTGATCGGCACCGCCTCGCCCGCCCGGCGCGACCACGCGCTCGACGCCGGCTGCGACGCGGTGATCGACTATCGCAGCGAGGACGTCGCGGGCCGCGTGAAGGAATTGACCGGCGGCAAGGGCGCTGACGGCATCATCGACATGGATTTTTCGTCGACTGCAGGGCTGCTCCCGGGCGGCGTGCTGGCGCAGCACGGCAGGTTCGTCTGCTACGGCTCGAACGTTGCTGGCGACGTGCCGGTCTCGTTCCCGGCGCTCTTGTGGGGCAGCCTATCGCTGCAGGTCTTCGTCGTCTACGAACTGACGGCGGAGGAGCGCGCGGTGCGGCTGCGAGAGTTGAACGAGATGCTGGAAGCGGGGACGCTGAAGCACACGATCGGCGCGACGTACGGGCTCGACGAGATCGTCGCCGCGCATGAGGCGGTGGAGGGTGGGAAAGTGACGGGGAATGTGGTGTTGCGGATGGGGTGAGCGGCGCTAAGCGACCCGTTGCTCGACCTCGGACAACTCGCGCTCATCGACCAGCGCCAGATCGTAGTTGGACTGCAGGTTCATCCAGAACTGCGGCGTCGTACCGAAATACTTCGCAAGGCGCGCCGCCGTATCTGCGGTGATGGCGCGTGTTTCGCGAACGAGCTTCTCGATCCGGTCGCGAGGGACGTGCAAGGCGTTAGCAAGCGCGCCTGCCGACAGGTCGTATTCGACGAGAAACTCTTCCCGAAGGATTTCGCCGGGATGAACCGGCCGGGGCTTCAGCTCAGACATCGTAGGCCTCAATGATAGTCGACGATTTCAACGTCATGTGCATTTCCGTCGCGCCAAACGAAGCAGAGCCGCCACTGGTCGTTGATCCGCACCGAATGCTGCCCGACACGCGCCCCTTTCAAGGGCTCCAGATTGTTCGACGGCGGCACGCTCATGTCGGACAATGAGAATGCGGCATCCAACTGTGCCAGCTTGCGCTGCGCCCGGGCCATCAGGTCGGCGGGAAATCCCTTCACCGACTTGCCGGCCCTGATGGCGGGAATGCGCTTGTCGCGGATCGAACCGATCATCCGACTTGTATCCTGTGAAGATACATTTTTCAATCCCCCTATTGAAAATCGAACGCGCTCAGGCCCGTCACCATCTCGTCCAAACCCAAGGGACGCGTGACGGGGGGTTCGGCGCGGGCGAGGCAGCCGGTGCGTTCGCAGAGGCGACAGGCGGGGCCGATGGGGACGGCGGCGAGCGCCTGCTTGCCGGCGCGGGGCTCGGCCGGGAGGGCCGAGGCGTAGACGAGGTCGTCCTTGAAGGCGATGTCGCAGCCGATGAGGATCGCGGTGCGGCGGGGGCGTTCGGCGAAGGCGCCTTGCGGGCCTTCGAGCGTTCGGGCGATGGTCAGGAACTCGGCGCCGTCGGGCATTTCGACCGCTTCGACGAAGATCTGGCCGGGCTGGCCGAAGGCCGCGTGGACGGCGAGTTTGGGACAGGCGCCGCCAAACCGCGCCTGCGGGAACCCTTGCGCTCCAGCTCGGCGGAAACGGTTTCCGGCGTGATCGACCTCCAGCATGAAGAAGGGCACGCCGGGCTGCGTGGCGCGGCCGAGCATGGTGAGGCGGTTCGCTGCCTGCTCGAACGACACGCCGAAGCGCGAGCGCAGCACGTCGATGTCGTAGCGGGCGCGGACGGCGGCCGCGTGGAAGGCCTGATAGGGCATCATCAGCGCGTGGGCGGCGTAGCGGGCGAGCTCGAAGCGAGCGAGACGGCGGGCTTCGTCAGTGGACAGTTTCAACGCCTGCACTTCGGCAGCGATGGCGACGTTCATGCGGATGAGGCATGCCTCCATCGCCACCTCGCGCAACTGGTCGAAGGGCGACAGGCGCTCGGAGATGAAGAGGCGCTGCGAGTGGCGGTCGTAGCGGCGGCGCCAGTTGGGCATGGTGGCGACCGGCAACACCTTGACCACGATGCCGTATTCGCGGCGCAGCCATTCCTTCAGCGCAGCCAGAAGTTCCTCGCTGCCGAGGAGCTTGTTGAAGGCTTCGGCCTCGTCCTCGATCCTGGCGAAATGGTTCGGGCGGCGCTCCAGGACCTCGCGGACCTCGTCGATCGGCAGGCGGGCGGCGGAGATCGTCGCCCTGCCCTCGCGCGCGAGCAGGTCCGACAGGTCCGACAGTCGCTCGGCCTGTTCGCGATAGGCGCGGTAGAGCTTGACGACGGCGGCCGATGCGTTGGGCGCGCCTTCGGCAAGCTCGATCAGTTCCTGGTCGCCGGGAAGCTCGCCGGCGAGGAGCGGATCGACGAAGGCCTCGCGCAGTGCCGTCACGGCGCCCGCGCCCTCGCCCTGCAGTTCGTCCGGCTCGATCTTGAACACGGAGGCGAGCTTGAGGATCAGTTGGACCGTCAGCGGGCGCTGGTTGCGCTCGATCAAGTTGAGGTAGGAGGGCGAGATGCCGAGCGCCTCGGCCATCGCCGTCTGGGTCAGGCCCTTGCCGTTGCGGATGCGGCGAATGCGCGGTCCGGCGAAGATTTTCTGGTCGGCCATTGACAGCGCCTTTACAAGGACGACGGTTGACAATCTTTACAGATTTACACCGCACATCGGTCAAGATCAACACAGCATGACCCGATTGGAATGCAGCTTTTGCGCAATTTCCTCGTTGTCTTTCGCAGCGCAATGTAAATCCGAAACAGCGCCGCAGCCGAGAGGTTCGGCAGACGATTTACAAGAGTGGAGACTGCCATGACCGATTTTTACAACCTCGTCCCGTCCGCCCCCGAAGGCCGCTTCGACGGCATCGAGCGCCCCTATACCACGGCAGACGTGAAGCGCCTGCGCGGGTCGGTCCAGATCAAGCACACGCTGGCCGAAAACGGCGCCAACCGCTTGTGGAAGCTCATCCACGAGGAAGATTTCGTCAACGCGCTCGGCGCGCTGTCCGGCAACCAGGCCATGCAGATGGTTCGCGCCGGGCTGAAGGCGATCTACCTTTCCGGCTGGCAGGTCGCGGCCGACGCCAACACCGCGTCGTCGATGTATCCCGACCAGTCGCTCTACCCGGCCAACGCCGCGCCGGAGCTTGCCAAGCGCATCAACAAGACGCTGCAGCGCGCCGACCAGATCGAGACCTCGGAAGGCAATGGATTGTCGGTCGACACCTGGTTCGCGCCGATCGTCGCCGATGCGGAAGCCGGCTTCGGAGGGCCGCTCAACGCGTTCGAGATCATGAAGGCCTTCATCGAGGCCGGTGTCGCGGGCGTCCATTTCGAGGACCAGCTCGCATCTGAAAAGAAGTGCGGGCATCTCGGCGGCAAGGTCCTGATCCCGACCGCGGCGCATATCCGCAACCTGAATGCCGCGCGGCTGGCCGCCGACGTGATGGGCACGCCGACGCTGATCGTCGCACGCACCGACGCCGAGGCCGCCAAGCTTCTCACCTCCGACATCGACGAGCGCGACCAGCCCTTCGTCGACCACGACAAGGGCCGCACGGTGGAGGGCTTCTACCAGGTGAAGAACGGCATCGAGCCGTGCATCGCGCGCGCCATCGCCTATGCGCCGCATTGCGACCTGATCTGGATGGAGACCGGCAAGCCGGACCTCGCCCAGGCGAAGAAGTTCGCCGAAGCCGTGCACAAGGCGCATCCGGGCAAGAAGCTCGCCTATAACTGCTCGCCCTCCTTCAACTGGAAGAAGAACCTCGACGACGCGACGATCGCCAAGTTCCAGCGCGAACTGGGTGCGATGGGCTACAAGTTCCAGTTCATCACGCTCGCCGGCTTCCACCAGTTGAACTTCGGCATGTTCGAACTCGCCCGCGGCTACAAGGAGCGCCAGATGGCGGCCTATTCGGAGCTGCAGGAAGCCGAGTTCGCGGCGGAAGTGAACGGCTACACGGCGACCAAGCACCAGCGCGAAGTCGGCACCGGCTATTTCGACGCCGTGTCAATGGCGATCACCGGCGGCCAGTCGTCGACGACCGCCATGCACGAGTCGACCGAGCACGAGCAGTTCAAGCCGGCGGCCGAATAACCAATCGCGGGCGGCGGATCATCGCCGCCCTCCCCTTTCCCACCCAGGAGACACGGACATGACACCCAATACACGCGTCAAGGAACGGGCCGAGGAACAGTCGTCGGCCATGAGTGCAGACCAGCAGGCGGTCATCCGCATGGTGGCGAACGACCTCCACCGCCTCAACCAGTCGGTGATGAAGGCGGTCGAGGCCGGCGTCTCGGTCGAGCTGGTGCGCTCGGCGCGCCACCATGGCGGCGAAGGGAACTGGGGCGACCTGTTGATCCCGGTCGTCGTCACCAAGGGCAACTGACCGTCATTTGACGGCGCCTGAACCCTCATTTGACAGGATGCGCGCGGGCAAGACCGGCCCGCGCGCATCGCGCTTAAGAAACTGTTTGCCAAAGCTGGGTTTGTAACCGGAAATTGCACTGTCACGAAACGCAACCCGTTGACATGCAACCGCAATCAGCCACTATCTGCGCGTCGGTTGCAACCGGCGGGGATGGGTCGAAACGGGGCGGAGACGGATGCAGGGGATCGACGGCAACGAACTTCCATCCGAACGGACCGAATTCAATCCGGCGCTGATGGGCCATGGGCTCGACGGCGCGCTGGTCCAGATCGTCAGTTCAGCCCGCGTCAATGCGCTGGTCGTGTCCAAGATCGTCGAGCGCTGCGGCCTCCGGGCCTTCGCCACCGGCATCGAGGAGGCGATGTCGCATTACCACGACCGCCTGCCCGGCACCGTGATCCTCGACGGCGGTGCGACGAACCGCGAATGCGACGACGTTCTCGACACGCTCCTGACCAGCGCCTGCCCGCAAAAGGGCCGGCCAGGCATCCTGTTCGTCGCCAGCCGGCACTTGAGCGACGACGAGGAGGCCGAGTTTGGCCCGCCCGACGCGGTGGTGGCAAAGCCGATCACGCTGGAATCGCTGCAACCGGCGATCCGCCACATCGTCGCCCGGCTCGCATCGGCCGCCCCGCGCGCCTGACCGCCCTTCCAATCGCGCTGTTCCGGTGGCTATAATGCGGCCACTTTCAACGACTTGTGGTGATTGATGCCTGCCCCCAAGAAGCAAGACCGCGCCGGCGGAACCGCCGCGCGGACGCGCGTGCCCCAATTCATGAAGACCCTGCGGGGTGTGAAGAACTGGAAGGAGGCGGCCGGCTGGCTGGAATGGCGCGGCATCGAGGACATCGAGTGCATCACGCCCGACCAGGCGGGCGTGGCGCGCGGCAAGATGATGCCGTCGAAGAAATTCACCTCCAACACCTCGCTCGCCCTGCCGTCGGCCGTGTTCATGACCACGATCTCGGGCCGCTATCCGGAGGACGGCAACGGCTTCGTCTATCCGGAGGATGACGGCGATTTGAAGCTCCTGCCCGACCTTTCGACGCTGTCGGTCGTGCCGTGGGAGAGCGACCCGACGGCGCAGGTGATCTGCGACCTCGTCCACCAGGACGGGCGCATGGTGGAGTTCACGCCGCGCAACGTATTGCGCCGCGTGGTCGAAGCCTATGAGCGCAACGGGCTGAAGCCGGTGGTCGCGCCGGAGATCGAATTCTATCTCGTGCGCAAGAATCCGGACCCGGACTATCCGCTGGTGCCGCCGATCGGCCGCTCGGGCCGCGCGATCGCGGGCGGACAGGGCTATTCGATCGCCGGCGTCAACGAGTTCGACGAGCTGATCGACGACATCTACCATTTCTCGGAGGTGCAGGGCCTCGAGATCGACACGCTGATCCATGAGGAGGGCGCGGGACAGCTCGAGATCAATCTGCGCCACGGCGACCCGGTGGAGCTTGCCGACCAGGTGTTCCTGTTCAAGCGCACGATCCGCGAGGCGGCGCTGAAGCACGAGACCTATGCGACCTTCATGGCCAAGCCCATCCAGGGCCAGCCGGGCTCGGCGATGCACATTCACCAGTCGATCATCGATGCGAAGACGGGCAGGAACGTCTTCACGGCGGAGGACGGATCGGAGACGGACACGTTCTACAATTTCATCGGCGGCATGCAGCGGCACATTCCGAACGCGCTGGTGATGCTGGCGCCTTACGTGAATTCCTATCGCCGGCTGACGCAGGCCTCCGCCGCGCCGGTCAACACGCGCTGGGGCTATGACAACCGCACGACGGCGTTTCGCGTGCCGCGATCGGATTCGGCCTCGCGGCGCGTCGAAAACCGCATCCCCTCCTCCGACGCCAACCCCTACCTCGCACTCGCCGCCTCGCTCGCCTGCGGGCTTATCGGCATTTTGCGCGAGACGAAATGCGATGCGCCGACGGGATCGAGCGTCAACGAGGACGAGATCGAACTGCCGCGCGGGCTGCTCGAAGCCGTCGAACTGTTCGAGGGCGACGACGACCTGCAGGGCATCCTGGGCGAGCAGTTCATCTCGACCTATGCGGCGATCAAGAAGGCCGAGTTCGAGACGTTCATGGAAGTGATCAGCCCGTGGGAGCGGGAGTATCTGTTGTTGAATGTGTAGGGGCGGCATGGCACGCTTGGCCATGTGCAAGGTGAAGACGGTTCGATGAACATCGAGGTCGAGATCAAAGCCGATACGAGGCGGCGCGTTGCGGCGATCGCGAAACGGACCGGATTGTCCGAGTCGCAGATCATCGCCGATGCGCTGGAGCACGGCCATTCGCTCGAATGGCAGGAGCGCTTCGCCGACAAGGTCGCCGCCGGTCTCAAGGCAGCCGACAGGGGGGAATTCGCGTCCGAAGCGGATATCGAGCGTGTGCGCAGCAAGTATCGCAACGCGTGACGACCGTTCGATGGACGTTGCCCGCGCTTGCCGACCTCGATTCCATGCAGGATTATGTCGCAGAGCGGAATCCGCCGGCTGCCTTCAGGCTGGTCAACGCCATTCTCGATCGGACCGAACAGCTTTCGCAGACGCCGGAAATGGGGCGGCCTGGACGGGTCCAGGGCACGCGTGAGCTTGTCCTGACCGATATCGGATACGTCGTCGCCTACAGGCTGCGCGACGAGGTGGAAATCTTGGCCGTGATGCACGGCGCACGCGATTGGCCGGAAAATTTTGACTGAGCACGGCAAGCAGTACCAATCCCCCATCTCCCCCGGCGTCTCCTGGTACGAGGCGACGGTCGGCGCGCGGCCGGAATATGCGCCGCTCGACGGGAGCGTTTCGGCCGATGTCGCGATCGTCGGCGGCGGGTTTACCGGACTGTCGGCGGCGGCACATCTGGCGAAGGCGGGGACGAATGTCGTGCTGATCGACCAGCACCGCTTCGGCGACGGCGCGTCGGGGAGGAATGGCGGGCAGCTCGGGACCGGGCAGCGGGCCTGGGCGGAGGAGTACGAGGCCGAGCTGGGATTCACGCGGGCCAAGGCGCTGTTCGATCTGGCCGAGGAGGCGAAGGCGCATCTGCTGGAGTTCGCCGAGGCGAACGCGATCGAGATCGATTATCGGCCCGGCCAGATGTCGGTCGTTCACAAGAAGCGCTATCTGAAGGACTATCAGGCGCATCCGGCGCTGATGGCCGAGCGCTTCGGCTATTCGCATATCAGCTACATGGATGCCGACGAGACTGCCCGGCGGCTGGGATCGACGCATTATCTCGGCGGCATTCGCGACACCGGCACCGGCCATATCCACCCGCTGAAACTCGTCGTCGGCACGGCGCGCGTGGCGGCGGCAGCCGGCGCGAAACTGCACGAGAACACGCCGGCGACGAAGATCGAGAGCAGCGGCGGCAAGGTGACGATCACCACGCCGCGCGGCACGATCACGGCCGCAAAGGCGCTGATCGCCGTCAACGCCTATGGCGGCAACCTCGAGGAAAAGAGCGCCGCGCATATCATGCCGATCGGCTCGTTCATCGGCGCGACCGTGCCGCTGGGCGACGACAGTCCGGTGTTGCCGGGGGGCGAAGCGGTCGACGATTCGCGCTTCGTGGTGCGCTATTTCCGCAAGTCGGCCGACGGGCGACTGCTCTTCGGCGGACGGGAGATCTATTCGACGGGCGATCCGAAGGGCATCGCGGACCACATTCGGCGGCAGATTTCCGAGGTCTATCCGGCGTTGAAGGATGTCGAGATCACCCATCAATGGGGCGGCTATGTCGGCATCACCATGCCGCGAAAGCCCTTCGTGCGCGAGGTCATGCCGAACGTGATCTCGGCCGGCGGCTATTCGGGACACGGCGTCATGCTGTCGAACTTCATGGGCAAGCTCTACGCCGAGACGGTGGCGGGAAACCGCGACCGGCTGAAGCTGTTCGAGGAGCTGAAGATCCCGGCATTTCCAGGCGGACGGGCGCTGCGTGCGCCGCTGATGTTCCTGGCGCTGAACTGGTATGCGTTGAGGGACAGGCTCTGAAACGAAAAAAGCCGCCCGGCGAGCGGGCGGCTTTTTTGGGGTTCGCAGGCGGATGGCTTAGCGGCCGCTCTTGTCCTCGAAGATCATCTCGCTGCGGCTCTCCGGGGTCGCCATCGCGGCTTCCTCGGCGATCGAGGCGGTCGTCATCGTGTCGACGGTGCCGAACGTGAACGGGCCCTGATATTCGGTGTTGTAGTCGAACTGGCTTTCGACGCTGGCGTCGTAGTTGCCGACATTGACCGGGCCCTGCTGCATGGCGAATGCCGAGCCGGAGACGAGGATGGCGGCGGTGGCGATCAGAACGGTTTTCATGGCGTATTCCCTTCGGTTTCTTGTTTCAATTTCGGGCTGGGTGTTGGTCCCAGTCGCGAAGAGTCACGAAGGTTTCGCCGACGAAGTTTCGGAAGTTTCGGGGTGTGTGGGTCACAAAGAGTTTAGCGGGGGCTGATGAACCGAAACGCGGTTTCTGCGTTGCGCGCGGCTGGTGAGGGGGTTGGTTTGCGGAAACGGCACGGAATGGGTCCCGGCTCTTGCCTCGCTTCGCTCGGACTTCGGCCGGGATGACGGCCGTCGCGGATGACGCCGGGTCATCCCGAAAGCTGATCGGAGCGGAGCGTAGATCGGCTATCCGGGACCCAATCCGTGAGTTTCAGCACCACGGAATGGGTCCCGGCTCTCGCCTCGCTTCGCTCGGACTTCGGCCGGAATGACGCCCGCCGCCGCTGGTGCAGGGTCATCCCGGAAGTTGATCGGAGCGGAGGGTCGATCGGCTGTCCGGGAACCATTCCGTGACCTTTCAGGCAACCTTCCGCACGATCACGCTGCCTGCCGAGTATCCCGCGCCGAAGGAGCAGATGACGCCGAGGCTGCCGGCCGGCAGGTCCGCCGAATGGCGCGAGAAGGCGATGATGGAGCCGGCGGAGGAGGTGTTGGCGAATTCCTGGAGGACGTTGGGCTGTTCCGCGCGCGTCGGCTCGCGGCCCATGACCTTCGCGCCGATCAGGTCGTTCATGCCCTTGTTGGCCTGATGCAGCCAGAGGCGCGAAAGGTCGCCCGGCGCGATGCCCTCGTCGGCGAGGTGGTCGAGCATCAGTTCGGCGACCATCGGCACCACTTGCTTGAAGACCTTGCGGCCTTCCTGGCGGAACTGCATGTCGCGTCGGTCTTCCATGTGGCCCTCGCGCGTGCGGCGCAGGAAGCCGTTATTGTTGCGGATGTTGTTGGAGAACTCGGTCAGGCAGCGGGTCGACAGAATCTCGTAGGCGTTGTTCGACGTCGCGTCGTCGAGGCGCTGGAGGATGACGGCGGTGCAGACGTCGCCGAAGATGAAATGGCAATCGCGGTCGCGCCATTCCTGGTGGCCGGACGTGATCTCCGGGTTGACCATGAGGATCGCGCGGGCCGAGCCGGAGCGGATCATGTCGGCGGCGGCCTGGATGCCGAAGGTGGCGGACGAACAGGCGACGTTCATGTCGAAGGCAAAGCCCTTGATGCCGAGCGCTTCCTGCACCTCGATGGCGATGGCCGGATAGGCGCGCTCGTGGTTGGAGGCGGCGCAGATGACGGCGTCGATGTCGGCGGCGGTCAGGCCCACCTCGTCCATCGCCTTCTTCGCCGCGTCGAGCGCGATTTCGGCCATGATGGAGATGTCGTCGTCGGCGCGTTCGGGCAGACGCGGGTGCATGGTTTCGGGATCAAGGATGCCCGCCTTGTCCATCACGTAGCGGGCCTCGATGCCGGACGCCTTGACGATGAATTCCTCGCTCGACATCGGCAGCGCCGCGCGCGTGCCAGCCTCGATCTCGCCGGCGTGGGCGGCGTTCTGGCGCGTCGCATAGTCGTTGTAGGAGGCGACCAGCTCGGCATTGGTGACGATCTGCGGCGGCGTGAAGATGCCCGTGCCGGTGATGGCAACCTTGTGCATGATTTTTCCCGTCATCTGCGGCAGGCTGCGTGCTGCCTTTCGGTGAGAGATAGGCCAAAACGGGACAAGGGCAAAGCAAGAAGGATTCCCGCGGGGGCTGGCCAATCTAAATCGATTAGAGTATACGAAACGCAACGACAGCAGCGAGCCCCATGCGCATGACCAGCACGACCATTCCCGTCGAGCCCTTCGATTTCGTCGTCTTCGGCGGCACCGGCGACCTTGCCGAGCGCAAGCTTCTGCCCGCGCTCTACCAGCGGCAGAAGGCGGGGCAGTTTTCCGAGCCGACGCGCATCTTCGGCGCCTCGCGCTCCGAGCTTTCGGACGACGAATTTCGCGAATTCGCGCGAAAGGCGATCGCCGAGCACGTGCCTGCGGCCGACATCGACGACGGGCAGGTCGAGCGCTTCCTGAAGCGCATCGCCTATGTGCATGTCGATGCGAAGTCGGGCGAGGGTTTCGACCGGCTGAAGGCTGCGATGGGCGAGAGCGAGCGCATCCGCGCCTTCTACCTGGCGGTCGCGCCGGCGCTTTTCGGCGACATTGCGGCAAATCTCGAAAAGGCGGGGCTGGTGACGCCGGCGAGCCGCATCATCGTGGAAAAGCCGATCGGGCGCGACCTCGCCTCGGCCAGGGCGCTGAACGATGCGATCGGCCGGGTCTTCGACGAGCAACAGATCTTCCGCATCGACCACTATCTCGGCAAGGAGACGGTGCAGAACCTGATGGCGCTGCGCTTTGCCAATGCGCTCTACGAACCGCTGTGGAACTCGGCGCATATCGACCACGTGCAGATCACGGTTGCCGAGGCGGTCGGGCTCGAAGGCCGCGTTTCCTATTACGACAAGGCCGGCGCGCTGCGCGACATGGTGCAGAACCACATGCTGCAGCTCCTCTGTCTCGTGGCGATGGAGGCGCCGGCGGCGCTCGATGCGGATGCGGTGCGCGACGAGAAGCTGAAGGTGCTGCGCGCGCTGAAGCGCGTCAATGGCAGCGATTCGCCGAAATTGACCGTGCGCGGGCAATACAAGGCCGGCGCTTCGGCGGGCGGCGCGGTCAAATCCTATGCCGACGAACTCGGCCAGGACAGCGAGACGGAGACCTTCGTCGCGATCAAGGCGGAGATCGAGAACTGGCGCTGGGCGGGCGTGCCCTTCTATCTGCGGACGGGCAAGCGGCTGGCCGAGCGGGTCTCGGAAATCGTCATCGAGTTCAAGCCGATCCCGCATTCGATCTTCGAGGAAAGCGCCGGCAATGTCGTCGCCAACCAGCTCGTGATCCGGCTGCAGCCCGACGAGGGCGTCAAGCAGTTCATCATGATCAAGGACCCCGGCCCCGGCGGCATGCGGCTGCGCAACGTCGCGCTCGACATGAGCTTCGCGCAGGCCTTCGACGTGCGCAATCCCGACGCCTATGAGCGGCTGATCATGGATGTGGTGCGCGGCAACCAGACGCTGTTCATGCGCCGCGACGAGGTGGAAGCGGCGTGGCGCTGGATCGACCCGATCCTCGAGGCCTGGGACGAGAATCAGCAGGGCGTGCAGGGCTATACGTCGGGGACGTGGGGTCCCTCGGGCTCGATCGCGCTGATCGAGCGGGACGGGCGGACGTGGCACGAGAGTATTTAAAGGTGGCTTTGTTGATCCGGCGATCGTCGCGCCAATACCCCTCATCCGACCCTTCGGGCCACCTTCTCCCACAAGGGGAGAAGGCAAGATCTGCGCGTCTGAAGCCGCAAGTCACTGAGGTCGTGATTTGCGGGAACGGAGAGGCGCCTTCCCTTCTCCCCTTGTGGGAGAAGGTGGCCGAGCGGAGCTCGGTCGGATGAGGGGTGACTGGCGCGAGTTCGCGGATTCGGATGCGGTGGCGACGGCGCTGGCGGGGGATGTCGCGGGCCGGTTGGCGGAGGCGATCGCGGCGCGCGGGCGGGCGGTGCTGGCGGTTTCGGGCGGGACGACGCCGGTTCGGTTTTTTGGGGAATTGTCGAAGGCGGCGATTGATTGGAGCAAGGTGGTCGTGACGCTGGTCGACGAGCGGTTCGTGCCGCCGACGCATGAGCGGTCGAACGAGAGGCTGGTGCGGGAGAATCTGCTGGTCGGACGGGCGGCGGAGGCGCGGTTCGTGGGGATGTATTTTGGTGCGGGGAGCGTCGAAGAGGCGGCACGGCTGGCGAGCGGGGCGGTTTCGGCGTTGATGCCGGTGGATGTGCTGGTGCTGGGGATGGGGACGGATGGGCATACGGCTTCGCTGTTTCCGGATGCCACTGGCATTGCGGAGATGTTGCGCCCCCCCACTCCGTCTCGGGCTTCGCCCGAGCCACCGTTCCGGGGCGAGCCACGGGTCTCGCCCGTCCTTCGGACCCCCCCGTTGGAGGGCGAGGAAAGGCCAACCGGAGGGGGCGAGGAACGGCTAGCCGGAGATGTCGTATTGCCTGTTCATGCGCGGAGTGCGGGGGAGGCGCGGTTGACGTTGTCGCTTGCGGCCATCTGCAAAGCGCGTGCGGTTTTCCTACATATCGAGGGGGCGCAGAAGCGGGGCGTGCTGGAGCGCGCGGCTGCCGAGAAGCTTCCCGTCGCGGCCGTCCTCGCGGCTGTCGAAACACCTGTCGTCACCTATTGGGCGCCATAGAAAGTCGAGCGATCATGAGCCTCCACCAGACCGTCGCCGCTGTCACCGACCGCATCCGCGAGCGCTCGCGGGGCGCGCGGGAAACCTATCTGGAACGCGTCGAGGCGCAGATTTCGCGCGGGGTGCATCGATCGACGCTTTCCTGCGGCAATCTCGCCCACGGTTTTGCCGCCTGCGCGCCGTCCGAGAAGGCGGCCCTCGCCGGCGACGTCGTGCCCAATCTCGGCATCATCACGTCCTACAACGACATGCTGTCGGCGCATCAGCCCTTCGAGACCTATCCGCAACTGATCAAGGATGCCGCGCGCGAGGCAGGCGGCGTCGCGCAGGTTGCGGGCGGCGTGCCGGCGATGTGCGACGGCGTCACTCAAGGGCAGCCGGGCATGGAGATGTCGCTCTTTTCGCGCGACGTGATCGCGATGGCGACGGCCGTGGGGCTTTCGCACAACATGTTCGACGCGGCGGTCTATCTCGGCGTCTGCGACAAGATCGTGCCGGGGCTGACGATCGCCGCCTTCACCTTCGGCCACCTGCCCGCGATCTTCGTGCCGGCCGGGCCGATGACGACGGGACTGGCGAATGACGAGAAGGCGCGTGTGCGCCAGCTCTACGCCGAGGGCAAGGTCGGGCGCGCGGAACTGCTGGAAGCCGAATCGAAGTCCTATCATGGGCCGGGGACGTGCACATTCTACGGCACGGCGAACTCGAACCAGATGCTGATGGAGATGATGGGGCTGCACGCGCCCGGCTCCTCCTTCGTCAATCCGGGCACCCCGCTGCGCGATGCGCTGACGCGCGAGGCGGCGAAGCGCGCGCTGGCGATCACCGCGCTCGGCAACGAGTTCACGCCGGTCGGGCGGATGATCGACGAGCGGTCGATCGTCAACGGTGTCGTCGGCCTGCACGCGACGGGCGGGTCGACCAACCACACGATCCATTTGATCGCGATGGCGGCGGCGGCCGGGATCAAGCTGACATGGCAGGACATTTCGGAGCTTTCCGACGTGGTACCGCTCTTGGCGCGCGTCTATCCGAACGGGCTTGCCGACGTGAACCATTTTCACGCGGCAGGCGGGCTCGGCTTCCTGATCCGCGAGCTTCTCGATGCCGGCCTTGCGCATGAGGACGTGCAGACCGTCTGGGGCGAAGGGCTGCGGCCCTATGCCGTCGAGGCAAAGCTGAATGCCGACGGCACCGTGGCGCGCGAGCCGGCGCCGGCCGTCAGCGGCAACGACAAGGTGCTGGCCCCCTTCCCCAAGGCCTTCCAGCCGACCGGCGGGCTGAAGGTGCTGAAAGGCAATCTCGGCGCAGCGATCATCAAGACCTCGGCCGTCAAGCCGGAGCGCCGCGTGATCGAGGCGCCCGCGAAGGTGTTCGACAGCCAGGAGGCGTTGAACGCCGCCTTCAAGGCGGGCGAATTGGACTGCGACTTCGTCGCGGTGGTGCGCTTCCAGGGACCGAAGGCGAACGGGATGCCTGAGCTTCACCGGCTGACGACCGTGCTCGGCGTGTTGCAGGACCGCGGCCACAAGGTCGCGCTCGTCACCGACGGGCGCATGTCGGGCGCGTCGGGCAAGGTGCCGGCGGCGATCCACGTGACGCCAGAAGCGCTCGACGGCGGGGCGATCGGCAAGATCCGGGATGGCGACATCGTGCTGGTCGATGGGGAGGCCGGTGCGTTGCAGGTCGAGGTGGATGCGGCGGAACTGGCTGCGCGCGTCGTCGAATTGCCGGACCTGTCGGCGAACGGGTTTGGGCTGGGGCGCGAACTGTTCGAGAATTTCCGGCAGGTGGCCGGGCGGGCCGATCAGGGTGCGGTGGTGTTCTGATCGTCGCGCCGCAGCCGCGCGGCTCCCGCGCCCTGCGGCGAGAGGACCGGCACGAACACGCGGCGGGAGGCGCGCTGGGTGACCGGAAGGCCCTGGTAGACGCGCTTTTGCGCTTCGACGACCAGAACGCCGGCGAAGACCGGCCAGAAGCGGCGGCCGGTGCGCTCCAAAAGCGAATAGAGCCGCATCATGAAGCGGCGTTCCATCGGCGGGAAATGCAGCGCGTCGGACCATGGGCCGGGCGTGAAGTTGGCATCGCGCAGGAGGCTCGATAGCTGGCCTCTCGAGAACGGGCGACCGGTGCCGAAGGGCGTGTGCTCCATGCGGGCCCAGACGCCGCGCCGGTTTGGCACGACCAGCACCAGACGGCCACCGGGCGCCAGCACACGCCACATTTCGACCAGCATCTCGCGCGGGTTTTCGGCATGTTCGAGCGCGTGGACGAGGAGGATGCGGTCGACTGAGGAATCGTGCAGCGGCAGTTCCTCCTCGAAGACCAGCGCGGTCGCGCACGGCTTGCCGGCGGGCCACGGGACGGCGCCCTGCTGCGCCGGCATGAAGGCGAAGACGCGGTCGGCGTCGGTGCCGAACCTCTCCAGCCAGGGCAGCGCATAGCCGAGGCCGACGAGGCGCTCGCGGCTCAGATTCGCCCAGACCGACGAGATGCCCATGGCGATCGAGCGCTCGGCGAGCTTGCCGAGCGTCGTGGCGTAGAAGGCGCGCAGGTCGACGATGTCGTTTCTCATGGCACGAAAACTAGCCGTCCCGCGGTGACTTTGCCAAGCCGCCGCCCTATCGTTTGCGCCGATACGAAGGAGATTTCGATGGGACTGCGAGTCGAACAATTCATGTGCCGCACCGACAATTTCGGCATCCTGATCCGCGACGAGGCGACGGGGACGGTCGGGCTGATCGACGCGCCGGAGGAAGGGCCAATACTGGAGGCCATCGAACGGACGGGCTGGACGCCGAGCGTGCTCTTCGTCACCCATCACCATCCCGACCATGTCGAGGCCAATTTGGCGCTGAAGGCGCGGTTCAAGCTGAAGATCGTCGGGCCGAAGGCGGAAGCGGCGAAGATTCCGGGCATCGACGAGACGGTGGAAGAAGGCTCGGACCTTACCTTCGGCGCGGAGCGCGTGCGGGTGATCGAGACGCCGGGACATACGGCGGGGCATGTCGCTTACGTCTTCGAGAATTCGGGCGTGGCATTCACCGCCGACACGCTGTTCGCGCTCGGCTGCGGGCGCCTCTTCGAGGGCACGCCGGCGACGATGCACGCGTCGCTCAAGAAGCTGGCCGCCCTGCCCGCCGAAACGCGGGTCTATTGCGGCCACGAATACACGCTCTCCAATGCCCGCTTCGCGATGACGATCGACCCGACCAACCCGGCGCTGAAGGCGCGGGTGGCGAAGATCGAGGCGCTGCGCGCGCAGGGCAAGCCGACGCTGCCGACGACGATCGGCGACGAGCTTTCGACCAACCCGTTCCTGCGCCCGCACGACCCGGCGATCCGCAAGGGGCTGGGGATGGAAAAGGCGAGCGACGCGGAGGTGTTCGCGGAGATACGGAAGCGGAAGGACGTCTCGTAAGGTCTTGTGATCTTCTGGCTTGGACGGCCTGCAAACAACGGATTTCTCCGATCCGGCGCTCACGTACTCAAGTACGCTCCGCTCCGGTTCTCGAAATCAGCCGTTTTCGCCTCGCCCAAACCAGAACCTCGACAAGACCTTCAAGCCAGCACGCCGAGCACGATGGCGATCTGGGCGGCGATGTAGGTGATCCAGATGGCCGGGCCGGTGACGGTGCGCTGCGGCGCGTCGGCCGGGAGCAGGAAGCGCTCGGTGGCAAGGATGGCGTCGGAGGCAATGAAGAGGGCGGCGCCGGCCATCACGGCAGGCGATTGCATGGTGAAGGCGGTGACGCCCATGGCGACGATGGCGAGCATGTAGGCGAGGACGGCGGGGCGCATCGCGGCGTCGAGCGCAGGCCAGAGCCGGGTCAGCATGAATATGCCGAAGGCGCAGATTGCGAGCGCGGCGGCGAGGCGCCACGGCTCGGCGAGGAGGATCGCAAGGCCCGCGCTGCCGGTCGCGAACAGCGCGACATAGGCGACATGCGCCGCGAGAAACGCGCCGAGGCCGGCAAGGAAGAAGCGGTCGTCATCTTCCTGCGCCAGTGCCAAATCTCCGAGCGCGCTCAACGCCAGCGCCAGGGCGAGGAGCCACGGTCCGCCTTCGGTGAAGCTCAACCAGGCGAGCGCGGCGAGCGGGAGGGTCTTGACCACACTGCGTCGCCACGAGACCGGCAGGTTGCGGGCGTAGAGGTAGATGATCGCGGCGAGGATCGCGAGGATGAGCGCGCCGTTCGCCTGCGCTTCGATGCCTCCGGGAAAGGGCAGCATCACGCTTCAACCGTGCGGCGGCGTGTGAACATGTTCTTCGCCGCCAATGCGGCGCCGGCCGTGATCAGCAGGCAGGCGGCGAGGATGTGCGTGGTGGCGGCGGCCGCGCCGGCGGCGATCAGCACCAGCGTCGACAAGAGCGGCGCGGCATAGCTCGCCGCCCCCAGGACCTGGATGTTGCCGTGCTTGACGCCATGGTCCCAGGTGTAGAACGCCGCGCCGACCGGCATCAGGCCGAGGCCGAGGACGGCGAGCCATTGCCCCGTCCCCTGCGGCCAGACCGTCTCTTCCAGCGCGACATGGCAGGCGAAGGAGAGGAGCGCGGTGGCGAGGCAGAACCATGTGACCATCGAGGTCGGCACCGCCGCGAAACGGCGCGACAGGAGCGAATAGCCGGCCCAGAAGACGGCGCAAACGGCCGCCATCGCATAGCCGAACGCATAGGTCGCGTCGAAGGCGAGATTGCCGCCATTGGTGACGATCAGGAACGTGCCGGCGAGGCCCATCAGCGCGCCGGCGACATGGTGCCAGCCGAGGCGTTCGCCCGGCATCAGGACCGAGCCGAGCACGATCAGGAGCGGCCACAGATAGGCGATCAGGCTCGCCTCGACGGCCGGCGCGTTGCGCAGGGCGGTGAAGTAGAAGAAGTGGTAGCCGAAGAGCCCGCCGATGCCGACGAGCCAGACGATGGGCGGGATGTTCACGCGTTCGCGCGGCGGGGCGGCGATGCGCATGGCGAGGCCGACGAGCGTGCCGACGGTGAAGGTGAGGCCGGAGAGCAGGAAGGGCGGGACGTTGCCGGACGCGGCGGTGAAAAGCGCCAGCAGCGCCCACATGATGACCGCCGTAAAGCCGATTGCCGTTGCCCGCGCCATGGAATGTTCCTGTTTGGTGGTGGCGTAGCGCGGGTGGGGGATTGAGACAAGTCGGTTGGTTGAGGGGGTGGTGCAGACCCCCACTCCGGCCCTTCGGGCCACCTCTCCCCCTCAAAAGTTGAGGCGGCGGTGAAGACCCCCACTCCGTCACGCTTCGCGCGCCACCTCTCCCCCTCAAAGGGGGAGAGGAAAGCCTGCCGCGATCACAGCGTCCAATCCAGCTTGGGTTCCTCTCCCCTTTTGAGGGGGAGAGGTGGCGCGCGAAGCGCGACGGAGTGGGGGTCTGCGCGAGGCTACTGCGTGCGCATCGTCTGCGCAACGATGCGGACCGTGCCGACCTGGGTGCCGATGGAGGCGTCGACGGGGGCGTAGAAGCCGGTGTCGGCGAGCGGGGCGAAGGCGATGGTGATTCGGGCGCGGTCGCGGAGGTATTTCAAAGCGGAGCGACTGGGGCGGTAGCCGGCGACGGGCTCGAACCTGGCCGTGCAGGTGACCTGGCCGCCCGACGCGCCGGCAGGCGCGAGGCGCAGGTCGGCGCGCATTTCGCCGTCATAGATGCGGATGGTGCGGTTGCAGACGTCAGCGGGGCTCGCCGCGCGCAATACCGTCGAGGAGATCGGGTCGACGACGGAGGTCAGGTGATTTTCCTGCAGATGCACCCAGTCGCCCTGGCGCGGGCGGCTCGGGGGAACGTTTTCAGTGGCGGTCACGTTGCCGTCGGAAAAGCGGATCGCGGTGCGCTGCGTCTTCTTGTCGGAGCGGTAGTTGAGATCGTAGCTGCGCGGCGCCATGCCGGTTTCCGACAGGCGGCCGGAGACGGAGGTGGTGCCCTGCGTGCTGTCGAACAGGCGCGCCATACCGGCGCTGGCGAGCGAGCCGTCGATGCGGAAATCATCCTCGCCGATGACGCTGGTGAAGGACGCCTTGCCGACGGGTATGCCCATCAGCGTGATCGAATAATCGGTGCGGAAGGTCTGCGCGGCGCCGGCCGTGCCTGTGGCGGCCAGAATCGTCAACAGGGCGGCGGACATGGTGCGGAGCATGTCGAATCTCCATGAAATTTGCGGCAGACCGCCCCTTCCCGCCTGCCTGTTCCTCGAATCCCCTTTGATCGCGCGAATTCGGCGAATATATGTTGCCTCCAGCCGCGCCCCGAACGCTTGACCGGAACGGGAAATGCAACTAAGGAACGGCAACTTTTCCATGAGGCCGCCCGACATGACCCCGCGCGCCGACCATCTGGTGCGGGTTCGGGTCGTTGGGCCGGTTTTGAGAAACTGAAGGTTTGAGACTATGTCCCGCGCATGTGAATTGACCGGCAAGGCCGTGATGACCGGCAACAATGTCAGCCACGCCAACAACAAGACCCGTCGTCGCTTCCTGCCGAATCTCGTCAATGTGACGCTGATGTCGGAAGCGCTGAACCAGAATGTGCGCCTGCGCATTTCGGCCAACGCGCTGCGCTCGGTCGAGCACCGCGGCGGCCTCGACGCTTTCCTTCTGAAGGCCGGCGTGAGCGATCTTTCGCAGCGCGCGCGCCTGTTGAAGAAGCAGATCGCCAAGAAGACGCAGGAACAGGCGACCGCCTGATCCGCTTCGGCTGACCTTATCGACGGCGGGTGTTCCTTCACGGGGCGCCCGCCGACTGGTTCCATAACCCAGGTTAAAAAAATGCAGACCCAGAACGTCAATGTGTGGCCCTTCGTGGCCGCGATGGCCGCCATCGTCGCGGCCTCCAACGTCCTCGTCCAATATCCCTTCCCGCATTTCGGCCTCCAGGCTCTCCTGACCTGGGGCGCGTTCACCTATCCGATCGCGTTTCTCGTCACGGACCTGACCAATCGCCGCTTCGGCCCGGCGGTGGCGCGCAAGGTGGTGCTGGTCGGCTTCGTCATCGCCGTCGCTCTGTCGGTGTGGCTGGCGACGCCGCGCATCGCCATCGCGTCGGGCTCGGCCTTCCTCGTCGCGCAACTGCTCGACGTCGCCGTGTTCGACCGCCTGCGCCGGAACGCCTGGTGGCAGGCGCCGCTGATCTCGACGATCATCGGCTCGCTCGTCGATACGGCGATGTTCTTTTCCCTCGCCTTTGCGGCACGGTTTGCGGTGCTGGATACGGGGTTCGGGCTCGAAGACGGCTCGCTCGGCTTTCCGGTGCCGTTCCTGGGGGCCGAGGTGCCGTTGTGGGTGTCGCTGGCGCTGGGGGATCTCGTGGTGAAGGTGGCGCTCGGCGTGGTGATGCTCGGGCCTTACGGGGCGCTGTTGTCGGTGTTAAGGCCGGCGCCGGCGGTGCGGTAGGGCACAGTCGCCGCAGCTTGCGCGCTTCAATACCCCTCATCCGTCCGAGCTTCGCTCGGCCACCTTCTCCCACAAGGGGAGAAGGGAATGCGCCTCACCGTCTTGCCAAATCGCCAAGGGCATCGGGTCGGTGGATTCCGTTGGCAGCCCTTCCCTTCTCCCCTTGTGGGAGAAGGTGGCCGAGCGAAGCTCGGACGGATGAGGGGTCGCCCTCAATCGTCCGCCAGTGCGAATTCCAGATAAAGATTGCGCTGGATCCAGGACTGGTTGTCGTCTGACATGAGGGCGACGATCAGGCGGCCGTCGGGGTGGCGGAAGAGGTCGAGCGCTTCCATGTTGTCGACGTGGTAGGCCATGTTGGCGTCGAGCAGGATTTCGCCGTCGACGAGGGCGTCGGGGCGGATGTCATTCACCGCGATGACGCGCAAGCGCATGGCGACGCCGCGGGCGTAGGAGAAGCGGCGCTCCAGCAGCAGGAGATCGCCGTCGGGCAGGAAGACGCCGTCGGTGACGTCGAACTCGTCGGTGCGGCGGACCTTGAAGACGCCCTTTCGTGGGCCTTCGAGGACGGCGGCGAAGATGTTGCCTTGGCGGTCGATCGACTTTTCCGCGATGACGATGCGGGCACCGGCCAGCGGACCGTCGGCAGGCGATCGGGCGACGGTTTCGAGGCCGGCATTGTAGCGCAGTTCGGCGCGCGGAATCAGGAAGTCGAGGTCGCGGATCGGGCCGGACATGCCGTTTGCATCGATCGCATATTCGGAGACGCGGGCGCGGCGCTCGAAGGAGACGGTCGCGACGCCGTCATGGATAGAGATGCCCTCGGCATCGACGCGCTCCTTGTCGTCGATCGGGCGGCCCGCCTCGTCCACCATCTGCTGCATCGAAAAATCGCCGAGGCCGACGGGGACGCCATCCTCATCGCGCTGGACGGTGCCGGTGAACCAGAAGCCGTGATCGGCGACGCCGAGAAAATCGCCGCCGGGAGTCACGAAGCGGAAGCCCGATAGCTGGCCGAATTCGCGCCGGTCGCCGGTCATGGAGAAGCCGCCGATGAAGGTCAGGCGGCCATAGTCGCCCTCCGCGCCGGCGACGCGGAATTTTTCGATCGGGCTGAATTGCAGCTCGACGGGAAAGGGCTCGGATGCGTGCGACGGACCGGCGAGCGACGCCAGCGCGAGCGACGCCGCGAAGAGACGGCCGATCATCCCGCGCGGCGCTGCTGGCCGCGAACGGAGCGCGCCGTTTCCTCGTCGAAGAGGCTCGCAAGCTGCTCGGTCATCGCGCCGGCCAGTTCCTCGGCGTCGACGATGGTGACGGCGCGGCGATAGTAGCGGGTGACGTCGTGGCCGATGCCGATGGCGAGAAGCTCGACCGGCGAGCGGGTCTCGATCAGATCGATCGCGGCGCGCAGATGGCGCTCCAGATAGTTGCCCGGATTGACCGACAGCGTCGAATCGTCGACCGGCGCGCCGTCCGAGATCATCATCAGGATCTTGCGCTGCTCGGGCCGCGCGATCAGGCGCTGATGCGCCCAAAGCAGGGCCTCGCCGTCAATGTTTTCCTTCAGAAGACCCTCGCGCATCATGAGGCCGAGATTGCGCCGGGCGCGGCGCCACGGCTCGTCGGCGGACTTGTAGATGATGTGGCGCAGATCGTTCAAACGGCCGGGATTGGCAGGCTTGCCGCCCTTCAGCCACTTCTCGCGCGCCTGCCCGCCCTTCCACGCGCGCGTGGTGAAGCCGAGGATTTCGACCGAGACACCGCAGCGCTCCAGCGTGCGGGCGAGGATGTCCGCGCAGGTGGCGGCGACGGTGATCGGACGACCGCGCATGGAGCCGGAATTGTCCAGCACCAGCGTGACGACCGTGTCGCGGAAATTCGTGTCGCGCTCGCGCTTGAAGGAGAGCGGCTGCATCGGGTCGATGACGACGCGCACGAGGCGGGCCGGATCGAGCGAGCCTTCCTCGAGGTCGAATTCCCACGAGCGGTTCTGCTGCGCCATCAAGCGGCGTTGCAGGCGGTTCGCCAGACGCCCGACGACGCCCTGGAGATTGGCGAGCTGCTTGTCGAGGAAGGCGCGCAAACGCTCCAGCTCCTCTTCGTCGCACAGCTCGGCGGCGCTGACCGTCTCGTCGAATTCGCGGGTGAAGACCTTGTAGTCGATCTCCTTCGGCAGGTTGGCGAAGGGGTCGTTGGTGCGGCGCGTCTCGCCGGGCGTCTCGGCGTCGAGTTCGTCGTCGTCGGCCATGTCGTCGGCGGACGCGTCGGTCGCCTCGGTCTCGCCGGCCTCCTGGTCGTCGCTCGTCTCCTGCGATTCGTCGGCCTGGGACTGGTCGGAACCCGAATCGTCCTCGCCGCCATCGTCGGCCGAATCCTCGCCCTCGGGCTGGTCGTCGTCATTGTCCTCGCTGTCGTCGGACTGGTCGTCCTCAGCAAGGTCCTCGGCCATGTCCATCGAGGCCAGCATGTCGCGCATGACGCGGGCGAAGGCCTGCTGGTCGTCGACATTGGTCGCGAGCCCGTCGAGCGTGTCGCCGGCCTTGTCCTCGATCCAGTCGCGCCACAGCGAGACGACGCGCTCGCCGCTCTTGGGCGCAGGACGGCCGGTCAGGCGCTCGCGCACCATGAGCGCGACAGCCTCTTCGAGCGGGGCCTCCGACTGCTGAGTAACGGCGGCGAGATTGGCCTTGGAATATTTGTCCTCGAGCATCGAGCCGATATTGTCGCCGACGCCGGTCATGGCGCGCGATCCGATCGCCTCGACGCGGGCCTGCTCGACGGCGTCGAAGATGGCGCGGGCCTGCTTGCCCTGCGGCGCGAGCTTCGAGTGGACGGCATTGTCGTGACAGGCGCGCCGCAGCGCCATGGAATCGCCGATGCCGCGGGTGATCGCGATGTCGTTGGCGCTCGGCTTGCGCGGCAGGTCCGGCAGGCGGGCGCGGTTGCCGGTCAGGGCGGGCTTTTCCTTGGCGAAGGTGACTTCCATCTCGCCATCGCCGGAGATCGCGCGCACACACAGCGACAGCGCGCGCTTGAAGGCGTCGGTATCGGCGCCCTTGACGGGCTTGTTGCGCGTGTTGTCTCCCGGCCCGGCCATTCTGCTCACTGATCGCTGCTAGTGCATAAAACTGTCGAGCTTCTTGATGTTACATTGCTGGCAAAGAAGCTGAATGTTCTCAAACTGATTTCCACCGCCCTTGGAAAACGGAACGATATGGTCAAACTGAAGGTGATTTGGTGATTTACAAGCCTTGCAGCGACCTTCGTCACGATCAAAAACTAGGTTTTTTACAAACTCCGTGATGTGACGCGACTTGCGAATCTCATCTTTTTTCGTATCAACCGGAAGAGCTCGTAGGTAGCCAACTAGTTGGTTAACTTCATCAAGCGTTGTGATTCGCCAAAACAGATAGTCACCACTCTTTCCCGTAGCTCCGTTAAAACCAAAAAGCCTCGATCCAATCTTGGCAATCTCTGATTCTATTTCAGCATGGACAGTCAAGTGAGATCGACGGAAAAGTGTGAAATGACTAAGATTAAGTTGATACGATACCCACAGCCCATCTGTAGCCCTTGCGGTAAAACGGATACTTGGGTTATCTGACGCCGCCTCCACAACACCACCGAGCAGCGCAACGGCCAAGTCAATTGATCGAACATGAGAAGCACTGACTAGCGGCGACAAGTTTTTGGCTAGTTTCGCAACGACACTAAGCTGGCGATAATTCTTACGAACCTCCATACAGCTAGCCCAGAACGACGTTGGCGGCGGATTCGGGCAGTTCCTGGCCGAAGGCGCGCTGGTAGAACTCGGCGACGACGGAGCGCTCCAGCTCGTCGCATTTGTTGAGGAAGGTCAGGCGGAAGGCGAAGCCGACATCCTTGAAGATGTCCGCGTTCTCGGCCCAGGTGATGACCGTACGCGGGCTCATGACGGTCGACAGGTCGCCATTGATGAAGGCCGAGCGCGTCATGTCGGCGACGCGGACCATCTTGTTGACGGTGTCGCGGCCCTTGTCGTTGCGGAAGTGCTTCGCCTTGGCGAGGACGATGTTCACCTCGTCGTCATGCGGCAGGTAATTCAGCGTCGTGACGATGGACCAGCGGTCCATCTGCGCCTGGTTGATCTGCTGCGTGCCGTGGTAGAGGCCCGTCGTGTCGCCGAGGCCGACCGTGTTGGCGGTGGCGAAGATGCGGAAGGCGGGGTGCGGGCGGATGACGCGGCTCTGGTCGAGCAGCGTCAGGCGGCCGGAGGATTCCAGCACGCGCTGGATGACGAACATCACGTCCGGGCGGCCGGCATCGTACTCGTCGAAGACGAGCGCGACGTTGTGCTGGTAGGCCCAGGGCAGGATGCCGTCCTTGAACTCGGTGACCTGCATGCCTTCGCGCACGACGATGGCGTCCTTGCCGACGAGGTCGATGCGCGAGACGTGGCTGTCGAGGTTGATGCGTACGCAGGGCCAGTTGAGGCGGGCCGCGACCTGCTCGATATGGGTCGACTTGCCGGTGCCGTGATAGCCCGAGATCATGACGCGGCGGTTGTAGGTGAAACCGGCGAGGATCGCGAGGGTCGTCTGCTTGTCGAACAGATAGTCGGGGTCGATGTCCGGGACGTGGCTGTCGGCAATCGAATAGGCAGGCACCACCATTTCGGATTCGAAGCCGAACTTCTCGCGAACCGAGACGGTCGTGTCGGGCAGGTTTGCGATGTCGCGGTCAACCTTGTTCATCATGTCTCCACATGCGGCAGCCGGTGCGACCGCTCGTCCCATTCTTCGTCGGCCATCGGTTTACCAGACGGCGCAATCAACACAAACCCGCTTGTTTGAGCATCCGGTATGCCTGGATGACATCGCGAAACCGGTCTTCGGAGGCGCGGTCGCCGCCATTGGCATCGGGGTGATGCCGCTTCACCAGTTCCTTATAGCGCTGCTTGATCGCCGCACCAGTCGCGGACGGCTCCAGGCCCAAGGTTTCCATGGCCTTGGCCTCAAGCGACTTCAATTTGCGGGTGCGCGGGCGGTCGGACGGGTCGATGCCGTCCTTGAACATGCCGTAGGGATCGCGCATGCGCGCATTGGGGCCGGAGCGACCCGAGCGCTTCTGCGAGAAATCCGGCGAGGCCTGCGCGCCCTTGTTGACGCCCATCTTCCAGGTCGGGCGGTGGCCGGTCAGCGCCTCCTTCTGGAAGCGCGCGATATCGCCTTCGGCGAGGCCGGAAAAATAGTTGAAGCCCTTGTTGTACTCGCGCACATGGTCGAAGCAGAACTTGAAATACTGGCCCTCGGCCATGCGGCCGACCGGCGCGCGGTGGGTGCCGGGCTCCTTGCAGCCGTCCCACTGGCACACGGGCGCGCTCGACGCCCGCTCGGCCTCGGGCGAACGGCGGACCTTGATCTTCTCGAAATATTTCGAATAGGCGTTCATGGAAACTCGTTACCGTCGAACCGGGAATTATGGGTGCTTCGGCGCGCGAAACAAGAATTGACATTCGGCGGACAATGAACGTCCTGCCGGTGATTTGGAATTAAGCGGCATCGCGCCGCATGAAGGAGACCTCCGATGACGATCCAGACGGCCATCGAAACGAAGCTTCAGGAGCGCTTCCATCCCGACCGGCTCGCGGTCGTCAATGAAAGCCACCTCCATGCCGGCCACCATCACCAGCATTCGGGCGAACATGAGACCTTCGACGGCGCGGGCGAGACACATTTCCGCGTGCGCATCGTCGCCGCCGAATTCGCCGGCATGAGCCGGATCGAACGCCACCGCGCCGTCAATGCCGCGCTCGCCGCCGAACTCGAGGCGGGCGTCCACGCGCTGGCGATCGAGCCGGCCGCGCCCGGCGAAGCGACGCGCTGGTAGTGTCCGTCAGGCCGCGGGCGGGCGGGCGGGTTCCGGCTCGGTCTCGCGCGGCGGGGGAAGCTGCAGTTGCGGCGGGGTGACCGGCGCTGCCGCGACATCGCCCAGCGGGCGGATGCGCAGCCGTGTGATGCGGTTCTTCTCGCGCTTCAGGACGACGAAGCGCATGGCGTGGAAGGTGAAGGCCTGCTTTTCCTCCGGGATCATCTGCGCCTCGTGGATGACGAGACCCGCGATGGTGGTCGCTTCCTCGTCGGGCAGGTTCCAGTCGAGCGCGCGGTTGAGATCGCGGATCGGCACGAAGCCCTCGACGACGACCGAGCCGTCGGCCTCCTGCTTGACGCCCTGCATCTCGACATCGTGCTCGTCGGCGATCTCGCCGACGATCTCCTCGATGATGTCTTCCAGCGTGACGAGGCCTTCGACCTCGCCATATTCGTCGACGACGATGGCGAAATGGGCCTTGCGCCGCAGGAACGCGTTGAGCTGGTCCTGAAGCGTCGTCGTGTCGGGCACGAACCAGGGCTTGGACGCGACCTTCATGATGTCGATGCGGGCGAAGTCGTTGCCGACATCGTTGAGCGCGCGAAGCAGGTCCTTGGCGTGGATGACGCCGACGATGTTGTCGGTCGAGCCACGCCACAGCGGCAGCCGCGTGTGCGGGCTTTGCAGGATTTCGCGGACCACGGTCTCCGGCGATTCGTCGACATTGACCGAGCGCATCGCCGTGCGGTGGACCATGATGTCGGAGACTTCGAGCTCGTGCAGGTCGAGAAGGCCGCCGACACGGTCGCGGTCGTGCTTTTCGAGACCGCCCTCGCGCTGCAGCACCTCGACCGTGCCGCGGATTTCCTCATGCGCGGAGAGGAGGTTGTCGTCGCGGCCGAGATGGATGCCGAAGAGGCCCAGCAGCGCGCGCACGATGAAATTCACCGCCACCGACAAATGGCCGAAGATCAGCACCGCGAACTGCGCGAAGCGCGAGACGGTGAGCGCGAACTGCTCGGGCTTCGACAGCGCCCACGACTTCGGCAGGATTTCGGCGAAGATGACGAGCAGGACCGTCATGCCAATCGTGGCGTAGACGACGCCGGCCGAGCCGAAGATCGTCAGGAGAACGCTGGTGGCGAGCGACGACGCGAGGATGTTGACGAGGTTGTTGCCGATCAGGAGCGCGCCGACCATGCGGTCCTTGCGCTCGATCAGCCGGGTGATGACGCCGGCGCGCGCGTCGCCGTTCTGCTCGAGCGTGTGCAGGCGCGCGCGGGAGACCGCCGTCACGCTGGTCTCCGTCCCCGAAAACAGGAAGGACATCATGATCAGGAAGATGATGATGGCGATCGTCAGCATCATGCCGGCAAATTCTCCGTCAGGAAGGCGAGAACATCGGCAGAGGCGACGTCCCTTGCGATGAAGGACCGGCCGATGCCGCGGGTGAGGATGAAGGTGAGCGCGCCGCGCAACACCTTCTTGTCCTGCGCAATATAGGTCAATAGCGCCTCGGCGCCAGGAAGGCCGTTGGGAACGTCCGTCATTTTCGTCGGCAGGCCGACTTCGGCCAAGTGCCGCTCGACGCGATCCGCATCGGCGGGGTCCATGAGGCCGAGGCGGGCGGAGAAGCGGTGCGCCAGCACCATGCCGATCGCGACCGCCTCGCCATGGACGAGGCGCGCGCCGTCATAGCCGGTCGCACCTTCGAGGGCGTGCGCAAAGGTGTGGCCGAGATTGAGCAGCGCGCGGTCGCCCGTCTCGCGCTCGTCGCGGGCGACGACATCGGCCTTCGACTGGCAGGAGCGGCGGATGGCCTCGACGCGGGCATCGCCGCCGGCGAAGACATCGCGCCAGTTCTGCTCCAGCCAGGCGAAGAAGTCGGGCTGGTCGATCAGGCCGTATTTCGCCATCTCGGCATAGCCGGCGCGGAACTCGCGGGCAGGTAGCGTGTCGAGCGCGGCGGTGTCGGCGATGACGAGGGCGGGCTGCTGGAAGACGCCGACGAGGTTCTTGCCGCGCTTCGTGTTGATGCCGGTCTTGCCGCCGACCGAGGAATCCACCTGCGCCAGAAGCGAGGTCGGCGCCTGAACGAACTCCATGCCGCGGCGCACGATGCCGGCGGCAAAGCCGGTCAAATCGCCGATGACCCCTCCCCCGAGCGCCAGCACGCAGTCATTGCGCTCGAAGCGGCCGGCGAGGATGAAGTCGACGACGTCCTCCAGCTTCGCGAAGCTCTTGGTCGCCTCGCCTGCCGGCAGGACGAGGACTTCATGCGCGATGCCCGACGCCGTCAGCGAGGCCTGGAGGCGCGGCAATTGGCGTTCGGCGACGTTGACGTCGGTGACGATGGCGATGCGGGCGCGCGGCAGGCGGGCGGCAATGGCCGCGCCGGCCCCATCCAGCGTGCCGGGGCCGATCAGGATCGGATAAGAGCGCGAGCCAAGCTCGACATCGACACGGCTCGTCATTCTCAATCGACCTTCGTCATGCTCTGGTTCAGCTTCGCATCCACCGCCTCGATGATCTCGCCGGCGATGATGGTGTGGCGGGCGTCGCGGCTCGTCACGGTCACGTCTGCCTCGGCATAGACCGGATAGCGGTCGTCCATCAGCTTGCGCATGACGGCGCGCGGATCGGGGGTCTTCAGGAGCGGCCGGTTCTGGCGGCGCGCGACGCGCTCCATCAGCGTGTCGAGGTCGGCCTTGAGCCAGATCGAGATGCCGTGGGCGCGGATGGCCGCGCGGGTGTCCGCGTTCATGAAGGCGCCGCCGCCGGTGGCGATGACGGCCGGGCCGTCGGCGATGAGGCGGGTGACGACGCGCTGTTCCAGCGCCCGGAACTCGACCTCGCCATAGGCCTCGAAGAGTTCCGGCACGGTCATGCGCGAGACGCTTTCGATCTCGTGGTCGCTGTCGGCGAAGGGAAGCTGCAGGGCCTGCGCGACCTTGCGGCCGACCGAGGTCTTGCCGGCGCCCATCAGGCCGACGAGCACGAGCGTGCGCGTGCCGATGCGGGCGCGCACATGCTCGATCAGTTCCGTCATCACCGTGGCGCCCATGCCCGTCTCCTCAGGAGCGGTATCGACAGGAACGGGGCGAACGTCAAGGCGGATCGAGGGCGCAGCGCCGATACGACTTATGCTTGCACTCGGCAACGCCGCGTCCCATAAAGGCACACGCGAGCGCGGCGGACAGACGGGAGACCGATGCCTACACTTTTCCGGTTTCTGATGACGCTCCTGATCCTGGCGGGGATCGTCTACGGAGCGATGTATGCGCTGGTGCTTTTCGTGGAGCCCAATCGCGGCGAAATGACCGTGCGGATTCCGCCCGAGAGGCTGCAGCCGCAGAGATGAGACGCTTCTAGCTCAGGAAATGGAAGAGAAGCGCGCCGGCGATCAGTCCCGCCAGGACCAGGAGCGCCAGGCGGAAATAGCCGAACGGGCCGTAGTTGGGGCCGGGCGGCAACGGCTCGGAATTGTCGCCCTGGTGATCGCCCATGGCCAGACGCGCTGCACTTTCCAGATTCATCATGTGAGCGACCATATCCGCCTCCCTTGCTGCGCCGTCTGACACTCAAACGACGCATCGGATTTTCCGTTCCGAGGCATCATCGCAAAAAAGAATGAACGTAACGGAACCCGTTCGTGTCGAAACAGTTAACAGGCACAGTGAAGCGGCCCGACGCCGACCCCTCCAATCGCCCCCCATGGCGAACGGCGCTTCATTGAATGAGGAAGCGTGGATCCCCCGAACACCTTCTTCGCCCCCTCCAAAGCCGGCCCAACGTGGCCGGCTTTTTTTTGGAGCGGAGATCAGGGGCGGATTTCAGAGTTCGAAATTGCCTTCGGGAATGCGCAGGCGATAGTCGAGATAGCCCTCGGCGAATTCGAGCGAGGCCTCGCCCTCGACCGAGGCGGGCACGACCCGCTCAAGCGCGACGCTGCCAAAGCGCTTGTCGCCGATCGCGCTTTCGGCGACGCGGGTGTTCTCGTGCCAATTCAGGAGAATGGCGCGCTTGCCCTCCGCCTCTTCCTCCAGCGCCGCCGACAGGCCTACGTAGCCGTTCGGCCGCGACAGGGCGCCGTGGCTCATCGAATTGATGACGAGTTCGTGCAGCGCCAGGCCGATGTGGAGCGCGGCGTTGGGGTTGAGGTAGGGGTCGACGCCCTTCAGCCGGATCGAAAAGGCCGGGTCCTCGCAATAGCGGCTGACTTGGCCGGCGACGAGTTCGCTCAAGGTCGCGCCGCGCCAATTGGACGAGGTGACGAGGTCCTGCGAGGAGGCGAGCGACTGGATGCGGCCACGAAAGCGCGTCAGGAACACCTCGATCGAGCCGGAATAGCGGCCGGTCTGCGTCGCGATGCTCTGGATGATGGCGAGGAGATTCTTGGAGCGGTGGCTGACCTCGCGCAGCAGCGTGCGCAGGGTCTGCTCGCGGTGCTTCTGGCTGGTCACTTCGACGATGGTGGACACGATGCCGTTGACGGCGCCGTCGGAACCGCGCTGCGGATCGAGCCAGACGGAGAACCAGCGGCCGCCATCGTCGGCGCCCTGGCGGAACTCGTAATGGGCGGGCTGGCCGTTCGCCATGACCTGGCGCTTCATGGCCAGCGCGGTCTCGGCATCAGCGGGTGCGAGGAACTGATCGTCGGACTGGCCGACGATCGAGCCCGCATTCCAGGAGGACGGCAGGTTCTGCACCGACCGGACCTTCAAGTTCGCGTCCTGGACAATCACAGCCACGCCGGCATTCTTCAACGCGGTCGCGAGCACGCGCTCCTCGTCGATCATGTCAGCGGTTTCAAAAGTCACGCCGGAAGTGCCCCCAGATGATGGCCGTCGTCGATTTCTCGTCCGCCCCGCGGCCGGGTTGAAGTTCCTTCGTCCATTCTCAATTGGCGCGGCGCATGAATCCGGCAACCAGAGAGACGCACAAAAGAACGACGAAAATGACGAAAAGAATCTGCGCGATGCCGGCGGAAGCACCGGCAATGCCGCCGAACCCCAGCGCGCCCGCGATCAGCGCCACGACCAGAAACACCAGAGCCCAGTAAAGCATCTGCCTTCTCCCTAGAATGCCCGCCGCGTTCCGTTTTCCAACGCGTTGCCGGGCAGGCTTGTTCCCATGCGGACAGGACCGTGCCTGTCCGCATGATCTTCAACGATTTCAGGCGGCCGCTTGCGACTGCCGGTCGAAGAAAAGAGCCTGGCTGATCAGTGCCTTGACCATGTCGGGATTGAACGGCTTGGTCACCAGGAAGGCCGGTTCGGGCCGCTCGCCCGTCAACAGGCGCTCCGGGAAGGCGGTGATGAAGATGACCGGGACGCTGGCCGAGGCCAGGATTTCGTTGACCGCATCGATGCCCGACGAGCCGTCGGCCAACTGGATGTCGGCGAGGACCATCTTGGCATTGCTGGTCTTGAAGAGCGCGGTCGCTTCCTTGTGGGTGCGGGCCGTGCCGACGACGCGGTGGCCGAGGCTCTCGACCATCTGCTCGATGTCCATGGCGATCAGCGGTTCGTCCTCGATGATGAGGATGTCGGTCGCGACCTGGCGGGAAATCTCGTCGCTCGCCTGGCCGAGGAGGCGGGAGAACTCCGTCTGCTCGACGTCGAGCACCTCGGCGGCCTCGCGCTCGCCGAAGCCTTCGACGGCGACGAGCAGGAAGGCCTGGCGCGGGAGGGGCGCCAGCGAGGAGAGGTTGGCAACGGCGCGGCTTTCCCACGGATTGGCCGGCGCCTCGTCGGGCACGCGCACGGCGACGGACGAGAACAGCTTGGTGAATATCTGATAGAGGGCGATCCGGTCGGTCGAGGCGGCCGGGAAGACACTCGGATCGGCGATGATGGCTTCCAGCGTGGCCGCGACGAGCGCGTCGCCGCTGGTCTGTGAGCCGGAGACTGCGCGGGCAAACCGGCGCAAGAATGGCAAATGCGGCGCGATCCTTGCGGACAAACTCATGATTGGACGTCTCCCTCAAGACATAAAGGCAGGAATTGCGGATCAGTAGCGCCCTTCAAACTCGCCCGCAGCAAAAAAGTTCCAAGCGAAGGAACGAATTGCGAGGCTTTCGCGTTTGATATCGATTTTGCGCGCCGACGTGGCGCCGCGGCTCTCTTCGGCCGCGCATCGAAGGCAACGGACGACAGGGGAAACGACGCATGGCAATCGCCGCACGTTGGCATGACAATGCAGGGGGCACCGAGGCAGAAATGAAGCCGAACAAGGATCAGCCGGCAGTGACAGAGCGCACGGAGCCTCTCGGCTCCAATTCCGAGATCGGGCGAAAGCTCAAACAATATTACGACGAACTCGTGACGGAAGAAGTCCCCGACCGATTCGCCGATCTGTTGAGGCAACTCGAAGATCGCGAAGCGGGTGCCAGCGCTCGCAAGGGAGACTAAGCATGGCTGCCGATACCGATTTCAAGACCGGACTGCTCGGTGCGGTTCCCAGCCTTCGCGCGTTCGCCGTGTCGCTGTCTCAAAATTCCGACCGTGCCGACGACCTCGTCCAGGAGACGCTGGTCAAGGCGTGGGACAAGCAGGCCTCGTTCCAGCCGGGCACGAACCTGAAGGCCTGGCTCTTCACGATCCTGCGCAACGAGTTCTACTCGCAGATGCGCAAGCGCGGACGCGAGGTGCAGGACAGCGACGGCGCGATGACCGCGCGGCTTGCCGTGCATCCGAGCCAGCATGGCTCGATGGATCTCGAAGATTTCCGAAACGCGCTCGAGCGGCTGCCGGAAGACCAGCGCGAGGCGATCATCCTGATCGGCGCATCGGGCTTTTCCTATGAAGAAGCCGCCGAAATCTGCGAATGCGCCGTCGGCACGATCAAGAGCCGCGTCAGCCGCGCACGCACGCGCCTGCAGGAACTTCTGAAGGTTTCGGGGGAATCCGACTACGGACCGGATTCGATCGCGGCCCAGGTGATGGGCTCAAACGCCGCCTGACGCTTCCCGGCCCTGCCCCGCATTCACCGCCTCGACGATGGCGGTGATCAGGGTGGGGCCGGCATAAGGCTTTCCGACCACGCGGATACCGGGAAACGCCTCGAACAGGTGCTCGTTCTCGGCATAGCCGGTCGCGAAGACGAAGGGCACGTTGCTTTGCTGCAGGCTCTTGGCGAATTCGACGGTGGATTCGCCAGCCAGCATCACG
This sequence comes from Rhizobiaceae bacterium, assembly GCA_016742175.1. Lineage (GTDB taxonomy): Bacteria > Pseudomonadota > Alphaproteobacteria > Rhizobiales > Rhizobiaceae > Aliihoeflea. Next base: position 45,330 of record JACVCH010000020.1, read on the forward strand.
TCGACGACGGCGACGTTGATGCCGCGCGTCTCGACCGGACTGTCGCCCAGTTCCTTGAGCGTGCGAAGGATCACGACTTCCTCGGCGCCATGGTCCTGACACAACTGCTCGACATCCATGGCAATGAGGAACTCGTCCTCCATCACCAGAATGCGCAAATCCTTGAGGGGCTTCTCCGACAAATTCACAACTCCCGACATTCTGGCAATTGGCCTGCCGGACGGCGTCATGTCATTTAACTATGACATGTCCATCAGCTTTTGCGAATATATTTGAGGAGCTAATCCTTCGCCGCTGACAACGGGCTTCCGGCTCTCTATAGATCGCCCAGGGACTGTTCTTCTCTCTCTGGAGCCCGCTGGTGGCCGAAATCGCGATCCGTTCTGCAAGGAAGTATCCTTGCGAGAAGTGCCCGCTTCATGCGCGAGAAATCTTCCGTCCCTTCACCAAGCCGGAACTGGAGTTCATCAGCCGGTTCAAGAAGGGCGAACTGACCGTCGACCGGGGCGCGACCGTGCTCGCCGAGGGCACGCGCAATCCGCATCTCTATACCGTGCTCCAGGGCTGGAGCTTCCGCTACAAGATGCTGCCGGACGGGCGGCGGCAGATCGTGAATTATGCGATGCCGGGCGATCTTCTCGGGCTGCAGGGCACGGTGACGGGCGAGATGGAGCATTCGGTCGAGGCGCTGTCGCCGATGATCCTGTGCGTGTTCGAACGTGAGGAATTACTGACGCTCTACCGCGAGCATCCAGAACTCGCCTACGACATCACCTGGCTGTCCTCGCGCGAGGAGTGCATGCTCGACGAGAACATTTTGAGCATCGGCCGGCGCAACGCCGCCGAGCGCCTCGCCTACCTGATCGCCTTCATCGTGCGGCGCTCGCAGGGCACGGGGCTCAACACGGCCAAGGAGCCGATCGAGATCCCGATCACCCAGCAGCATGTCGCCGACACGCTCGGCCTCTCGCTCGTCCATACCAACAAGACGGTGCGCCGGTTGGCCGAACGGCAATTGCTGCAATGGCGCGACCGGGGCTGCGTCGTGCTCGACCTCGAAGGGCTGGAGCGCCTTGCCGACTGGTCGACCGACATGCACCTGAAGCCGCGACCATTTATTTAGCAGCCGCTAGTCAGGCAGGCGCGGCCCCTGCGGGCCCCAGCCGGGGATGAGGTTGCGCGCCATGGCGTAGCCGACGAGCAACGCGGGAATGGCGACGAAGCCGCCGATCGGGCCCCAGATCCAGATCCAGAAAGTCAACGCGATCAGGACGATGAACGGATTGAGCGTCATCATCCGGCCGATGACCATCGGCGTGACGAACTGCGCTTCCATGAGATTGACCGCCAGGTAGACGAGCGGCGGCATCAGGCTGCCGGAGATGGTGTCGAAGGTGACGAGGCCGACGGCGAAGAGAACGGCCGCCATGATCGCCGGGCCGATATACATGACGAAGTTCAGCAGGCCCGCGAGGATGCCCCAGAGCGCGGGCGACGGCACGCCGGCGAGCCACAGCGCGCAGGTGACGGCGACGGCAAGCGCCATGTTGATGGCGGTGATCGACAGGAGATAGCGCGATACCAGCGTTTCGACGTCGCGGAAGATGTGGGCCGTGCGCCAGCGCAGGCGGCGGCCGACGCACAGGCGCAGGACCGCCATGCGCGTTTCATGCCGGGTGGCGATGAAGAAATAGAGCGTCGCCATGAAGATGAGCACCTGTCCGCCGATCGCCGGGGCGACGGTGATCAGGCTGTCCATGGGCGAACCCTCTTCAACGGAGACGGTCAGGCCGGTTTCGCCGGTGGCGTTGCGCAGGCCGTCCTGTATGTCGCGCAGCGCCTCCATCGGCTCGCGAAGCTGCGACATGCGCAATTGCAGTTCCTGCCACATCTGCGGCCCGCGATCGGCCCAGTAGGACAAGGGACCGACCAGCGCGAGCGCGATGAGGCACACGCTGAAGATGAACAGGATGAAGACCAGAACCGAGGAGACGTAAGGCGAAATGCCCCGCGCCTCGATGCGTGCGGCGACGGGCCCGAGCATCAGGCCGATGACCAGCGCGAAGGCGACCGGGGCAAGGATATAGCGGCCGAAATAGAGCGCGAAGATCAGACCGAGAAGACCGAGGAGGATCAGCGCCACCTGCGAGCCGCGCTGCAGCACGATCTCGACATTCGATTTCGGCGGCAGGCGCACGATGGGCGGGCGCTTTTCATATCTCGATGGTGGCACGACTTTCCTCCGTCACCAGCGCGCAACGCGGCTCGGGATAATTTCGTTCCTGCTTATGCAAAGGCTGGAACTGGAAAGGGACGCGCACGTTGAGTGCTCGGCAACCCGGAAACAGGAGAAAATTCCATGGCTTCACCCACCACCACCGCCAAGGTCCGCGCCAACGACGCGAAGACGAAGGCCGAACTCGAAGCCGAGATCGAGCGCCTGAAGGGCGACGTGACGAAGCTCAAGGACCAGCTCAGCGAGACCGGCCAGCGCACCTACCGCTCGGCGCAGCGCGCCGCATCGTCCGGCATCGAAAGCGTCAAGGCGCGCAGCGAGGCGGCGATCGAGGACATTCGCGGCCAGGCCAAGGATTATGAGGCGCAGCTCGAGGAAGCCGTGCGCGAGAAGCCGATCTCCTCGCTCGCGATCGCAGCCGGCGTCGGCTTCGTCCTCGCTCTCCTGACGCGCCGCTGAGGCGACGGATGTTCGCCACGCTCATCGCATCCATCGTAGCCGGCGAGACCGCCGACATCATCGGACGCACCAAGCGCTCGGCCATCGCCTATGCGATCGCCGGGCTGATGGTGCTGTTCGGCATCATGTTCGGGCTGATCGCGCTCTATGTCTGGATCGCGGGACATTGGGGACCGATCCCGGCGGCGCTCGCGCTGGCCGGCGCATTCATCGTGCTGGCCATCCTGATCGTCGTGATCCACGCCTCGACCGCGAAGCGGCAGGCGCGCGAGGCCTCCAAGCGGCGCTCCGTCGACGCCAAGGCCATCGCTACCACGGCCGCCGTCGCGGCGCTGCCGGCGCTGCTTGCGCGGCGCGGTTCGGCCGTGGCGCTGATCGTGCCGGTGCTCGGGATGGTCGGCTACCTCATCTACAAGGAAAACGCGAAGCCGGCGCGCGGGCGTCCGGCACGCGATCCGCTCAACCGACCGTAACAGAAAAGGGGCATCGCCATGGACGACAAGGTCAAGGTCAACCCAACCGAAGCCCGGCAGGGCCGAAAGGGAACTCATCTGCTGACGATCCTGATCGTCGCGCTCGTCCTCGCCGGCATCGTCGGCTGGGCCGTCGGCCTCTTCGGCGGCGCAATCGAGCCGGAAGAGCCGGTGGGCGGCGCGCCGACCGAGCAGCCAGCAGGAACCACCGACACGCCTGTGACGGGTGAACCGGCGCAGTGACCGCTGCCGCATCGATGACGATCGAAGGGCGCCCTCGCGGCGCCCTTTCCTATTCGGGCTCTGCCAAGGCGGGACGCAGGACCTTGACCGCACCAGGGTGAATCCTGAATTCGACCTTCGGCTCCAGCTTGTGCAGTTCGCCGTCGATCACGCAGCGAAATTTCCGGTGCGCGGACAGGATGTGCATGGTGACGGACCTTGTCTGGTGAATTTCCACCTGCGCGTTCGTCTCCCATTTGCCGAGCGCCATCTGCGCCAGGAAGGCCAGCATCTCGCGGCGCGAGCGCGCCTTCGTCACATAGATGCCGAGCGTGCCGCCGTCCGGCGTGTCGGTATAGGGGATGTGGCCTTCGCCGTAGAGATTGTTGGTGATGCCGATCGACGAGGTGCGTGCCTCGACCTCGGTGCCGCCCGGCATTTCGAGCCTGACGCGGATACGCGGCGGGTTGAGAACCGTGTCGACGGCGGCCTGCGCCGACGCCCTGATCTTGCCGAGGCGCGAGGCGAACTCGCGCTGTTCGCGCAGGTGGACGAGCTTGGCGTGCATGCCGACTGAATATTGATGCACGAAGGGCCGCCCGTTCGCGGTTGCGATGTCGACATCGGAAACCGGCGCCGTAGCGAGCGCGTCGAGGGCCTGGCTCAAATCGAGCGGGATCTGAAGGCTGCGGGCGAAGAGGTTCATCGTGCCGGCGGGCAGCACCGCCAGAACCTTGCCGGTGTTCATCAGCTTGGCGGCGGCTCCCGAGACGCTGCCGTCGCCGCCGCCGATCAAAACGCCCTCGACCTTTCTGTCGCCGACCGCGCCGTCGAGCTCGGCTTCCAGCTTCTTGCCGGGCACCAGAACGATGTCGACCGAATGCCCGCCGGCGGCGAACTTGTCGCGGATTTCCGTCGACAGGGCGTCGGTATCGGCGGTGCGGAGCGTTCCGCCTTCGGAGTTCAGGATCGCCTTGAAATGCAAATCATCGCCCTTTCGTGTCATGGTGACGGGGCAAGAATGGGCGGGCGGGCGCGTGGTTCCGCAAAGACATCACGGAATCGGGAGCAGCCGCCGATTTCGGCGGAACAAACTGTCGAAAAGTGACGTTGTTGATGTGTGAAAGGCCGCGATACCCGTCCCCTGCGAAAAGTTCGGACATCGCGGCCGTGCAATTGGAACATGCACAGGAGAGATTTACCATGATCCGCACCCTTTTGGCGACTACCGCAATCGCGACGCTTCTTTCCACGGGCGCTTTCGCCCAGACGACCGCCCCCGCCACGACCGATCCGGCAGCCGCTCCGGCGACCGAAGCCGCTCCGGCCGATGCCGCGGAAACCCCCGGCCCGGAGCCTGTCGAAGGCCATCTGGCTTCCAACATCATCGGCGAGAACGTTTATAATGGCGTTGCCGACGATGCCGAGAGCATCGGCACCGTGAATGACATCGTACTTGGCGCAGACGGCCAGGCCGCGCTCGTCGTGGTCGGCGTCGGCGGCTTCCTCGGCCTCGGCGAAAAGGACGTTGCGCTCGAGTATGATTCGCTCGAATGGGCGCAGCGTGAAGACGGCTCGACCTGGCTCGTCGCCTCGACGACCCGCGAGCAGCTCGAGCAGCAGGAAGCGTTCGACCGCGACGCCTATGATCCGGACGATGCCGAAGGCATGGCCGCGACGGGCGCTGCAACGGGCGGCGCTGCGGCGACCACGGATACGGCAACCGCTCCGGCTGCTGACGATGCGGCCGACACCGACGACATGGCTGCAGCTCCGGCCGAGGACGACGCCACCGCGACGGACGATATGGCTGCCGACGATGATGCCGCCGCGACCGACGACATGGCCGCTGAAGACGACGCTGCCGCCACCGACGATACGGCTGCTGCCCCGGCTGCGGACGAAGCCGAGACGGACGACATGGCCGCTGCTCCGGCTGAAGACGACGCCGCCGCGACCGACGAAACCGCCACGGCTGCGATCGATCGCTCGACGCTGACGGAAGTCGATGCGGCCGGCCTCAGCGCCGAAGAGCTGATCGGCACCACCGTCTACGGCGCCGATGAAGAGAATGTCGGTTCGATCGAGGACGTCATCCTCGACGGCGAGACGGTCGACTTCGTGACGCTCGAAGTGGGTGGTTTCCTCGGCATGGGCGACAAGGAAGTCGCCGTCTCCATGGAAAACCTCGCCTTCATGACGGATGAGGATGGCGAAGTGTATCTCTACACCTCGTTCACCAAGGAGCAGCTCGAGGCGCAGCCCGAGTATGACGAGGCGACCTTCGCCGACGCGCGCGACGATCAGCTTCTGATCAACCCCGCGAACTGATCGACCGCAAGGTCGTGATGGAGAGGCCCGGGATTTCCCGGGCCTTTTCCTTGCGCGAAGTTCAGCGGCGCGGGAGCGGCGCGAAGGGGCCGCGCGGTCCTTCGTCGGTCAGTTCGCCGAGCGCCAACGACTGGTCGAGATGGGTGGCGCGCCAGGCAAGCATCCGTTCGAGCATGTCGACATGGATGTCGCGATAGGCCGCAGCGCGCGAGCGGTCGACGGTCTCGGATGGGTCGGCCTCTAGATCGAACAGCAGCGAGGGGCCGGCGGCGAAGTGGACGAGCTTGTAGCGCTCGCCGCGCAGGACCGCGAGATTGGCGGTGCGCTGCGCGGCCGGCATGCGCTTCGACGAGCCGCCGGGGCCGGCGCGGAAATCGAACTCGACATGGGCTTCGGTGCGCCAGTCGTCGGGCGCCTTGCCGTCGAGAAAGGGCGCGAGGCTGCGGCCGTCGAGCCAGGGCTGCGGCGGCAGGTCCATCAGGTCGAGCAGCGTCGGAAAAAGATCGACGGCCTCGGTGAAGCGGGTGACCCCTGCCCGTCCCGCCTTGCGCCGTGGGTCGCGGATGATCAGCGGCACGTGGTAGCTGCCGTCGAAATAGCCGCCCTTGCCGAGGAGATGATGGTCGCCCATCAACTCGGCGTGGTCGCTGGTCAGGACGACGATGGTGTCGTCCCACTGGCCGGTCGACTTCAGGTGATCGAAGAGCCGGCCGAGCTGCGTGTCGACCTCCGAGATCATGCCATAATAGAGCGCCTTGATCTGGCGGAAGTCGGCCTCGCCGAGATCGCGCACCTTGCCCTTGCGGCCGGGCAGGAACTTGTTCGTCTTCGTCCGCTCCAGTTCGGCGGCGACGAATGGGTGCACCTTCGCCTCGGCCTGCGGATCGGCGGTGCGGGCGAAGCCGCCGCATGCGGCCGGGTCATACATGGTGTTGTAGGGCGCGGGCACCGCGAAGGGCGGATGCGGACGGATGAAGGAGAGATGGGCGAACCAGCCGGCCTCCTGCGCGCCATGCCAGCGGATGAAGGCGTCCGCCATGAACGCCGTCTCGGTCTGGTCGGCCGAATAGACGGGCGGCGAAGCGTCGATCGCCTTCGAGCCGTCGGCGGGGCGGTGGATGTCGGGCGAGCCCATCGAGACGTCGATGCCCTGCGCGCCAAGCCAGGCGAGCCACTGGCGCTGGTGCTCGGGCAGCAATTGCCCGACGGAAAAGCCCGGCAGGATGCCCTCATAGCCCTTCAAGGCGGGATCGTTCGCGTCGTGCAGGCGCGGGTCGGGCGCGACGTCGGTGTAGCCGAAAAGCGTCGGATCGTAGCCGGCGCGGCGGGCGGCGCGGGCGATGTTGTCGTGGCGGTCGTCGAGCGGCGTGCCGTTGCGGCAGACGCGGTTGTTCATCTGGTAGAGGCCGGTGTAGATGCAGGCGCGGGCCGGGGCGCAGGGCGCAGCGTTGGCGAAATGGCGGAGGAACACAGTCCCCTCGCCCGCCAGCCGATCGACATTCGGCGTCCTGACCACGCGATTGCCGGCGATGCCGAGCGCGTCGCCGCGCCACTGGTCGCAGGTGACGAACAGGATGTTGGGACGCGACTTCCGCCTGGCCATGATGTTCTCCGATTGAACAATCCAAGATCGATTGTTCGACAATAGAGAACGGTCCATTCTGCCGAACGGTCTTCCAATCCGCCCCCGATGGCCGACATATGGCCCATGGATCACGCACGGCGCAATCGCCGCGCAAGCCGAGGGAAAGGGAATCGACATGATCGACCAGATCAAGGGGCTCCACCACGTCACCGCAATGGCGCGCGACGCGCGCGAGAACAACGGCTTCTACACCGACACGCTCGGCCTTCGCCGGGTGAAGAAGACCGTCAATTTCGACGCGCCGGACGTCTACCACCTCTATTACGCCGACGGCGCCGGCACGCCGGGGACGGTGATGACCTACTTCCCCTTCCCCAACGCCGCGCGCGGCCGTCCGGGAACGGGTGAGGTCGGCACGACGGTCTTTTCGGTGCCGGAGGGCTCGCTCCCATTCTGGGAAAAGCGGCTGGGCGAGAAGGGCGTCGCCGGCATCACGCCGTCGAACCGCTTCGGCGAGAACGTGCTGCGCTTCGAAGGGCCGGATGGCGACGGGCTGGCGCTGGTCGAGACCAGCGGCGACGGCCGCGCACCGTGGACCGGCAACGGCGTTTCCGCCGACCATGCCATTCGCGGCTTCCGCTCGGTGTCGATGCGGCTGCGGGACACGGAATTGCAGGCCGAGCTCCTGACCGCCATGGGCTACAGGGAAACGGCCAAGGAAGGCGCGGTGCGCCGCTTCGTCGTCGAGGGCGGCAACGAGGCCAATGTCATCGACCTCGAGGCGCATCCGCTGATGAATCCCGGCCAGCAGGGCGCGGGCTCGGTGCATCACGTCGCCTTCGCGGTCGAGAACCGCGACGCGCAGCTCGCCGTGCGCAAGGCGCTGATGGAGACGGGCCAGCAGATCACGCCGGTGATCGATCGCGACTATTTCTATGCGATCTATTTCCGCACGCCGGGCGGCGTGTTGTTCGAGGTGGCGACCAACGAGCCGGGCTTCGACCGCGACGAGGATGCCGCGCATCTCGGCGAAGCGCTGAAGCTGCCCAAGCAACACGAGCATTTGCGGCCCTATCTCGAACAGAACCTGCAGCCGATCGATGCGTGAGGCCATAATGACCACCGAAAGCTACAAGCACCGGATCGAGGATGGGGGCGCGAATGCCCCGCTCCTCTTCACCTTCCACGGCACGGGCGGCGACGAGCACCAGTTTCCCGACCTCGGACGCGACCTGATGCCGTCGGCCACCATCGTCTCGCCGCGCGGCGACGTTTCGGAAGGCGGCGCGCTGCGCTTCTTCCGCCGCACGGCAGAGGGTGTCTACGACATGGAGGATTTGGCCGCTCGCACCGAGCGGATGGCCGGTTTCATCGAGGCGATCGTCGCCGAGCGGCAACCGAAAGCCGTGCTCGGGCTCGGCTATTCGAACGGGGCCAACATCCTGGCGTCGGTCATGTTCGCGCGGCCGGGGCTTTTCGACGGTGCGGTGCTGATGCACCCGCTGATCCCGTTCCAGCCGCAGGTGGACGGAACGCTTGTCGGCAAATCGATCCTGATCACCGCCGGGCGCAAGGACCCGATCTGCCCGCCGAACCTGACCAGCCGGCTGGAAAGCTACCTGCAAGGGCTCGACGCCGGCGTCGAGACGGTCTGGCACGAGGGCGCGCATGAGGTGCGGCCGGTCGAAATCGAGGCGGCGCGGCAGTTCCTGCGCCAATGGGAGAGGAAATGATGAGCAATATCGAACGCGAGGATACCGGCTCGAAGGGCCGCTATTTCTTCAAGGGCGCGGGCGGCGATTTGGCCGAGATGACCTTTTCCAAGGCGGGAGCCAGCCAGATCATCATCGACCATACGGAAGTGCCGGACGCCTTTCGCGGACAGGGCGTCGGGCTGAAGCTCGTCGAGCGCGCCGTTACCGACGCGCGGGCCGAGGGCAAGACCATCATCCCGCTCTGCCCCTTCGCTGCGGCGCAGTTTCGCAAGCATCCCGAATGGGCCGACGTGTTGAAGCGCTGACCGACCTTTCCTTCGCGGGCGAATGCCATAGCTGATGGGGATAACCCGCGAAGGAGACCATCATGGACAATGTCTACAAGAAGATCGAGATCGTCGGATCGTCGAAGGATTCGATCGAGGACGCCATCCAGGGCGCCGTGTCGCGCGCCTCGTCGACGCTGAACAATGTCGACTGGTTCGAGGTGAGCGAAATCCGCGGCCATGTCGAGAACGGCAAGATCGCGCATTACCAGGTCGGGCTGAAGATCGGCTTCAAGCTCGAATAGTCACTTGCCCGCCGTCTCGACGGGCGCGCCGCACAGGCCCGAGGCATCGAGCAGCCCGGCGCCGTAGACCGGGTCGCGGCCGGACTCGCCGGCGTCGGCGGCGCGCTCGACCAGGCGCTCGGCGACTTCTGCCGGCGAGAGGCCGGGCTCCTCGTGCAGGATCAGCGCTGCCGCCGCCGTGACGAAGGGCGCGGCGAAGGACGTGCCGGTCTTGGTGCGGGCGCCGGAGATGGATGCGGCGGTCCAGATGTCGACGCCGGGCGCGGCAAGATCGATGTGCTCGCCCTGCCCCGCGCGGCGGTAGACCCTGCCCCGCCGGTCCACCGCCGTGACGGCGAGGACGTCAGGATAGGCGGCCGGAAAACGCGGCTCGGCGCGCGCGCCGTCATTGCCGGCGGCCGCGACCACGACCGCGCCCGCCTCGACCGCGGCGCGGACCATGCGCTCCAGCACCAGATTGGCGTCGCCTGCGAGGCTCAAATTGAGGATGCGCGCGTCGCGGCCGATCAGAAGATCGACGGCGCGCACGACGTCGTAAGCGGCGGCGCGCTCGCCCTCGCCTTCCGCGACGAAGGCGTCGACGGCGATGAGGCCGGAATCCGGCAGGAGGCCGCGGGCGCGCTCCGCCGCATTGCCGACGATGAGCGCGGCGACCGCCGTGCCGTGCTGGCGGCCGGAAGGGTCGGTCTCGTCGGCGATGCGCAGGACTTCAAGGTCGGCGCCCTCGAAGATCGCGTGATCGCCATTGATGCCGGTGTCGACCATGCCGATCGTGACGGCGGGCCGGCAGTTCCGGTCGCCGAGCGGCCAGTTGACCATGGCGAGCGGTGCGCAGGCGGGGCCTTCGCACTCCCCGGCATCGCCGGCGCTGGCGCGGTAGAAATGGTTGAAATCGGCGGTCGCGGCGTCGTTGATGGCGCGAACGGCATCGCGTGCATCCTCGAGAGAGAGGCCGTCGGGAATGCGCAGCTTCAGGACCGTCTGGTCCAGCGTTTCCAGCCTTTCCTGCGACAGAATGGTGTAGCCGTCGGCTTCCAACGCGGCGCGGTCGGCGGGCGTGAGGCCGATCGCGACGATCTCGCGCTCGGCATAGTTTGGAAGATTCACGACCTGCGGCTGCGCGCGGGCGCGACGGGGCGCGGTGCGTCGCATCGCGCCGAAGGGGCGCAGGATCTGCCGCAGGAAACGCGGCGGGCGCGCGCCGCCGTTGCCGAAGGACGGGGCGCCGCCACCGCCTTCGCCGGCCGATGCGCCGCCGCCCTCGCCGCCATCGTCGCCGTCATCGGCGAGCGCAAGCACCGGCCGGAAGCCGTCGCCGGGCGCAACCGGAATCGCGGCCAGGAGCAGCGCCACCGTCACGGCTGCGATCGGGCCTTTGATGCGTCTCACGGGCTCCACCCTCATTTGATGACAGGAATAAGCGTCGCACTGGAAACGTTCTGCGAGAACACATATTCCTGAGCGGCGAATTTTTTCTCGAGAAGACGGGCGATGACGGGCATTCCCAACGATATCGGCGACCAGCTCATCGCCTTCCTGCCGAACATGCGCCGCTTCGCGATGTCGCTGGCGCGCGCGCCGGACGTCGCCGACGACCTCGTTCAGCAGGCCTGCGAGCGGGCGCTGGCGAGCGCGGCGAGCTTCGAGCCGGGCACGCGCTTCGACGCCTGGATGTTCCGCATCATCCGCAATCTGTGGATCGACCGGACGCGCCGGCAAAAGACCGCCGGGCCCAGCGAGGACGTCTACGAGCGCCACGACCTCGTCGGCGAGGACGGAGAGCAGGTGCTCGACGCGCGCCAGGCGCTGGCTTCGGTCAGCGAGGCGCTCGACGCGATGCCCGGCGAACAGCGCGAGATCATCATGCTCGTCTGCGTCGACGACCTTTCCTACAAAGAGGCCGCAGGCGTCCTCGGCGTGCCGATCGGCACGGTGATGAGCCGGCTGGCGCGGGCGCGCAAGCGACTTGCCGAGCTGACGGGAATAAACCCGGCGCCGGCTCGTTCTCCCGGTGCGAAAGAAGCCAACCCATGAACGAGCCGATGATTTTCGACGACGAGACATTGATGGCGTTCGCCGATGGCGAACTGGACGAGGCGACGACCAAGGCCGTCGAGCGCGCGCTTGAGACCGACGATGCGCTGATGATGCGTGTCGCGGAGTTCATGGAAACGCGCGCAGCAGCACGTGATGCCTTTACGCCGGCCGAGCCCGTTCCGGCGGAACTGGACGCGGCGGTACGCGGCATGGTCGAGCTTCATCGCGCGGCCGCGCAGCCGGCGTCGAACGTCGTCTCGCTTGGAGACGCGCGCGCGAAGCGCTTCGGGTTCGCGCAGCGGTCCTGGCAATTGCCGCTCGCGGCCTCGCTGGCGACGGCGGTCGCGGCCGGCTTCATCGGTTACCAGCTCGGGCAGACGCCCGGCGCGGCGCCCGCCGGCTCCGACATTTCCGGTTTCTCCAGCGCCGAGATCGCCGGCGTGCTCGACAGCGCCGCTTCGGGCGATGAGGTCGCCATTGCCGACGGCGCAGGGCGCGTGCGGCTGATCTCCTCCTTCAACGAACAGAGCGGCGCACTCTGCCGCGAATACGAAGTCGACCGCAGCGCCGGCGCATCGGTGGTCGCGGTCTCGTGCCGCAACGACGGCGACTGGGCGATGCGCTTCGCCGTGGCGGCGCCGGCCGGCGGCGACGGCTATGCGCCCGCCTCCTCGCTCGACGCGCTCGAGGCCTATCTCGGCGCGATCGAAGCCGGGCCGGCGCTGACGGAGGAAGAAGAACGCGCCGCGCTCGACGCGGCGCGTTAGGCGACCCGCGAAGACCCCCACTCCGTCGCGCGGAGCTTGGCCTCGGGCTTGCCAGAGGCAAGACCCGGGGCGCGCCACCTCTCCCCCTCAAAAGGGGAGAGGAAGCCAGGCGTGAGGACCGTCAGACCGTCCGCGCGAGACCCTTTTCCATGAGGCGCGAAATGAGGCCGGCAAGATCGGCCTCGATGCGCGTGCGATCGATGTCCGGATAGGCTTCGGCGAGGTCGTCAGCGAGGTCGAACGGCGCGACCGGGGCGGCGAGCGCGTCCCAGATCGCCGCGCCCAACGCATCCAGCGCGAAGATGCCGCCGCCCGAACGGTCGGCGAGAAACGCGCCGCCATCGCCCATGGGCTGGAGGACGATTTCTTCCGCGCGGACGATGCGGCCCGCCGGAAGCTCCGCCTGTGCGCGCGCGTCCTCAGCCGATGCGACGCGCGGCGTGCCGGGACGGAGCGCTGCGTGAGCCGCGGCGATGTCCGTAGCTGCGAGGTGCGCCAGCATTTCGCTTGCGTCGGCCAGCGTCTCGTACCGCAAGAGGAATGCCGGACAGCGGGCGGCAAGCTGGTCCATGCGCCGCAGGACGATGTCGGACGGGGCGGCGTTGCCGAAATTCTGGACGAGCAGGATCTTCATCGCCTGGTCCGGCGGCACGGCGAAGAGTTCCGGGCGGACGCCGGGCACGCGTTCGAGGAACGCGAAGGCATCAGCCTCCCGCCTCTCGCCGAACCGCGCGAGCCTTGCTGCCGGCAGCGCGAGATAGCGATAGTGGCCGTCATCGGGTCCTTTGTGACGCCAGGCGTCGAAGGCGAAGCGGCGGCCGAGCGCGCGCGGCAGCGGCAGGCGCAGGCGCGGGGCGACGCCGGAGGCGACGATCGCGCCGACATGATCGCCGCGGCAATCGACCGGCACGATGTCGTCGGCGAGGATCTGCGCGCCGGCGAAGGCGAGCGCTGCGGTCAGCGTGCTCTTGCCGGCGCGGTGGGTCGAGGGGAAGACGAAATTGCGGCCCGCGAGCGCGACCGCGCTTGCATGGAGGCACAGCATCGACGGGTCGGGCTCGACCATGCGGTTGAGCAGGATCGCGACGAGGCTGCAGCCGGCGCTGACGGCGCTCGGCTCGGTGAAGCTTCGCCGTTCCGGCTCGTCGATGACGAAGCCGGCGCCGCTGCGGCGCACTTCGAGGAAGGGGTCGGAGGCGTCCGAGACGGCGGTCCACGACCATCCGCAGGTGATGCGCTTCAGGATCGCCAGAACGGGTTCGGAATCGACGAAGCGCACCGGGCGGTCGACCAGGGCGCAGGAATGATTGGCAGGCATGGTGATGTCCCTCACGCTTGCAGACCGGCCGGAGGACGTCCGGCCGGTCCGCGAGTTTCGACGCATGGGCTCAGTTGAAGCCGAAGGCGCGGCCGATGCTGCGGCCCATGTCCTGCAGGCCGCGGCCGAAATTGTCGACCGCCTGGCCGGCGCCGCGGCCGAACGAGCCGCCCCGGCCGCCGCGTCCGCCCGAGCCGCCGAACCCGCCGCGACCGCCGGACCCACGGCCGCCCGAACCACCGAAGCTGCCGCCGCCAAAGCCGCCGGAGCCACCGCCGAAGCCGCCACCGCCCGAGCCGGCGCCGCCGCCCGAACCGCCGCCACCACCGCCGCCGGAGCCTGCGCCACCGCCCGAACCGGCGCCGGACGCATGGGCCTGGCTGAGTTGCAGAAGCGCAGGTGCGCTGTAGGCGGCAGCGGCGAGCAGGCCGATGCGGCCGAGCGCGCGGCGACGGCCGAGCGATACGGTTTCGCCCTGCGGGTTCTGGGTTTTGGAAACGTCTTTCATCTTGACCTCCTGTTGCAAAGGGGCCGGCCGGACGTCGCGCCCTTGCCGGTCACGATCGGCAAACGGGGGTGTCCGCGCTTTATTCCCCGAGGCTTTTTCCGCGTCGAAATGGAATAGGCCGCCGCGCGCGACGTTTGCCGACAAACAGCAGAACGGACCGACCCATGCTTGACGCCGCCACCCACGAGACCGCCGCCCGCCTGACGCTGACCGCAAGCGCGCGGCAGTGGCTTGCGGCCGGGGCGATCGTCGGCCTCGCCTGGCTGGCGATCGGGCTGTTCCTCTCCGATCTCGCCTTCGAGGGCCGCGCGACTCTCGCAATCTTCGTCGCCATGATGGCCGGCTGGCTGATCCTGAAGTTGCCCGAAACGCCGGTCGCCATCGTCGCCTTCCTCGCGCTCGCCGCGACCGGGGCGGCCGACCAGGACGACCTTTTCGACACGTTCGACAACGAGATCATCTGGCTCCTGATCGCGGCCTTCATCCTCGCCGCCGTGATCCGGCGTACGGGCCTCGCCGAGCGCCATGCGATGCGCGCGCTGTCCCGGCTGCGGTCGGTGCCGGCTATCTTCATGGCGTCGACGCTGATCATCTTCGCGACCGCCTTCTTCATTCCCTCCACCTCGGCGCGGGCGGCGATCCTGCTGCCGGTGTTCGCGGCGCTTTCGGCGGCTATCGGACGGCCCGGCGTCACCAAGGCGCTGGCGCTGCTCTTTCCAAGCGTGATCCTGCTGTCGGCCGGCGCTTCGCTGACCGGCGCGGGCGCGCATCTGATCGCGCTCGGCTTCATCGACGAGATCGACGGGCCCGAAATCTCCTATCTCGACTGGGCGCTGATCGGCGCGCCGTTCTCGCTGGCGATGAGCCTTGCGGCGAATTTCGCGATCCAGCGCCTGTTCCTGTCTGCCGACGACAAGGCGCCGCTCGGCCGCGCGGTCGCCGCGCCGGCCAGGCCACGCCTCGGCGACCGCCGCCTCACGGCGATCATCGTCGGGACCGTCGCGCTGTGGGCGACCGGCGGCTGGCACGGCATCGACCTCGCGCTGGTCGCGCTCGGCGCCGCGCTTCTGGCCGCTTCCAACGCGGTTTCCGGCGTTTCCTTCAAGGACGCGCTGAAGGACGTCGACTGGAACCTGCTCTTCTTCCTCGCCGCGACGCTCGTCGTCGGCGAGGCGCTGCTCGAGACCGGCGCGGCGGCGTTCCTCGTCGACCGACTGGTCGGCTCGCTCGACACGGCGCTGAGCCCGGCGCTGACGAGCGCGATCGCGGTGATCGTCGCCGCGCTCGCCCATCTCGTCATCATCTCACGCACGGCACGGGCCGCCGTGCTGATCCCGGCGCTGGCGCTGCCGCTCTCGCGTTTCGGCACCGATCCGACGACGCTGATCCTCACCGTCACGATCGGCAGCGGCTTTTGCCAGACGCTGATGGTTTCGGCGAAGCCGGTGATGCTGTTCGGCCAAGCGGAGGGGCAGCCTTTCGGGCAGGCCGACCTGTTGCGGCTGGCGCTCTGGCTGCTGCCGGTCTTCGTCGCGGGGCTGCTCTTCGTCGCGCTCGTCGTCTGGCCGCTGCAGGGCTTTGCCTGATTTTTCGCCGGCGAAGGGAATAGAGCGGCGCGCCGAACGTCACCCTCGCGAACAGACACAGCGAGAGTTTCCCATGTCGATGACCATTCTGATCGCTCCCTCCGGCTTCAAGGAAAGCCTTTCGGCCGAGACCGTGGCCGCCCGCATCGAGGCCGGCGTCAGGCGCGCCCTCCCCTCCGCGCGAATCCTCAAGGCGCCGATGGCCGATGGCGGCGAAGGATTCACGCAGGCGCTGACCGAAGCGACCGGCGGCACGGTGCATCCCGTGCGCGTGACGGGTCCGGTGGGCGAGCCGGTTGACGCCTTCTTCGGGATGCTCGGCGGGCAGGAACAGCCGACGGCGGTCGTCGAGATGGCCGCCGCCGCCGGCCTGCGGCACGTGCCGCGCGACCGGCGCGACCCGACGCGCACCACGAGCTTCGGCGTCGGCGAACTCGTCCGCGCCGCGCTCGACCACGGCGCAACGCGCATCCTGCTCGGCTGCGGCGACAGCGGCGTCAATGATGGCGGGGCGGGCATGGCCGAGGCGCTCGGCGTGCGCTTTCTCGACGGCGACGGCAATCGCGTGCTGCCGGGCGGCGGCGGGCTTGCTGATTTGGCGCGCATCGAAATTGCCGGGCGCGATCCGCGGCTCGACCGTGTGCGCATCGACGCCGCAGTCAATTGGCACAATCTCCTGACCGGCCCCAAGGGCGTCGCCCGCGTGTTCGGCCCGCAGAAGGGCGCGACGCCGGCGCAGGTCGAGCTTCTGGCCTGCGCGATGGACAATTATGCCGCGCTGATCGAGGCGACGACGGGCGTTCGTGTTTCGGATGCGCCGGGCGCGGGCGCCTCGGGCGGGATCGGCGCGGCGGTGATGGGGCTGCTCGGCGGCGTCCTCCACCCGCGCTACGATCTCGTGATGCAGTATCTCGACCTCGACGCGCTGATCGACGAGGCCGATCTCGTCATCACCGCCGAAGGCAGCCTCGACGGGCAGACGCCCTACGGTAAGGTACCGGTGGAGGTCGCGCGACGCGCCAAGCTGCGCGGCCTGCCCGTCATCGCGCTCGCCGGCACGATCGGCAAGGGCGCGGCCTCGAATTTCGCGCACGGCATCGACGCCTTCGCCTCCATCGTCAAGCGGCCCTGCTCGCTCGACGAGGCGATCGAGAAAGCCGACAAGTTCCTGGTGCGCGCGGCCGAGGACGCGACGCGGATGATCCTCGTCGGCATGATGCTGGCCGCGAGCCAAGGAGGGGCGGGACGCCGCCTTCGACCGATGCGCAACGCCCGCCTCGGCACGGGCGCACAGGTCGTTTCCCTCGCCCGCAAAGGCGCCTGCGAAATTCCGGTAGCCGGTTAACTTAACCGATTGCTGGGCTTGCGGAAAAGTAGTTAAGTCTGAAATGCCGCGGGCGAGATTGCGCGTTTCGTCATGTCACTGTCACGCAACGGCAGTAGCCGCATCGCAGGCGTCAAGAAGGCGTCTTTTCTCAGGGAGAACGGGTATGACGAAATTGGGGCACATCCTGTCGGCCATCGCCGCCGGGCTGATGGTGACGACGTCGATTTCCTCGGCGCAGGACCTCGCCGAACTCGAGGCCGCTGCCAAGGCGGAAGGCATGCTGACGACCATCGCCCTGCCGCATGACTGGTGCGGCTATGGCGAGGTGATTGCCGGCTTCAAGGCGAAATATCCCGAGATCACGGTCAACGAACTGAACCCGGATGCGGGCTCGGCCGACGAACTCGAAGCCGTGCGCGCCAACAAGGACAACAAGGGCCCGCAGGCCCCCGACGTGCTCGACGTCGGCTTCGCGTTCGGCCCGCAGGCGCAGGAAGAAGGGCTCCTGATGCCCTACAAGGTCTCGACCTGGGATTCGATCCCCGAAAACGTAAAGGATGCCGACGGCCATTGGTATGGCGACTATTACGGCGTGCTTTCCTTCGCGGTGAACACGGACATCGTCGAGAATGTGCCGGCCGACTGGGCCGACCTGCTCAAGGACGAATACGCCAACTCGATCGCGCTCGCGGGCGACCCGCGCGCGTCGAACCAGGCGATCCTGGGCGTGCAGGCCGCCGGCATGGCGACCGGCGCCGATGCGGGCGAAGCCTCCGGCACCGCCGGCCTCGACTTCTTCAAGCAGCTCAACGAAAAGGGCAATTTCGTGCCCACCATCGGCAAGTCGGGCACGCTCGCACAGGGCGCGACGCCGATCGTCATCTGGTGGGACTACAATGCCCTTTCGGGCCGCGACGCGCTCAACGGCAACCCGCCGGTGGAAGTCGTGGTGCCGGCGACCGGCGTCCTCGCCGGCGTCTACGTGCAGGCGATCAGCGCCTATGCGCCGCACCCGAACGCCGCCAAGCTGTGGATGGAATATCTCTATTCCGACGAAGGCCAGCTCGGCTGGCTCAAGGGCTACTGCCACCCGATCCGCTTCAACGACATGGTCGAACGCGGCGTCATCCCGCAGGAACTGCTCGACGCCCTGCCGCCGGCCGAATCCTACGAGAAGGCCTATTTCCCGACGCTCGAAGAGCAGGAAGCGGCCAAGAACGTGATCACGTCCGGGTGGGATTCCACCGTCGGCGCGAACGTTCAGTAGTGCCATATTCGCGAGCGGCCGTTCTTTGGAGCGGCCGCTCCGTCTCGCCGATGCCGCACCCTACGTTGCCCCCCTCTGGCCTGCCGGCCATCTCCCCCGCAAGGGGGGAGATCAGTCTCGTCCTCGTCTCGTCCATGCTTGCAGCCGGCAAGCGCAAGAGTGACGCGCGTGATCTCCCCCCTTGCGGGGGAGATGGCCGGCAGGCCAGAGGGGGGCGCGACAGGGCGAATGCGCTTCCGGCCGTTTCCACAGGCTTCCGATGACCGACATCCCCCACGGTCCCGCTCCCCAACCCGCCCGGCGTTCGCTCTCCTTCGCCTGGCTCGGCGTCGTGCCGTTCCTCGCCTTTGCGCTCCTGTTCCTGATCCTGCCGACGCTGCAGATCATCACCGGCGCGTTCCGCAATCCGGCGGGCGAGTTCACGCTCGAGAACATCGCCAATCTCTTCCAGCCGTCGATCCTTTCGGCCTACTGGATCTCGATCCGCATCTCCTTCGCCTCGGCGTTCCTCGGCTGCCTGATCGGCTTCCTGATGGCGGTGGCGATCACGATCGGCGGGCTGCCGTCCTGGATTCGCTCGCCGCTTTTGACCTTCTCGGGCGTGGCTTCCAATTTCGCCGGCGTGCCACTTGCCTTCGCGTTCCTCGCCACCTTCGGCCGTCTCGGCCTCGTGACGCTGATCCTGCGCGACTGGTTCGGCATCAACATTTACGGCATGGGCTTCAACATCCTGTCCTTCTCGGGCCTGACGCTGACCTATCTCTTCTTCCAGATCCCGCTGATGATCCTGATCGTGACGCCGGCACTCGACGGGCTGAAGCGCGAATGGGGCGAGGCTGCCGCGATCCTCGGCGCCTCGCGCTTCCAGTACTGGCGCATGGTGGCGCTGCCGATCCTGTGGCCGACGCTGCTCGGCACCTTCGCGCTCCTCTTCGCCAACGCCTTCGGCGCCGTCGCGACCGCCTATGCGCTGACCGGCTCGTCGCTTTCGATCGTGCCGATCCTGCTCTTCGCGCAGATCCGCGGCGACGTGCTGCAGGACCCGCATCTGGGCTACGCGCTCGCCTTCGGCATGATCGTCATCACCGGCATCGCCAATTTCGTCTACATCTGGCTGCGCAGCCGCGCGGAGCGGTGGATCAAATGAAGGCGAACCGCTTCTGGTCCTGGCTCTTCCTCATCCTCGGCATCGCCTATTTCGTGCTGCCGCTGATCGGCACGATGGAATTCTCACTGAAGATGCGGCGCGGCGAATATTCGCTCGACGCCTATTGGGCGGTGCTCGCCGATCCGCGCTTTCAGGCGACCTTCGGCTACTCGGTGATGATGGCGGTGGCGACGATCATCGCCGGCGTGGTGCTGATCGTGCCGACGGCCTACTGGATACGCCTGAAACTGCCGCACTGGCGGCCGTTCATCGAATTCGTCACGCTCTTGCCGCTCGTCATCCCGCCCATCGTCATCGTGTTCGGCTATATCCGGCTCTACAACACCTCGTCCTGGCTGCCGCTGACGGGCACGGCGGGCGGCACCAACATCCTTTTGATGTTCGGCTACATGACGCTGTCGCTGCCCTACATGTACCGCGCCGTCGACACCGGATTGCGCGCCATCGACGTGCGCACGCTGACGGAGGCGGCCGAGAGTCTGGGCGCCGGTTGGCTGACGATCATGTGGCGCGTGATCCTGCCGAACGTTCTCGTCGCCGTCCTGTCCGGCGCGTTCCTGACCTTCGCCATCGTGATCGGCGAATTCGTGCTCGCCGCGCTTTTGAACCGACCCGCCTTCGGCCCCTATCTCCAGCTTATCGGCGCCAACCGTGCCTATGAGCCCGCCGCCCTCGCGGTCATCGCGTTCGCGATCACCTGGGCATGCATGGGCCTGATCCAGCTTGTCACCCGCTTCCAGAAACACACGATGGCCCGCCGATGAGCTTTCTCGAAATCGCCAACCTTCAAAAGGATTTCGGCGGCACCCGCGTCGTCAAGGATTTCGACCTCGCCGTCGAGAAGGGCGAGTTCGTCTCGTTTCTCGGCCCGTCGGGCTGCGGCAAGACGACGACGCTGCGCATGGTCGCCGGCTTCGAGCAGCCGACATCCGGCGTCATCCGCATCGACGGCCGCGACGTCGTCAATCTGAAGCCCAACCAGCGCAATATCGGCATGGTGTTCCAGGCCTATGCGCTGTTTCCCAACATGAATGTCGCGCAGAATGTCGGTTTCGGGCTGAAAGTCGCCGGCCGGCCGAAGGCGGAGATCGACGCGCGCGTCGCCGAGATGCTCGAGATCATCAAGCTGCCGCACTTGGCCGAGCGCTACCCTTTCCAGCTTTCCGGCGGCCAGCAGCAGCGCGTAGCGCTTGCCCGCGCGCTTGCAGTGCGC
Organism: Rhizobiaceae bacterium; assembly: GCA_016742175.1. Classification (GTDB taxonomy): domain Bacteria; phylum Pseudomonadota; class Alphaproteobacteria; order Rhizobiales; family Rhizobiaceae; genus Aliihoeflea. The sequence goes on from JACVCH010000020.1 coordinate 66,113, forward strand.
CCGCAGGTGCTGCTCCTCGACGAGCCGCTCTCCGCGCTCGACGCCAAGATCCGCGTGTCGCTGCGCGAGGAAATCCGCGCCATTCAGAAAAAGCTCGGCATCACCACGATCTACGTCACGCATGACCAGGAAGAAGCACTTTCGATGTCGGACCGCATCGTGGTCATGAACGAGGGCCGCGCCGACCAGGTCGGCACGCCGTTCGAAATCTACAACCGCCCGACGACGCGCTTCGTCGCCTCCTTCGTTGGAACGCTGAGCACGCTCGAAGGCCGCGTGGTCGACCCGGCAGCGGGCACCGTTTCGATCGGAGACAGCACCGTTTCGCTCGGCTATCGCCTTGCCGACCGACAGGCGGGCGACGCGATCACGCTGGCGCTACGGCCCGAAGCCGTGACGCTCGGCCGCGACGAGGCGCGCGGCGCGCATCTGTCCGGCACGATCCGCGACGTGTCGTTCCTCGGCTCGGTGATCCGCGTGCGCGTGGCGGTCGGCACCGGCACCGTCTCGCTCGACACGTTCAACAGCCCCTCCGCCCCGCCGCCCGAACCGGGCGATCTCGTGACGGTGAGCTTCGCGCCGGGCGATCTCCTGGTGATGGAAGACTAGAGCCGGGCGAGCCCCGCGCCGATCATCGCGACGCCGAAGACGGCATAGACCGCCGCCCAGACACGCCACGAACCGGCAAGCCCGATGCGTTGCGCGAGCGCGACGAAGGCGCCGGAGCCGATCAGGAAGCCGAGGCCCTCGACGGCCGCGCCGACGGCGAAGAGCGTGACGACGACCGCCAGCCAGTCGTCCATCCGGTGATGGAGGACGAGCAGGAACGCGCCGAGGAAGTAGCAGACGAGGCCGGTCATGAAGGCGGTGGTGGAGCTGTCGCGCAGGCCGTCGAACATGCGCGAGAAGCGCTCCGGCGCGCGCCACCAGCCGATGGCCGCGGCAAGCGCATAGCCTCCGATGGCGATGGCGAGGTGGTCGGTCAGTCCGTCGTTCATGCCGCCCGCTCCGCGATCGCCGTTCCCGCCGCCCAGCCGGATGACCAGGCCCACTGAAAATTGTAGCCGCCGAGCCAGCCGGTGACGTCGACCACCTCGCCGATGAAATAGAGCCCATCGACGGACTTGGATTCCATCGTCCGCGAGTTGAGCCCCGCCGTGTCGACCCCGCCGAGCGTCACCTCGGCGGTGCGGTAGCCTTCCGAGCCGATGGGGTAGACCTCCCAGCCCTGCAGCGTCTCGGCGATGGCGGCGAGCCGCTTGTCGCTCGCCTCGCCGATCGGCCCGGCCCAGCCATGCACTTCCGCCAGATGGGCGGCGAGGCGCTTCGGCAGGGTGTCGGCGAGCACGGTCGGTATCGCCCGGCGGCCGTTCTCGCGCTTGGCAGATGCCAACGCCGCGAAGACATCGTTGCCGGGTAGGAACGCGATGCGGATCGGCTGCTTTTCGCGCCAATAGGACGAAATCTGCAGGATCGCCGGTCCGGAAAGACCGCGATGGGTGAAGAGCAGGGCCTCCTCGAACGCCGCCTTGCCGCAGGTCACGCGCGCATCGGCAGCGACGCCGGCGATTTCGCGAAAGCCCGAAAGCACGTCCTCGCCGAAGGTGAGCGGCACCAGCGCCGCGCGTGTTTCGGTGACGGCGAGCGCGAACTTTTCCGCGATCTGGTAGCCGAGGCCCGTCGCGCCCATCTTCGGGATCGACTTGCCGCCGCAGGCGACGACGAAATGGCGGCAGCGGATCTTTGCCGCGCCATCACCGCCCAGCCCGACGGCAAAGCCGCTTTCGTCGCGTTCGAGCGAAACGAGCGTCGTCGCCAGGCGCAGTTCGCAACCCACCCGGTCCATCTCGCCCAGCAGCATGGCGATGATGTCTTTCGCCGAATTGTCGCAGAAGAGCTGGCCGAGCGTCTTTTCGTGCCAGGCGATGCCGTGTTTTTCGACGAGCGCGAGGAAATCGTGTTGCGTGTAGCGGCCGAGCGCGGACTTGGCAAAATGCGGATTGGCGGAGAGGAAATTCTTCGCAGCCGTTCCGATGTTCGTGAAATTGCAGCGTCCGCCGCCCGAAATGCGGATTTTCTCGCCGGGCGCCTTGGCATGATCGACCACCAGCACACGCCCGCCGCGCGATGCGGCATGGATCGCGCACATCATGCCGGCCGCGCCCGCGCCGAGGATGACGGTATCGAAATTTTCGAATTGCATGGAGCGCTGCTTTGCCGGTGATCTCGACTGGTTCTTGACCAGCGCTCTCAGAGCCAGCCGAAGCCACGCGCCATCAAACCGGCGATGCCGAGGAAGCCGACGATCATGCCGCCCCAAATCACCCGGAAATCTGAGCGCGCGTTATCCTTCATCTGGCGAAGGTCCGCCTTGATGTCGGCAATGTCGGTCTGGATGTGACCGACATTCGCTTCAAGTTTTGCCACACGTGCTTCCATACCGTCAGATGTACCGTCGCCACCTCCAGACTTCAAGCGATCACGACTGAAGCGCATCTCTTCGGGCAAGAAACTATCGATGTGGGTTATCGGCTCACTCATTGTCGCCCCACAGTTCGCGCGTGACCTTTTCCCGAAGGACGGGTGCTATGAAGCCGCAATTGCTGCACACCAAAAGGAGCACCGACGCCGTGCGCATGTCGCCGAAATCGGGGTTGCGGCGGGAGTTGTTCAGCATTCCGTACGATCGCTCGTCGGTCTCGTTTATCAACGACCAATGGTCGGTTTGACAAAGCGGACAAGTAGGCTTGCCATTTCGCTTGTTGATGAATTTCAAGTAGTCGGCACTGCCAATGTCTTTGTCCACCATTCCCCCTTCGCCTCGGACCCATATCCGACAGCCTATCGAACGATTACTTGCTGGAAGCTTAGCCCGATGTCCGCGCGCATAGGTTCGCAAATTGCTGGTGATCCCGACTGGATTCGAACCAGTGACCCTCAGATTAGGAATCTGATGCTCTATCCTACTGAGCTACGGGACCACGGCTGGAACACATAGACGCAGCGTGGGCGTTCGCCAAGTGCTAACGGCCCGCGGAAGCGGGCCGTCGGTGATGGGAGCGAAGCTAGTCAGGCGGCCAGCGCCGTTTCGGCGAGGCGGACCCAGTAGCTGACGCCGTGGGGGATGACTTCGTCGTTGAAGTCGTAGGCGGGGTTGTGGAGGTTCGCCGTGTCGCCATTGCCGATGAAGATGAAGGCGCCGGGGCGGGCTTCGAGCATGTAGGAGAAATCCTCGCCGCCCATTACCGGGTTGATCTTGTCGTTGACGTTCGGATCGCCCGCCACGCCCTTCGCGATGCCGGTGGCGAAGACGGTTTCTTCCGGGTCGTTGAAGGTGACGGGGTAGTTGACGTCGATGTCGACGTCGGCGACCGCGCCGCCGGCGAGCGCGATGCCCTGGCAGATGGCGCGCATGCGCTCGATCGCCTTGTCGGCGACCTCGCGCTTCAAGGTACGGATCGTGCCGGCGAATTCGATCTCCTCGGGAATGACGTTGTAGGCATCGCCGCCGTGGAACTTGGTGATCGAGACGACGACCGATTCGATCGGGTCGACCGAGCGCGAGGCGATGGTCTGGACCGCGAGCACCATCTGGCTGCCGACGACGATCGGGTCGATCGTGCCGTGCGGCATGGCGGCGTGGCCGCCCTTGCCCTTGACCTTGATGGTGAATTCGGCCGTCGCGGCCATCAGCGGGCCGGGCCGCAGCGCGAACTGGCCGACGGGCAGGCCGGGCATGTTGTGCATGCCGAAGACGCGCTTGATGTCGAAGCGCTCCATCATGCCGTCCTTGACCATGGCGAGGCCGCCGGCCCCGCCCTCCTCGGCCGGCTGGAAGATGACGGCGACCGCGCCCTTGAAATTGCGCGTCTCGGCAAGATACTTCGCCGCGCCCAGAAGCATCGCCGTGTGGCCGTCATGGCCGCAGGCGTGCATCTTGCCCTCGGTCGTCGAGGCGTAAGGCTTGCCGGTGATCTCGGTCAAGGGCAGCGCGTCCATGTCGGCGCGCATGCCGATCGTCGGGCCGTCGCCGAGATTGCCCCTGATTAGCCCCACGACGCCGGTCTGGCCGATGCCCGTCGCGACCTCGTCGACGCCGAATTCCTTCAGCCGCTCGGCGACGAAGGCCGCGGTCTCGTGGCAGTCGTAAAGGATTTCGGGGTTGGAATGGATGTGGCGCCGCCAGCCAGCGACTTCTTCCTGCATCTCGGCAGCTCGGTTCAGGATCGGCATCTTATGGGGAGTTCCTTCCGGTCGACCTGCCATTTTGGCGTCACATAGTCTAAATAGTCGAGAGACGACGGTGGCGGGGTCCGCTGTTCTTCACGGGTGGCGGGCGAGCGTTCCTCGACCCGCCCGGTCATGAGACTAATTACCGGACGATGGCGACGGCAAGAGGCGAATTTGTCAATGATGCGCAATAGGCTTGTTCTGGCGACGCTGGCGGCGGCGCTCGCGGTATCGGCGTGGCAGCAACCGGCCCTGGCGGGGCCGTCCATCCTGGTCGACCTCAACACCGGGCAGGTGCTGGCGCAGGAAGACGCGTTCAAGCCCTCCTACCCCGCCTCGCTGACCAAGCTGATGACGACATATGTCGCCTTCCGCGCCGTGCAGGCGGGCGAATTGCAGCTCGACAGCCCGATCGAGATCACCACAGAGGCCACCAAGGAGCCGCCCTCGAAGATGGGCTATGCCGCCGGTTCGGTGCTGACGCTCGACAATGCGATCAAGATCCTGATGGTGAAGTCGGCCAACGACATCGCCACCGCGCTCGCCATCAATATCGGCGGATCGCAGGCCGCCTTCGCAAAGCGCATGAACGACGAGGCGGCGCGGCTCGGCATGACGCAGTCGCATTTCGTCAACGCGCACGGGCTCCATTCGGACGAGCAATACACGTCGGCACGCGACCTCGCCGTGCTCGCCATTGCGCTTCGGCGCGACTTTCCGCAGCATGCCGACTATTTCAAGCTCGATGCGCTCGCCGACGGCCAGAACATCATGGAAAACCACAACACGCTGATGGGCCGCTTCGAGGGCGCCGACGGCATGAAGACGGGCTATACGTGCCCCGCCGGGTTCAACCTCGTCGCCTCGGCCACGCAGCAGGGGCGCTCGCTGCTCGCCGTCGTCATCGGCGAATTCTCGCCCGAGGAACGCGCCGACAAGGCCGCCGACCTGATGGGCAACGCCTTCCAGAAGCCGGCCGGCAACGCGCCGCTTCTCGCCAATCTCGCGCCCGGCCCCAATGCCGACGCGCCCGCCGCCAATCTGCGGCCGGTCGTTTGCACCGAAGAAGCCTGGCGCGAGCGGGCCAAGCGGCGCGACGCCGAGGGCAAGCCGATCTACCATTCGCAGTTCATCACCGAGCGCACGAGCGATCCGGTCGCGATCGCAGTCAGCCTCGGCGGTGCGACCGGCCCGCGCTCGACGCAGCCGCGCTATGCGGACGTGCCGATCCCGACGCCGCGGCCGGACTATACGCCGGCTGCCATGCAGGCGCAGGGCGGCTAGCCCCGATGCGCACGGACCCGATCGCCGTTTCGATCCTCACCGGGTTCCTCGGTTCGGGAAAGACCACGCTCCTCAACCGGCTCCTGAAGGACCCGGCGCTGACCAACACCGCCGTCATCATCAACGAGTTCGGCGAGGTGGCGATCGACCATCTGCTGGTCGAGCAGTCCGGCGACGGGGTGATCGAGCTTTCCGACGGGTGCCTGTGCTGCACGGTGCGCGGGGAACTCGTCGATACGCTGGCCGATCTCGTCGACCGGGTGCAGACCGGCAAGGTCGCCGCGCTCGACCGGATCGTGATCGAGACGACGGGTCTTGCCGATCCGGTGCCGGTTCTCCAGTCGGTGATGGGGCATCCGGCGCTGATGCACGCCTTCCGGCTCGATGGGGTCGTGACCGTCGTCGATGCCGTCAATGGCGGGCCGACGCTGTGGGCGCATGAGGAGGCGCGGCGGCAGGTGGCGGTCGCGGACCGCATCGTGTTGTCGAAAACCGACCTGGCTGACGAAGGCGAGATCGCCGAGTTGAAGACGAAGCTGCGCAGGCTCAATCCCGGCGCCGAGATCGTCGAGGCCGCGGCATCGGGCACGGCGGCACTGATCGCCTGCGGGCTCTACGACCCGGCGACGAAGATCGCGGACGTTTCGCGCTGGCTGGGCGAAGGCGATCACGACCATCATCACGATCATTCGCACGACCACGCGCACTCGCATCATGACGCGTCGATCCGCACCTTCTCCCTCGTCCACGACCGTCCCGTTTCGTGGTCGACCATCGAGATGTTCCTCGACCTTCTGCGCTCGACCCAGGGCGAGCGGCTGTTGCGCATGAAGGGCATCATCGAGATCGCCGAGGACCCGGAGCGGCCGCTGGTGATCCACGGCGTGCAAAAACTGCTGCACCCGCCCGCGCGGCTGCCTGCATGGCCGGATGGCCAGCGCGGGACGCGGCTGGTGCTGATCACGCACGACCTGCCGGAAGACTATGTGCGGCGGCTGTTCGGGGCGTTCGTGGGGCAGCCTGCGGTGGACGCGCCGGACCGGGCGGCGATTGTGGACAATCCACTGGCGATTGCGGGGTTTCGGGCGGGGTAGTTGGGCGATGATCGCGGGCGCTTGCGTGCGGCAGCACACCCCCACTCCGTCGCGCTTCGCGCGCCACCTCTCCCCCTCGAAGGGGGAGAGGAACCCAAGCTGGAAAAGCGGCGGTGTCCCGGAAGCCATGCCTCTCACTTCTTGAAGGGAGAGGTAGTTGGGCGCTGGTTTGCGCGTGGCAGATCAGCCCCACTCAGTCGCGCTTCGCGCGCCACCTCTCCCCCTCGAAGGGGGAGAGGAAAGGTTGCCGCGATGGCAGCGTTTGATCCAGCTTGGGTTCCTCTCCCCTTTTGAGGGAAAGAGGTGGTCCGGAGAACCGGAGTGGGGGTTGGCCACAACGTTCCCGTCGTGATCAATCTAATACGTCGTGCGACGTTCTTCGCTCGGGGGGCGGCCGAAGAGGAGGCGGTAGCTTTGCGCGAAGTAGGAGTGCGAGGTGAAGCCGGTGGCGATGGCGACGTCGAGGATGGGCAGGTTGGTCTGGCGCAGCAATTCGCGGGCGCGCTCGAGACGCAGGCGCATGTAGTAGCGGCCGGGCGTGACGTTCAGGTGGCGCAGGAAGAGCCGCTCGACCTGGCGCACCGAGAGGTTCGCGGATTTGGCGAGTTCGACTGCCGAAAAGGGCTCGTCGAGATTGTCGGCCATGAGCTCGACGATCTTCTTAAGCTTTTCCGACTTGCCGGTCAGGTCGCGCTCCGGACCGACGCGCTGGCGGTCGCCGGCCGAGCGGATGCGCTCGTACTGGAACTGGTTGGCGACTTCGTTGGCAAGGTTCTGGCCGAAATCGGCGCGGACGATCTCCAGCATCAGGTCAATCGAGGTTGTGCCGCCGGCGCAGGTGTAGCGCTTGCGGTCGATCTCGAAGACGTTGCCGGTGCATTCGATGTCGGGGAACCGCTCCTTGAAGCCGGCGCGGTTTTCCCAGTGGATGGTGCAGCGGTGGCCGTCGAGCTGGCCGGCCTCGGCCAGAAGGTACGAACCCACGGAGAGCGCGCCGAGCGTCGCGCCGCGGCGGCCAAGACTGCGCAGGGCCGCGAGCGCCTTGCTCTTGCCGGGAAATTCCGTCGTCAGACCGACGCAGACGAAGAAGATGTCGACCGGCGGGGCGTCGGCGATGGCGTAGTCGATCTTGATCGGCAGGCCGTTCGAAGCCGAGACCGCCTCGCCGTCGGCCGAGACCGTGGTCCACGAGTAGACGTCGCGGCCGAGCAGGCGGTTCGCCGAACGCACCGTATCGATGGCCGCGGCGAGCGAGAACATCGAAAAGCGGTCCACCAGCAGAAAGGCGAACTGGCGTCCGTTGGGCGACGGTTCGGGCATGATGGCGGACGCCCCCTAGAAGCGCGGCGGCTCGCGCCCGGCCGCGCGGCAGGCGGAGGCAAGCGTGTTGGCCATCAGCATGGCGATGGTCATCGGACCGACGCCGCCGGGGACCGGGGTGATCGCGCCCGCCTTTTCGGCGGCTTCGTCGTAGGCGACGTCGCCGACGAGGCGCGACTTGCCTTCGCCCTTCTCGGGCGCCGGGATGCGGTTGATGCCGACATCGATCACCGTCGCGCCGGGCTTGACCCAATCGCCCTTGACGATTTCCGGACGGCCGACAGCGGCGACAAGGATGTCGGCCGAGCGGGCGAGCGCGGCGATGTCCTTCGTGCGGCTGTGGGCGATGGTGACGGTGCAGTTGGCGGCCAGCAACAGGTTCGCCATCGGCTTGCCGACGATGTTGGAGCGGCCGATGACGACGGCGGTGAGGCCCGACAGGTCACGGCCCCGGATCTTTTCCACAAGCAGCATCGATCCGGCCGGCGTACAGGGTACGAAGGCCGTGTCGATCTCGCCTGTGCCGAGCTTGCCGACATTGACGAAGTGGAAGCCGTCGACGTCCTTCTCCGGCGCGATCGCCTGGATGACCTTGCCGGAATCGATGTGGCCGGGCAGCGGAAGCTGGACGAGAATGCCGTGGATGCGGTCATCGGCGTTGAGCTTGTCGATCAGCTTCAGAAGATCGGCCTCGGACGTGTCTTCGGGCAGCGTGTGCTGGTCGGAGAAGAAGCCGCATTCCTTGGCTTTCTTCGATTTCGACGAGACGTAGACCTGGCTTGCCGGGTCCTCGCCGACGATCACCACCGCCAGCCCCGGCGTGACGCCCGTCTCGGCGACGAGATCGCTCGCGGCCGCCTTGACCTTCGCCACCACTTCCTCGGCCGCCTGCCTGCCGTCGATCCGTTCCGCCATTCTTTGCTCCCCTGCCCTTCAAAGCTGTATCGCATCGTCACCAAAACGGCGCGGCGCGCTTTTGCCTGCGCGCCCTTCTTTGACGCGATAAAGCCAGAACCGCCAGCCGGATTTCGGTAGCGCGACATCGGTTGCACGGAATCGTTTGCCGGTCCATGACGAATGAAATTTCTTAGGAGAACAATGATGGGTGTCAGGGTCATTCTCGTCGGATGCGGCAATATGGGCTTCGCGATGCTGTCGGGATGGCTCGCCTCGGGACGATTGCAGCCGGGCGAGGTCGGCGTGGTGGAGCCGAACGACGCGCTGCGGCTGCGGGCCGACGAGCTCGGCGTCGATGCGCATGAGGCGATCGAGGGGCTTGGCGATGCGCGGCCCGAACTCGTGATCTTCGCCGTCAAGCCGCAGGTGATGGGGCAGGTCGTGCCGGCCTACCGGCACCTCGCCGATGGCTGCACGACGTTCCTGAGCGTCGCAGCCGGGACGAGCATCGCGACCTTCGAGGCGCTTCTGGGCGGCAGCGTGCCGATCATCCGCTGCATGCCGAACACGCCGGCCTCGATCGGGCGCGGGATGATGGTGACGGTTGCCAATGACCGGGTTTCGCAGGAGACCAAGGCGTTCGTCGCCGGGCTGCTTTCGGCGAGCGGCAAGGTTGCGGAGATCGACGACGAGACGCTGATGGACGCGGTGACGGCCGTTTCGGGCTCGGGGCCGGCCTATGTATTCCACTTCATCGAATGCCTGACCAAGGCCGGCGAGAAAGCGGGGTTGTCCGCCGATGTCGCCAAGCTGCTGGCCATGCAGACGGTCTATGGCGCGGGGTGCCTGGCGGCCGAGAGCGCGGAGGAGCCGGCCGAACTGCGCCGGCAGGTGACGAGCCCGAACGGCACGACGGCCGCCGCGCTGGCCGTGTTCATGGATGAGGGCCGGCTCGAGAAGCTGGTCGGCGAGGCGGTGGAGGCGGCAAGGGTGCGGTCGGTGGAACTGGGGAAAGCGTAGCAGCGAGAGATCGACGGCGGTGCACTGAAGGGGCGGATGAGGGGTCGACGGCGGTACCAGGCTGGAGCACCCCTCATCCGACTTCGCTTTGCTCAGCCACCTTCTCCCACAAGGGGAGAAGGGAAGGCGGCGCGGGTTTTGCGGCAAACCGTATGCCTGGAGTTTGGCAGCGAGGCCGTTGCCACAGTCCCTTCTCCCCTTGTGGGAGAAGGTGCCCCGAAGGGGCGGATGAGGGGTAAGCGGCGGTGCCAGGCTGGAGCGCCCCTCATCCGACTTCGCTGCGCTCAGCCACCTTCTCCCACAAGGGGAGAAGGGAAAGGTGCGCGGATGTTTGACAAACGCAATCGTGCCTATAGCGTCCCGATATGCCGCACCAGCCCGTCCCACCAGTCAAGCGCAGCTTCGCCCGGACGATGCGGCGCGAGCCGACCGAGGCCGAGGACAGGATTTGGCACGAACTGCGCGGACGTCGGCTCGATCGGATCAAGTTCAGGCGTCAGGTGCCGATCGGTCGCTATGTGGTGGATTTCGTCTGTCTCGAAGCCATGCTCGTGGTCGAGCTCGACGGCAGCCAGCACGCGGAATCCGCACATGACATGGTGCGCGACGCGGAGCTGAAGACGCGGGGATTTCGGGTGTTGCGATTCTGGAACGACGACGTTCTGAGGGACATGAATGGTGTCTGCGACACCATCATCGCCTATGTCGGGGATGCACGCCTGCAGCCGTGGCGGTAGGCCTTCCCTTCTCTCCTTGCGGGAGGCGGCGGTGCCAGGCTGGAGCACCCCTCATCCGACTTCGCTTCGCTCAGCCACCTTCTCCCACAAGGGGAGAAGGGAGGGTGGCGGTCGCCACTAGCCGAGGGCGGCGACCATTTCTTCCTGTTTGCGGCGCAGCGCCCAGAGGCGGGTGGAGGTGGCGGGGGTGGCGTTTTCGGCGGCGCGCCGGGCCCGCTCGTCGGGCTCTTCACCGGCGACGAGGAGATCGGGAGCCCCGAAGGCCGCCCCGTCATCGAGGCCGAGGCGAAGAACGCGCGCGTCGTCTTCAACAGCGAGCCGGGCCGCGCCTCGGGCAATGTCGTGAAGGCGCGCAAGGGCGGCGTGTTCAGCGTCGTCGACATCGAAGGCAAGGCCGCGCATTCGGGCGGCAATTTCGAAGCGGGCATCAGCGCCATCGGGGAGGCGGCGAACAAGATCGTCGCCATCCATGCGCTGACGGACCTCAATCGCGGGATCACGCTCAACGTCGGCCTGATCCAGGGCGGGCAGTCGGTGAATACCACCGCGCCGAACTGCCAGTTCCAGATCGACCTGCGCTACATCGAGCCCGCCGACCGCGACGAGATCATGGGCAAGATCCACGACATCGTCGCGCGCGCCTACGAGCCCGGGACGAAGTCCGTGCTCAACATCAAGGGCGAGCTCCTGCCGCGGAAACCGACGCCGGCCTCGGAACGCGGGTTCAAGACCTATCAGGCGGCCGCAGCCTGTACG
>JACVCH010000021.1 GCA_016742175.1 Rhizobiaceae bacterium
GTCATCGCCCGCCCCGCCATGGAGCACGTCGCGGCCGTCGTCGCCGAAGAGATAGTCACGCCCCTCGCCGCCCATCAGCGCATCGTCGCCCGCCCCGCCCAGCATCGTGTCGTCGCCGCCATGGCCGATCAGCGTGTCGGCAACGGCACCCCCCACCAGCACGTCCGCCGCGCCCGTCCCCACCTGGTACGCCGGACCCGACCCCGAAGACGGCCCGGGAACCGACGGACCATCGCCGTCATCGTCCCCGCACGACCCATGATCGTCGTCGTCATGATCATCATCGTCGTGATCGTCATCGTCGTGATCGTCGTCGTCACCCACCGACGGCGAGCCGAAATACGTCACCGAATGCCCGTTCGCCGAAACCGTCCGGCTCCCGTCCCCATTCACCACCTCAACATAATCCGCCCCGTCCCCGCCAAGGTCGATCACATCCTGAGGCCGCAAAGCCCCCACGATCGTGTCATTCCCACCATTCGACCGGAAAACGATCCGATGCGCAGACGTCAAACCGCTGATGTCGATAACGTCATCGCCATCCGACCCCTCCAGAGTGATCGTGCTCATCAGCAGGCTCGTGGACGTGAAATCGCCGTGGACGTTGAAGAGGTCACCACCGCCATGACCGTTGACCACGATCTCCTCGATGTTGTCGAGTTCGGCAATGACGGTCCCGTTGCGGGTAATGACGATCTCGGCATTCGCGTTCAGAATCGCGATTCCGGCCGCCACTGCCGCGGCTCTCGTGTAGATGTCATAGGCTTCCTGGGACGCGTCGCCCGCGACGTGGAATTCATCGACGCCCGCGCCGCCATCGACGAAGTCGCGGCCGTCGCCCGATCGCCACAGGATCGTGTCTGCTCCGCCGCCGCCGGCGACGATGTCGTTGCCCGCACCGCCCGCGAGTATGTCGGCTCCGCCACCGCCATCAAGGTTGTCGTCGCCACCGAAGCCGAGAACGATTTGCGTTACACCAGGCCCGATGTAGGTATCCGACGCATTGCTACCTGCAACGATTGTGCCCGCCTGTCCCTGGAAGGCCAGACGCTCGATGCCGATGAGCGTATCGCTGCCCTCCGAACCATTCAGGGCATTCAAGTCCGTAACCACGATGCGACCCGCACCGTCGCGTGCGAAATTGAAGTCGGTCACCGGACCGGCATATTCTGCAACGTCGTTTGCGCCCGCGCCGCCATCGAGAACATCGTCGCCCTCGCCGCCATTGAGCACATCGGCGCCACCTGCGCCTCCGATCAGCGTGTCGTCGCCGAGGCCGCCGTTCAGGATATCGTTGCCGCCGCGGCCGATGAGCAGATTTGGAGCATCGGTGCCGTCCAGCTCATCGGCGATACCGTTCTGGCCCACCCGGGCCGTCATCTGCGACGTGATCGTTTCCGTAAAGCCGCCAAGGTCGGTGAAGCTGACGACGACGCGGAAGAAGCCGTCATTGATGCCGGTGTCGTACACAAGCGGGCTGCCGCCGTCGTCGACATTGGCCCAGCCGTCAAGACCATTCATCGAATGCTGCCAGACAACCGTATAGGCAGAGTCCGCCGGCGGCCGGCCATTTTCGTCTTGAATGCCCGTAAGGTCGACCGACAGCAGATTGTTCTCGCCCGTGATGATCGGCAGGCCTGTCGCCGGGCGGTTGCCGATCACGACGTCGATATCGGCAAAGCTGATCCGCTCGATATTGTAGAGCGTGTCGCGGCCGTCCGGCTGCCGGTTGCGGCCCGTGATCGGGTCGATCTCTCCCACGGTCTGCGTAGTGTGGTCGACGGTGATGCTGCCGTCATCATTGTAGAGAATCTGGTAGTTCGCCCGGATGTCCCAGAAGACGGCCGTATCCGTGCCGCTGTCGTCCCAAAGAATTTCGCGGACGATCTGCAACTGGCCCGGATTGATCGTGCCGTCCAGCATCCAGCTCGTCAGCGACTTCGTCACGCCATTGAGCGTCATGTTGTCGAGCATGCTGTTGACCGTGGCGATCTCGGCGCCGCTTCCATCAGCGGCCTGCACCGAGATGCGCACGTTGAGCCAGGCGTCGCCGTCGATGACGTCGTTGCCGCCGCGTCCTTCGATCGTGTCGGAGCCGCCACCGCCGAGCAGGATGTTGCCGCCGTTGAAGATCAGTTCCGAGGTGCCGGACTGGCCGTTCTCCCACGAGCCGTCCGCGCGATATTCGCCCAGTGTCATCAGGCCGGCCTTGATGATCTCGTCGAGGCCCGCGATGCGGTCGATGGCCGCCTGGTTGAGCTCGTTGTAGAGGAAATTGCCTTCCGGCGTCGGGTCGATCACCGCTTCCTCGATGTCGTCGGAGCTGCGGTCGTCGCCGCGGATGACATCGTCGCGGTTCCAGCCCGAGATCGCCTCGACCTGGCTGAAGCGGTCGCGCAGGACCTCCAGCGGAAGCGAGTCGAAGACGGGGAAGTTCATGTCGGCGTCGGCAGCGGTCGCCTGCCCCTTGTAGATGACCCAGTCGTGGCCCCACATGCCGATGAACTTCTGGATCCCTTCGCCGGCCACCATGATGTCGTCGCCGGAATCGGCGTCATAGTCGGTGTCGCCGGAGCCGCCATCGATGACGTCGTGGCCGATGATGGTCGAGTTGAAGAACAGTTCGCCATTGTCGCCGGCGATGTAGTCGAAGCCGCCGCCGCCCTCGATCCAGTCATTGCCCTCGTTGCCGAACAGCATGCCCATGCCGTCGCCGCCGAACAGGAAGTCGTCGTCCCGGCCGCCGCGGATTTCGCCGTCGTCGAAGCCGGAGACGAGGTAGTCCTTGCCCGCGCCGCCGAAGATCAGCGACATGCCGGTGCCGTCGACGATGACGTCGTTGCCGGACTCGCCCTTCAGCACCGAGATGGCGCCGATGTCGGTGCCGGCCGAGGTGATGATGTCGTCGCCCTCCCCGCCATTGATGCTGTCGACGCCGTAGCCGGCCTCGATGCGGTCATCGCCCGCCCCGCCCCAGACCGTGTCGTCGCCGCCGCCCGAGACGATGTGGTCGTCGTTCCCGGTGCCCTGGATGACGATGTGGTCGAGCCCGTTGTAGCGGATATACTCCGCCGTCCCGTCGCCATCTGCGTCCCGGCGCTCGACGAGCGCCGAGATCGCCTGCAGGAGCGGATTGGAGTGCTGGGGATCTTCCAGCTCCGTGACCGCCATTTGCGTATTGTAGTTCATGTAGAGGGTGTGGTCGGGCACCGTGAAGATGTCCGCCGGCAGGGTCAGGCCCGTATCGGCGATGTCGGTGTTGCGCATCACCATCTTGGCGAGCGAGTTGTTTTCCAGTTCGGTCAGGAGGTTGAGGCCCTGCGTGCGCGACAGGTAGTAGAACCGGTCCGAATCCTGCAGGTTTTCCATCTGGAGCTGGAAGATGAAGGAGAAGGTGGATCCCAGCATGCCGCCGAAGGCCATCTTCTTTTCGGCAAGGCCGCCGATCCACAGGTCGACATTGTCGAGCCCGCCGAGCTTTTCGGCATGGATGCCGACGGCGTTGAGAAAGTCGAGCCGGTCGGCAGGCGCGCCGGCGCCACCGAAAACGAGCAGCATCGCCGCGTCGCGCTTGTCTTCGAGCGTCAGCGCCGTCGTGATCGAGACATGCGTGCCATAGGCGGCGATGAAGTTGATGATCGATTCCGGGTTCTTCAGGTTGAGCGCGAAATCCGCCCAGCTCGTATAGGGCCGCAGGAGCTGGTCACCATTGGCCATCTCCGTGAACTGCGCGCGCGCCTGATTCAGCGTCGGCATGCCGGTATCCCGGCCGCGGGCGATGTTGATGGCGGCAAGGTCGAGCGGAATGCCGACGAGCTGGTTGCGCAGGACGTCGGTGACGAATTCGTCGATCTCGTTGCCGCGCTGCGCCGACATGCCGACCGCGATCGCACCGGCCATCTGCGCCTGCGAGATGCCGGACCCACCGAATTCGACCGGGTTCAGGAAGGCGTGGAAGAGGTCGATATTGTCCTTGGTGCCGTCTTCATAGGTGCGGTCGACGGTCTGGTTCAGCATCGAATGGCCGAAGCGATAGACCACGTTCGCGAATTCCGCGAAGATCGCCGGATTGATCTCCACGTCCGGCTCGACGAGGAAGATGTCGACGTCGGGCTGGATCTTGCGCGCGAACTCTTCGAAGACGAGGTGCTGGTACTGCATTTCGGTCGTGAAGCGCGCCGCCTGGAACAGGCGTTCGCCGTCCCAATTGCCGTTCGCATCGTGCCATTCGGCGATGAAAGCCTCATCGTTCGTCGCGAGGATCGTTGCCTTCATCTGCTCGACCAAGCGGTTGTGCTCGGCGTGAAAGACATAATGCACCGCCGTAAGGCCGATATTCTCGTTGCCGCGCCCGTCGCCGGTGATGAAATGCGCATCGAGAAGTTCGTTGTCGTAGGAGGTCTGCTGGCCACGGATAAACCCGCCGCTGTAGCCGAGCGCGTCGTCGCCATCGCGCTGCAGTACGCCGCCCGCCAGGACGGGTGCTGCTGCGTGCGCGATGTCGTCCAGGAAGGCGTTGGGGATGCGAATGGCGCCGACCTCGGTCGGATTGACCGGGGTAACGACGCCGAGTCCATTCACGGTAGCCGAAACGACGAGATCGTCCGCCGTGTTCGGAATGCCGTCGGCGCCGATGCCGATGATGACCTGCGCGAAGCCGGTCTCCGGATGAGGAATGAAGTTGCCGTAGGGGTCGGTGCGCAGAAGCGGCACCATGCCGACATCCGCGTCCGTCAGCTCAATGCCGAGCATCGTGCGCGCCTGCGCCTTGACATCGCCCCACGTCGCCAGCGTGTTGGCTTCGGTCCCTTCCAGGAGGAGGCCGGTCGCAACCGGCTTTCCGCCGACCATGACATATTCGCGCAGGAACACCTGATGCGAGGCGTGCGAGGTGTAGGTCTGGTTCTGGTCGACCCAGGGCGTCGTGACGTTGCCCGCATCCTCGCCGACCGACGCGCGCGTCAGCGCCATGAAGTTGGTATGCGGCGAGGCCGAGTTGTAAAGCGGATCGTCGGTCTGGAGCGGAATGTAGACCGTGCCGTTGCCGCCCTTCTTCACGAGGTCGAGGCCGTGGTCGAAGAACTGCCCGAACAGCGTGAACCAGGAATTGTAGGGCGCCGACAGGCCTTCGTCGGGCGAGACGTTGGGCAACAGGACGGTGTTGCCGTCCATCTGGATACCGTAGTCGTCCAACAGGGCGTCGAACGCGGCGGCGTCCGTCTGGATTTGCACCAGTTCCGCCTGTTCCTGCGTGAGCGCGGCCTCAGCCGCTGCAAGGGCGTCGAGAAGCGGCTGAAGATCTGCAATATCCTCGACGTCTACGACGGCCTGTTGTGCCGCTCCAACGGCGGCCTGTGCGGTTGCGACATCGGCCTGCGCGTTTGCCAGCGCCTCGGAAAAGTCCGGCTGGTTGAGGTAGGCCGCGCGGATTTCGGTCACCGCCGCCGGAATGTCCGCCTCGTCAAGTCCCGCATGGCGCAGGGCTGCGGCGATCACGGCCGGATTGGCGAGCGTCTGGTCGACGATCAGGTTCGAGATGATGCGCGGGTCGGCATCGACGAGCGTGCCGCCGCCGAGCCCACCCGGACCGAACGGCGCGCCATGCTCGCCATAGTTCCCATCCGTGAACGTAACCTCGCCCTGCGACCCCTGCCCGAAGGTGATCTGATCGTCACTCTCATTGACCCAGTTCGGGCTCGTCAGGCGCGGAAAGGGCTCGCCCGAGGCGCCCCACTTTTCGCGGCCGGGAACGAGATTGTTGAACGAGCCGTCGACGGTGCGAAGGCCATCCGGCAGAAGCGGGCTTTCGACGAGTTCGCGCAGTTCGTCCCCGATCTCGCCCACGACCCCTTGGCCATGGAGCTGCTCGATCGCGTCGCTATGCGCCTCCGCGATCTTGATCTGCTTGAGGATGAATTCGAGGTCGTGACGAACGAGCGTGACCATGACTGTCTCCCTTGACCTTTTGGTCTCTTGATCCCCCGGGAGGTTGCCGCCAGACGATCGCCCGCGGATGGTCCTTCCCATGTGGCCTCAATAGTGGGTGCAGCCCCGCCCCGGCATAATGCCGATAGGTCTGACGAATGAATTCACCCTATGGGGAAGCGAAGTCGAGGCGCTCGACTGCGACCCGCCTTGACTTTAGTCGAGGTGGAAACATGCCTTTCGGCCATGGTTGTGCAATCATTTCGCCTGTATTCTGCGATTGCTGGTCATTCGAAGGACAGGACAGTGGCTCTAGCGGATTTCGACTTGCCCCGACTTGGACTGCCCGCTTGGCGTCTTCAGATGAGCCTGCGCGCGCAGTTCGCGATCGCCGGCGGCGCGCTGATGCTGACGGCGATGGTGCTCGGCGGGCTCTACATCACGCACACGGCGACGCAGAAATCGATCGAGAGCCGGGCCGCCTCCACCGGCCTTCTCGTCAGCCGCATGCTCGATCCCTATGTCGACGAGTTGAGCGCGGCGGGCGCGCTGGCGTCCGACGATCGCGGTTCGCTCGACGCGCTCCTCGGCTCGCAGCATCTGAGCGCCCGCTTTCCCCATCTCGACATCTGGGACCGGGACGGCACGATCGTCTATTCCCGGTCCGACAACATCATGGGGCTGAGCTTCGCCTCCTCCGCAGCGCTGCGGGCCGCCTTCGCCGGCGAGTTTTCCGCGCGGCTGACCGATCTGGCCGCCAGCGAACACAGGATGCGCGGCTTCAAGGAGCAATTCCTCGAAATCTACATCCCGCTGCGCGATTCGGTTTCAGGCGAGATAGTCGCCGTCGCCGAGATCCACGAGATCACCGACGAGCTCGACGCCAAGATCGCCTTCATCCAGCGCCAGGTCTGGATCGTTCTCGCCTTTTCCACCCTTCTCCTGATGGGCTCGCTCTACGGCATCGTCGCCCACGGCACGCGCACCATCGCACTCCAGCACGAGCGTCTCCAGCGCCAGCTCGGCGAGCTTCGCCTCGCCCATCGCGAGATCGAGCAGCTCAACCAGCGCGTCCAGAAGGCCTCGCGGCAGTTCGCCCGCAACAACGAGCGCATGCTCCGCCAGGTCGGCGCCGACCTCCATGACGGCCCCGCGCAACTGGTCGCACTCGCAGCCATGAAGGTCGGCCGCATCACCGAGCTCGAACCGGAGGATCAGCGCACGGAAGCAACCCGGATGAAGTCGCTGCTTGACGAGGCGCTGACCGACATCCGCGCCATCTCGAAGGGCCTGATGCTGCCCGAAATCCAGGACATGCAGATAGAGGCCGTCGTCCGGCGCGCGGTCAGCCTGCACGAATTGCGCACCGGAACCGCGGTCCAGTACGAGTTTAGCGGCGAGAGCGGCGTCCTGCCTGCCGCGCTCAACGTCTGCGTCTTCCGCTTCGTCCAGGAGGGCCTGACCAACGCCTTCTGGCATGCCGACGGTCGGGACCAGACGGTCGTCTGCCATGTCGGCGAAGGCGAGGTCGCGGTGTCCGTCAGCGACGGAGGCGGCCTTGGCCGAACGCCACAGCGCGTCGATGGCGGGCTTGGCCTCGGCGCCATGCGCGACCGCGTCGAGAGCCTCGGCGGCACCCTGGAGATCGGCCGCATGCCCGATGGCGGCGCACGCGTCTCGATCGTGCTGCCGATCGCCGGAGGCCAAGACGAATGAATCCGCTGTCCGTTGTCGTCGTCGACGATCATTCGCTGTTCCGCGCCGGCGTGATCAGTTGCCTGGAGCGTGACCCGGCGATCCGCGTCGTCGGCGAAGGCGCGTCGGGCCGCGAAGCCGTGTCGCTGTGCGCCGCCGGCAATCCCCTTGTCGCGCTGATCGACATCTCGATGCCCGATGACGGCATTGCCGCGGTCGGCGAGATCGCGGCGATGAAGCTCGACACGCGCATCATCATGCTGACGGTGTCCGAAAACGAGGACGACGTCCTGCGCGCGCTCGACGCCGGCGCCGTCGGCTACGTGCTCAAGGGCGTGTCGGGTCCCGAACTGGTCGATGCCGTCAAGACGGTCGCGGCCGGCGAAACCTTCGTCTCGCCCAACCTTGCCGTGCGCCTCGTGACGATCCTGGCGGGCAGCAAGCAGAAGCGGCAGGTCGACACCCTGTCGGCGCAGGAGACCCGAACCCTCCAGTTCGTCGCGCTCGGCATGAACAACCGCGAATGCGCCGCCCAGCTCGGCGTCAGCGAGCAGACGGTCAAATATCACATGACCAACATCATGAAGAAGCTCGGCGTGCGAAACCGCGTCGAGGCCGCCCTCGTCGCCCGCACCGAATGGGGCTCGCTCGCCGCGCAATCCCTCGCCGAAACGGCAGATCATCTGTAGCGCCGGTCGAGCCTGGTCCAAGGCTTTCTGCCGCGTGCTCCTGCACGGCTAGGCGTCCCTCGCGCTTGACATGTGGCTCCTTCGGCGCCGATCCCCGGCAGCGCGCCGCCATACAGGAAGGGCCGACAGGACAAGGCATAGATGATCGACTGGCTGATACTCGCAACCGCCGCCTTCCTCGCGGGGCTCCTCAACACCATCGCCGGCGGCGGCACCTTCCTCACCTTCCCCGCCCTCGTTTTCACCGGCGTTCCCATCGTCGCCGCCAATGCGACGAGTGCGGTCGCCGTCTTTCCCGGCTATCTCGGCGGCGCCATGGGCTTTCGCCGCGAGATCGGCGCCTTCGACCGCCGGCTTCTCCTGAAGATCGTCGCCGTCACCGCTGTCGGCGGCTTCCTCGGCTCGCTCCTGCTGCTCGTCTCCTCCAACGAGGCGTTTTCGGCCGTCGTCCCCTTTCTCCTCCTCGCGGCGACCGCCGCCTTCGCCTTTGCCGGCCGCATCCAGGCATGGGCGGCCGCGCATGACTTCGCCAGGCCCGGCGGCGTCGTCGGCACGCTCGCGGTTTCGATCTATGGCGGCTATTTCAACGGCGGCCTCGGCATCGTCCTCCTCGCGCTCTTCGCCCTGTGGGGCATGCGCGACCTCAATTTGATGAACGGCCTCAAGAACGCGCTGTCCTTCGTCCTGTCCGCCGTATCCGTCGTCACCTTCACGGTTGCAGGCATCGTCTCGTGGCCGCAGGCCGTCGTCATGATGGCGGCGGCGACGATCGGCGGGTATGCCGGCGCGCCGCTCGCGCGCGCCCTGCCGCGCGAGGTGGTCAGGGCGATCGTCATCGCCGTCGGCCTTGCCATGAGCGCCGTCTTCTTCTGGCGTCTGATCATGTAGGGGCGCTGCAGCGCGCAACCATTTTCCTTGTCTCCGCGGCGGCCGAGGCGCACCATGAACACGGCGGTGGGCGGACCCAGTCACCGGGAGGAACGGGTCATGCTCGATACGAACATCGTCAACCTCGACACCGGAACGACCATGGTCGACGCCGGCGAGATCGAAGCTCTTGCGGCCAGGTTGCGCGGGAGCATCCTCGAACCGGACGACGCGTCCTATGACGAGGCGCGCTCGATCTGGAACGCCATGATCGACAGGCGTCCCGGCCTGATTGCGCGTTGCGCCGGCGCTTCCGACGTCGTCAACGCGGTTCGCTTTGCGCGCGAGCACGGGCTGCTCGTCTCGGTGCGCGGCGGCGGCCACAACATTGCCGGCAATGCCGTCTGCGAAGGCGGCCTGCTCATCGACCTGTCGCAGATGCGCTCGGTCCGCGTCGACCCGTCGATCCGGCGCGCATGGGTCGAACCGGGCGCGCTCCTCTCCGATCTCGACAAGGAGACGCAGGCCTTCGCGCTGGCCGTGCCGACCGGCATCAACTCGACGACCGGCGTCGCCGGCCTCACGCTCGGCGGCGGCTTCGGCTGGCTGACGCGCAAGTTCGGCCTCACGATCGACAATCTGATGTCCGCCGACGTGGTGACGGCCGACGGCGAATTGCTGCGCACGAGCCTGACGGAAAACTCGGACCTGTTCTGGGCGATCCGCGGCGGCGGCGGCAATTTCGGCGTCGTCACGGCCTTCGAGTTCCAGCTTCACCAGGTCGGCCCGCAGGTCCTGTCGGGCCTCGTCGTCCACCCCTTCGCCGATGCCCGTTCGGTTCTCAAGGAATACCGCAGGGCGCTCGAATCCGCGCCTGACGAACTCACCTGCTGGGTCGTCATGCGCCAGGCGCCGCCCCTGCCCTTCCTGCCCGCCGAATGGCACGGCAAGGAGGTGATCGTCCTTGCCATGTGCTATTGCGGCGACCTCGCGGACGGCGAGAAGGCGACGGCGCAATTGCGCGCGATCGGAACGCCGATCGCCGACGTGGTCGGCCCGACGCCGTTCGTCGCCTGGCAGCAGGCCTTCGACCCGCTCCTCACCCCCGGCGCCCGCAACTACTGGAAGAGCCACGACTTCACCGAACTCTCCGACAAGGCGATCGACGTCCTCGTCGACGCCATCGGACGGCTCCCCGGCCCCGAATGCGAAGTCTTCCTCGGCCATGTCGGCGGCGCAGCCGGCCGCATCTCGATCGACGCGACGGCCTTCCCGCAACGCAACGCGCACTATGTCATGAACGTCCACGCCCGCTGGCGCGAAATCCGCATGGACCGTCCCTGCATCGACTGGGCGCGCGAACTCTTCGACGCCGCGCGGCCCTATGCGGCCGGAACGGCCTATATCAACTTCATGCCCGAGGACGAGATGGACCGGGTGGAGACAGCCTATGGCGCGAACTACCAGCGCCTGGTCGAGACGAAGCGGAAATTCGATCCGCTGAACCTGTTCCGCATGAACCAGAACATCCGCCCGATCGCCGAAATCCGCGCCGCGTGACGGCGCCGACCGGATGCGAGCCGCGCAACACGCGGCTCGCATCACGGCTTCAAGACGTCACGCGAGTTCGTCTTCCACCGCCCCGGCGACTGCCAGTAGATGGCGGTCCTGATACCAGGCGCCGCAAAGCTGCAGCCCGACCGGCAGGCCGGCCGCCGTCGTCCCGCACGGGATCGAGATCGCCGGATGGCCGGTCAGGTTCTGCGCATAGGTATAGGGATACCAGGCACCGCGGATCGTCCCGGCATTTTCCCCGGCGATCATGATGTCACCGGTCGGATCGACGTCAATGGGCAGCGGCGGGGCGGTCAGCGTCGGCGAGACGATGACGTCGAAGCGCGCGAAATGGCTCTGGAATGTCCGGAAGAGATCGGTGCGGGCGAACGCGGCCTGCGCGAGGTCGATCGCCGAATAGGTCCGGCCAAGCTCGATCGTGTCGACCAGCGTCGGCGACAGGAGATCGCGATGCGCGTCGACGAGACTGCCGTTGCGCGCCGCAAGCCCGACCCTCAGAAGCGTCAGGAACACCGGTTCGAGCGCCTTGAGGTCGATCCGGATCTCCTCGACGTCGGCCCCCGCCGCGACCATCCGGTCGCGTGCTGCCGCGCAGATCGCGGCGACCTCGGGATCGACGCGCGCGCCGCAATCGGGCAACCATGCGACCCGCAGTCCTTTCAGCCCCGCAAACGTCTTCTGCACCGGCACCTGCGCCTGTCCATAGGGATCGAACGCATCCGGCCCCGCCATCGCCTCGAACAGCAGCGCGGTGTCGGCGACATTGCGCGCCATCGGCCCGACATAGGAATTCGCGGCGAAGAGGTCCGGCAGTTGCAGGTGCGGGATCGCGCCGAGCGTCGGCTTCAGCCCGACGACGCCGCAGCAGGAGGCCGGAATGCGGATCGAGCCGCCGCCATCCGTGCCGACCGCGATCGGCCCCATGCCCGCGGCGACCGCAACCGCCGCGCCCGAACTCGACGCGCCGGGCGTGACCTTCGGATCGATCGGGTTGAGCGTCCGGCCGAAGATCGGCGCGGTCGCCGCCTGCAGATGGCCGAACTCGGGCGTCGTCGTCTTGCCGACGAGGATCGCGCCGGCGGCGCGCGCCCGCGCGACCGAAACGCCGTCCTCAGACGGCACGTTGTCCTTGAACACCAGCGAGCCCATCGTGGTGCGCACGCCGCGCGTATTGACGAGGTCCTTGACGGAATAGGGAACGCCGTGAAGCGGCCCAAGCTCGCCGCCCGCCATCACCGCATCCTCCGCCGCCCGCGCCTCGGCCAGCGCCTCGTCGGCGCAGACGGTGATGAAGGCGTTGAGGTCGGCGCGTGCCTCGATGCGATCGAGCACGGCGCGCGTCGCCTCCACCGGCGAGATTTCCTTGCCGCGGATCGCCGCGGCAAGCGCGACCGCATTCATCTCGCAGATTCCAGTCATGCCTCGTCTCCTCGTCAGATCATCCAGCGGCCGCCGTCGACGAGCAGCGTCTGCCCGGTAACGAAGCGCGCATCCTCGCTCGCCAGGAACGCGACGACGCCCGCCACGTCCGCCGGCTCGCCGACGAAGCCGGCCGGCGTCGCCTGCTTGATCCGCTCGATCATTTCCGCCGGCACGCGCTCATGCGCGCGGGTGCGGATCGCGCCGGGCGCGACGGCATTGACCGTGACGCCGAACGGCGCGAGTTCGCGGGCGAGCGCGCGGGTGAAGCCCACGATCCCCATCTTGGCCGCCGCGTAGTCGGCAAGGCCGGAATCACCGACGAAGGCGGCATCGCTCGACATGTTGACGATCCGCCCGCCCCGCTCGCGCATCGCCGGCGCCACGAGCCGCGACAGCCGCATCGTCGAGAGCAGCGAGATTTCGAGCACGAACCGCCAGACCTCTTCCTGCGATTCATGGAACGCCGCGGACCGTTCGCGCCCGCTCTGCCCGACATTGTTGAAGAGGATGTCGACCGGGCCGAACCTTGCAACCGCATCGGCATGGAACGCGGCAAGCGTCGCCGCGTCGGTGCAGTCACCGGCCACGGCGAAGAGCCGGTCGCCGGCGAGGTGCGCCAGCCCGTCCGTCTCAAGGTCGATCACCGCGACGCGGGCGCCCTCGGTGAGAAACCGCTCGACCGTCGCAGCCCCGATGCCGTTGCCGCCGCCCGAGATCATCACGGTCTTGTCGTCGAAACGCATCATCGACCTCTCAGTGGAAGGTTCGGCCGCCATCGACCGCAAGAACCGAGCCGGTCACGTAGGAGGACTCCCAGCTCGTCAGCCAGAAGATGGCGGCGGCGATCTCATCGGCGGCGGCGATCCGGCCGAGCGCGTAGCGTTGGCGGATGACGACGCGGCGCCCTTCGGCATCCTCCGGTTCGCCGAGCCCGGATCGGAAGAGGTCTGTCTCGACCGCCCCCGGGCAGACGGCGTTGACCCGCACGCCGAACTCGGCCGTCTCCATCGCCAGCGCCTTCGAGAACATCTGCAGTCCCGCTTTCGACGCCGAATAGGCCGTACGGAATTTCAACGGCTGCAGCCCGGCGCCTGAAGACACATTGACGATCGTGGCCCGGCCCGCCGCCTTCAGGAGCGGCAGCGCGGCGCGGCAGACGATCATCGGCCCGGTCAAATTGACCCGTAAGACGCGGTCCCAGTCCGCATCGCTGACGTCGGTCAGCGGCTTTTCGAGGTCGACGCCGGCCGAGTTGACGACCCCGTCCAGCCCGCCGAACCGCTGCGCCAGTTCGTCCATCGCTCCGGCGAGGATTTCCGACGATGTCACGTCGCCGACGAGCCTGTGCAGCCGGTTGCCCTGCGGCCCGGCGCAGAGTTCGTCGAGCGCCGCGCCGTCCATGTCGAGGCAGCCGACCATCGCGCCCGCTTCGGCAAAGCGCAGCGCGCTCGCCCGGCCGATGCCGCGCGCGGCGCCGGTGACGAGAATGCGGCGGCCTTCGAGCGAGGCGGTCATGCGCGCGCCGCCGTGAGCTTCGGCCGGATCGCGTCCGACATCTCGTCGCAGCGGCCGATCCACACATCGGGATGCGCCAGCGCATGCTCGATCAGCCCTTCGAGCACCTTGAGGCGCGACGGCTGGCCGATCATCTCGGGATGCATCCCGACCATCATCATGCGCCGCTCGGCATAGAGCACGTCGAATTCGGCTTTCCACGCTTCCAGCACCGCCGAGGGCGCCTGCATGGTGCGGCCGGGCAGCACGATCGAATACTGGAAGAAGGGCGCGTCATCGAGCACCCAGCGGAACGGCAGCTCGACGATCTCCGTCGGCTTGCCCTCGACGTCGAGCAGGTAGGGCGAATCGTCGTCGAAGAAGTTCGACGAATAGTCGAAGCCGTGCTCGACCAGAAGCGGCAGGGAGATCTTCGACAACTCCGCCGCCGGCGAACGCCAGCCCCGCGGCCGCCTGCCGGACGCGCGCACGATCGACTCGATGCCCCTTTCCATCTCCTCGCGCTCCTCGTCGGCGGTGAGCGAAAGAATCCAGCGGTGCGAATAGCTGTGATGGGCAAGCTCGTGCCCGGCTTCGAGGATGCGTTCGACGAGTTCGGGACGCTGGTCGATGATGAGGCCCGGAATGAAGAAGGTCGTCCGGATTCCGTAGCGGGCGAGGAGGTCGAGCACGCGGCCGGTGCCCACCTTCCAGCCATACGCGCCCTGCGACATCAGGATCGGCCGCTCGGCATACGACGCATCGCGCCCAGTCCACATCGTCTCGGCATCGAGGTCGAAGGTCAAAAAGAGCGGGAAACCCCGGTCGGTCAGATGCATCGTGCCGCCTCTCAGACGAATTTGTGGAAGCCGGCCCAGCGCTCGGCCAGAAGCAGGACGACGGCGGTGGCGACGATCAGAAGCGTCGACACGGCCGCGACGCTCGGATCGACGCCCATCTCGACGGAGGAGAAGATCAGGATCGGCAGCGTCGTCTGCCGTGCGCTGGCGAGGAAGATCGTGACCGGCACGTTCTCCATCGAGGTGACGAAGGCGAACAGCGCACCCGCGACGAGCCCCGGCTTGATCAGCGGCAGCGTGACCAGCCGGAACGCCGACGGCCCGTTCGCGCCGAGCACGCGCGCAGCCTCCTCCAGCGACGGATCGATGCCCGAAAGGCTCGCGAGCACGGATCGCACGATATAGGGCACGGTGATGATCGTGTGCGCAAGGATCAGCGCAAGGAAACTGCCGCGCCAGCCGATCAGGGTGAAATACTGCAGGAGCGCGACGCCGACGACGACCGACGGCACCACCAGCGGCGCCATCAGGAACGACGTGATCGCGTCCGATCCGGGCAGCATCTTCTTGTGGATCGCATAGGCAGCCGCCACGCCCAGCACCATCGAGGCGAGCGTCGCGGAGACGGCGAGGATCAGGCTGATCCGGATCGCGCTCAGATAGGTCGGGTCGGTCAGAACCTCGCCGAACCAGCGCAGCGTCAGCCCCTGCGGCGGAATCGTCAGGTAGGACGTCTCGCTGAACCCCGCGAGGACGACCACGATCACCGGCACCTGCAGGAAGGCGATAACGAGAAGCGCGAAGCTGGAGACGGCAAAGCCGGGTTTCTGCTCATTCATGCCAGACCTGCCCAGCGCTTTGCGGCGCGGTTGGAAAGCCAGATGATCGCAACCGCGATGGCGACCAGCGTGAAGGAGAGCGCCGAGCCGCTCGACCAGTCGAGAAGCTGCATGTACTCGTCGTAGATCAGCGTCGCCATGACCTGGTAGGTCGGCCCGCCCAGCATGCGCGGCGTCACCAGCGCGCTGATCGACAGGACGAAGACCAGGATCGATCCGGCGATGATGCCGGGCGCGGTCAATGGCAGCGTGACGGCGGTGAAGACGTGCATCCGTCCCGAGCCGAGCGTCGCCGCCGCCGCCTCGACGTCGCGCGGCACGTTCTGCAGCGCGGCGACCAGCATCAGCACCATGAAGGGCAGGTAGATGTGCACCATGCCGATCATCACGCCGGTCAGGTTGAACATCAGCTTCAGCGGCTCGTCGATGATGCCGAGCGACATCAGGAGGTTGTTGACCAGACCGCGATTGGTCAAAAGCGCGATCCAGCCGAAGGAACGCACGACGAGGTTGAGCATCAGCGGGAAGATGACGAGCAGCGTCAAAGGCAGGCGCCAGCGCGGGTCGCCGCGCACGATCAGGTAGGCGACGGGGTAGCCGAGCATCAGGCAGGCCGCGGTGACGCCGAGCCCGAGCGCCAGCGTGCGCCAGACGACCTCGCGATAGAAATCGTCGGTCGCGATCCGCAGATAGTTTTCGAGCGTCCAGCTATCCGGGACGATCCCGGTCCCCGGCAGATATTCGCGAAAGCTCGTCGGCGCGAGAAGCAGGACCGACACCAGGAATGCGCCGACGAGCACGATCGCCAGCGGCGCGATCAGCAAGAGCCCCGTCCGCGCCGAGTTCATGACGCCCGTCCCGCCGCTGGCAGCGCGAAGACATCCGCGGCCGAGACGAGCAGGTGAATCGCGCTGCCCGGCGCAAGGTCGCTCGCAGGGCCGCTCGACGGCGTCTCGACGACGAGTTCGGTGCCGTTTGGCAGCCGCACGACATATTGCACATGCGCGCCGGAGAAGGAGCGCATGGCGACAGTGCCCGCAAGCGCGTTGTCGGCGGCCTCCGGCGTTGTCGAAAGCCGGATCGCCTCCTGGCGGATGAAGACATCGACGGCGCTGCCGGCACGCGCCGCGACCGCTGCGGCGCGGATCGTCAGCCCCTGCCCGCAATCGATGCGCCCGTCGGCTCCGTTGCCGGCCACAGTGCCGCTCAGCCGGTTCGGCTTGCCGATGAAGCTCGCCACGAATGCCGTCGCCGGGCGGTGGTAGATGTCCTCCGGCGGCGCATATTGCTGGATGATGCCGTCATGCATCACGCAGACCCGGTCCGAAAGCGACAGCGCCTCCGACTGGTCGTGGGTCACGAACAGCGTGGTGATGGCGAGTTCCGCCTGCAGCCGCTTCAGTTCGATCTGCATCTCGTCGCGCAGCTTGGCGTCGAGATTGGAAAGCGGCTCGTCGAAGAGGAGGACGCGTGGCCGCGGCGCGATCGCCCGCGCCATCGCCACGCGCTGCTGCTGGCCGCCCGACAATTGGCGCGGATAGCGTTCGCCATAGTCGGCCAGCCGCACCAGCGCGAGCGCTTCCCTGACCCGCGCCGAAAACCCGTTGCCGGACTCGCCCTGGCGGCGCAGCCCGAAGGCGACGTTCTCGAACACGGTCAGGTGCGGAAACAGCGCGTAGGACTGGAAGACGAGCCCGATCTGGCGCTTGTTCGGCGGCAGGTTCGTGACGTCCTTCTCGCCGATGCGGATCGAGCCCGCGGACGGTTCGACGAGACCGGCGACCATGCGCAGGATCGTCGTCTTGCCGCAGCCAGAAGGCCCGAGAAGCGAGACGAACTCGCCCTCCTCGATCGTGAGGGAAACATCCTTGACGACCGGAACGGTGCCGTATCGCTTCTCGACATGTTCAAGTACGAGCCTGCTCATCGCGGTCCTCGATGACGGGTGCAAGAGGCGGAAGGCCGGGCTTGCGACCGGCCGTCCGGCAGGTGCTAGCGCAGCACTTCGCGCTGCCAGCGACGGGTCCAGTCGGGCAGCTTCTGCGACATCACGGCCGGGTCGAGGAACATCAGGTTCTCGACCGTCTCGCCCGACGGCACGATGGCGGCGACCTCGTCGCTCAGTTCGACATTGCGGTTGACCGGCCCGATGAACTGGCGCTCGGAAAAGCACTTCTGGTTTTCCGCGTCGAGCACCGTATCGATGAACTTGTGCGCGAGGTCGACATTCTCGGTGCCCTTGGGGATCGAGATGGTCGGCCGGATCGCGACGCCGCCCTCGGAGGGGTAGGCGACAGCGAGCGGCAGGCCCTTTTGGGCCGCGACGCCGGCCCGGTCGGGATACCAGACCGCGATGTCGATCTCGTCGCGCTCGAACAGCGAAACCACCTGGTCGGCCTGCGTGTAGAGAAGCACCGCGCTCTTGGCGAGCGGCTCGATCTTGGCGATGCCCGGATCGATGTTGTCGAGGTCGCCGCCCTCCATCGCGTTGACGGCGGCGAGGAACTGCCAGCCCGTCGTGCCGGAAATGTCGCCGATGGCGATGCGGCCGGCATATTTCTCGTCGAAGAGGTCGGCCCAGGAGGTCGGCGGCTCGGTCACCTTGTCCGGGTTGTAGACGATCGCCGTCGCGCCGACCATCGCGGCGACATAGGCGTCACCCGCGCCCCAGGCGCCGTCGACGATCTCGCCGGCATTGATCAGCTTGGAGCGGTCCAGCGTCTCGATCAGGTCCTCGTTCATCAACTGGACGGCAAAGGCGTCGTCGGCGAAGACCACGTCCATGTCCGACGATCCGGCCGTCGCGCGCACTGCGGCGGCGTGCTGGGAGGACGAGGCCGGCTTGACGAGCACGCTCGCGCCGGTTTCGGCTTCGAAGGGTTCGATATAGCAGGCCTGGACATTGTCGGCGAAGGAGCCGCCGAAGGCTCCCAGAACGAGTTCCTGCGAGACGGCAGCGGCAGGCAAGGCGACGGAGCCGGCCAGGATGGCGGCTGCAAGCGTAGACGCGGATTTCATGACGCACTCCCATGTGAGGTCGGATGTCGACGCCGCTGCTTTTTGTTATCCGGCATCACGAGGTCACGCTAACACCGGCAGAATTATCTTTCAAGAAAGAAACTGAAAAGGTAAATTGATGTCGTCAGCGACGCGCAACCCTTGATGGTTATGACTCTGACGGCAGGATTGAGGAGCCAGGGAGAACGGCATGAACGCGCTGGAAACACAGTTGGTCGAGAACGACCGCGTCGGTCGCGGCATGGCCCAATGGCGCCGGGAACGCCCGGACATCGACTGTTCCGGCAAGGCGATCGTGGGACGCATCCTGCACCTTCACGACGTCATCCTGCGCGCGGTCGAGCGAGTCCTGCAGCAGCACCAGCTCAAATATCCGACCTATGCCGTTCTCGCGACGATGCGCGTGTCGGGCGCGCCCTACCGCATGTCGCCGGGCGAATTGTCCGACGCCCTCCTCCTGACCTCGGGCGGCCTGTCCAACCTCCTGCGGCGCATGGAAGCGGACGGCTACGTGCAGCGCAGCCCCGACAAGCGCGACAAGCGCGGCGTCGTCGTGCAATTGACGGCAAAGGGCATCGCCAAGGCCGACGCGTCCATGGCCGACCACGCCGAAACCGAACGCGCCCTCGTCGCCTGCCTGTCGCCGGACGACCAGAAAAACGTCGCCCGCGCCCTCGGCCTGATGATCGCCACGAGCACGGCACGGTAGCAAAAAAGCGGCGGCGCCTCGGGCGCCCGTCACGAACGCGCTTGCGGCCAGGAGCCGTGCAGATCGTCGATGACGAAGGCATGGGCGTGGCGATGCCTCCCGTCCGGCCGTCCTTCATCCCAGTGCGGATGCGCCGCGGAAAGGCCATCATGCCCATGCTCGATGATTTCGGGATCGGTCGACGGCCACAGGCGCAGCGCAAGGAAAACGCCGGCCGCGGCGATCGCCGCCAGCAACGCGGCCGTGGCCGGCAGCCCAAGGCTCGCGCCGGCCCATCCCGCAAGCGGATACGTGACCAGCCAGCACGCGTGCGACAAGGCGAACTGAGCTGCGAACAGCGCCGGGCGGTCCTCGGCATGGGACGAGCGTCGCAGCAACCGTCCGGATGGCGTCTGCGCAAGGGAGTAGCCGACACCGGCGACGAACCAGACGGCAAGCAGCATGGCGTAGGATTGAATGAAGGCCGCAGCCAGCGTCGCGCCGGCGAGAATGCCCGCCCCCGCGAGCATCACCGGCCGGTCGGGCAGGCTGTCGAGAAGCCGGGGCAGCGCCAGTGCGACGAGCATGGAGCCGCCGCCGAAGGCCGCGAGCGCCATCGCCGTCTCGCTCTGGCCAAGGCCGAAGACGGCCTGCACATAGACGACCGTGTTGACGATGACGACCGCGCCGGCCGCGGCGACGGCCATGTTGATCGCCAGCAGCCCGCGCAGGCGCGGCGTCGCGAGATAGATGCGGATGCCGCGCGTCGTCCGGTCGTAGATGCCGCGCGGCGCGCTCGGCTTCGGGCTCGGCAGGACGACGGTCAGCACCAGCGCGGCCGAAACGAGGAAACCGACGACCGTCCCGGCGAACAGGCTGTGGAAACTGATGACCGTCAGAAGCGCGGCCGCGATCATCGGGCTGACGAGGCTCTCGAGATCGTAGGCGAGCCGCGAAAGCGACAGCGCCCGTGTATATTCCTTCTCGTCCGGCAGCACGTCGGGGATCGTCGCCTGGAAGGTCGGCGTGAACGCGGCCGATGCCGATTGCAGCGCGAAGATCAAGACATAGACCTGCCAGATCTCCGTGACGAACGGCAGGAGCACCGCCACGGCCGCCCGGACGATGTCGAGCGCGACGAGCGCTGCACGCCGCGGCAGCCGCTCGGCGAGGGCCGCGGCGACCGGCGCGACGCCCACATAGGCCACCATCTTGATCGCCAGCGCCGTCCCGAGCACCGCCCCTGCGTTCTCGCCAGCGAGTTCGAAGGCGAGGAGGCCAAGCGCCACCGTCGCCAGCCCCGTCCCCAGCAGCGCGATGATCTGCGCCAGGAACAGGTGACGATAGGTACGGTTCGCAAGGACGTTCAGCATGTCGGACCTTTGACGGATGTTTGCCGAAGCATCGTGGACAATATCGTGGCCATTCTGCGGGGCAACGGCCTTCATCTCGCCCCAGAATCACGCGAAAGGTTTCGTTAACCACCGAGGGGTATCGCTGGCATCATGATCGGCCGTCTGCAAAGCGTCGCGTTGCGCGTCGTCATCGCCTGCGCGATGGCGGTGTCGCTGCTGCTCGCGCCGACCGGCGGCTCCTCTTCGCACGACCCGCATGCACTCGCGCAGATCGAAGCCGAGCGCCACCTGGAACTCGCCGCCGAGATCGCAGAGCACGGTCATTCGCACGACGATGGCTGGGACAGCGAACGCGAGCCTGGCCACCTGCACGGCCACAACGCCGCCGACCATCTGCACGACACGCCGACCTATCCGCCGTCCGTGGCCACGCTCTTCGTCCGGACGGGCGATGCCTGGCGCATCAGCGCCCTTCCCGAATCCTTGCCATTGCGCGTCTTCGAACTGGATCGTCCGCCGCGAGCCTGACGAATCGCCTGCCCGCATACGCGGGACGACGACGTCTTCTTCAACACGGACACCAATTCGATGACACTTCCACCTTCCCAGGGTGGCGGCCGCGTGCTCGGCATGTGCGCCACCACCCTTACATGCGGCCTCCTGGCGATGGCCCTGATGCTCGCCTTCGCCACGACCTCCTTCGCTCACGGCGTGGCCGCAGGCGATCAGGGCTACATCCAGGAAATCACAGGAATTCACCTCATCCCGTTCGTCTATCTAGGGGCCAAACACATGGCGACCGGGTACGACCACATCCTGTTCCTGCTCGGCGTGATCTTCTTCCTCTACCGGATGCAGCACATCGCCATCTACGTGACGCTGTTCGCCATCGGTCACTCCACGACCATGCTGCTCGGCGTCTACTTCAACATCGGCATCAACAGCTACATCATCGATGCCATCATCGGCCTGTCGGTCGTCTACAAGGCGCTCGACAATATGGGGGCGTACCAGCGCTGGTTCGGCTTCCAGCCCAACACCAAGGCTGCGACCCTCATCTTCGGCCTGTTCCACGGCTTCGGCCTGTCGACCAAGATCCTCGAATACGACATCGCGCCGGACGGCCTCGTGCCGAACCTGCTCGCCTTCAATGTCGGCGTCGAGATCGGCCAGCTTCTGGCGCTCGGCGCGATCCTCATCGTCATGGGCTTCTGGCGGAAAAGCTCGAGCTTCTTCCGTCACGCCTACACGGCCAACGTGGCGATGATGACCGCAGGCTTCCTCCTCTTCGGCTACCAGGTAGCCGGCTACCTCGTTTCCTGAATTTTCCGAAAGGACCTCACATGTACAATACCGACATGCCCACCCGCGCCGAACTTCCCTCGACTGCCAAGCTGCTCCGCTCGACCGCGATCGCGATCGTGACCGCAGGCGCTCTGCTCGTCGCGGTCGTTCTCCCGTCCGAATACGGCATCGACCCGACCGGCATCGGCTCCGCCCTGAACCTGACGGAGATGGGCGAGATCAAGATGCAGCTTGCCGCGGAGGCGGAAGCCGACGCCGCCCGGGACGCGGCCGCGAGAGCAAATCCGACCGCGACGTCCACCAGCACGACCACCGCGCCCGTCACATCCGGCACGCCGGCACCGATGGTCGCTCCCGTCGCGCCACCCGCACCTCCAGCACCGCCGGCACCCGAGCGTCAGTCCAGTATCTGGGGCACGATCGGCGCGCTGATCGTCTCGCCCGCCGCCGCGCAGGAGCAGCGCCAGGACGAGATGACCATCACGCTTGCACCCGGTGAAGGAGCCGAGATCAAGCTGACCATGGTCGAAGGCGAGATCGCGGCCTTCGCCTGGGTCGTCTCCGAAGGCGGCGCCGTATACTACGACACCCACGGCGACGGCGGCGGCCAGAACATCAGCTACGAGAAGGGCCGCAGCGTCTCCTCCGACGAAGGCCAGCTCCAGGCCGCCTTCACCGGCAAGCACGGCTGGTTCTGGCGCAACCGCGGCGACGCCCCGGTCTCGCTGACGATCCGCACGAGCGGCACCTACACGGCCATCGAACGACTGGTCTGACATCGAGCAAAGGCGGCGCGCCGATTTCGTCGAAGGCCCGAGTTCTCCTCGAACACTTGCCCGTGTTCGAGTGCAGTGACCACGTCTTTCGCGCGGCGCGCCGCCGCATGCTATCCGACATGTCCATCTCGGGGGTGATGCGCCGGATGGTCGTCGTTGCGCGCGCCCTCCCCTCCGCTCGGCACGACCGGCATGCGCATGGCGACGGGCATGACGATATGGACAGCATGGTCGAAAGCGCGATCGAGGAGACGATCACCATGGATGTGGCCGAGGAGAAACCACCCAGGAATGCAAGCAGGCCGAGAGTGCTCTGTCCTTCCGTCATCGGCAGCGTCAGGACGAAGAGGTCGGGATCGGAACCGCTCGGGAGATAGTTGAGCCTGGCCATGACGATCGGCAGCACGAACAGGTTCATGAGACACAAATAGAGCGGGAACAGCCACGAAGCGGTTCGGATCTGCTCTTCGTCTGAGTTCTCCACGACCGTCACCTGAAACTGGCGGCCTCGCCGTGCATGCGATGAAGGACTTCCAGGCAGCTCGCGCAGATCGCCGAGCCCAAAGGCTGGCCGCTGGAGAAGATCTACGAGTATTTCCCGCGCCTTGCGTAACGGCGCAAGCAGGAGGGAGTGACGCTCTCCGGAGGCGAGCAACAGATGCTGGCCGTCGCACGGGCGCTGGCCCGGAGAGCCCCGATCTTCGCAACGAGTATCGCGCGATCTGATGCCGGCGACCCATGCTTCCATAGGGGGGTGAAAGCGTCTAACGTCCCCGGCGAAGGACGAGCAGGGGGGGATGACATGCCATGGCCACGCAACCGGTGCGCAAGCTGCGGGAGCCGCATATTGATCGCGAGTTCGGCCCGTGGCTTGCGCAGGCTTCGATCCTGATCGTCGACGACGAGCCGGGCATGCGCAACTTCCTGATGCGCACGCTGGGACCGCGCTGCAAGCGCATAGAAGAAGCCGCCGACACCGACGAAGCGACCCGCAAGCTCGACCGGCACCATTTCGACGTCGTCATCCTGGACAACATCATGCCGGGCAAGAACGGCGTCGACTGGCTGGCCGAGCAGCGGGCGATCGGCCTCTTCGCCGACGCCATCCTCATGACGGCCTTCGCCGATCTCGAAACGGCGATACGCGCGTTGCGGGCGGGCGCGGCGGACTTCGTACTGAAACCGTTCCGCTCCAACCAGATCCTCAACGCGGTGGCACGGTGTCTCGACAGGGTTCGGTTGCAGCGCGAGAACTACGTGCTGCGCTACGAACTGCGCGCCGCCTCGGACCACATGCTGCTGCGCGACCGGTTGATCGGCGAGTCGGACGCCATCCGACAGGTCCGCGAGACCATCGCCCGCGTCGCGCCGTTGCCGACTTCGGTGCTGCTGACCGGTGAATCGGGCACGGGCAAGGAAGTGGCGGCGCGTTCGCTGCATTCCCTGTCCGAGCGCGCGGAAAAGCCGTTCGTGCCGGTCAATTGTGCGGCGATTCCGCCGGACATGATCGAGAGCGAATTGTTCGGCCACATCAAGGGCGCGTTCACCGGCGCGGAAGGCGCGCGTGAAGGCATCTTCATGCACGCCCAGGATGGCACCCTGTTCCTCGACGAGATCGGCGACCTGCCGCTGGCGATGCAGGGCAAGCTGCTGCGCGTGCTGGAGGATCGCCGCGTGCGCCCGGTCGGTTCCGAGCGCGAGGTGCCGGTCGATCTGCGTTTCGTCTTCGCCACCAATGCCGATCTGGAGCGGGCGGTCGCGGAAGGGCGCTTTCGTGCCGACCTCTATTTCCGCATCAACGTCATGCAGATCCAGTTGCCGCCACTGACCGATCGTGGCGAGGACGTGCAGGAACTCGCCGTCCTGTTCATGCGCAAGCTGTCGCAACAACTCGGCATGCCGCCCGTGCCGCTCGACGAGGAGGCCCGCGCCGCGCTCGCCCGCTACGAATGGCCCGGCAACGTCCGCGAACTCCGCAACGTCGTCGAGCGCACGCTGATCCTCGGTCGCTTCCCGCTGGAGCAACTTGGCGTTCAACGCGCGCCGAAGCGCGCAGGCGAAGACGAGGCCGACAGCCTTGCCGAACTGGAGCGCCGTCACATCCTGTCCGTACTGCGCGAGACGGGTGGCGACCGTGAAGAGACGGCAAGGCGTCTTGGCGTCTCACGCAAGACCATCGACCGCAAATGTGCGGCGTGGAATGTCTGAGACGGCGGCGGCCGTGCCCGGCAGGCCGGCGACATCGACCGGCAGGACGCCGGAGCGTGGCCGTTCGGTCCGCTTCAAGCTTCTCGCCATCGCCTTGCTGCCGACCCTGGTGCTCCTGCCGCTGTTGCTGGGCGTCACCGTCTTCCGCTGGAATGCGAAGTTCGACGGCATGCTGATTTCCAAGGTCAATGGCGACCTGACGATCGCGCATCAATATCTGGCACGCATCCTCGAGAATACCGGCGAGCAGATCGAGGGGCTCGGCGCTTCGGCGCGCTATCGCGACGTGGTCGAACAGGAGGGCACCGCGGCGACCTCGCTCGTCCGCCTGCTGGAGGAGACGCGGCGCGAGCTCGCCTTCGACTTCCTCTACCTGACGGACGCCGAAGGCACGGTCATCGCCTCGGCCCGGCCGCTCGCGGCCTCGGCGAGGCGCACCGACTGGCCCATCGTCGCCGCCGCCCTTTCCGGCACTCCGTCGACTGCCATCGACATATTCGATAACGGCGATCTCGCCGACATCGCACCGGAACTGGCCGAGCGGGCGCGCATCGAGCTCGTCCCGACGGCCAATGCCGTACCGACGGACCGCGGCGATGAGACGCGCGGCATGGTCGTGCATTCGGCAAGCCCTGCCATGCTTGGCGATGGCCGCACGGGCGCATTGGTCGGCGGCGTCCTGCTCAACCAGAACCTCGAGTTCATCGACACCATCAACGACCTCGTTTATCGCGAGGCGAGCCTGCCGGAAGGCAGCCAGGGCACCGCGACGCTGTTCGTCGACGATGTGCGCATCAGCACGAATGTGCGCCTGTTCGAGGGGCGAAGGGCGCTCGGCACCCGCGTTTCGGCGATCGTGCGTTCGGCCGTCCTCGACAAGGGCCGAACCTGGCTCGACAGCGCCTTCGTCGTCAACGACTGGTACATTTCCGCCTACGAGCCCGTGGTGGACAGCTACGGCGAACGCGTCGGCATGCTCTATGTCGGCTTTCTCGAGGCGCCCTTCACAAAGGCCAAGCGCGAAACGCTGGTGACGATCCTGTTCGCCTTCTTGGCGATCGCCATGGTCAGCATCCCGATCTTCCTGCGCTGGGCGGGGTCCGTTTTCCTGCCGCTCGAACGCATGACGGGCACCATCGCCAAGGTCGAGAGCGGCGATCTGGGGGCGCGCACGCGCGTCCCCGAGGCCCGCGACGAGATCGGCCGCGTCGCCCTTCATCTCGACCATCTGCTCGACCAGTTGCAGCAGCGTGACCGGCAGTTGCGAGCCTGGAACGATGAGCTGAACGATCGGGTCGACGAGCGTACGCGCGAGTTGCAGCTCGCAAACCGGCGGCTCGAAGCAACCACGAAGCAGCTCATCATGTCCGAGAAGCTTGCCGCGATCGGCGAGATCACCGCCGGCGTGGCCCACGAGATCAACAATCCCATCGCCGTGATGCAGGGCAATCTCGAGGTGGTGCGCAACGTCATGGGCAAGAAGGCCGAGCTGGCTCGAACCGAGTTCCGCCTTCTCGACGAGCAGATTCACCGCATCAGCCAGATCGTCACCAAGCTGCTGCAATTCGCCAAGCCGGAGGAATATGCCGGCTATGTCGAGCGTCACGCGCCCGGCGAGGTCATCACCGACTGCATCCCTCTCGTCCAGCACCTGCTCAACAAGGCGAACATCACCATCGTCCGGGACATTCAGGCCAGTCGCCTGATCTTGATGAACCGGACGGAGCTGCAGCAGGTGCTGGTCAATCTCATCGTCAACGCGATCCACGCCATGCCCGACGGCGGACGGCTCACCTTGGGCACGCGGGACGAGGATCTGGACGGACAGCCCGGGCTGGTGACGACGGTCTGCGACACCGGGATCGGCATGAGTGAGGACCTGCTTGCCAAGGTTTTCGACCCGTTCTTCACCACCAAGCGACGCGACGGCACAGGCCTCGGCCTCTCGATCAGCCAGACGCTGATCGAGCGTCAGGGCGGCAGGATCTCGGTGGAAAGCGAGGCGGGCAAGGGCACCACCTTCACCATCTGGCTGCCCGAAGCCACGTGATCTGACGGACACTTTGTCCCCGGCACCGGACAAAGTGTCCATGGGATTTTCCCCTCAGCCGACAAGTATCTGAAATCGCTACCCGCGTCCAACTGGCACGCTCGTTGCACCTGCAGGTGGGGCAACGACATGGAGGAGTGCGGCGGAGGCGGACACACCGCAAGCGACACACGTTCGGGCAGCCGTCGCCATGGAGAGGATGGAGCGGCCAGCAACACCACGACAAGTCAGGACGACCGCCCGGAGCTTCCGGCGGCAGGGAGGGAATTCATGTCCACAGCTAGTGAAACATTCACCGGGGGCGACGCCGGCGTCGGCCTTCTCGACAAGGAGCGCATCGTCGCCAGGCCGGGATTCAACCGGTGGCTGGTGCCGCCTGCCGCGCTGGCCATCCATCTGTGCATCGGCATGGCGTACGGCTTCAGCGTTTTCTGGTTGCCGCTGTCGCGCGCCATCGGCATCGACCAGTCGGTCGTGTGCGCAGACCTCAACCTGTTCTCGGCGCTTTTCACCACGAGCTGCGACTGGCGCATTGCCGACCTCGGCTGGATGTACACGTTGTTCTTCGTGTTCCTCGGATCGGCCGCGGCGATCTGGGGCGGTTGGCTGGAGCGCGCCGGGCCGCGCAAGGCGGGGCTCGCGTCGATGGTGTGCTGGTGCGGCGGCATGATCATCGCCGCCTTCGGCATCGTCACCCACCAGCTCTGGATCATGTGGCTCGGCGCCGGCGTCATCGGCGGTATCGGCCTTGGTCTCGGCTACATCTCGCCGGTCTCGACCCTGATCAAATGGTTCCCCGACCGCCGCGGCATGGCCACCGGCATGGCGATCATGGGCTTCGGCGGCGGCGCCATGATCGGCGCGCCACTGGCCAATTTCCTGATGAACCATTTCCGCACCGAGGATTCGGTCGGCGTGTGGCAGACCTTCGTCGTCATGGCGCTGATCTATGCCGTGTCGATGACGATCGGCGCCTTCGGCTACCGCATTCCGCCGTCCGGCTGGCGGCCGGACGGATGGACGCCGCCGGCACAGAACAGCAAGGCGATGATCACCGCGCGGCACGTGCATCTGCGCGACGCGCACAAGACGACGCAGTTCTGGCTGATCTGGGCCGTGCTGACCCTCAACGTATCGGCCGGCATCGGTGTCATCGGCATGGCGTCGCCGATGCTTCAGGAGATTTTCGCAGGCGACCTGATCGGAATGCCCGATCTTTCCTTCAACGAGCTGGACGCCAGTCAGAAGACGGCGATCGCCGGCATTGCGGCGGGTTTTGCCGGCCTGTTGTCGCTGTTCAACATCATCGGGCGCTTCTTCTGGGCCTCGCTGTCGGACTACATCGGCCGCAAGAAGACCTACTATACGTTCCTGTTGCTCGGCATCGCGCTCTACGCGCTGGCGCCGACGGCCGCGCATATGGGCAGCCAGCTCCTGTTCGTACTGATGTTCGGCGTCATCCTGTCGATGTATGGCGGCGGCTTCTCCACCATCCCCGCCTACCTCGCCGACATCTTCGGCACGCAGTTCGTCGGCGCCATCCACGGCCGGCTGCTGACGGCGTGGTCGACGGCCGGCATCATCGGCCCCGTGGTCGTCAACTACATCCGTGAGTTCCAGCTTGCCGCCGGCATTCCGCGCGCCCAGGTCTATGACTTCACGATGTACATCCTCGCCGGCATGCTGGCGCTCGGGGTCGTGGCAAACTTCTTCGTCAAGCCGCTTGCCGAAAAGTGGTTCATGTCTGACGAAGAGGTCGCGAGCCTCCAGGCCACGACGGCCGCGTCCGAAAGGGGCGCCACCGGCTCGTTCGGCATCGGCAAGGGCGGACTGGACGCCAAGGCTGCCGCCGCATGGACGGTTGTCGGCATCCCGATCCTGTGGGGCATCTGGGTGACGTTGCAGCAGACGGCAGCGCTGTTCGGCTGACCCGCCACCAAGGCGATTCCCGACGCGACGGCGCGTCGGGACCTGCTTTCGAAGCGAAACGCATCCGGGCGGACGCAACGGGGCTGCGCAATGCTGATCGAACGTCTTGAACTCTTCATGGCCCTGGCAAAGGAAGGCCATTTCGGGCGCGCCGCCGAGGAATGCGGCGTCACGCAGCCGACCCTGTCCTCCGCGATACGGCAGCTCGAACGGATGCTGGGCGTGATGCTGGTGGAACGCGGCTCGCGTTTTCGCGGGCTGACGCCCGAAGGCCTGCAGGTATTGACCTGGGCACGGCGCATCGTCGCCGACACGCGCACGATGCGCGAGGCGATGCGCGCAGCGCAACGCGGTCTTTCCGGCCGCATCCGCGTTGCCGCGATTCCGACCGCGCTTGCCACGATCGCCGCCATCACCACGCCCTTTCGCGAGAAGCATCCCGGCGTCAGCTTTTCCGTGCTTTCGCGCACCTCGGTCGAAATCCTGTCGATGCTGGGCAATTTCGACATCGACGCCGGCATCACCTATCTCGATCATGAGCCGATCGGCGACGTGATCAAGGTGCCGCTCTTCTGCGAGCGATATGTCCTGGTCGTCGGGCCCGGCGGCCCGCTGTCGGACCGGTGTAAGGTGACATGGGCGGATGTGGCCCAGGTGCCGCTATGCCTGCTGACGCCGGACATGCAGAACCGGCGCATCATCGACAGGCAATTGACCGCAGCGGGCGCGACCGTCCGGCCGGTATTGGAATCCAATTCGATGATCGTGCTGTTTTCGCACGTGCGGACCGCCAAGTGGGCGTCGATCATGCCGCTCAACCTCGCGGCCGCCTTGGATTTCGCTGAACCGATCCGACGCATCCCGATCGTCGCCCCGGCGGTCAGCCACACGGTTGGCCTCATCGCCGCCCGCCGCGACCCGCACACGCCGCTCGTCTCGGCACTTTTGGCGGACGTAGCGCGCGAAATCGGAGGCTCAGCGGCGCCGGCCGGTCACGAATAACGACCCGGCGGTCACGACCACCTTGTGTAAACACCGTGGCAGCGACGGTCCTGGCCAAATTGTAAAATCAATTACTTAAGGGCCAAATTGGCGGAGGGAGTGGGATTCGAACCCACGGAGACATCACTGCCTCGCCGGTTTTCAAGACCGGTGCCTTAAACCGCTCGGCCATCCCTCCGCTGCCGCATCGCGCGCGGCAGACGCTGGCATTTAGGTGATCGGGGCCGCGCCGGTCAACAGGCCTTCGCGCCCTTGCAGCGCAGCCCCTTGGCGCTATGTTCGCCTCCAGTCGGGACCAGAGGGGCGGGCATGGCGGGCAGGAACAGGACGGATATCGACCACGAACTTCTGAAGAAGGTGGTCGACGGCATCGCGGTCGAGATCGGCAACGCGACCGAGTGGGGCAAGAATTCCGACTACATTCCCGAACTCGCCAAGGTCGACACCAGGCAATTCGGCATCGCGGTCCTGACGCGCGACGGAAAGACGATCGCGGGCGGCGCGTCCGAGACGCAGTTCTCGATCCAGAGCATCTCCAAGGTCTTCGCGCTGACGCTCGC
The DNA here is from genome assembly GCA_016742175.1 of Rhizobiaceae bacterium. Taxonomy (GTDB): domain Bacteria; phylum Pseudomonadota; class Alphaproteobacteria; order Rhizobiales; family Rhizobiaceae; genus Aliihoeflea. Next base: position 30,198 of record JACVCH010000021.1, read on the forward strand.
GCTGAAGAAGCATGGCGACAAGGTGTGGAAGCGCGTCGGCAAGGAGCCGTCGGGCGATCCCTACAATTCGATCGTCGACATGGAGCGCCACAAGGGCATCCCGCGCAACCCGTTCATCAATGCCGGCGCGCTCGTCGTCGACGACATGCTGCTCGACGACCGCGCCGGCGACGACATTCCCGACACGGTGCGCGATTTCATCGCCGAGATGATCGGCGAGGGCGAGATCGGCATCGACGAGGACGTCGTCGCCTCAGAGCACACGTCCGGCTACACCAACAAGGCGCTCGCCAATCTGGCGAAATCCTTCGACAATCTCCACCACGAGGTGGCCGACGTGATGCACATCTACGTGCGCCAGTGCGCCGTCGCCCTCTCCTGCCGGCAGCTCGCGCGCGCCGGGCGCTACCTGATGCTCGACCGCGAGGACATCGACGACAAGGTCTCGAAACAGGATGCCGAGCGCGCCCGACGCGTCAACGCGATCATGCTGACCTGCGGCCAGTATGACGGCTCGGGCGACTTCGCCTACCGCGTCGGCCTGCCGGCGAAAAGCGGCGTCGGCGGCGGCATCCTCGCCATCGTGCCGAACACCGCTTCTATTGCGGTCTGGTCGCCCGGCCTCGACGAGAACGGCAATTCGCTCCTCGGCACGCTCGCGCTGGAGCGGTTGTCGAAGCGCATGGACTGGTCGATCTTCGGCGCCATCCGCCGCGTCTGATGTCGCTCATCTTCGACCACATCGCCGAGCTCCATTCCGCGCGTTCCTGGGGCGCGGTTCTCGACGCCGGCACCGGCATCAACTCGCTGCGCTGGCTGCGCACCCTGCCGGCCTCGGAACTGACCGCCGTCACCGGCGCCGAGCTGATGGTCCGGCGCATGCGCGATGCGCTCGGCCCCTCACCCGCCCATGAGCGTATCCTCACCGGCAACTGGGCCGACCCGGCCATCCTCGCCGGCGAGAAATTCGACACTGTCGTCGCCGACTATCTGATCGGCGCGATGGACGGCTTTGCGCCCTATTTCCAGGAAGAGATGTTCACGCGGCTGCGCGCGCTCACCGCCGGCCGGCTCTATCTCGTCGGGCTCGAGCCCTATGTCGTCGACAGGCCGTCCACGCCCGCCGGCGACATCGTCTTCCGCATCGGCCACCTGCGCGACGCGGTCCTGCTCCTGTCGGGCCAGAAACCCTATCGCGAATTTCCGCTGGCCTGGGTGGAAGTGCAGCTCGAACGGGCCGGTTTCGCCGTCGTCGCGACGAGGCGCTTCCCGATCCGCTACCGCGCCCGCTTCGTCAACGCGCAGCTCGACATGTGCGTCCACCGCCTGCATCTCGTCCCCGACGATCTGCGCGACGCGCTCGCCGCCCATGTCGAGACGCTGCGCGCCGAGGCCCTTGCGATGGAAGCGAAGCTGGGCGGCCTGCGCCATGGCTTCGACTACGTCGTCGCAGCCGAACCCCGCACGATTTCGTGAGTGGAAACGACGACTTGCACCGATCCGATCCGCGCGCGCACGCGTAAGAACAACAATTGATCGACCGGGAATTCGCACGGGGACACGCTTTTTCGACCGATGGCATCCAAAGACCACACTCCCGACCGACCCGCGCTCGTCCTCTTCCGCCACGATTTGCGGCTTGCCGACAACCGGGCGCTGCGCGCCGCGGTCGATGGCGGCCGGCCGGTCGTGCCGGTCTTCGTCTTCGACGAGATGAGCGAGGGCGTGCGCCCCATCGGCGGCGCGCGCCGCTGGTGGCTGCACCATTCGCTGGAAGCGCTCGCCGCGGCGTTGAAGGAAGCCGGCACCGCCCTCGTCCTGCGCGCCGGGCCGATGGCGGACGTCGCGGGCGACTTCGTGAAGGAAACCGGCGCGGAGGCGGTCTACTGGAACCGGCGCTACGACCCGCCCGCCATCGCCGCCGACACCGAGATGAAGTCCCGCCTCGTCGAAAACGGCATCGAGGCTCAAAGCTTCGACGGCCATCTCCTTCACGAGCCGTGGCAGGTGAAGACCAAGACCGGCGGCCCCTTCAAGGTCTATACGCCCTTCTGGCGGGCGCTCAGCGCGGAGGTCGAGCCCCGCGAACCCGTCGCCCGCCCGCGCGAGATCAAACCGTTCGCCGGGAAGGTGAAATCCGAAAAGCTCGCCGACTGGAAGCTCCTGCCGACCAGGCCCGACTGGGCAGGCGGCCTGCGCGAGACGTGGCAGCCCGGCGAAGACGGCGCGCATCAGGCGCTGGACGCGTTCCTCTCCGGCCCGATCAAGGGCTATGGCGAAAACCGCGACCGGCCCGATTTCCACTCCACCTCGCGCCTGTCACCCTATCTCGCCCATGGCGAGATCACGCCGTTCCAGATCTGGCACGCGCTCGAAACGCGCAAGATCGACGCTGCGACCAGCGACATCGAGAAGTTCCGCAAGGAGGTCGCCTGGCGGGAATTTTCCTACCACCTCCTGTTCCACAACCCCGACCTCGGCGCGACCAACTTCAACAGCGACTTCGACGCCTTCGCCTGGAAGAAGGACGCGAAGGCTCTGCACGCCTGGCAGCGCGGCCAAACCGGCTATCCGCTGGTCGATGCCGGCATGCGCCAATTGTGGCAGACGGGGTGGGTCCACAACCGCGTGCGCATGGTCGTCGCCTCCTTCCTGGTCAAGCATCTCCTGCAGGACTGGCGCGCCGGCGAAGAATGGTTCTGGGACACGCTGGTCGACGCCGACCCCGCCAACAATACGGCGAGCTGGCAGTGGGTGGCCGGCTCCGGCGCCGACGCCGCGCCCTATTTCCGCGTCTTCAATCCCATGCTCCAGGGCGAAAAGTTCGACCCCGACGGCAAGTACGTGCGCCGTTTCGTGCCCGAGCTTGCGAAGCTCGGCGCAGGCGACATTCACGCCCCCTGGACCGCTTCGAAAGACGCACTTTCGGCCGCCGGCGTGAAACTCGGCACGGATTATCCCGTACCTGTGGTCGACCATTCCAAGGCCCGCGACCGGGCGCTTGAAGCCTATCAAGAGATGCGAGGGAATTCATGAACATCGTTCCGATCAGCCGAACGTCGGACGGCCGCAGGAAGATCGCCGTCATCGGCTCCGGAATTTCGGGCGCGTCGGCGGCCTGGGCCCTGCGCGACGTCGCGGATGTGACGCTGTTCGAGGCCGACGCCCGCCCCGGCGGCCACACGGCCACGGTCGATATCGACTATGATGGAACGCCGGTCGCGGTCGATACGGGCTTCATCGTCTACAACGAGCACAACTACCACGATCTGACCGCCCTCTTCGCGCATCTGGATGTCGCCACGCATGCCAGCGACATGGGCTTTTCGCTTTCCCTCGACGGCGGCAAGCTCGAATGGAGCGGCCAGAGCTACGCGTCGATTTTCGCCCAGCGCCGCAACCTCTTCTCGCCGCGCTTTTTGAAGATGCTCGGCGAAATCCTGCGCTTCAACAAGCAGTGCGTCGCCGACCGCGACGGCGGCCGCCTCGCCGGCATGACCATCGGCGACTATCTCGTCGAGCGCCGCTTTTCGCCCGGCTTCCGCGACAATTATCTGATCCCGATGGCCGCCGCGATCTGGTCGACCCCGCGCATCAAGATGCTCGACTATCCGGCCGCGACCTTCGTCAATTTCTTCCAGAACCACCGCCTGATCCATCACGAGCGCCCGATGTGGCGCACCGTCACCGGCGGCGCGAAGACCTATCTGGAAAAGCTGCTCGCCCCGCTTCAAGGCCGCGTCCGTCTGGCAAGCCCTGTCGAGACCATTATCCGCGACGCGCTCGGCGTCACGATCTGGGCGAAGGACGCCGCGCCCGAGCGCTTCGACGCGGTCATCGTCGCTACCCATTCCGATCAGGCCTTGAAGCTCCTCGGCGACGCCTCGCCGCTCGAGCAGACGATCCTCGGCGACGTCCACTACCGCCCGAACCGCGTCATCCTTCATCGCGATGAAAGCCTGATGCCGCGCCGCCGCATCGCGTGGTCGGCGTGGAATTACCTGCGCGCCAGCGGCGACGAGGAAGAGCGTGAGGTCTCGGTCACCTACTGGATGAACCGCCTCCAGGGCATCGATCCGGCCCGGCCGCTCTTCGTCTCGCTCAACCCCGCCGTCGACCCCGCGCCCGAAACTGTCTTTGGCGAATGGTCCTACGAGCATCCCCAGTTCGACGCCCGCGCGCTCACCGCCCAATCGCGCCTCGACGAAATCCAGGGCATGCGCCACACCTGGTTCGCCGGCGCATGGACCGGCTACGGCTTCCACGAGGACGGCCTTCGCTCCGGCCTTGACGCGGCCGTCGCGCTCGGTGCGACCATACCCTGGCCGCGCGCCGACCGGTCGACCGAGGCCGAAATCACCCTGGCCGCCGAATAGGCAAAACCATGATCCGCAAGGAGCGCATCACGACCATGGAAGCGAACGGCGCGGCGCCCGCCGCCGCCGCGTCGCTCTATGCCGGCGAGGTGATGCACGCGCGCATGAAGCCGTTCGCGCACCGCTTCGCCTATCGCGTCTTCTCCCTGCTCCTCGATCTCGACAGGCTGGACGAAGCCGGCCGCCAGTCCGCGCTGTTTTCGGTCGATCGCCCGGGCGTCGTCTCCTTCCACCAGAAGGACCATACCGATCGCGAGGGCGAGACGCTGCGCCAGAAAGCCGATCATCTCCTCGCAGATGCCGGCCTGGCCGCGCCGGCCAGCCGCATCCTGCTCCTCGCCTATCCGCGCATCCTCGGCTACGTCTTCAACCCTATCTCGGTCTACTTCGCCTATGGCGCGGACGACGACCTCGTCGCCTTGATCTACGCCGTCCGCAACACCTTCGGCGAAAGCCACGCCTATGTCGCTCTGGTCGAGGATGGCGACCTGACGCCGGCAGGCGTCCGGCAGGAGCGCACCAAAATCTTCCACGTCTCGCCCTTCATCGACATGGGCGCGCGCTACCATTTTCGCGTGCTGCCGCCGGGAGAGGTCGTGCGCCTGCGCATCCACGAGACCGAGGCCGGCGCGCCGCTCCTGTCGGCGACCTTCGCCGGGGAGCATCGTGCCCTGACGACGCGCGGTCTCGCGCGCACCCTCTTGCGCACGCCGCTGATGACATGGAAAGTGATCGCGGGGATACATTACGAAGCGCTGAAGCTCTGGCTCAAGGGCGCGCGCTTCCACACGAGCCCGCCGCCGCCGCACCCGGTCAGTTTCCGGGACGAGGGCAAGGCTCTGACGGCCGGCGAATAGCCGCCGATAATCGAGGTGGGAATGGAAGACAGCGCGACATTGCGGCCGGATGCCGATCCGACGGTCCTGACCGAGGCGAATTTCGTTCAGGCAACGCGCGGCCTGCCGACCCGTGCCCGCATGGCGCTCAAGGTCGGCATGTCGATGCCGCACGGGTCGCTCACCGTCGAGCTTCCCGATCGCCGCGCCCTCAAGGTCGGCGGAAACGGCCCGGGCCCCGACGCCCACGTCCGCCTCAACAACTGGAACCTCGTCGGCCGCGCCTTTTCCGGCGCCACGATCGGCGTTGCCGAATCCTATGTCGATGGCGACTGGGAAAGCGCCGACGTCACCGCCTTCCTCGAGCTCTTCGTCATCAACGAAGAGGCGGGCGAGAAGGTCGCCGGCGGCGCCAGCTTCATGCTGACGCTCTTCCAGCGCCTGCGCCACTGGTTCCACCAGAACTCGAAATCCGGCTCCAAGCGCAACATCTCCGCCCATTACGACCTCGGCAACGCCTTCTACCGGGAATGGCTCGACCCCTCGATGACCTATTCCTCGGCGCTCTACGCCTCCGGGGCCAACGATCTCGAAGGCGCGCAGGCCGAAAAATACCGGGCGCTCGCCCGCGACACCGGCATCGGCCCGAACGACCATGTGCTCGAGATCGGCTGCGGCTGGGGCGGCTTTGCCGAATTCGCCGCCCGCGAGATCGGCTGCAAGGTCACCGGCCTGACCATCAGCCGCGAGCAGCACGACTTCGCCGCCGCCCGCATCGCCAGGGCCGGGCTCTCCGACCGCGTGCAGATCAAGTTCCAGGACTACCGCGACGAGGCCGGCCGCTACGACCGCATCGCCTCGATCGAGATGTTCGAGGCCGTCGGCGAGAAATACTGGCCCGTCTTCTTCTCCAAGATGCGCGACTGCCTGAAGCCCGGCGGCGCTGCCGGCCTCCAGATCATCACCATCAAGGACGAGATCTTCCCCACCTATCGCGCGCGACCCGATTTCATCCAGCGCTACGTCTTTCCCGGCGGCATGCTCCCCTCGCCGCAGATCCTGCGTTCCCTCGGCGCGGATCACGGCCTGAAACTCGCCGCCGAGCGCGTCTTCCCGCAGGACTACGCCCGCACGCTCGCCGAATGGCGCGACCGCTTCCACGCCTCCTGGCACCGCATCGTGCCCCTCGGCTTCGACGACCGCTTCAAGCGCCTCTGGGAGTTCTACCTCCACTATTGCGAAGCCGGCTTCCGCGCCGAATACATCGACGTTCGCCAGGTCATCTACCGGAACTAGGTAGCCCATATGGGCGATAGGCAAATCGGTGCGTCTGCGTCACCATTCCTGGTTGTCGTCAGGGAGAGGACTCATGGCCGATCTCGCTCCACAATACGGCGCACCCGCTGCAAGCCATGAAACTGGCCCGCGTGGCTTGCCATTATTTGGCAGCGCGCTGGATTTCGGCCGTGACCAGCTTGGTTTTCTCGAAGACCTGTCGCGCACATACGGCGACGTCGTCCCCTTCCGCATAGCCGGGTGGCCGTGTCTGCTCATCGGCGATATGGCCGCGATCGAGACCATTCTGGTCAAGGACCATCAGAACTTCATCAAGAACCGGATCATTTGGCGGCATGTACGCGCATTGTTCGGTCAGGGTCTCTTGACCTCCGAAGGCGAATTTTGGCATCGGCAACGCCGCCTTGCCGCTCCGCCATTCGCCGCGCGTCAGTTGACCGACTATGGGCCGGACATGGTGCGAATTGCACGCCGAATCGCTTCGCGCTGGACCGATGGTGAGATTGTCGATTTCCACCCGGCAATGATGGAACTCAGCCTGCGGATCGCCGCGAAAACTCTGTTCGACACCGAGATCGCCAGCGACATCGAGACGATGGAGTTTGCCACCGACGATTTGGTGGCGGAGATGGCGGCGCGTTTCAAGCGGCCGTTCCTGATTCCCGATTGGGTCCCGCTGCCCGGCCATCTGCGTTATCGCCGCGCCATACGCGAGGTGGAAGCCGTCGTCGCTCGGATCATCCTCGAGCGCAGGCGCGACGCAGATCTTGAGAACCGCAGAGATTTTTTGTCTCGCATGATGCTGGCGCGAGCCGACGATGGAAATCCGATGTCCGAAACGCAATTGCGCGACGAAGCATTGACGATGCTGTTGGCCGGTCACGAGACGACCGCGCTGGCGCTGTCATGGACGATCGAGCTTCTGGGACGCAATCCCGATTGCTGGCAGTTGCTCGTCAACGAAGTGGACGATGTCTTGGATGAGCGCGATGTGACGACAGAGGATGTCGAGCGGCTCGAATATGCCGAGGCCGTCGTCAAGGAAGCGATGCGTCTTTATCCGCCCGCATGGGCCATCGGGAGAGAATCCAAGCAGCCATTCACGATCCGCGGCAAGCATTGGCCGGCAGGTACGACAATCTTCATCAGCCAATGGGTGTTGCATCGCGACGGCCGCTACTTCGAAAATCCGCTGGCCTTCGAACCCGCCCGATGGATCGGCGGAGCACTGGAAAAACGCTTGCCCCGCTTTGCCTATATGCCGTTTGGAGGCGGCCCGAGAATCTGCATCGGCAACCGGTTCGCCATGATCGAAGCGGTGATGGCTCTGGCAACGCTGGCGCAGATACTGACGACGACCCCCGTGGAAGGACGCGAGCCGACGCCCTTCCCCTCGATCACCCTGCGTCCGCAGGGCGGCGTATGGGCGCGCGTCGCCACGCGCCCGAAACGTCATTAACCCGGGCTGCGTTGAGATTCGAGCCTGTGCGTGCGCGCCGCTCAGGCCCGAATACCGGCGCGCCCTAGAGAGTTATGCGATAGCGCGCGAACCCGTTCTCGCCCTCGCCCGCCTCCTCGATCGTCACGCCCTCGACCTCGGCCATGAACTCGCGCGCCTTCGGGCCGGTGTCGAACACGACCGTCGTGCCTTCCATCGGCGCGAACGACCAGTTGGCGTCGGCCGCCGGGTTGATCGTCCCTTCCTCGACGATGTAGCGGACGATCACGTCGCGGTTCGTATCCGGCGCCTCGTAGACCACCTTGTCGGCCGCGATCTCGGGGAAGTTGCCGCCGCCGCCGGCGCGGTAATTGTTGGTCGCGACGACGAAGCGCGCTTCAGGGTCGATCGGCTGGCCGTCGAAGGAAAGGTCGACGATGCGGCTCGCATCCGCATTCACCGCCTCGCCGTCCTTGTTGTACTTCGCCGGCTGCGCGAGGTCGATCTTGTAGGTCACCCCGTCGATCACGTCGAAATTGTAGGACGGGAAGTCCGGGTTGATCAGCGGCGCGTCGCTCGCCCCTGCCTCGACCTGATTGAACATGCCGGCCGACATTTCCAGCCACTCCTTCACCTGCGCGCCGGTGATCACCACCGCCTGCACCGTATTGGGATAGAGGTAGAGGTCCGCCACGTTGCGGATCGCCACGTCGCCGGCCGGAACGTCGGTGTAATACTCCGGCCCGCCGCGACCGCCCGCCTTGAAGGGCGCCGCCGCCGAAAGCACCGGCAGGTCGGCATGTTCGGTCGAAGACAGCATGTCGGTGATGTACCAGATCTGCGCCTGGCTCACGATCTGCACCGAAGGATCGTCGGCGACGAGCGCGAAATAGGAATGGAGCGGCGCCGAGGTCTGCCCGACTGGCGTGCGCACATATTCGATCGTGGCGTCGTGGTCTTCCTGAACCGCGGCCTCGACATCCGCCTTGCTCTCGACCAGCGGCTTCACCTCGCGTTCCACGCGCTCGAAGATCGGCCGCGCTTCGGAGGTCGACGCGACCACCTTCCAGGCTTCCCCGTCGCGCTCCAGCATCAGGTCGATGAGGCCGAGATGCGAGCCCCAGAACCCGCCCATCACGCCCGGCTTGCCGCCGATCAGCCCGGCCGCGTTGTCGAGCCCTTCCGTCTCCTCGAAATCCGCGCCGGGGAACACCAGATGCGCATGCCCCGTCACGATCGCGTCGATGCCTTCCACACCCGCGATCAGGATCGAGGCGTTTTCGAGATTCTCGGCATATTCCGTCGGCCCCATGCCCGAATGAGAGAGCGCGATCACGATGTCGGCGCCCTCCTCGCGGATCTTCGGCACCCAGGCCTCGGCCGCCTTCACCATGTCGCGCGCCTCGACATTGCCGACGAGATGGCGCGAATCCCAGGTCATGATCTGCGGCGGCACGAAGCCGATCAGCCCAACCTTGATCGGATGTTCCTCGCCCGCGCCGTCGACCACCGTCTTTTCCAGGATGATGTAGGGCTCGACCAGAAGGTCGTCGTCGAGCGGGCTTTCGGCCAGCGTCCCCTTGGCGACGTTGGCGCACACGAACGGGAAGTCGGCCCCGTCCAGCACCTTCTGCATGTATTCGAGCCCGTAGTTGAACTCGTGATTGCCGAGCGTCGAGCAGTCGTAGCCGAGCACGTTCATCGCCTTGATGATCGGGTGCACGTCGCCGTCGTTCATGCCCCGCTCATAGGCGTAATAGTCGCCCATCGGATTGCCCTGCAGGAAGTCGCCATTGTCGACCAGCATCGAGTTCGTCGCCTCGGCGCGGATCTCGTCGATGATCGTCGCGGTGCGCGCAACGCCCATCGTGTCGTTCGGCCGGTCGCCGTAATAGTCGTAGGGAAACACGTGCACGTGGAGATCGGTCGTCTCCATGATGCGCAGATGCGCCTGGTTGGCCTGCGCGCGCGCCGAAAACGGATGCAGCGCGATCAGCGCGCCGGCGGCAGCCGAGCCTGCGAGAAACGCGCGGCGCGACAGCGGATGAAGCGTGGCGGACATGGAGTTCTCCGTCTGAAGGATTTTTCGTTGGTCGAATGCCGACGCCGCGATTTGAGCGCCGGAAGGAGCGCCAGTCCAGCAATTTTTGGTGACGGGGCAATGACGCGGCGCAACCTTGCAAACTGCCCTGTCGATCACTAAACTAGTCATCAGACTAGTCAGGACCATGATCATGAAAAGCTGGCCCGTTCAGGATGCAAAGGCCCGATTCAGCGATCTGTTGGCGACGACCGTCAAGGAAGGTCCGCAAATGGTCACCCGCCGCGGCGTCGACACGGCCGTCATGGTGCCCATCGACGAATGGAAGCGACTGACCGCCGCAGCGCCGCGCACGCTGAAGGAACTGCTTCTGGCCGACGAGCCGCGTTTCGACCTGGAGATTCCAGAGCGAGGCCAAGGCAATTGGCGCGAGCCCCCGCATTTCGAATAAGACGCAGGATGTACCTTCTCGACACGAACGTCATTTCTGAGACACGCCGGCTGCGCCCGCACGGCGCAGTGATCTCGTGGCTTGGATCGGTCAACAACTCCGCGCTCTACATTTCTGCGGTTTCGGCTGGGGAGATCCAGTCGGGCATCGAACTCACGCGTCAGCGCGACCCGGCCAAAAGCGAGAGCCTCGAAGTTTGGCTTGAGGAGATTCTTCGAACGCTAAACGTCCTGCCGATGGATGCCCCCACCTTTCGTGTCTGGGCGCAGTTGAAGCGCGGACGGTCCTCGACGCTGTATGAAGATGCGATGATTGCTGCGACTGCAATGGTTCACGGGTTGACCGTGGTCACCCGCAATACACGAGACTTCCAATCGTTCGCTATCGAGACATTCGACCCTTTCGCAACCTGATCGTCACGCCAGTTCCGGGTCGATCCCCATCGTCGTCCGGTCGATCACCTCGCGCAGCGCGAAGGACGAGTTGATCTTGGTCACGTGCGGCATCGCCGTCAGCCAGTCGCGGTGGATGCGCTCGTAGTCGGCGAGGTCCTTGGCCGCGATGCGCAGGATGTAGTCGTACTCGCCCGACATCAGATGGCACGACAAAACGTTCGGGCAGCGCTTCACCGCGCTTTCGAAATCGGCGAGCGTCTTTTCGAACTGGCCGGACAGCGAGATGTGCACGATCGCCGTCATCTTGTGGCCGAGCGCGGCGTTGGAAAGCCGCGCATGGTAGCCGCGCACGACGCCGTTCTTTTCGAGAATGTCGAGCCGGCGCGAGCAGGCCGATTGCGACAGGCCGACCTTGTCCGCAAGCGCCGCGTTCGATATGCGACCCTCCGCCTGAAGCGTCTCCAGAATGGCGACATCCGTCTTGTCGAGCTGCATCATTCGCAGGATTCACCCCTATTTGCGCACCGGGCGCAAAGATACGCCGTTTCCACCCAATTCCGCAATCGTCGCCGCAAGCCCGTTCGACGCTTTGCACCTTAGACTCGCGCGAAATTCAGGGACAGAGGAGAACTCCCATGCGCGTCGGTTGCCCGAAGGAAATCAAGAACCACGAATATCGCGTCGGCCTTACCCCCGGCTCGGTGCGCGAATACATCGCGCACGGCCATGACGTGATCGTGGAAACCGGCGCGGGCGCCGGCATCGGCGCCGACGACAACGCCTACCGCGCCGCCGGTGCGACCATCGCCAAGACCGCCGCCGAAGTCTTCACCAAGGCCGACATGATCGTGAAGGTGAAGGAGCCGCAGCCCTCCGAATGGGTGCAGCTTCGCGAAGGCCAACTCCTCTACACCTATCTCCACCTCGCGCCCGATCCGGAGCAGACCAGGGGCCTGATCGAATCCGGCGTCACCGCCGTCGCCTACGAGACCGTGACGGACGATCGCGGCGGCCTGCCGCTCCTCGCTCCGATGTCGGAAGTCGCCGGCCGCCTGTCGATCCAGGCCGGCGCGACGGCGCTGCAGAAGGCAAATGGCGGCCGCGGCGTTCTTCTGGGCGGTGTCCCGGGCGTGCTGCCGGGCAAGGTCGCGGTCATTGGCGGCGGCGTCGTCGGCCTGCACGCGGCCAGAATGGCCGCCGGGCTCGGCGCGGATGTGACGATCCTCGACCGCTCGCTGCCGCGCCTGCGCCAGCTCGACGACATCTTCGGCGGCCGCGTCCACACCCGTTTCTCCACGGTCGAGGCGCTCGAGGAAGAATGCTTCTCGGCTGACATCGTCGTCGGCGCCGTGCTGATCCCCGGCGCCGCCGCGCCGAAGCTCGTCACCCGCGAGATGCTGTCCGGCATGAAGAAGGGCGCGGTCCTCGTCGACGTCGCGATCGACCAGGGCGGCTGCTTCGAGACCTCGCACGCCACGACCCATGCCGAGCCGACCTACGAGGTCGACGGCATCATCCACTATTGCGTCGCAAACATGCCGGGCGCCGTGCCGGTCACCTCGGCCCACGCGCTCAACAATGCGACGCTGCACTATGGCCTCCAGCTTGCCGATCGCGGCCTGAAGGCCATCCTCGACGACAAGCACCTGCGCAACGGCCTCAACGTCCACAAGGGCCGCATCACCAATGCGCCGGTGGCCGAAGCCCTCGGCTACGAGATGGTCGACGTCCAGAAGGCGCTCGCCGCCTGACCCCATTCGCTGCGGAAACCTCCTCCCCCGCGGCGATGCATCGGACCGAAACCTCGTATCCGGTATTCGGCCATCCGATGTCCTCGAAGCCCGTCGATCGCAGGATCGGCGGGCTTTCGCGTTCTACGCCGCCGACATCCTCAACCTCTGTCTATTCTCATTTGAAAGCAGTTGTTCCGCGCCGAGCGGACATGGACATAGGCGATGTCCGGCCGCTCCAGAAGCTCGGCCGCCCGCGCGGGGATTCTGGCCGTCGGCGTCACTCCGCCCGTGCCGTAGACGATGCGGTCGTCGCCGCCATAGCCGCGCACGATATAGTCCGGCGAGCCGAAGAGGATTTCCGGGATTGCCTCGCTTTCGGAAGCGCGCTCGCAAGGTTCCGCATGGAGGAAGATCGGCCCCGTCTCCGCATAGGGCTGCAGCGCCGGAAACGGCCGGTAGGCCAGCGTCAGATATGCCTCGCCGTCGGCGATCGGCCTCAGGCAATGGCGGCACGGAAGCCCGCCGCCTGAAGCAACGCGCCGCTCGGGCGGCAGGCCGTAGGCGTCCGCGGCGCCTGCCTGCAGCGCGCGCACCGTCTCGGTCGGCAGGGCGACAAATCGGGTCTTCGGCATGGGATCCTCAAGGGTTCGGCTGGATATCGGTCGATGCTCGCACCGCGCCGACCGCCCCGCCACCCGAAAACCGCCCGCTCAGACCCAGGGCTCGACTTCTTCCTCGTCGAAGCCGACCGGCGCGAAACCCATGCGCTGGTAGAGCTGCAGCGCGCGCGGGCTGTCGAGCGTGTTGGTGTGGATCGTCACCCGGCGCGGTTCGTGGTCCCACGCGGCGTGAATGCCTTCCGACAGGAAGAACTTCGCCAGGCCCCGCCCCTGGAAATCCGGCATCAGGCCGAAATAGAGGATTTCCGCCTCGTCTGGCTTGCGCGACAGGTCGAGTTCACAGAACCCCGCCGGACAGCCGTCGACATAGAGCACCTCAATCTGCGTATTCGCGGAGCGGATGATCCCGGCAAGTTCGTCGTCCGGCGTCTCCCGGCGCAGCATCCAGTGATGCGGCTTGCCGACCTCGCGATAGAGGTAGCGATAGAACGAGGCCGGCATCTCGCGGGCCCGCATCAGAGCGACGCGCTGGCCGAGCGGCATGGCGACCCGCGCTGCCGGCCGCTCGGTCATTTCCAGATGCGTGATCCGCGCGGTCAGCCGATCCGTCACGATCCGGTTTCCACCGGCGTGTCCGACCGCCCGCCCCATTCGGTCCACGACCCGTCATAGAGCTTGTTGTCCAAATGGCCGACCGATTCCAGCGCCAGCGTGATGATGGCCGCCGTCACGCCGGAGCCGCAGCTCGTCACCACCGGCTCGTCGAGATCGACGCCCTTCTCCTGAAGAAGGTCGCGCAACGCATTGATCGGAAGCAGCTTTCCATCGCGCGACAGGCCGCTGGCCGGCACGTTCACCGCGCCCGGCATGTGTCCGCCCCGCACGCCCTGGCGCGGTTCGGGGTCGGTCCCTGCGAACCGGCCCGCCGGCCGCGCATCGGCGATCTGGCCATTGCCGACCAGCGCGCGCATGTCCTCGAGCCGCGCCACGCGCGCCTCGTCGAAATCGGCCGCGAAGAATGTCGGCGCTATCTTCGTCGGCTCGTCCGTCACCGGCCGCCCTTCTGCTTTCCAGCGGTCGAAACCGCCATCCAAAACAAAGACTTGTTTCGCTCCCATGATTCGAAACATCCACCAGACGCGCGGCGCCGAAAACATCCCTGGCCCGTCATAGACGACGATCGTCTCGTCGGCGGAAATGCCCATCGAGCCGGCGAACTGGGCGAAGACGCCGGGCGACGGCAAGGTGTGCGGCAGTTCGCTTCCCGGCTCGACCACGAGGTCCTGGTCGAAGAACACCGCGCCCGGAATATGGGCGGCGTCGTACTCCGCCTTCGCGTCGCGCTTTTGCGCCGGCAGGTACCAGGAGGCGTCGACGATCGCGACGCCGGGCGTCCCGATTTTGCCTTCAAGCCAGTCGAAATCGACGACAAACGGGCTCGTTTCCATCAGTTTTCACCTCGTTTAAGCTGGTAATGGACCGAAACGGAGCCGGAATCGGCGGTTTTCGCGGCCTTTTTTCTCGATTTTTCCGACATGAATCTCGCCGATCTCGCCCAATGAGCGCACATGCGTGCCGCCGCAGGGCTGGCCGTCGATACTGCCGTTTTCGCCGATCAGCACCAGCCGGATTCGCCCCGACCCCATCGGAGGACGCACGTTCTTGGACTTCACCAGAGACGGGTTCGCCGCCAGTTCTTCATCGCCGATCAAGCGCGTCGAGACCGGATGGTCGGCAGCGATCAGTTCCTGCAATCTCGCCGTCACCTCTTCCTTGGTGAAGCCGGCATCCGGCAGGTCGAAATCGACGCGGCTGTCCTCTTCGGAAACCGCCGCGCCGGTGATCGGATAGGGACAGATGACGGTCAGCAGGTGGCAGGCCGTGTGCATGCGCATCAGCTTTTCCCGCCGCTCCCAGTCGATCCGAAGCGTCACCGCCTCGCCCGCCTCCAGGACCGGCTGGCCGGGCGCCGGCAGGTGGATGATCTCGTCCTTGGTCTCGCCGGTGATCGTGCCGGCGATCTCGACCGTCTCGCCATTGGCGCGGAGGATGCGGCCGGTGTCGCCCGGCTGGCCGCCTGAGGTCGCGTAGAAGATCGTCCGGTCGAGAAGAACGCCGCCGCGCTCGTTGATGCGGAGCACTTTAGCCTCGGCCTCGCGCAGATAGGCATCCTCGCGGAAAAGCGCCTCCGTCAGCGCCATCAGGCGACGTCCTCGAACGGCACGGAAATCGTCGTCTTTTCCTCCATCCAGCCCGGCACCGGGAGGTCCTTTGTCCGCAGGAAATCCGGGTTGAAGAGCTTGGACTGGTAGCGCGTGCCGTAGTCGCAGAGGATCGTCACGATCGTATGACCCGGCCCCATCTCTTTGGCGAGCCGGATCGCGCCGGCGATGTTGATGCCGGACGAGCCGCCGAGGCACATGCCCTCTTCCTGCACGAGGTCGAAGACGATCGGCAGCGCCTCGCCGTCCGGAACCTGGAACGAGAAATCGGGCTGGAAGCCTTCGAGGTTGGCCGTGATGCGCCCCTGCCCGATGCCCTCGGTGATCGACGAGCCTTCGGATTTCAATTCGCCATTCGTGTAATAGGAATGAAGCGCCGCGCCGAGCGGATCGGCAAGCGCGATCTTGACGCCGTTGAACTTCATGCGCAGCCCTGCCGCGACGCCCGCCAACGTACCGCCCGTGCCGACGGCCGAGACGAACCCGTCGACCTTGCCCTCGGTCTGGTCCCAGATCTCGATGGCCGTCGTCTCGATATGGCCGTCGCGATTGGCGATGTTGTCGAACTGGTTCGCCCAGATCGCGCCGTTCGGCTCGCTCTTCGCAAGCTGCTCCGCCAGACGTCCCGAGACCTTCACGTAGTTGTTCGGGTTCTTGTAGGGCACCGCCGGAACCTCGATCAGTTCTGCGCCGAGGACGCGCAGCGCGTCCTTCTTCTCCTGGCTCTGCGTGTCGGGAATGACGATGACCGTCCGGTAGCCGAGCGCCTTGGCGACGACGGTCAGCCCGATGCCGGTATTGCCGGCGGTTCCTTCGACGATGACGCCGCCGGGCCGCAGCAAGCCCTTCTTCTCCGCATCGCGGATGATGAAAAGCCCCGCGCGGTCCTTGACCGACTGGCCCGGATTCATGAACTCGGCCTTGCCCAAAATCGTGCAGCCGGTTTCCTCCGACGCGCGCTTGAGCTTGATCAGCGGCGTGTTGCCGATGACGTCGATGACTGAACGGTCCATGATTGATCCTTAGAATTGATGCCCGCGAAACTAGAAACCCTGCCGAAAGCTTTCAAGGATGGAATTTCGCAGGTCTGGGCCAGCGTGGAAAATCCGTTCGCCCCAATGCCGACCCATTGCAGTGATCCGGATTGCGCGTAGGGCCGTATCTCGGGAAAACAAGCGGTAAATCGCAGTCTTGAGAGTCGGGAGCCGGATTGAACCAGGGCAACGCAGTCGGGGCATGAAATGACGGCAGAAACCATCGACACGATCGACGCGCTGATGGCGCGGTATGCGGCGGGCACGCTGCCTTATCCGGCCCATGTTCTGGTCCAGTCCCATCTGGAGATCGCCAGCGCCAATCGCGATCTCGTCGCCGGCCTCGAGGAACTCGCCGCCGGCGCTCTCGAAGCCGTCGAGCCGCAGCCGATGCCGGACCGCGCACGGCGCCTGTCGTCGATCTTCGCCAGCGCGCCGTCCACGGATGCCATCCGCCGCCCCTCGACGAGCATCTTCCCGACCGTCCTGCGCGATTTCGTCGGCTTCGACGCCGACGATGTGCCGTGGCGCACCAAGATGCCGGGCTTTCGCGAATACGACATGGATGTCGACGGCTGCCATGCGAGCCTGTTTTGGATCAAGCCGGGCCGCAAGATTCCCGCCCACACCCATGACGGCCAGGAACTGACGCTGGTGCTCGACGGCGCCTTCACCGATATTTTCGGCCGCTACGGCCGCGGCGACATTTCCGTCGCCAACGAGGCCGTCGACCACCGCCCGATCGCCGAGAAGGAGCGCCCCTGCATCGGCTTTGCGATCACCGACGCGCCGCTGCGCTTCACGGGTCCGCTGACCCAGCGCCTTTCCGACATTCTCGGCGCCTGACGAAGGAACCCCGATGAGCCTCTATCGCGCCCGCCCCGAAGACGGCGTCGCCTGGATCACCGGTGCCTCGACCGGCATCGGCCGGCAGGTGGCGATCGACCTTGCGCGCGAAGGCTATGTCGTCGCCGCCGCCGCACGCGACGACGACAAGCTGGAAGAGGTCGCGCGCGCCGCGGCCGCGGCCGGCGCGAAGGGCCGCATCGTGCCCATGGCCTGCGACGTCAAGGATGCGGCGGCGATGGAGCAGACCGTCGCCCGCATCGAGCGCGACCTCGGCCCGATCGTCCTCGCCATCTTCAATGCCGGCACCTATTCGCCGACGATCGGCGAGCGGCTCGAGGTGGAGAATTTCCACGGCACCTTCACGGTCAACCTTTTCGGGGTGGTGAACGGCCTTGTGCCGGTGGCCGACCGGATGCGCGCGCGCGGCCACGGCCAGATCGCCATCACCGGCTCCGTCACCGCCTATTTCGGCCTGCCCTCCGCCGCCGCGTACGGCGCGACCAAGGCGGCGCTGAACAGCATGGCGCGCAGCCTGAAATACGATTTCGACAAGCAGAACATCCGCATCCAGATGTTCAATCCTGGCTTCGTCGACACGCCGCTGACGAAGAAGAACAAGTTCCCGATGCCGGCCCTGATGAAGGTCGAGGATGCCGGCGCGCGCTATGTCGAGGGCCTGAAAACGGGCGGCTTCGAAGTCTCCTTCCCGCGTCGATTATCCTATGTTCTCAAGGCCTTCGGCTATCTTCCGGATTCGCTTTATTATCGCCTCGTCAAGCGCGTCACCGGCTGGGACAAGCGCCGCGTTGCCTCCGGCAAGGACAAGCGTAGCGTGATCAGCCGCTAGCCTCGATCCGCGACCGCAACCCGCGCTGCATGGCCTCGTCGAGCGGGAAATTCCACATCAGCGCGATGGCACACAGTTTCAGCCCGACCGGCACCCATGCGTAGATGACGGCAAGCGCCGTCAGCGCCTGCGCATCGTTGTCGCCGCCCGCCGTGAACCCGAAGAATTGCAGCACCGGAAAGGCAAGCCCGACGGCGAGCGCCAGCGACAGCTTGGTCGCAAGGCTCCACGCGGCGAAGTAGAGCCCCGAGCGCTGCTCGCCCGACGCCGCCGTGTCGACGTCGATGACGTCCGCCTGGATCGCAGCAGGCAGGGCGAGATCGAAGCCAAGCGTCAGCCCGGTCGCGACCGAAAGCGCGGCGAAGGCCGGCCAGTTGCCCTCGCCGATCAAGGGCGCGAAGGCGAAGACGGCGCAGGTGAAGAGCATCGCCACGCACCACGCGCGGTGCTTGCCGAACCGCCGCGCCGCCACCAGGGCCAGCGGCATGCCGGCGATGCCGGCGAGGAAATAGACGAAGAGCAGCGGCCCCCGCATCTCCGGCAGGCCGAGCCGGTCGGAAACGAAATAGAGAAAGAGCGTCGCGGGAATGCCGTTGGCGAGCCCGTTGATCAAAAACGCCGCGATCAGCCGCAGGAACGGCCCGTTGCGCCCCATGTGGCAAAGCCCGTCGCGCAGATTGAGCCGGGAGCGCGAATATTCGCGCGGCTCCGGCACCCGCCAGACGGTCAGTCCGCCGAGCGCCAGCAGCAGGACAGCAACGACGATCCCTAGCACGGCAAGTCCGTGCAGCCCCTCCGCGCGCTCCATGCCGACGGCGAAGGGCAGCGCGATGGCAATGAGCGTGCCGACCAGCGTGAACCCTTCGCGAAACCCCGCCACCCGCGCCCGCTCGCGATAGTCCCCGGCCATCTCCGCGCCCCATGAGGTCAGCGGAATGATCGCGGCGGTATAGCCAAGCGAAAGCGTCGCGCCCCAGAAGACGAGATAGCCCGGCCCGGCGTCTTCCGGCGGCCAGAACAGCATCAAGGCAGCGAGCGCGCAGATCGGCAGCGAGACGAGAAACGTCGCGCGCCGCCGCCCCATTTTCGGCCGCCAGTGATCCGCCGCCCAGCCGACCAGCGGATCGTTGACGGCATCGAACAGGCGCACGATCAGGAGCGCCGTGCCGACGGCCGCGAGCGACAGGCCGAGCGTTTCGGAATAGAAGGTCGGCACGATGATGTAGAGCGGCAGCGTCAGCGCCGCGAGCGGGATCGCCGGCAGCGCGTAGAGGATGAGGCGGGAGGCCGGCAGGGTCATGCGGGGCTTTCACGAACTGTCGAAACTGTTGATCTTTACGTCTGAAAAGCACAAGCGGTTTCAATCACTGAGGCAGTTGGCATGGCGGCGAAGACGAGTCCGACAAAAGGCAGGCGGCGCATGTGGGTGATCGGTGCGGCGGTTCTCGTCCTCGCGCTCGGCGCGGCCGCCTATTTCGCAGGCCCGCGCGTCGCGGTCGACACCACCATCCGCTTCGACCCGGCGACGATCGGTGCCGACGTCGAGGCCTATGTCGGCGAACGCGAGCGCGACGTCCCGAACCTGCGCGCCGGCCTCGGCAAGCAGATCGTCTGGGCGTTCCCGACCTCGAAGGCGCGCACGCCGCTCGCCATCGTCTATGTCCACGGCTTTTCCGCCTCGAGCGGCGAGATCCGTCCGGTGCCGGACGAGATCGCCGCACGCCTTGGCGCCAACCTCTTCTTCACCAGGCTGACCGGCCACGGCCAGGACGGCGCGGCGATGGCGACGGGAACCGTCAACGCCTGGATCAACGACTATGCCGAGGCGATCGAGATCGGTCGCCGGCTCGGCACGCGCGTCGTCGTCGTCGCGACGTCGACGGGCGCTGGCCTTGCGACCTGGGCCGCGACCCGGCCCGAGCTTTCCGAAGGCGTCGCCGCCCTCGTCCTCGTCTCGCCCAACTACCGCATCCGCGCCGCCGGCGCCTCGCTCCTGACCGGCCCCTGGGGCGGTGCGATCGCGCGCCTGGCGAGCGGTCCGGAGCGCGAGTTCACGCCGCGCAACGAGGCGCATGGCAGGCTGTGGACCTCGCGCTATCCGACCGAGGCGATCCTGCCGATGGCCGCGCTGACCAAGCTCGCCCATGACGCGCCCGTCGAGGAAATCGGCATCCCGGCGCTCTTCGTCTATTCGTCGGCCGACGAAATCGTCGATGCCGAGGTGACGCGGGAGGTCTCCGCGCGCTGGGGCGCGCTCGCCGACAGCCTCCTGATTGAAAGTTCCGGCGATCCGCAGAACCACGTCATCGCCGGCGATGCCCTCTCGCCGCAGACCAACGAGCTGATCGTCGAGACGACCGTCAACTGGCTGCGCGAGAACGCACTCTAAGCCGTGGCCAGCTTTGTGCGTTCCGGCCTCGCATCGCGCACGAACAGGTAGACGAACAGCGAGATCGCCAGCATCGCGGCGTAGAACGCGAAGAGCGCGGCATAGCCCGCTGCCGGCTCTCCCGCGACCGAATTCGCCGAGACGATCGGCCCGGTCGCGAACTGCATGATGCCGACGCCGCCGATGGAGAAGAAGTTGAGGAGCGTCACGCCGCGCCCGGTCAGATGCGCCGGCAAAAAGGCGCGGCCATGCGCCATCAGGAGGCCGTAGGCCGCGCCCGTCACGCCGATCAGCACGAAGATGATCGTCGTCTGGGCGATGCTCGTCACCGGATTGAGCGCGAGATAGACGATGACGGCGAGGCTGAGCGAATTGCCGACGATCGCCACCCATTTGCGCGTGCGGAAGATCGTGTCGAGCGGCCCGTAGATGAAGCCGCCCGCCACCATCGCAAGCGCCATGAACAGCGTGACCTGCCCGATCATCAGCGCATCGGCGCCATAGACGTCGGCGAGATAGGGACCGGCCCACAGCCCGCGGATGCCGGCCGCGGCGGCGTAGTTGACGGCGGTGAGCGGGAACAGCGCCCACAGGGCGCGGATCTTGAAGAGTTCGAGATAGCCGGAAAACCCGACGCCGGCGACCTGGCCGCCGTCGCGGTGCGGATCGCGCAGGAACACGATGATCGAGGCGGCGGTCAGGAGCGTGACGACGCCAAGCCCCATCATCACCGGACGCCAGCCGAACGCGTCGGCGGCGCTTGCCAGCGGCGAGGCGCCGACGACATTGCCGAGCGAGCCGAAGGCGACGAGCCACGACGTGAGGATCGCGAGCCGCGCCGTCGAATAGGTGTGGGCGAAGATGAACACCGAGGCCATCAGCACCGGCGCGCAGCCGACGCCGATCAGCGCCATCGCGGCGATCACCATCCAGGGCTGCGTCGCAAAGGCGAACAGGAACGCCCCGCCCCCGCCGCCGATGGCGAGCAGCACGGCGGCCGTGCGCTTGGGGCCGTAACGGTCGAGGCAGACGCCGACGACGAACTGCATGGCGGAAAAGGATGCGAACCACGCACCCGAGGCGAGCGACAGGTCGGTATTGGTCGCTCCGAGTTCGGAGCCGAGGACCGGTGTGAGGACCGCCAGAAACGAGCGGTAGAACTGCGACAGCACATAGGCGATCGCAAGAGCGGCCAAGCCAGCCATGAAGCGTTTCCCGTCGACTTTTCTCGGTGCGGCCACCGGCCGACGGGAAACGGATTAGTTGATTAACGCGTCAGGCGCAATCAGGCAGCGCGGCGCGAACCGCCGCCATTGCTTGGGCCACGGCGCTTAGCCCGGAACGGCCGCTTCTGGCCCTCCGCCGGCTTGCCGGAGCCCTGGCCGAAGCCGGGCTTGCGGCCCTGGCGCGGCTTGCCGTTGGCATTGGCCGGCCGGCGATTCTCGCGCTCCTCCGGCAAGGGTTCGGACTTGCGCTGAACCGGGTCGGCCTGGCCGAGATGGTCGGCCGCGATCGGCAGCTTCATGCGGATGATCTTCTCGACCTGGCGCAGCTTGGAGCCCTCGGAAGGATCGCACAGCGTGATCGCGATGCCGTCCGCGCCGTTGCGGCCGGTGCGGCCGATGCGGTGGACGTAACTCTCCGCCTCGTCCGGCAGGTCGAAATTCACCACATGGGTGATGTTCGGCACGTCGATGCCGCGCGCGGCGATGTCGGTCGCCACGAGAATGCGCACCTCGCCGTCGCGAAAGCCATTCAGCGCGCGCTGGCGGGCATTCTGCGACTTGTTGCCGTGGATGACGGCCGCCTCGAACCCGTCACGGACGAGATCGCGGGTCACGCGGTCGGCGCCGTGCTTGGTGCGCGCGAAGATGATGACGCGCGACATGGCGTCGTCCTTCAGCATCGTCGACAGGACGTCGCGCTTCTGCTTCAGGCGCGCCATCACGACGCTCTGGTGGATTTCGGCCGCCGTCGTGCCCTGCGGCGCGACCTCGACATGGACCGGGTCCTTGAGAATGCCGCGGGCGAGCTGCTCGATCTCGTTCGGCATGGTGGCCGAGAACAGCGCCGTCTGGCGCTTGGGGTGCGTCGCGCGGGCGATCTTCTTCACGTCGTTGATGAAGCCCATGTCGAGCATGCGGTCGGCCTCGTCGAGGACGAGCCAGCGCGTCTCGGCAAGCACGATCTCGTTCTGGCGAACGAGGTCGGTCAGGCGGCCCGGCGTGGCGACGAGAATGTCGACGCCCTGCGCCATGCGCTTGACCTGGCCGCCGCGCGACACGCCGCCGAGCACGAGGCTGGTCGAGATGTGGAGGCCCTTGGAAATGGCGCGGATCGTCTCCTCGATCTGCACGGCGAGCTCGCGCGTCGGCGCGAGGATCAGCGCGCGGCAGGTCTTCGGCTTGCGCTTGTCGCCGAGCGCGGCGATGTGCTTGAGGATCGGCAGCGCGAAGGCGGCCGTCTTGCCGGAGCCGGTCTGGGCGACGCCCAATATGTCCTTGCCGGCGATCTGCGCCGGAATCGCCGCGATCTGGATCGGCTTGGGCTCCACGAACCCGGCGCGGGCAGCGCTTTCGAGCAGCTTGCCTTCGATGCCGAGGGGGCCGAAACCGCTGGTCGCGGCAGTCGTCTGGTTTTCAGTCGTCAAAACAGTCTTCTTTCTGGCGCGCGGCATTGGCCGGGCGCAAAATTCGATGCCGCAGGGCGCAACCTGCGTGCGATATGTCAAAATGGGATCGACAAGGCGGCAGGCTGTTAGGCCCGCGCGGCTGCGCTGTCGTCGCCGCGATGATTCGCGGGCTTGCCTTGAAGGTCGGCCAAGGCAAAGACGCAACCAGTCCGTATTCGGGAAAGCCGGAAAGTCCGGCCCAAGCGCCTCGTGGGGCTCATATGGCCCTGTTCGCTTCCAAATGCAACCGAAACTTGCTGCGGTGCAAAATCAGATCACCAATCCAGCGATCGTCTCATTGTCCGTGATGTCCTGATAGGTCCATCCCGCTGCCTCGAACTTCTCCGCGAGAACCGCGAAATTCGCCGGGTTCTTCGTCTCGATGCCGATCAGCACCGAGCCGAAATTGCGCGCCGATTTCTTCAGGTATTCGAAGCGGGCGATGTCGTCCTCGGGGCCGAGCAGGTCGAGGAAGTCGCGCAGCGCGCCGGGCCGCTGCGGGAAGCGGAAGACGAAATACTTCTTCAGCCCCTCGAAGCGCAGTGCCCGCTCCTTGACGTCCGGCAGACGCTCGAAATCGAAATTGCCGCCCGAGACGACGAGCACGACCGTCTTGCCGGCGATCTCGCTTGGCGAAAGATCCTTCAGCGCATCGATCGCCAGCGCGCCGGCCGGCTCCAGCACGACGCCCTCGACATTCAGCATCTCGATGATCGTCGCGCAGACGCGGTTTTCGGGGATGCGCGTCACGTCGGACGGCGCGAAATGCGCCAGCGCCGCGAAATTTGCCTCGCCGATCTCGGCCACCGACGCGCCGTCGACGAAATTGTCGACCTGCGGCAGCCGCACGCGCCGCCCTTCGGAGAGGCTCGAATGAAGGCTCGATGCGCCGACCGGCTCGGCAAAGAGAAACCGCGCGCCGGAATCGGCCAGATAGCGCGTCACGCCCGCCGCAAGCCCGCCCCCGCCGACCGGCAGCACGACGAAGTCGGCATGAACGCCATACGGAAGCTGCGCCTCGATCTCGCACGCGACGCTCGCCTGTCCCTCGATAATGTCCTCATGGTCGAAGGGCGGCACCATCAGCCCGCCGGTCTCGGCCGCGAACGCCTGCGCGGCGCGATAGCAGGCGTCGAAATAGTCGCCCGTCAGACGGATTTCGACGAACTCGCCTCCAAACAGCCGCGTCTTGTCGATCTTCTGCTGCGGCGTCGTCACCGGCATGAAGATGACGCCGCGCTTGGCGAGGTGCCGGCACACATAGGCAAAGCCCTGCGCGTGGTTGCCGGCCGAAGCGCAGACGAACACCTCCGGTCCCGCCCCATCTTCCAGAACCTTGCGGAAGAAATTGAACGCGCCGCGGATCTTGTAGGAGCGCACCGGCGACAGATCCTCGCGCTTCAGGAAGATGCGCGCGCCGGTCTTCTTCGACAGGTACGCGTTTTCCTGCAGCGGCGTCTCTGGAAAGAGCGCGCGCATGGCGTCGGCGGCATGGCGGACGGCGGCTTTGAAGTCACGGTGCAAAGGCTTTGGACCTTCTCTCGGTCTTTGTCTGTTGGCGCGTCAGCCGCGCTATTGCATATTCGATGCGCGGAAGCCACTGTCGCGCCGCTTCAAGGGGTCAGGTCGGGGAAGACGTGCAGTATCTCGCCATTCGCACCGCGATTCACATCGCGGCGATCTTCGCCATCTACCTGTCCCTCGCCATGTTCATCCCGGCCGGCGTGGACCTTTATTTCGGCAACGAGGACTGGCAGGTCTTCGCCTTCTCCGCACTTCTGACGGGCGGCCTCGCGCTGGCCGTGGCGGCGGCGACGCAAGGGCGTCCCCCGGTGCTGTCGGCGCGCTTCGGCTTCTTCGTCGTCAATCTCCTGTGGCTGACGACCTGCGCCGTCGGCGCCATCCCCTTCCTCGCCTCCTCGCTCGAAATCGGGCTGACCGACGCCGTCTTCGAATCCGTCTCGGGCATCACGACGACCGGCGGCACGGTGCTCGTCGGCCTCGACAGCCTGCCGCCCGGCATCCTGATCTGGCGCTCGCTCCTGCAATGGATGGGCGGCCTCGGCGTCATCGCGCTCGGCCTCTTCGTCCTGCCGTTCCTCAATGTCGGCGGCGTCTCCTATTTCAAGATCGAATCCTCCGACATTTCGGACCGCCCCTTCGAGCGCTTTTCGACCTACACGACCAGCCTGATCGCGATCTACGTCGCGCTGACGGTGCTCTGCGCCATCTGCTATGCGGGCGCGGGCATGACCGGCTTCAACGCCATCAACCACGCGCTGACGACCATTTCCACCGCCGGCTTCTCGACCCACGACGCCTCGATGGCCTTCTACGACGACAATCTGCCGGTGCTCTGGATCGCAACCGTGTTCATGTTCATTGGCGCCCTGCCCTTCGCCGTCGTCATCCTGCTCTTCACGCGCGGCCGCATCGAAACGTTGCGCGACCCGCAATTGCGTGTCTTCGCCGGCTACGTCCTCATCTTCATCCTGGCGGTGACGATCTATGTGCGTCTGTCGAGCGACATCGGTTTCATCGACGCGCTGACGCATTCGGCCTTCAACTTCATGTCGATCATCACGACGACGGGCTATGCGAGCTCGGACTATACCGCCTGGGGCCCATTCGCCTTCGCCTGCGCCTTCGTCGCCATGTTCCTCGGCGGCTGCTCGGGCTCGACGACCGGCGGCATCAAGGCCTACCGCTTCCTGATCCTGTTCGAACTGGTCCTCAACGGCCTGCGCCGCCTCGTCTATCCCAACACGGTGCAAAGCGTGCGCTACGGCGACCGCCCGGTCGACGACGCAATGCAGCGCGCGGTCGTCCTCTTCATCGCCGCCTTCTTCATCCTGTGGCTGATCATCACGATCCTTCTGTCGGCGACCGGCCTCGACTTCATCAGCGCCATGTCGGGCGCGCTGACCGCGCTGACCAATGTCGGCCCCGGCCTCGGCGACATCATCGGCCCGGTCGGCAATTTCGCGACGATCCCCGACACGGCCAAATGGATCATGGCCATCGCCATGCTCCTCGGCCGCCTCGAAATCCTCGCCGTCCTGGTGATCTTCACGCCGATCTTCTGGAACCGCTAGACATCCACGGGCTCTTCCCGGAAGTCGATCGCAGCGCAGCGGAGATCGGCTGTCCGGGACCCATCCCGTGGCATCACAAGATCACGGAATTGGTCCCGGCTCTCGCCTCGCTTCGCTCGGAATACGGCCGGGATGACGCCGACCCATGCGTCCTAGACGAACAGCTCCACCTTCTGGAATGTCCGCACGTCCACCAGCCCCTGGTCCGAAATCCGCAACTCCGGAATGACGACCAGCGCCAGGAGCGAGTGCTGCATGTAGGCGTTGTTGAGATCGCAGCCGACCGCGCGCATCGCCGCTGTCAGCTTCGCCGCCTTCTGTGCCACGATCTCCGCCCGCTCGTCCGACATCAGCCCGGCGATCGGCAGTTCGACCAGCGCCAGTTCGCGCCCCTCCGAGATCAGCACCACCCCGCCGCCGACCTCGCCCAGCCGGTTCGCCGCCAGCGCCATGTCGGCCTTGTTGGTGCCGACGACGATCATGTGATGGCTGTCATGCGCGACCGTCGAAGCCATCGCGCAGGGTTTCTTGTAGCCGAACCCGGAGACGAGCGCATTGACGACGCCGCCCGTCGCCTCGTGCCGCTCGACGAGCGCGATCTGGCAGACGTCGTTGGCGCCGTCCATCGCGACGAGCCCGTTTTCGATCGGCATATCCATCTCGAGCGCCCGGGTCGGCGCCTGGTTCTCGATGACGCCGATCACCCGCGCGCGGACCGAATTCGCGCCCTCCGGCGCCTTGATGTCGAAATCGGCCGCCGCGAGTTGCTTGCCCAGCTTCACCGTCTGCTTGGCCTCGGCGGGATAGGGATAGGGCTCGACCTCGGCGACGAGCCGCCCCTTCTCGGCGAGCAATCGGCCGCGTCCGTAGACCTGGTCGATCGCGAGCGCCGCAAGGTCCGAGACGATCAGGAAATCGGCGAGCCGCCCCGGCGAGATCGAGCCGATCTCGCGCTCGATCTTGAAGTGCTGCGCGGTGTTGAGCGTCGCCATCTGGATCGCGGTAACCGGCTTCAGCCCCTGCGCGATCGCATGGCGCACCACGCGGTCCATGTGGCCCTCCTCGACCAGCGTCCCAGAGTGACAATCATCCGTGCAGAGGATGAAATTGCGCGGGTCGAGCCCGGACTCGGTCACCGCCTTCACCTGTTCGGCGACGTCATACCAGGCCGAGCCGAGCCGCAGTATCGCGCGCATCCCCTGCCGCACGCGGGCGATGGCGTCCTCGGCGCGCGTGCCCTCGTGGTCGTCCTCCGGCCCGCCGGCGACATAGCCGTGGAAGGCGGGCCCGAGATCGGGCGAGGCGTAGTGCCCGCCGACGGTGCGGCCGGCCTTCATCGTTTCGGCGATCTCGGCCACCATCTTGGCGTCGTTCGCCGAAACGCCCGGAAAATTCATCACTTCGCCGAGCCCGATGATGTTCTCCCAGGTCATCGCCTCGGCGACGTCCTTCTCGTCCAGCGTCGCGCCCGGCGTCTCCAGCCCCGGCGCCGACGGGACGCAGGACGGCATCTGGACATGGACGTTGACCGGCATCGCCAGCGCCTCGTCATGCATCAGGCGCACGCCCTCCAGCCCGAGCACATTGGCGATCTCGTGCGGATCGATGAACATCGAGGTCGTGCCGTGCGGAATGACCGCGCGGCAGAACTCGGTGACCGTCACCATGCCGCTCTCGACATGCATGTGCGCGTCGCACAGCCCCGGCACGAGATAGCGCCCGGCGGCGTCGAGCACCTCTGTCCCCGCGCCGATCGCGTGGCTGGCATCCGGCCCGCAATAGGCGAAGCGCCCGCCGGCGATGGCAAGATCGGTCCCCGCGATGATCTCGCCCGAATAGACGTTGACCCAACGCCCGTTGCGGATGACGAGATCGGCCGGCTTCCGCCCGGTCGCGACGTCGACGAGCGTGGCCGCCATCTCGTGCCAGGGGTTGGGCCGGGTGAATCGAGCTGAGGTCATCTCGGGTGAATCTCCGTTTGAACCGAATGTGCCAAGCCTTTGGGTGGAAAACCAGAATGCGCGTCGGTCGATCCCGCGAAAACTGCTTTTCCCTGACCAATCGCCCTTGGTTCTACACCATTCGTCTAATCGCGCTTGACAGTTTGTCGCGGCTCCCTTTCGATGGCCGTCCGCTTTCGGGTGGTCGGCCAGGGAGGACAAACGCTTCCGGCCTAAATCGATAAAAGACAAATTCAGACGTTCGATCGGGAGGATCGAGACCCATGATCAAGACCATGTTTGCCGCAGCCATAGCTGCCGGCGTTTCGCTCGCTGCCGTATCCGCGCAGGCCCAGACCTATCCCGAGCGTTCGATCACCATCGTCGTGCCGTTCGCCGCCGGCGGGCCGACCGACACCGTCACCCGCCTCGTCGCCGAGCCGATGAGCGCCGCGCTCGGCCAGCAGGTCATCGTGCAGAACGTCGCCGGCGCCGGCGGAACGCTCGCCGCCGGCCAGGTCGCCGCCGCCGAACCGGACGGCTACACCATCCTCATGCACCATATCGGCATGTCGACGGCGCCCTCGCTCTACAGCGCCCTGCCCTATGACCCGGTCGAGGATTTCGAACATATCGGCCTCGTCACCGAGGTTCCGATGACCATCATCGGCCGCAAGGACCTCGAGCCCACCACGCTGGCCGAACTCGTTGAATACGTGAAGACGAACGGCGAGACCGTGACCTACGCCAATGCCGGCATCGGCGCGGCGTCGCATCTGTGCGGCCTGCTCTTCATGTCCGCCACCGAGACGACGCCGACCGAAGTGCCCTACCAGGGCACCGGCCCGGCGATGACCGATCTCATCGGCGGTCAGGTCGACTTCCTGTGCGACCAGACGACCAACACGACCGGCCAGATCCAGGGCGGCGAAGTCAAGGCCTATGCCGTTACCTCGGCCGATCGCCTGCCGACCCTGCCGGACCTCGAGACAACGGCCGAAGGCGGTCTCGACATGGAAGTGACTGTCTGGCACGGCCTCTACGCACCGGCCGGCACGCCCGACGAAATCGTCCAGAAGCTGTCCGAGGCGCTGCAGACGGCGCTCGCGGACCAGGGCGTGATCGACAAGTTCGCCGATCTCGGCACGACGCCGGTCGCGCAGGAAGACGCGACGCCGGAGGCACACCTCGAGACGCTGACTTCGCAGATCGAACTGTGGAAGCCGATCATCGAAGCGGCAGGCGTCCAGCCGCAGTGATGCGTTCGACACCAAAATGACGAAGGGCGGTCTCTTGCGAGGCCGCCCTTTTCTTGCCTTCGACGCTTCCAGGAACCGTCCCAATGACCGCCAGATACTCGCTCAAGAACCTGTTGGCCGGGCTCATCTTCGTCGGCTTCGGCCTCGCCTTCGGCTACGCCGCCTCGAATTACCCGATCGGCACGGCGCTGAGGATGGGTCCGGGCTATTTCCCGATCATCCTGGCGGTCATCATGGTCGTCCTGGGGGCTATCATCGTCGTCCAGTCCTTCCGTGAAGGAACCGACGAGATCGCACTGGGTGCTATTCCCTGGCGAGGCCTCGTTCTCCTCATCGGCGCGCTCGTCTTCTTCGGCTTCACGGTGCGCGGCCTCGGCCTCCTGCCCTCGCTCTTCGTCACCGTGTTCCTCGCCGGCTTCGCCAGCCGCAGCAACGGCCTCGTCGGCGCGCTCGTCCTCGCCGCGGGGCTGACGGCGCTGTGCATGGTCATCTTCGTGTGGGCGCTCGGCCTTCCCCTTCCTCTTTTCGGGCCCTGGCTGGCCGCGCTGGGGCTGTGATCATGGATCTTCTCGCCAATCTCGCCCTCGGTTTTGAGACGGCGCTGACGCCGGCCAACATCTTCTACTGCTTCATCGGCGTCCTGCTCGGCACGCTGGTCGGCGTCCTGCCTGGCATCGGCCCCACCGGCGCCATCGCCATTCTCCTGCCGATCACCTTCACCTTCGAGCCGGTCACCGCCATCATCATGCTGGCGGGCATCTACTACGGCGCGCAATATGGCGGCTCGACCACGGCGATCCTGATCAACCTGCCGGGCGAATCCTCGTCGGCCGTGACAGCCATCGACGGCTACCAGATGGCGCGGCAGGGGCGCGCCGGGCCGGCGCTCGCCACCGCCGCGCTCGGCTCGTTCTTCGCCGGCACGGTCGCCACCATGCTCGTCGCCGTCGCCGCCCCGCCGCTCGCGCGCCTGGCGCTGCAATTCGGCTCGGCGGAATATTTCGCGCTGATCGTGCTCGGCCTCGTCGCCTCCGTGGCGCTCGCGCACGGATCGATCATCAAGGCGCTGGCGATGATCGTGCTCGGCCTCCTCCTCGGCATGGTCGGGCAGGACATCTACACCGGCACGCCGCGCTTCACCTTCGGCTTCTTCGAACTCTACAGCGGCATCAATTTCGTCTCGGTCGCGGTCGGCGTGTTCGGCTTGGCCGAAATCCTGCGCAATCTCGAAAACGAGACGACGCGCTCCGTCCTCGTCAAGAAGGTCGAGCGTCTCTGGCTCAGCAAGGACGATTTCCGGCGCATCGCCATGCCGGTGCTGCGCGGAACCGGCCTGGGCTCGATCCTGGGCATCCTGCCCGGCGGCGGGCACGTCCTCGCCTCCTTCGCCTCCTATTCGATCGAGAAGAAGTCGTCGAAACATCCCGAACAGTTCGGCAAGGGCGCGATCGAGGGCGTGGCCGGTCCCGAATCGGCCAACAACGCCGCCGCGCAAACCTCCTTCATCCCGCTCCTGACGCTCGGCATCCCGGCCCACCCGGTCATGGCGCTCATCATCGGCGCCTTCATCATCCAGGGCATCCAGCCCGGCCCGAACGTCATCACCAGCGAGCCCGCGCTGTTCTGGGGCGTCATCGCGTCGATGTGGGTCGGCAACATCCTGCTCGTCATCCTCAATTTGCCGCTGATCGGCCTGTGGGTGAAGATGCTGACGATCCCTTATCGCGTCCTCTTCCCCGCGATCATCGCCTTCGCCTGCATCGGCACCTTCTCGATCAACCTGAATGCCTTCGACATCTACGCGATCGCGGTGCTCGGCATCATCGGCTACGTGCTGGTCAAGCTCGACTGCGAGCCCGCGCCGCTGCTGCTCGGCTTCGTGCTCGGTCCGCTTCTGGAAGAGCACCTGCGCCGCGCCATGATCATCTCGCGCGGCGATCCGATGACCTTCCTCGAACGCCCGATCAGCGCCGGCCTGCTGGCGCTCGCGGCGCTCGCCATCATCGTCTCGATCCTGCCGTCGATCCGCAGGAAGCGCGACGAGGTGTTCGTCGAGGAAGATTGAGATCTGGTGCGGGCGGCGGGACTCGAACCCGCACGGCCAAGGCCTCCGGATTTTAAGTCCGGTGTGTCTACCGGTTCCACCACGCCCGCGCCGTCTGCTTCTGTCCCGCTTTGGGGCGAAGCGTCAAGCCGTGGTCTTGCGGCGGCGCGCCGCCTCGGTTATCGCGGCGGCAATGCAATCGGGATGAGGCTGAAGATGACGAAGTTGATCGCGGCGCTGATGACCGCCCTCGTGCTGGCCGGATGCGGCATCGGCACCCCCATGAGCGTCGAATCGCGCGGCGGCAAGACGGACGAGGTCCGCGCCGCCGAAATGCGCGCCGCCTCGATCCGCCTGACCCAGCGCTCGCGCGGCGCGGACTGAGGGCGGATTACGCGGCTGCGGGCGCGACCGCGTCCTTGCGAGCAAAGCGCATGGTGACCTTCATGCCGCTGCCCGGCGCCGACTGGACGTCGACATCGGCATGGGCATTCTCGCGCAGCGACCGGACGATCAGGCTGCCAAGCTTGCCCTTGGCGGGCCATTCCACGCCCTCCGGAAGCCCGACGCCGTCATCGGAGACGGTCACGGTGCAATGCCCATCCTCGGTCAGGCTGTGCAGCAGGATCGTGCCGCCCTCCTCGCCCGGAAAAGCGTATTTCAGCGCATTGGTGAAAAGCTCGTTGACCACGAGACCGGCCGGCATCGCGACATTGATCGACACCGGAAAGGTGTCGAGCTTCATGTCGAGCCGCACGCCCTCGACTGCATGGCTGCGCATCACGGCAGACGCGATGTCGCCGAGATAGAGCCCCAGATCGACCATCTCGGTGTCCTTGCCGGCTTCCATCGCCTGGTAGAGGATGTGGAGCGAATCGATGCGCCCGGCGAGCCGGCTGAACGGCTCCTTGCCCGCGCCCGGCGAAGCATTCTTCGCCTCGATGCGGATCAGCGCGGCGATCATCTGCAGGTTGTTCTTCACCCGGTGCTGGATTTCCTTGAGCAGCACGTCTCGCTCGGCGATCTGCTGCATCAGCGATTCGCGGTCGTCCTCGGCCCTGGGCAGATCGACGATCGCCACCACGCGGAAGATCGCGTCGGAGGCGTCGTTCTCGATCACGCTCGCATAGAGCCCGACGCGGCGGCGCTCTTCGCCCTCGCCGACCGTGCATTCGATCGGCTCGTCCGCGGGCTCGCGAATGAAGGCGCTGGCGGCGGCGCCATCCTCGGCGCAGGGCGTCAGCGCGGCGTCGACCTCGCTCCACGATTTTCCATCGAGCTCCTCGGCGCCGATGCCGACGCAATCGTGAAAGGCCGGATTGGCGTAGACGATGCACTCGTCGCCGTCGCATTCCGACACCGCGATGGCGATGGGCACGTGATCGAGGAAACTGCGGAAATTGTCGCTCTCGAGCGCTTCGGCAAGATGCTCGCCGCCAAGCAGGTCCTCGACCTGTTCGACCGCACGGTCGTCGGCAGTCATGTCTGTTCGTCTCCCCTGAGGCGCTTCATCCGGCCGTCGAAGCCGGGTCACGCTGGAACGCACGGTCGGCGATGCGGCGGATGAATGCCACGACCTGGTCCGTCACGGCATATTGCGGCATGTGGCCGATCCCCTCGGCAATTTCAAGATCGAGACCGGCGATCTTGTCGCGCATCGACAGGCCGTGGCGGCGGTAGTCGAGAACCCGGTCCTTGTCGCCGAACAGGATGCCGACCGGCATCCCGATCTCGCCATAGCGCGTCTCGAAATCGACGAGGTCGTGCCGCAGCGCGACGAGGTCGGTCGAGGTCGCGTAGATGTGGCTTGGGCGCATGCCGGCGAGCGCGCCGCCGGCGACCGCGAAATCGGCCGGCGGTTTCTGCGGGCCGAAGACGAAGTCGAGCGTGCGCGGCGCGTTGCGCGCCGACACCGGCACCGCCACCGTGTGCGCGATCAGCCGGCGCAGGAGCGGGTTGGGAATGTGCAGCGGCGCGAATTGCGGCGGCACTTCCGAATAGTGATGCGTCAAGGGCGAGATCAGCGCCAGCCCGCTGATCTTGTCCGGATGGCGCAAGGCGGTGGCGAGCGCGATCGCGCCGCCCAGCGAATGGCCGACGACCAGCGGCCGGTCGAGCTTCATCGCGTCGATCAGGTGCGCGATGAAATCGGCCTGCTGCGACAGGCGTCCGTCGCCGCGCGGCCGCGTCGAATAGCCCGAGCCCGGCCGGTCGATCGCGATCAGCCGGTAGTCGTCGCCGAACGCCTCCATCAGCGGCCGGCGCATGTGGTGGAGATGCCCGCCGAGCCCGTGGATCATCAGGATCGGCCGCCCCTCGCCGCTCTCGACATAGTGGACGTCGTGCCCGTCGACGGTGATCCGCTTGCCCGCCGCCGGCACCAGCTTTTCCGCCTGCCGCGAAATCCGCCGCGTCACATGCATGAAGAAGCCGGTGACGAGAAGCAGCGCCACGACCGCCGTCACCACCAGCCAGAACAAAACCGTAGCCAAACCCATGCGCATCTCCTGAACGGAGCCGAATTTAGGGATTTGGCTCCGGCCCGGCAAAGAAAAAAGCGCGCCCGCCTGCCGCGATCAGCCGTGCAGCTTGATCGCGATCTCCGCGACGCGCTTGCCCTGGAACTTGGCGCCTTCCAGTTCCTGCGCCGACGGCTGGCGCGAGCCGTCCGTGTCGCTCGTCGTCGTCATGCCGTAGGGCGCGCCGCCGCGCACCACGTCGTTGCCCGACTGGCCCTGATAGGCATAGGACAGCGGCACAATGATCATGCCGTGATGCTGCAGCGAAACCTGCGCCGAGATGATGGCCATTTCGGCGCCGCCATGCTGCGTCGCGGTAGACGACATGACCGAGGCGACCTTGTTGACCAGCGCGCCCCGCGCCCAGAGCGGGCCGGTCTGGTCGATGAAGTTCTTCATCTGCGCCGACATCGCGCCGTAGCGCGTCGAGATGCCGAGAATGACGGCGTCGTAGTTTTCGAGTTCGAGCGGATCGGCGATGGGCGCTTCCTGGTCGAGCTTGTAGTAGGCGGCCTTCGCCACCTCCGTGGGAACGAGTTCGGCCACGCGCTTGATCGTCACGTCGGCGCCGGCCTCGCGTGCGCCCTCGGCCGCCGATTTCGCCATTTGCTCCATGTGCCCCCAGCTCGAATAGTAGAGAACCAGTACCTTCGCCATCGATCGATCTCCCATGTTGGCTTCGTTGTACGAGGCAAGTTAGGCGCTGGCTTCACCGCCGCAACCTCCGGCCAGGAGCACGGTCTGTTCACTCACACGAACCGGATTGCCTGAATGCCGCCTTCGGCTTAATCCCTAGACGAAACGCATCGGGGCCGACATGACCGAAATCATCGCCGCCGCCATGGTCGTCATCGGAGACGAGATCCTGTCGGGCCGCACCAAGGACCGCAATATCGGCCACCTCGCCGACGTTCTGACCGCGATCGGCATCGACCTGAAGGAAGTGCGCATCGTCGCCGACGAGGAGGCCGCGATCGTCGAGGCGGTCAATGCGGTGCGCGCGCGCTACACCTACGTCTTCACCACCGGCGGCATCGGCCCGACGCATGACGACATCACCGCCGATTCCATCGCCGCCGCCTTCGCCGTTCCCTGCGGCTATGACGACCGCGCCTTTTCGCTGCTCGAGGCGCATTACGCCGCGCGCGGCATGGAGTTCACCGAAGCGCGCCGGCGCATGGCGCGCATGCCGCAGGGCGCCACGCACATCGACAACCCGATCTCGATCGCGCCCGGCTTCGTCATCGGCAACGTCCACGTCATGGCCGGCGTGCCGGCGATCTTCCAGGCGATGCTCGACAATGTCGTCCCGACGCTGAAGGGCGGCACCAGGCTTCTCTCCGGCGCGGTCCACTGCCCGCATGGCGAGGGCACGATCGGCGGCCCGCTCGGCGAGATCCAAAAGCGCCATCCCGAGACGATCATCGGCTCCTATCCGAAATACCAGGACGGTGCCTTCTGGACCGAACTCGTGGTGCGCGCGCGCGACCCTGAAAAGCTCGACGCGGCGCTGACCGAAGTTCGCGCGATGGTCGAGGGCATTTCAGCCAAAGCTTGATATCGTTCGGGGCGGGGCGCATCATAGGTGGCCTATCGGTTTGCAATGCAACCCATGGGAGGCTTGGATGAGCTACAAGACGCTTCTCGCCGTTCTCCAGGACGAAACCGACGCTCGCCGCGTGCTCGACTGCATCGCGCCGCTCGCCGAACGCTTTTCCGCCCACGTCATCGGCGTCCATGCCGAGCCGCTTCCGGTGCCCTATGCGACACCGATGGGCTTTCCCGACGCCGATTTCATGGTCACCAGCAGCGAGACCAACAAGGAACGCTCCGAGGCGATGCGCCAGATGTTCGACGGGCGCATGTCGCGCTCCGGGCTTTCGGCCGAATGGCGCGCGCTGGAGAGCTTTTCGGGCGACAGCGCGATCTCCTCGCTCGAAAGCGCCCGCGCGGTCGACCTGATCGTCGTGCAGCAGCGCGATCCGTCCTCGCATTTGCCCGGCGCCAATGTCGACGCGCTCCTGCTCCAGACCGGGCGGCCGGTGCTGTTCGTGCCCTATGCGATGCCGGTCGACACGCGCTTCGAGACGATCCTGGTCGGCTGGAACGGCACGCGCGAATCCACCCGCGCCGTGTTCGACGCCCTGCCCTTGCTCACCACCGCCCGCCAGGTCGAGGTCTTCACGGTCGATCCCGATCGCTATGGCGGCCATGAATCGATGACGGCCGGCGGCCAGATCGCCTCGGCCCTGTCGCGCCATGGCGTCCGCGTCACGGTCCAGAGCCAGCACAAGTCGGAACTGACCCATGGCGAGGCGATCCAGAACCGCGCCGTCGAGCTCGGCGCCGACCTACTGGTGACCGGCGCCTACAGCCAGTCGAAGCTGAAGGAATTCTTCTTCGGCGGCGTCACCAAGTCGGTGCTGGATTCGATGCCGACCGCGACCTTCATGTCGCGCTGAGTTAGAAGGCTTTCGACAACCGCATCAATGCGATGAAATGCGCAAACGGCGAACCTGCGTTCCACGCGAGATAGCGCGGCTCCTCGCGGCCGTGGAACCGGCGCTTGAAGGCGGCGTGTCCGGCAAGGTTGAACACCTTGCGATTGACCGCACCGGACCGGTAGAGCCTCTGCAGCATCGCGCGGAACACCCTGCTTTCGGCAAATCCGCTCGGCTCGACGTCGCAAAGCGGCGACAGGCCGAGCATCAGGATTTCTTTGCCCTCCGCCTTGAAGACGTCCGCGGCCCGCTTGGTCAAGCCGATCTCCGCATGCGAGGTCGTGTCCGGCAGCTTGCGCTTGAAGGCGGTCAGGTAGCCGATCACCTCACTGTCGCGGCAGATCGGGTCGAAATAGACGAGACAGCCGACGCGCCCATCCGGCTCGATCAGCAGGAAACGGCGCATCATCGGACCGCCGGCTTCCGGCAACGGCCGATTGAGGAACGCCATTTCGCGCTTTTTCACGATGCGCGAGGCGCGCCATCGCTCCGAAAGGTCGCGGATCATCGTGTCCGCATCCGCCACCTCCTCGGCTTCGGCGATGCGGTAGCCCTTCTTCTCGAGCCAGCGCTCCGAATAGCGCACCGTTTCCTTGCGCTTGCCGGAAAAATCGTAGGTCTGAAGATCGAGCGCGCTGTCGATGCCCATCATCGCGACCTTGTAGCCGCGCCCGGCAAGATGCTGCGCCGTCTCGCGGCGGATTTCGGCAAAGACCGGCGTCTTCGCCGCATCCACGAAAGCATCGAGCAGCCACGCCCGGTCCTGCGGCGCGCAGACCGGATCGCCGAGCGCGATCAGCGAGCCCATCTTGGCCGAATGCGCGATATAGCCGCGCGCGTCACCGAAATGGCGAAGCCCCGTCTGCACCGCCGTCGAATAGGCGAGCGAGAAATCGCCGTGGCGGCGGACGAGGTCCAGCCTTTCGCCCTCGCTCAACGGCGCTTCGGGCAGGTCCGCGAGCTTGCGCTCGAGGAAACGGTCGATCAGCTTGCGGCTCATGCCGACCCCTCCGGCTTGGCGAAGACCAGCGTGCGGTAGAGCGCGGGACCGACACCGAGCAGGCGGTGGTCATGGAGCGCGACCTGCCGGAAGCCGAGCCGCTCGACGTGCGGTCGGTAGTCGTAGATCGGATGCTGCGAGGCAAGCCGCAGCAGCCAAAAGAAGCTGAGCCCGAATTTGAGGTAAAGCCATGCAAGCGGGCCGAGCAATCCAGAGGGCGGGGCCATGTCGGCGATCATGAGATATCCGCCCGGCCGCACATAAGTCGCCGCCTTAGCGAGCACGACTGGCATGTCGTCCGGCCCGAACACGTTGAAGAAGTAGTTGCCGCACACCGCATCAAAGAGCGGGTCGGGCGCGAGCGCCAGCGCATCGTCGGCGATCAGTTCGGCTTTCAGCCCCTTGCGCGCCATGCGCCGGCGCAGGCGCTCGATCATGCGTGCGGACAGGTCGATCGCCGTCACCCGTGCGCCCGCCCGCGCCGCAGCCACCGCATCCTCGCCGGAGCCTGCGCCGAGATAGAGCACCCGGTCACCGGGCTTGAGATAGGCGAGTTCGGCCAGCTTTGCGCGGCGGATCAGCCCGAAGGAATAGAGATTGGCCAGCGTCTCGTAGATGCCGGCCACCGCGTCGTAGTTGCGGCTCTTGACCTTCTTTTCGGCAATGGGTGCCTGCACGCTCGTCGCTGCCTTTCGCGGATCGATCTGAAGTGGCCTTCTATCGCGGGCGGATCCAATGGCACAACCGCAAGGCGCTCGTGCGGCAAAATGCTTGCCAAGCATCGCTGAATACGTCTAATTCCGCGCGCATTCCGCCCTTTTTCCGCCGCGCGCCCGGAGTGCCCCGCAAAATGTCCCTGCCCGAAAAAGCCTTCCCCGTCTCCTGGGATCAGTTCCACCGCGATTCCCGCGCGCTCGCCTGGCGCCTGTCCGGCATCAACGGCAACTGGCGCGCCATCGTCTGCATCACCCGCGGCGGTCTCGTCCCTGCCGCCGTCATCTCGCGCGAGCTCGGCGTGCGGCTGATCGAGACGGTCTGCGTCGCCTCCTATCACGACTATACCGAACAGGGCGAGCTGAAGGTCCTGAAGGAGATCAATCCCGCGCTGCTCGAGGACGAGGGCAAGGACGTGCTGATCATCGACGACCTGACCGACACCGGCAAGACCGCCGCCATCGTCCGCGCGATGATGCCGAAGGCGCATTTCGCCACCATCTACGCCAAGCCGAAGGGTCGTCCGCTCGTCGACACTTTCGTAACGGAAGTGTCGCAGGATACGTGGATCTATTTCCCTTGGGATCTGGGGTTCACCTATCAAAAGCCGATCGCCGAAGGCCATCTCGGTTAG
The DNA here is from genome assembly GCA_016742175.1 of Rhizobiaceae bacterium. GTDB lineage: Bacteria > Pseudomonadota > Alphaproteobacteria > Rhizobiales > Rhizobiaceae > Aliihoeflea. The sequence continues at coordinate 69,102 of JACVCH010000021.1, forward strand.
CCAAACCGAAAGCGAAGCGAAACCGGTCGAAACTTGCGCGGGACTTGCGTTCCGGCGCAAGAGGCCCCATTTTGGTGCGATCTCCAAGGCGAAAAGGCTTTGAAACTCTCGACTTGAGGAGGATACTCCTTGAGTTGGCAAACGAATCGGACTCGAAACACGACCATGTTCCTCACCCGCCAGACACGCGCGCATGTCGCCGAACGCCTTCGCCGGCTGATCGGTGGCTTGCCCTGTCGCACGCAGGTCGCCGCGCTGCCCTTTCGGCGCTCGGACGACGGCTATGAGGTCATGCTGATCACCAGCCGCGGCACCGGCCGCTGGGTGATCCCCAAAGGCTGGCCCGAGGGCGAGGAGGATTTGTGGCACGCCGCCGCCCGGGAGGCCGACGAGGAAGCGGGCGTCGCCGGCGAGATCGCCCAGAATGCGCTCGGCCGCTTCTACTACGCCAAGCACCTGGCCCGCGGCCGCGAATGGCGCTGCGAGGTTCTCGTCTATCCGCTCGAGGTCAAGGACGTGGCCGACAAGTGGCGCGAGAAGAAGAAGCGCCGCCGGCGCTGGTTCCCGGTTCAGGACGCCGCCCGCCTCGTCAACGAGCCCGGTCTTGCCGAGCTGATCGCCAAGTTTGGCGCTCATCCCCGAAAATCTGCCGCCTGACGGTCGCATTTCGTCGTCATATGGGCTAGCCGGCTAACGGGGATCATCCTCGCGCCGCAAAAGCTCTGGATTGACGATGGCCGACACGACGATACGCAAGGACACGCTCGACAAGGATCTGGACAAGCTGGTCCATGTCGAGGAGGCGACGAGCGTCGTCGCGCGCGGCCTCGTCGCACCCGGCCTGTCGCTTCTCTTCCTGGCGATGAGCGCCGTCTTCGCCGCGCTCTACGTCTTCGACGAGCCGCGCGCGGTGCTGATCGTGGTCGCTGCCGTTCTCGGCGGCTACATGGCGCTCAACATCGGCGCCAACGACGTCGCCAACAATGTCGGTCCCGCCGTCGGCGCCAAGGCGCTGACCATGGGCGGCGCGATCGCCATCGCCGCGATCTTCGAGAGCGCCGGCGCGCTGATCGGCGGCGGCGATGTCGTCAACACCATCTCGCGCGGCATCATCGACATCTCCTCCGTCGGCAGCCCCGAATTCTTCATCCGCGCCATGATGGCGGCGCTGATCTCGTCTGCGCTGTGGATCAACCTCGCCACCTGGATCGGCGCGCCGGTCTCGACGACGCATTCGGTCGTCGGCGGCGTCATGGGCGCGGGCATCGCGGCCGCCGGCATGTCCGCCGTCAACTGGCCGATGATGGGTGGCATTGCCGCAAGCTGGGTCATCTCGCCTCTTCTCGGCGGCGCCATCGCGGCCATGTTCCTCGCCTTCATCAAGGAAGCGATCATCTACCAGGAGGACAAGCTCGCCGCCGCCCGCCGCTGGGTGCCGGTCCTCGTCGGCATCATGGCCGGCTCATTCGCGACCTATTTGGCGACGAAGGGCCTGGGTCGTCTCGTCGATTTCTCCGGCCTGCATCTGATGCTGATCGGCATCGGCGCGGCCATCCTCGCCTGGCTGTGGTCGCGCGTTCATGTGCGCCGCCAGTCCGCCCACATGGAAAACCGCAACCAGTCGCTGCGCCAGCTCTTCAACATCCCGCTGATCTGCTCGGCCGCCCTCCTCTCCTTCGCCCACGGCGCCAACGACGTCGCCAACGCCGTCGGCCCCCTCGCCGCGATCGTCTACACCGCCGAGGCCGGCTCGGTTGCCTCCTCTGTCACGATCCCGCTCTGGGTCATGGTCATCGGCGCCTTCGGCATCTCGCTCGGCCTCGTCCTCTTCGGCCCCAAGCTCATCCGCATGGTCGGCGAGCAGATCACCAAGCTCAACCCGATGCGCGCCTTCTGCGTCTCGCTGTCGGCCGCGATCACCGTCATCGTCGCCTCCTGGTTCGGCCTGCCGGTCAGCTCCACCCACATCGCCGTCGGCGCGGTGTTCGGCGTCGGCTTCTTCCGCGAATGGTACACCGCCAACTCGCCCCGCCGCCGCCGCTACATGGAGCGCAAGAACGCGCTCCACCGCGCCGCCCGCGGCCAGCTCGCCGAGGACCAGGCGAGCGAAGCCTCGAGCCCGTTCGACGGCAACGGCAATGGCGGCGCCGATTCCGACCGCGACCTCGACGCCGCGCCGATCTCGACCGAGGAAGCCAAGCGCCGCCGCCTCGTGCGCCGCGCCCACGTCTCCACCATCGTCGCCGCCTGGGTCACCACCGTCCCCGCCGCCGCGCTTCTGTCGGCGCTGATCTTCCTGGCATTGAACGCGCTGGCGTGAACCGGGAAAGCACAGCCAAGCGCGGCTGATTCTTCTCCCCGTTATCCACATCGCTCCCCACAATATCTAGCGGTCGGCTAACGATCGTAAACGATCCCTTGACGCTCCCGCCCGAGTCGCGTTGTTATGATCCTCGTGCGCTCTTTTGGGTTGCATGACGGCGGGTTTCTTCGGGGTCGGGGGTTTCCGGTAATTGGTTGGACACGGGTCGGAACGGCGCATAGGAGCGCCGCGCCGGGCGGGTTTTGGCGCGCAATTTTTCTGCGTTTCGGGTTCGGAATTTTTGATCGTAAACACTATATTTAGTGTTGCAGCGTCAGAGTAACCCAAGATAGAGTTGGGTTCTGGTTTTCGGAATCGGCATACGGGGCAATCCTCGCCGGTTCGCAAAGCGAGCATGAAGCCCGCGACGAGGATCGGCCAAGCGTAGGATTTTCAAGCGTTTTCGAGGGAACGGGCTTTGGCGCGCGGGGCGTCGGCCGGATGCGGAAATCGGGTTCTTGCGGCAATCGCCCGGCGGCGGCGCAGAACCACAACATATAGACGATGGGACAATTACGATGCGTATCGAACGTCGCTTCACCAAGCCCGGCCAGTCGGCCTATTCGCAGATTGAATTCCGCAAGGCGGTCAGCGAAATCAAGAACCCGGACGGCTCCATCGTGTTCCGCCTGGCCGACATCGACGTGCCGGCGCAGTTCTCCCAGGTCGCCAGCGACATCCTCGCGCAGAAATATTTCCGCAAGGCCGGCGTGCCCGCACGTCTGAAAAAGGTCGAGGAAAACGACGTCCCGTCCTTCCTCTGGCGCTCCGTCGCCGACGAAGCCGCCCTTGCCGCGCTGCCCGAGGCCGAGCGCTACGGCTCCGAGACCGACGCCCGCCAGGTCTTCGACCGCCTCGCCGGCACCTGGACCTACTGGGGCTGGAAGGGCGGCTATTTCGCCTCCGAGGAAGATGCGTCTGCCTTCCGCGACGAACTGGCCTACATGCTGGCCACGCAGCGCGTCGCACCGAATTCGCCGCAATGGTTCAACACCGGCCTCCATTGGGCCTATGGCATCGACGGTCCCGGCCAGGGCCACTATTACGTCGACCCCTTCACCGGCAAGCTGACCAAGTCGAAGTCCTCCTACGAGCACCCGCAGCCGCATGCCTGCTTCATCCAGGGCGTCGGCGACGACCTCGTCAACGAGGGCGGCATCATGGACCTGTGGGTCCGCGAGGCGCGCCTCTTCAAATACGGCTCGGGCACCGGCTCGAACTTCTCCTATCTGCGCGGCGAAGGTGAGAAGCTGTCGGGCGGCGGCCGTTCGTCCGGCCTGATGTCGTTCCTCAAGATCGGCGATCGCGCCGCCGGCGCCATCAAGTCGGGCGGCACCACCCGCCGCGCCGCCAAGATGGTCGTCGTCGACGTCGACCACCCGGACATCGAGGAATATATCGACTGGAAGGTGAAGGAGGAGCAGAAGGTCGCCTCGCTCGTCACCGGCTCCAAGATCGTCAAGCAGCACCTCGCCGCCATCATGAAGGCCTGCGTCAACTGCGAGGCGGACAATGGCGACTGCTTCGACCCGGCCAAGAACCCGGCGCTGAAGCGCGAGATCAAGGCCGCGAAGAAGAACTTCGTGCCCGAGAACTACGTCAAGCGCGTCATGCAGTTCGCCCGCCAGGGCTACACCGCGATCGAGTTCAAGACCTACGACACCGACTGGGATTCGGAAGCCTACCTCACCGTCTCGGGCCAGAATTCCAACAATTCCGTCTCGCTGAAGGACGACTTCCTGCGCGCGGTCGAGAACGACGCCGACTGGAACCTGACCGCCCGCAAGGACGGCAAGGTGATGAAGACGCTGAAGGCGCGCGATCTGTGGGAGAAGATCGGCCACGCCGCCTGGGCGTCCGCCGATCCGGGCCTGCACTTCAACACCACGATGAACGACTGGCACACCTCGCCGGCCGCGGGCCCGATCCGCGCCTCGAACCCGTGCTCCGAATACATGTTCCTCGACGACACGGCCTGCAACCTCGCCTCGATCAACCTCCTGCCCTACCGGAATCAGGATGGCACGATCGACATCGCGGCCTACGAGCACACGGTCCGCCTGTGGACCATCGTCCTCGAGATCTCGGTGATGATGGCGCAGTTCCCGTCGAAGGAAATCGCGCGGCTGTCCTATGAATACCGCACGCTCGGCCTCGGCTACGCCAATATCGGCGGCCTCCTGATGACCTCCGGCATCCCCTACGATTCTAGGGAAGGCCGCGCCATCGGCGGCGCGCTGACCGCGATCATGACCGGCGTCTCCTACGCGACCTCGGCCGAAATGGCCGGCGAGCTCGGCGCCTTCCCGGATTACGATCGCAACGCAGACAACATGCTGCGCGTCATCCGCAACCACCGTCGCGCGGCCCATGGTCTGTCGGATGGCTATGAGGGCCTGTCGGTCAACCCGGTGCCGCTCGTCGCCGAGGACTGCCCGCATGCCGACCTGATCGACCACGCCCGCCTCGCCTGGGACAACGCGCTTACGCTCGGCGAGAAGCACGGCTACCGCAACGCGCAGGTCTCCGTCATCGCGCCCACCGGCACGATCGGCCTCGTCATGGATTGTGACACGACCGGCATCGAGCCCGATTTCGCGCTGGTCAAGTTCAAGAAGCTCGCCGGCGGCGGCTATTTCAAGATCATCAACCGCGCCGTTCCGGAAGCCTTGCGCACGCTCGGCTATTCGGAAAGCCAGATCGCCGAGATCGAGGCTTACGCCGTCGGCCACGGCAACCTCAACCAAGCGCCCGGCGTCAACCCCGGCTCGCTCAAGGCCAAGGGCTTCACCGACGAGAAGATCGCCGCGCTCAACGCCGCGACGGCGCAGGCCTTCGACATCAAGTTCATCTTCAACCAGTGGACGCTCGGCGCCGACTGGCTGAAGGAAACCTTCGGCTTCACCGACGAGCAGCTCTCCGACTTCTCCTTCGAGCTCCTGCCGGCGCTCGGCTTCTCCAGGAAGGACATCGAAGCCGCCAACATCCATGTCTGCGGTGCGATGACGCTCGAAGGCGCGCCGTTCCTCAAGGACGAGCACCTGCCCGTCTTCGATTGCGCCAATCCCTGCGGCAAGATCGGCAAGCGCTATCTGTCGGTGGAAAGCCACATCCGCATGATGGCGGCCGCCCAGCCCTTCATTTCGGGCGCGATCTCCAAGACCATCAACATGCCGAACGATGCGACGGTGGAGGACTGCAAGGAAGCCTACATGCTGTCGTGGAAGCTGGCGCTGAAGGCCAATGCGCTCTACCGCGACGGCTCCAAGCTCTCCCAGCCGCTCAACGCCTCGCTCATCGCCGATGACGAGGACGAGGCCGACGATTTGATCGAGGAACTGATCGCCGCGCCCGCCGCGCAGCAGGCAACCATCGTCACGGAAAGGATCGTCGAGAAGATCATCGAGCGCGAAGTCCGCTCGCTGCGCGACAAGCTGCCGAACCGCCGCAAGGGCTACACCCAGAAGGCAGTCGTCGGCGGGCACAAGGTCTATCTGCGCACCGGCGAGTTCGACGACGGCCGTCTCGGCGAGATCTTCATCGACATGCACAAGGAAGGAGCCGCCTTCCGCGCGATGATGAACAACTTCGCCATCGCCATCTCGATCGGCCTGCAATACGGCGTGCCGCTGGAGGAATATGTGGAGGCGTTCACCTTCACCAAGTTCGAGCCGGCCGGCATGGTCCAGGGCAACGACGCGATCAAGAACGCGACGTCGATCCTCGACTACGTCTTCCGCGAGCTGGCCGTCTCCTATCTGGAGCGCGGCGATCTCGCCCATGTCGACCAGTCGGACTTCTCCAACACCGCGCTCGGCAAGGGCATTTCCGAAGGCAAGGCCACGCCCTTCTCGCGCGGCCTGACCCGCGGCGCCTCGCCCCTGAAGGTCGTCTCCGGCTCGTCCGACCCCAAGGGCTCGGCCGCAGGCAACCCCGCCGCCGCCCGCCCGGCAACGGCCTCCTACGCCTCCAACGTCCGCTCGATCTCCTCGGGCAACGCCGCCCTCGCCCTCAAGACCGAAGGCGCCACCGCCTTCAAGCGCGACTACGAGGAACGCGCGGCCGAACTCGCCGAAGAAGTCGCCGAAGACACCACCACCGCCCTCTTCACCGACGCGGCAGCCGAAGAAGCCACCGAAGCCAAAGCCCTCGCCGCCCAACGCCGCGCCAAGTCCATCATGCAGGGCTACACCGGCAACATGTGCACCGAGTGCCAGAACTTCACGATGGTGCGAAACGGCACCTGCCTCAAATGCGACACCTGCGGCTCGACAAGCGGCTGCAGCTGAACGACAGGGCGGGATCGAAAGATCCCGCCCTTTTCATTTCGGCTTGTGGCGAACGCGTTGAATGTTCCGGCGCTGTGGCAATCCGATCATTGAGTGCATCCGCGTTTCACACGATGCTGAGTGACAGGCGAAGTCCGCCATTCGAAGCGGACGAGAGTTTGGGTGAGGAGACTGGTGCTGGGTCGAATTCTTTAGCGAGACGGATCATTCGCATGAACACCCACTCTTCGATCTCAAGTGACTTCGAGCTGCTGCAGCTCCCCGACGGACGTTGCTACGTAGCGCGCGCCTCGGCCTCTCCCGAAACGACTCTCGTTGCCGGATCGTTCGCAAGGCTCGCCACGTTCTCGGACGAAGCCGACGACGAAGCGACCAACTATCCCGATCCGGTGGGGCTCTATCCCTCGCGAGACGAAGCGGAAGTCGCCATCCTTCGCGCGTCTCCCTCCCTCGAACCCGCCGGACCACTCGATTTCTTCGCGCCCTGGCTCAGGCAGGAT
>JACVCH010000022.1 GCA_016742175.1 Rhizobiaceae bacterium
GATCAGAACCGAGGTCCAGAGCGGGACGAGCACGCAGATCATCGCGATGCGGGACATGCGCCCCGGCCGTGCGATCAACATCGCGATCGGATAGCCGACGAGAAGCGACAGCACCGTGCATGTGCCGGCGATCCACAGCGTGCGCACGAACACGTCGACATAGAGCGGCTCGGTGAAGATCCGCGCGTAATTGTCGAAATTGAGCGACGGATCCGTGAAGCTCGTCAGGAGGAGGCGGCCGATCGGGAGGAAGAACGTCCAGCCGAGGAGCAGCAGCAGCGGGGAGATGAGGAGGAGCGAGAGCGGGCGCGAAAGCTGCCCCCGCTTGTGTTGGGCGCCAGACTTCGCCACCGGAGTCGAAGCCGTGACGGATACGATGTCGGTCGTGCTCATGCGTCCCCGGCAAAAATTGCGGCGGCGTCACGGCTCCAGCTTGCCGTCACCGGCTGGCCGACCGTGAGCCCCGGCTGCTCGTGCTGCGGATTCATGCAGGCCTGGATCACCGAGCCGTCGGGCCGTTCGATCAGGAGCACGATCGTCGCGCCGTTGAAGACGAGCTGGCTGAGCACCCCCGAGACGGACCCACGCCGTGCATCGTTTGCCGCATCCGCGCTGCCCGATGGCACGACGGTGATGGCCTCGGGACGGACGGCGACGCGCACGCGATCGCCGGGCGCGGGCCGGCCGCCGCGCACCGGGAGTCCGGCATGGGCGATCCCACCGGCCACGTCGACGATGCAGCCCTGTGCGTCTGATTCCCGGACGGTGCCGGGCAGGAAGTTCATCTCGCCGAGAAAGTCGGCGACGAAGGCGTCGTTCGGCCGGTCGTAGAGCTCGCGCGGCGAGCCGAGCTGCATCAGGCGACCCTGGCTCATCACCGCGACGCGGTCCGACATCGTCAGGGCTTCTTCCTGGTCGTGGGTGACGTAGATGACCGTCGCGCCGAGCCTCTGTTGCAGCTGCTTCAGCTCGAACTGCATGTGCTGGCGCAGCTTCTTGTCGAGCGCGCCCAGCGGCTCGTCCATCAGGATCACCGGCGGATCGAAGACGATGGCGCGGGCCAGCGCGACGCGCTGCTGCTGGCCGCCGCTGAGTTCGGAGGGCTTGCGGTCGCCATAGCCGGACAGCTTCACTGTCTCCAGCGCCTGCATGACCCGCCGTTCCCGATCGGCGCGGCCTACCTTCCGCATGACGAGCGGAAACGCGATATTCTCTGCCACGCTCATGTGGGGAAAGAGCGCGTAGCGCTGGAACACCATGGCGATGTCGCGCTTGTTCGGCGCCAGATTGGTCACGTCCCGGTCGCCGACGCGGATCGTCCCGGCATCGGGATGCTCGAAACCCGCCAGCATCATCAGGAGCGTCGTCTTGCCCGAACCGGACGGGCCCAGAAGCGAGACGAACTCGCCGGCGGCGACGTCGATCGAAACGTCGGCAACCGCGGCCACCGCGCCATAGTTGCGGCTGACGTTCTCGATCTGCACCCGCAGGCCGAAGCTCGACTGCGGCGCGATCGCCGCTGCATTCGATTGGCTCATCGCTGCTCTCCTTCAGGCACATCGCCCACCGGCCGTGCCGAATCTCCGACGGCCGGGCTCACGCAGCGCGGGCCAACGATCCGACATCCATAGTTGGCAGGTTGCCAGACAAATTGCAGCACCGCAAGAGGGTTCATGCGGTGATCTTCGCGTCCTCGAGGATCATGTCCGAGGCGTTTTCGGCGATCATCAGGACGGCAGCCTGCGTATTTCCCGACACCATCGTCGGCATGATCGAGGCATCTACGACGCGCAGTCCCTCCATGCCATGGACGCGCAGACGGGGGTCGACAACACAATCGGGCGTGGTGCCCATCCGGCACGTCCCGGCCGCGTGATAGATCGTCTGGCCGTTCCGGCGCGCGAAATCGAGCCAGTCGGCATCACTTTCGCAATCCCGGCCGGGGCTGAGCTCACTGTGCCTGAACGCGTCCATTTCTGGGCGCTCGACGATCGCGCGCGCGATCCGCATGCCTTCGATCATGCAGTCCTGATCCGCGATGGACGACAGGAAGTTCGGCCGGATGACCGGCTTGTCGTCGGCGTCGGCGGAGCGGACATGGATCGATCCGCGCGATTCAGGACGAAGCTGGGTCACGCCGATCGTCATTCCGGGCGCGCGATCGAGCCGGCGTTCCGCAGCGTTCGCGTAGCTCGCATGCATGAAGAAGAACTGGGCGTCGGGCCGTTCGAGGCCCGGCCGCGTTCGCACGAAGCCGAAGGACAGGCCGGTCCCGAGCGTCAGGATGCCGCTTTGCCGCAGGAAATACTGCGCGACGGCAAGACCGAGCCGCCAGCCACGCGTGGATTCGTTGAGCGTGACCGGTTGGCTGACGCGCCAGTTCATCCGCGTGCAGAAATGGTCGATATAATTGTTGCCGACGCCCTGCAGCGCGTGGCGAACGGGAATGCCGGCGTCAGCCAGCACGCCCGCATCACCGATGCCTGACAGCTCCAGAAGCTGCGCGCTTTGGATCGCGCCGGCGCACAGGATGATTTCGCCGCGCGCGCGGCGGATCGTTTCGACGCCGTCGCGGCGGCATACGACCCCCGTCGCGCGCTTGCCGTCGAGTTCGAGCCGCGTGACGTGAACGCCCGTCTCGACGGTGAGGTTCGCCCGCTTCATCGCCGGCTTCAGATAGGCGTCGAAGGCGGTGATTCGCCGGCCATTGCGCTGGTTGACCTGGTAGTAGCCGAAACCGTCCTGGTTGGCGGCGTTGTAGTCGACATTGCGCCGGTGGCCGGCCCCTTCGGCCGCGTTGATGAAGGCCTCGGCGATGGCGGGACGCTCGGCGACCTCGGTGATCGGCACCGGCCCGCTGTCGCCGCGAAGCGGATCCGGCGCACCATCGAAATTCTCGACCCTGCGGAAATAGGGCAGGACGTCGTCGAAACCCCAGCCACGGCAGCCGAGCTGCGCCCAGGTGTCGTAGTCCTGCGGCTGGCCACGGACGTAGATCATGCCGTTGATCAAAGTCGAGCCGCCGAGGCCCTTGCCCCGCGGAACCGCGATCACGCGATTGCGCGTGTTTTCCTCCGGCTCGGTCTCGAAGCGCCAATTGTAGGTGGGGTCGGTGAGGAGCTTGCTAAAGCCGGCCGGAATGGCGATCCACGGGCTGCGCGCATTGCCACCGGCCTCCAGCACCAGCACCGTGTGGCGGCCGGACGCGCTGAGGCGATCGGCGAGCACGCAGCCGGCCGTTCCGCCGCCGACGATGATGTAGTCGAACGTCTCGACGCGCGACGTCATGCGCGCATCCCCATGAAGTCGGCCATCAGGGCGAGCTGGCAATCGAGCATCGGCTGGCCGTAGTGGATGCGGCATCCCCTGTCCGCAGCGGCGGCGAGAAGCGGCGTCGTGCGCGGCGTCATGATGATCTCGGCCACGATCTGGTCTGCGGCGAGTGCGGCGATGTCGATCGGCAGCGGATCGCCCGCGGCCATGCCGAGCGCCGTCGCGTTGACGACCAGATCGAAGCCCGAAACGGAAGACGGCGCGACGTCCACGGCAAGCTGCGGATAGGCGACCGCGAGGCGCGCCGCGAGATTCTCGGATCGCGCGCGGGTGCGGTTCGCGATGCCGAGGCGGGCGATGCCGGCCTCGGCCAGCGCGAAGGCGATGGCGCTTGCCGCCCCGCCGGCACCCGCGAGAAACACGCTGCGATTCTCCGGCCCGATCCCCTGCGACCGAAGCCCTTCCACGAAACCGCGACCGTCGAGTATCGTACCGACGATGCGCCCGTCCGTCTCGCGCCGGATGCAGTTGACGGCGCCGACGGCCGCGGCGAGCGGCTCGACCTCGTCGCAAAGCGAAACGATCGACGTCTTGTGCGGCACGGTGACGATGGCGCCGCCGAAATTGCGCAAGCCCCGCAGCATCCGGACGAAGGCCGCAAGCTCGAGTGCGGCGACGTGGAACGGCACGAGAACGCCGTCGACGTCCCGCTCGCGCATCAGCGGATTGAGGCCCTGCGGCGTTTTCACTTGAGCGATCGGGTCGGCGATGATGCCGAAAAGGCGTGTATGCCCGGTGATCTGCCAGTCGCTCTGGTTCATGCCGCAAGCCCCGTTATCGGTCGCAACGATCGCACCGGGTGAAAAATCAATGGGCGAGCCGCCGATCCACCGCGTCGCGCGTCTTGTAGTAGGCGCCGATCGCGGGCAGGAACCATGGGCGGCCATCATAGGTGGGCCTGGTTGGGAAGCCGATGCCGTCATGTCCGCACTGGTGCTTCGACCCCGACAGGATCTTCAGCGCCGCCTGATGGCCGAGATAGGACATCACGGCGACGCCGTTGCCTTGGCAGCCGGCGGCATAGTGGACGCCGTTCTCGACCCCCAGATGCGGGACGTGATCGAAGGTGAAGGCCACGTTGCCCTTCCAGCAATGGGTGACCTTGACGTCGGCCAGTTCCGGCCAGACGTCGCACATGAAGCGATGGAGGATCGGCGTCGCCTCGGCCTCGCCGATGTCACGGAACTTGGCACGGCCGGCGAAGACGATGCGGCGCTTGTCGGGAGACAGACGGAAGGCATAGAGCGAGCGCTTGGTGTCGCCGCACATGCGGTTGGTCGGCAACAGCCGTTCGGCGAGATCGAGCGGTAGTTCTTCGGTCGCCGCCATATAGGCCGTGACCGGGACGAGCCGGTCGCGGACATAGGGGAAGACCGTGGCGTTGAAGGTTCTCGTATAGGCGTTGGTGGCCAGGAAGACCTCTTCGGCGTGAACCGTGCCGCGCACGGTCCTGACGGTGAATGCACCCTTCTGCCCCTCGATCGCCTGGACCTCGGCGTTGCCGCAGACGAGAGCGCCGGCGGTCTCTGCAAGCCGCCGGACCTCGCTGTGTAGCTTGGCCGGATGCATGCCGGCGACCTCCTCGATGACGAGACCGCCATAGTAGAAGTCGCTGCCCACCTCGGCCCGCTGGGCCTCGCGCGGGACCATGCGGACATGGTAGCCGTAGGCGCTTTCGAGATAGTCGCGGCGCGCCTTCAAGGCTTGGTAGGCCTTCGGGCAATGCGCGCCGATGAAGCGCCCGGTCTCGGCGAAATCGACGTCGAGGGCGTTGTCGGCAATGAGATCCTTGACGAAGGCGTAGGATTCGAAGGCGGTCCGGCGGACCTCGTCGGCCCATTCCTTTCCAAGCCGCGCGTCGAGGCCCGCGGGAACCTTGAGGCCACCGCTGAGCATGCCGTGATTGCGCGAACTCGCGCCGTAGCCCGGCTCGCGCGCATCCAGCACGACGACGCTTCGACCGTTCGCCGCAAGTGTGCGGGCAGCATGCAGACCGCAATATCCCCCGCCGATCACGGCGACGTCGACGGCCTGCGGCAATGCGGTCGCGGCCGGCTGCGGCGGCATGGCGTCCCACCAGTAGGGCGCCGGTTTCCAGTCGGGGTGAAGAACTTGCGGCATGTCGAACGGCTTTGGTTGGGCGGGAATCGTGGAGGGATGCGAATCCGGGGCGGGCCTGTGAGCCCGCCCCGGATTATCGGTTTTCGTCAGGCGGAAATCCAGGCGTTCCAGCGCTCGAGTGCGGCGGCCCGGTTCTTTTCCAGCCAGTCGGCATCGGGTGTGATGATCTGGTCGGCGACTTCCGGCACCGCGCCGAGGGTCGTCTTCTCCTCGTCCGTCAGCAGATCGCGGCCGGCCTGGCTGGACGTCGCGTAGCCCATCTGCCGCGAGAAGGCGGCATGGTTCTCGGGGTGCCCCATGTAGAAATCGATGAAGGCGCGGGCCGCGTTCGGATGCGGGGCGCCCTTCAGGATGCCGAAGGCGCCGAAATCTGCGACTGCGTTGCTCCATGACCATTCGAGCGGAACGCCGGCTTCGCGCGTCGCATAGGCGGTACCACTCCACATTAGCGTCATTACCGCCTCGCCCTGGCGCATGACCTGCTGGCTCTGCGCGCCGGTGGTCCACCAGACGGCCACGTGCGGCTTGATCTCGTCGAGCTTGGCGAAGGCGCGGTCGAGATCGAGCGGGAAGAGATCGGCCGGCGCGACGCCATCCGCGATCAGGGCCGCGATGAGCGTCGCCCACGGGCTGCCGGTATTCGGTAGGGCGCGTGGTCCGGGGAAGGCTTCGACGTCCCAGAAGTCGGCCCATGTCTGCGGCTTCTTGTCGGTGAAGGTCTGCGGGTCGAAGGTCAGCACCTGGCCGCCGGTCAGATAGAGCACGCCATGGCCGCCACAGGCATCCGGGATGCCCTGGCTCGCGACATTCGGCATCGCCGAACAGTCACCGAGGTCTTCCAGAAGATTGCCGAGCTTCGACAGCTCGTAATATTGCGGGGAGATGATGTCCCACTCGACCTGGCCGGCTGCCTGCATCGCGGCGGACTTCGCCATCATGTCGCCGTAGGACGCCTGGACCGGGATGACCTTGACGCCCGTCGCCTCGGTAAAGGGGTCGAAGAAATTGTCGCGCAGCGCCTGTTCGAAGACGCCGCCCGTCGTGCGGATGACGAGGGATTCTTCCAGCCCGCCGGTCTGCGCGCGCGCCACTGTCGGCGAGAGCAATCCGGCGCCGAGCGCATGCGCCCCGACCAGAGCAGTTCCGGTGCCGATGGCACCGAGGATAACGTCACGTCTGTTAATCGCCATGTCATGCCCTTTCCCATAGAAGATAACCTCAGGTAAGCAGGTTGCCAGACAAATTCTGCTTGCGCAAGCCCTTCGATCGGGACAAAATCGGCGTCGGATCTGGAATGGCAGGAGGGACAACCATGGCGCTCGCGGCAGCCTTCAAGGCACACGGGGCGTCCGGCTCGCCTCGGCGCGAGGTCGCCCCGTCCCTGCCGGCGGAGGCCGTTTGCGCTAACGCCGCGAAAGCACGTGGATGCGGGGCGCGACGGATTGCCGTTTCAGACACCGTCGGCCTACACTGGCGCGACGTGGTTTCTACCAACGGTGGAGAATGCGGCCGCATCGGACCAATCTGCTCGACTTCTCCTTTTCTTCGCTGGCGTAGAACCTGGCCCAACAGCAATGTGATCCATAGCCGATGACAGAACACCTGATCCGCGCCCCCTCGCTGGCAGATACCGTGGCCAACCTGCTTCGGCGCGAGATCAGCCACGGCCGATACAAGCCCGCAGAGAAGCTGCCGACCGAACACAAGCTGTCCGAGATGTATGGTGTCAGCCGCGCGATCATTCGCGAGGCGCTCGGCCGACTCAAGCAGGACGGACTGGTCCGCTCCCGCCAGGGCGCGGGCGCCTATGTCGCCGAGGACGGCTCGCCCATCTTCCGCCTCATCGTCGGCGACGGCCAGGACATGAGCGAGGTACAGCATGTCGTGGAACTTCTGGTGGCCTTCGAGGCCGCCGCATCGGGCCTTGCCGCGATCCGGCGGACCAACGAGCAACTGACCGCGATCAGGGCCCAGTTCGATGCGATGGAGCGCGCCATCGAAGCGGGCGAAAGCGGCATCGACGAAGACGTCGCCTTCCACCGCGCGATCATCCAGGCGACCGGAAACCCCGTCTTCCAGGACATGTTCAACTTCCTGAGCACCCGCGTGCGCACCTTCATCGGCATCGCGCGCACCAATTCGGCGCGCTACCAGGGTGTGACGAAGAAGGTCCAGGAGGAACACAGCGCCATCCTCGAGGCGATCGTCGAGGGCAGCGAGGAGAAGGCGCGAGCCGCCGCTGCGCTCCACCTTCACAACGCCGCCCGCCGCCTTTCGGGCCAAGCCTCCTGAGCAAGCGGGCACCGCAATGACGACTCAGTAGCCGGAACGCAGCGAAGAAGAGACAGGAGCGACGGCGACCGAACTCTTTGCGACCGCGATCGCGTCACGCGCGGCCTGCGTCAGAAGCCCGACATCATTGCCCGGCGTGACGATGCCGAAGCCCTCGTCGAGCCGTTGGCGCGCCCCTGCGCCCGACGAGCAGAAGATGCCCGCCGCCTTGCCTGCGGCCCTCGTCTTCCCGCAGAGATCGGCAATGACGGCCTTCACCTCCGGATCGTCCGATTCGGCACGCGGCGCCTTGCCATAGGCGAGGCAGAGATCGTTCGGGCCGATATAGATGCCGTCGAGCCCGTCGATCGCGACGATCGCCTCCGCATTGGCGACCGCCTCGCGGGTTTCCAGCATGGCGAATGTCAGGATTTCGCGGTCGGCATGGACGAAATAGTCCGCCCCGCCATAGAGAAGGCCGCGCGCCGGCCCGAACGAGCGTTGCCCGGTCGGCGGATAGCGGCAGTAGGACACGAAATCCTGCGCGTCCTTCACCGTCGAGATCATCGGGCAGATGACGCCATAGGCGCCGGCGTCGAGAAGCTGCATGACGAGCGCGTAGTCGTTCTTCGACACCCGCACCATCGGCACGGCCGGCGTTGCGGAAATCGCCTGCAGCATGGGAATGGCGGCGTCGAAGCCGATCATACCATGCTGCAGGTCGACGGTGACGCTGTCAAAGCCCTGGTGGCCGAGGACCTCGGCAGAATAGCTCGACGGGATCGACAGCCAGGCGTTGAGGACGGGCTTGCCGTCGGCGAGAAGCTGCCGCAGGGGATTGATGCGCATTCGACCTGTCTCCGTGTCCGCTTGGCGCCGTCAGGCGGCCGCTTCGCCGTAGGCGATGTTGTCGCCGCCATAGCGACGAACGCGCACATTGGCCTGTTCGGCGTGGCCGACGAACCCTTCGAGCATGCAAAGCCGCGAGCAGTAGCGCCCGATCTGCGCGGAGGCCTCGTCGGTGGTCACGCGCTGGTATGTGCAGGTCTTGAGGAACTTGCCGACCCACAGCCCGCCCGTATAGCGCGCTGCAAGCTTGGTCGGCAGCGTGTGGTTGGTGCCGATGACCTTGTCGCCATAGGCGACATTGGTCCGCTGGCCGAGGAACAGCGCGCCGTAATTCGTCATGTTCCGGAGGAAATAATCGGGATCGCGCGTCATCACCTGCACGTGCTCGGAGGCGATGCGGTCGGCCTCGCGCACCATCTCCGCCTCGTCGGCGCACAAAATCACCTGGCCGTATTCCTCCCAGGCCTTCCGCGCCACGGCGGCCGTCGGCAGGATCTGCAGCAGGCGCTCGATCTCCTCCATCGTGGCGCGCGCCAGCCCGGCGCTTGTGGTCAGGAGGATCGCGGGCGAGTTCGGCCCGTGCTCTGCTTGGCCCAGAAGATCGGTGGCGCAAAGTTCGGCGTCGGTCGTGTCGTCGGCGATGACGAGGGTCTCTGTCGGCCCGGCGAAGAGATCGATGCCGACCTGCCCGAAGAGCTGCCGCTTGGCCTCGGCCACGAAGGCGTTGCCCGGCCCGACCAGCATGTCGACCCGTTCGATGGTCTCGGTTCCGAGCGCCATCGCACCGATCGCCTGGACGCCACCGAGGCAGAAGATTTCGTCGGCGCCGGCGAGGTGCTGCGCCGCGACGATCGCGGCCGCCGGCCGGCCCTTGAAGGGCGGCGCGCAAGTGGCGATGCGCGACACCCCGGCGACCTTGGCCGTGATGACCGACATGTGAGCGGAGGCAAGCAGCGGATATTTGCCGCCCGGCACGTAGCAGCCGACGGCGTTCACCGGAATGTTCTTGTGGCCGAGAATGACGCCCGGAAGCGTCTCGACCTCGATATCGCGGATGGACTCACGCTGGTGCTGGGCGAAATTGCGCACCTGGTCCTGTGCGAAACGGATGTCGTCGAGCTGGCGACCCGTCAGATCGCCGAGGCAGGCGTCGATTTCCGCCTTGGTCAGGCGATAGTCCGCTCGATCCCAGCCGTCGAACCGGACGGACATTTCGCGGACCGCCGCGTCGCCACGCGCCGTAATGTCGGCGAGGATGCCCTCGACGGTCCTGCGGACCTCGCGGTCCGTTTCGATGGCGCTGACCTCGTCGATCCCGCGCTTCAGATACTCGGCCATTCGCTTCTCCCTTTGCTTTTTTGTACCAGCAGGCAGTTCAGGCGGCGGCGCGCAGGCCGGCGCAGGCTTGATGCAGGATCTGCAGCGCCTCGTCGATATGGCGCTGCTCGACATTCAGCGGCGGCAGGACGCGGACGACGTTGTGGCCGGCCGGCGCCGTCAGGAGCCCATGGTCGCGCAGCGTCGCCATAAAGCTCTTGTTGTCGACTCGGCATTTGAGACCGATCAGAAGTCCGGTGCCCCGCACCTCCTCCACGATATCGGGATGGTCGCCCGCGATCGCCTGGAGCCCGGCGCGGAGTTCTTCGGCCATGCGGCTCACATGTCCGGGCGCACCGTCAGGACCGTCGAGGAAGCCGTCGGCCAGGATGACGTCGAGAAGGGCATTGCCGACGGCCGCGCCGAGCGGCGAGCCGCCAAGCGTCGAGCCATGGCTGCCCGGAACGACGCAATCGGCGACCTTTGTGACGGCCAGCACCGCGCCGAGCGGGAAACCAGCGCCGATACCCTTGGCCGCTGCCACGATGTCCGGCTTCACCCCGGCGTTCTCATGCGCGAAGAGGCGGCCGGTTCGCCCGAAACCCGTCTGCACCTCGTCGAGAACGAGAAGCAGGCCATGCTCGTCGCAAATCGACCGGATTTCACGCAAGATCACGGGCGGAAACGGCCGGACGCCGCCCTCGCCCTGGATCGGTTCGAGGAACACGGCCGCGGTGTCGGCGCGGATCGCACTTCGCAGCGCGTCCATGTCGGCAAACGGCACACGGTCGAAGCCATCGACGACCGGCTCATAGCCCTGCGTCAGCTTCGGCTGTCCGCCGGCGGCAATGGCCGCCATCGAGCGGCCGTGAAAACCCTCGTCGAACGTGATGACACGCCAGCGCCCGGGCTCGTTCGTGCCCTTGAAGTAGCGACGGATCAGCTTCAACGAGAAATCCACGGCCTCGCCGCCCGAATTCGTGAAGAACACGGCGTCGGCGAAACTCGCATGGCAGAGACGATCCGCAAGGCGTTCCTGATCGGGAATGCGTACGAGGTTCGAGGCGTGCCACAGCGTCTCGGCTTGGCGGCGCAATGCGTCGACGAGAACCGGATGGCAATGGCCGAGGGCATTGACGGCGACGCCGGACAGGAAATCGAGATAGCGGCGGCCGGCACTGTCGAAGAGATAGGCCCCTTCGCCGCGCACTGCTTCGAGGTCGATCCGGTTATAGGCCTTCATCAGATGCGGCGTCACGGCGGGCTCCCAAGTCAAAATACGTCAGGTTGCCTGACAATTATCAAAAGCCCGAAGCGGGCGCAACGACCTTCTTCGATGGCCGACCTGTGTCTGCGCGCCGAACGTCCGCACGCAGCGAAGACGCGTTCGCAGGGCAGCCGCAGCGTTCGCGCCGCAGCCATCGGTAACCGCTACTTGGATGGGCCCGTGCCGAAAATGCCGCGCACGACCGACCCGGTCGGCACCGCTTGCGTCCGGCCTCGAACTCGCGTTATTTGTCCGGCAACCTAGAAACTTTAGCGCTGGAGCCTTGGGACGATGGATCGACGCATGGGAACGCGGATCGAGGGCATGACGGCCATCGTCACCGGTGGCGGAACGGGAGTCGGCGCCGCCTGCGCACTCCGGCTGGCGGAAAAGGGCGCGAACGTCGCGATCAACTATAGCCGCAGCGCCGAAGCCGCCGAGGCGGTGGCGGCCGCATGCCGGGAGCACGGCGCCGACGCGATCGCCATGCGCGCCAACGTCGCCCGCGACGAGGATTGCCGCGCGCTCGTGGCCGCGGCCGCCGAGCGCTGGGGACGCGTCGACATCCTCGTCAATTCGGCCGGAACGACGCGCTTCATCGCGCATGCGGATCTCGAAGCCGTCAAGCCGGAGGATTTCGACGCGATCTTCGGCGTGAACCTCAATGGGCCTTTCCAGATGAGCCGGGCCGTCGCGCCGCACATGCGCGCGCGCGGCGCGGGCGCGATCGTCAACATCTCGTCGGCGTCGGCTATGACCGGTGCCGGAAGCTCGATCCCCTATGCTGCCTCGAAGGGCGCGCTGAACACGCTGACTCGGTCGCTCGCGCGGGTGCTCGCACCCGAAATTCGCGTCAACGCCGTCTGTCCCGACTTCATCACCGGCCGCTGGCTGAAGGAAGGCGTCGGCGCCGAACGGCACGATGCGGTCCTCGCCGACGTGCAGTCGCGCGCCGCGCTCGGCAAGGTCGCGACCCCGGACGACGTCGCCGAGACGGTCTTGTGGTTCATCGAGCAGGCCGGCTTCATCACGGGTGAGACGTTGCGCATGGATGCCGGCGTCGATCTCGGCCGCGCCGGGTAACGCGTCGATGACGAGCCAGACCGATGCCGTCGACCCGGCCAGCGAGCTTGCATTTCTCCTGCACCACGCCGGCATCACGGTGCCGGCGGATCGGTGGGACGCCGTCCTTGCCGAATATATCGCGTTCAGGCCGCATCTGGCGCTCGTCAACCAGGCGCTTCTACCGGAGGACGAGCCCGCGCCCGTCATCATGATGCACCCAGCGGTCGGCCGTCCATGAGCCTCGCCGATCTGTCGATCCTCGAACTCGCCCGGCTCCTGCGGGCCGGATCGGTCTCGTCGCGCGAGATCGTCGCCGATGCGCTTGACCGCATCGCGGAGCGGGACAGACAAATCCACGCCTTTATCCGGGTCGAGGCCGAAGCGGCGCTCGGCTTCGCTGGCGAATGCGATGCGGAACTGGCGCGCGGCGTCGATCGCGGGCCGCTGCACGGCATACCCTACGCGCTGAAGGACATCTACGATGTCGCCGGCCTGCCGACGACCTGCCATTCGAAACTGCGCCTCGACGCCATCGCGACCGCCGACAGCGCCGTCGCCGAGCGGTTGCGGCAGGGCGGCGCAGTGCTGCTCGGCAAGCTCGCGACGCACGAATTCGCTTTCGGAGGACCGAGCTTCGACCTGCCCTTCCCGCCCGCGCGCAATCCGCTCGATCCCGACCGCATCACCGGCGGCTCGTCCTCCGGCTCGGCGGCGGCCGTCGCGGCCGGTTTCGTCCGTTTCGCGCCCGGTTCGTGCAGCGGCGGCTCGCTGCGCGGCCCGGCTGCCTGGTGCGGCGTCGTGGGGTTGAAGCCGACCTATGGCCGCGTCTCGCGCCGCGGCGTCTTCCCGCTGGCATGGACGCTCGATCATTGCGGGCCGATCGCCCGCACGGTCGAGGATGCGGCGGTCGCGCTGCAGGCGATGGCCGGGCACGACGCCGCCGATCCGGGCAGCGCCGACGTGCCGGTGCCCGATTTCACCGCCGCGCTCGAGGCCGGGGTGAAGGGTCTGCGGATCGGCGTTCCGCGACACTTCTTCCGCGATCACGCCGGCCTGTCGGACGAAGCATCGGGCGCGATCGAGGCGGCGATCGCGCGATTGCGCGCGGCGGACGCGACGGTCGCGGATGTCGAACTGCCCGAGCAGAGGCTCTTCGCCGCATGCGGCCGCGTCGTCATGACCGCCGAGATGTTTTCGATCCACCAGGAACACCTGCGCACCCGGCTTGCCGATTACGGACAGGCGACGGTCAACCGTTTCGTTCTGGGCGCGACGGTGGGCGCTGCCGACTACATCAATGCGCAGCGGCTTCGCAGCAAGCTGAAGGCCGCGGTCGACGAGACTTTCCAGCAATACGACGCCCTCCTCACGGTGATCTCGCTGTCGACCGCCCCGCGTTTCGACACGGCGCCGAACGCCTCGGCCTGGGGCATCCAGGCCAACGCCTTCAACGTGACCGGCCACCCGGCGATCAGCGTTCCGGTAGGCCTTGCGGCCGACGGCATGCCGCTGGCCGTCCAGGTGATCGGCCGTGCCTTCGACGAGGCGACGGCGCTACGGATCGCAAAGCATCTCGAAAGCTGCGCCTGACGCGGCGTTCCGGTCAGCCAAAGCGCCGGATGGAAAACGGTTCGAGGTCGACTGAAGGTTCGGAGCCCGAAACCAGCGCACCGAGCGCGCGGCCGGCCGCAGGGCCGTTGATCATGCCGGAAGACGAGAATCCGAACAGGTAGTAGAGCCCCTTCGTGATGCGGGACGCATCGATGATGGGCAGACCGTCCGGGAGATAGGAGCGGAAACCGCGCCAGACGCTCGTGTCGCTAGTGCGGATGCCGGGCAACACCTTGCCGATATGCGCCAGCATCGTGTCGATCAGGTCGTGGCGGAACGGCTGGCCCTCGCCGCCGAACTCGTAGATGCCAGCAAGCCGGATCGCGTCCTTCATCGGCGTGATCGCAAACCGGAAATCGATCGGGAGCAGCGGCCGCTCCAGCGCGACGCCGGGATTGCGCAGCATGACGTGGTAGCCGCCGACCGCCTGATGCGGCACCGCCTCGCCCATGTCGCGCGCAAGGCGCGCCGAGAACGTGCCTGCGGCCACGACGACCTTGTCGGCCTCGACGATGCCGCCCAGTGTACGAACACCGCTCGCGCGGCCCGCCTGGCTGACGATCGACGTGACCGGCTGCCGCAGGAACAAGCCGCCCTGCTCTCGAAATTTGGCGAACAGCCGGCCGATCAGGGCCTGCGGGTCGAGCGTGTGCCGGAAGGCGGGCGAATAGATGCCGTGCGTGTAGTCGGCACTGACGGAGGGAACGAGCCGCGCGAGATCGGCCCGGCCGACCTTCTCCATCGGCACGCCGAACTCGCGAATCTGGACGAGCTTGTCCCAATGCGCATCGCGCTCGGCCTCCGAACGATTCAGCGCGACGTTGCCCTTCGCCTCCACGAGATCGCCGATCCCGGCCAGCCGGTCGAGTTCGTCGTAGAGACCGGCACCCGGCTGGCAAAGGCTGCCCAGCGCCCGCGTGATGCGCGCCACCTTGTCCGGGCCGGCATTGCTCAGCATCCGCAGGAACCACGGCGCCATCGTCGGAAAGCGCGACCAGCGGACGTTCAGCGGCGAGGCCGGATTGCGCAGCATCTGCACGAATCCGACCGGCGTCATCCCGGCGAAAACCGGACGCAGATTGGTGTTGACGACGATGCCGGCATTGCCGAACGAGGCCCCGCCTCCCGGATCGCCCGCATCGACCAGAGCCACCGAGGCGCCGCGCCGCTGCAGTTCGAGCGCCGCGCAGATGCCTGCAATGCCGGCGCCGATGACGATGCAATCGTACTGGCTGCGTTGCGAGCCTTTGTCGGGAATGATTGTGAACGTCATGTGTCAGAAGGCCTTTCCTGGCCGGGCAGACCCGGCAATGGTTTCGCTGCCCAGCCGCTGTCCCTTTCGATGACGCGGCAGGCTCGAAGCACGACGGCTTCGTCCCAGCGCCGGCCCGCGATCTGGACGGCGAGTGGGAGTCCGTCCGCGCCGAGGCCGACGGGGACGCTGGCGGCCGGATGCCCGGTCACATTGAAGGGCGTGGACTGCAATGGCCAGGCGGTCGGCCGCGTCGACATGTCGAGCCGTGGCGCCGTCGTCAGCGACACCGCCGTCAAGATGAGGTCGCATTCGCCCAAGGCTTCGTCCATGGCGGCGGTGAGCCGGCGCTTGAGTTCGAGCGTAGCGATATAGTCGGCGGCACTGACCGTCGCTCCGATCGCAAAGCGCCGGGCGGCGACGACGCCATAGTCGGACAGGCGGACTGCGAGATCGTCGCGATGGACGGCGAAGGATTCGGCGGCCAAAAGGACGCGGCCGCAGGCGAGGAAGGTCTTGTAGTCCGGCAGCGACACGCGCTGGACCTGCGCACCGGCCTTCCGGAGCAATTCCTCGGCCCGCGCGATGCCCTGCCGCGCATCGTCGGTCAGGCTCGGGTCCGAGGCAAAGAAGTCGTAAGGCACGCCGATCCGCAGTCCTTCGACCCCGTCTTCGAGGCCGGCCGCATAGTCAGCGACCGGGACGTCGACACTGGACGGGTCTTCGGGATCGTGACCGGCCATGACGGCAAGCGCATGGGCCGCGTCCCGGACCGAACGCGCGAGCGGGCCGCAATGGTCGAGGCTGGGGGCGAGGGCATAGACGCCGCGCCGGGACACGCGGCCGAAAGTGGGCTTCATGCCGACGACGCCGCACCAGGCCGCCGGTCCCCGTATCGACCCTGCCGTGCAGGTGCCGGTCGCAACGGGAACGAAGCCCGCCGCAACCGCAGCGCCGGACCCGGAGGATGATCCGCCCGCGGCATGGCCGATGTTCCAGGGGTTGCGCGCCATCGGCTTCGGCAGGTCTTCGCTCGGCCCGCCCAAAGCGAATTCGAATGTGTCGAGCTTGCCGAGCAGCACGGCGCCGGCCGCGCGAAAGCGCGCCGCGACGGCGGAATCGCGCTTGGCGACATGATCGCTGCGCAGCCGCGACTGGCAGCCGGTCGGCATTCCGGCGGCGTCGTATATGTCCTTGAGCGCATACGGGATGCCCTGCAGCGGCCCGCGATCGACGCCGCTCGCGAAGCTGGCGTCCGCCGACCGCGCGCCGGCAAGCGCGGCTTGCGCGTCGAGATGGACGAAGGCGTGGATTGCGCTGTCGCCGAGCGCGATGCGGTCGAATGCCGCCTGCGTAAGCTGAACGGAGGTGACGGACCCGTCCCTCAGCGCGCGGCCCATCGCATCGGCGCTTCCGGGCACCGGGTCGGGACGGTCTTCAATCATGGCGGCGGGCAGCCTGCATTCTGGCTTCCTCGCGAACCGTGGCGAGAAATCCGTGCAGGTCGGTGCAGTCGGACACTGCCTCCTCCAGCCGCTCGGCCGGCCAGTCGATGCCTTCGCGGCGGAAGGCTTCGAGCAGGATGCGGCGAATGTCGGATGGATCGGTCATGTCATCTCGCTGGAGAAAATGCGGGACGCGCGCGACGCGGCGCCCCGCCGCATAAATCAGAGCAACCCGGCTTCCCGTGCCGAAGTCGTATAGCCCGCCTCGATCGCCTCGAGCGTCTGCTCGGCGGTCTTCTTGCCGGTCATGTACTCGACGACGTTCTTTTCGATGGCATCGGTAATCAGGCCGCGCCACGTGGTGGAAGGGTTGGGCTTGGCACCCTTCTGCATGGTGTCGATGGCGCCCTTGGCCATCTCGCCGGGCTTGTAGCCGTTGATCAGCCAGATCGCGAGATCGTTATTCTCCTCGACCATCTCCTGGTCGCCGCCTTCAAGCGCGACGCGGAACGCCGCTTCGGCTTCCTCGTCGCTGATGTTCTTGGCAATGGCGAACCCGTCCCACGAGAACATGACCGCAGGAATTCCACCCGCGACGGCAGCCGGCGCTGCTGCGGTGCCGATCAGGCCGACGACCTGGCTTTCGGCCGCGTCGTCCATCTTGGCGGCGCGCGACGCCCAGAAGTTCGACATAGCGATCTTCTTCTGCTGGAACTGCTGCTGGACGAAAGTCGCGTCGGCGACGAGATATTCCGGGTCCATGTATTCGGCGAGCTTCTTCATCATCTCGAGCGTCTTCAGCCCGGCTTCCGAATTGATGGCCGGCGTGTTGTCGGCATTGACGAACTCGCCGCCGTAGCCGACGAACAGATTGACGAAATCGATGCCGATGTTCCAGTCGGCCTTGAAGGTCGCGCCGAGCGGATAGTCGACGATGCCGGCCGCCTTGATCTTTTCCGCGACGGCGAGGAGGTCGTCATAGGTCGCCGGCACTTCGAGGCCGAGATCGTCGAAGATGTCCTTGCGGTACATGAGATGCTGCATGTTGACCATGAAGGCGATGGCGACGATCTTGCCGTCGATCTTGATCAACTGGTTCGGATTGAGGTCTTGGCCGAACTTGGCCACGAGGTCGTCGAGCGGCCGGATCGTGTCCTCGTTGATCAGCGGCACGATGGTGCCGTTATGGACGCTGCTGATGTGGTAGAGGGCCGGATTGGCAGCGAGCGCCGGGGCGCTCTTGGTGCGGACCTCCTGGTCGAGCTCCACCTGGACGTTGCCGCACTCCTTCATCTTCGCGGCAATGACTTCGTAGGCGGGGAATGCGGAGGTGATCGCCTTGATGGGAACCTTGTTCTCATAGGCGCAGGCGGCAAGAGCGGACCCGCCGGCCATCAGAGACAAGGCAAATGCGACTGTAATCGTCTTCAGCATTTTCATCACTCCAATTATCGGCATCGAACGCGATACCGGTTTCAATGCGGCATTACCGCCGCGGGATGGAAGAGACGGCGCTCATAGATCGATCCGCGCGCCGGTCGCCGTATCGAACAGATGGCAAAAGGCCGGCGAGACGTTTGCGTGGACCGGATCGCCGATCTGCGCGCGAAAGTCCTTGGCCGTCTTGATGGCCACCAGCGCACCACCGGCGCGCAGCGTGACCATCGTGGAATCGCCGAGAAGTTCGATGGAGTAGATCGTCGAGGAAAACTGGCAGTCTCCCTCGCCGATGGAGGAATCCTCGGCCCTGAAGCCGAGCGTCATCGGGCCGTCCACCGATTTCGAAAGCCCGTCGATCTGCACGTTGGGACCGACGAACGTGCCGCCCGAAAGCGTGCCCTGGATCAGGTTCATCGCCGGCGAGCCGATGAAGCCGGCGACGAAAGTGTTGGCCGGCCTGTCGTAGATTTCGATGGGCGTGCCCACCTGCTGCACCACGCCGGCATTCATCACCACGACACGGTCGGCCAGCGTCATCGCCTCGACCTGGTCGTGCGTGACATAGATCGTCGTCGTCGCGAGTTCGTGCTGCAGGTTCTTGATCTGCGCCCGCGTCGAGACGCGCAGCTTGGCATCGAGGTTGGACAAGGGCTCGTCCATCAGGAACACCATCGGCTCGCGCACGATGGCGCGGGCAAGGGCGACGCGCTGGCGCTGGCCGCCGGACAGTTCGGCGGGCTTGCGGTGGGTGAAATCGTTGAGTTCGACCATGTCGACGGCGCGCTGTACGCGGCGCTGATGCGTCGCCGGATCGACCTTGCGCACCTTGAGCGGGAACCGGATGTTCTCCCAGACGGTCAGGTTGGGATAGAGCCCGTAGGACTGGAACACCATCGCCACGTCGCGGTCCTTCGGCTCCAGATCGTTGACCTTCTTGCCGCCGATGAGGATTTCGCCTTCCGACACCTGTTCCAGCCCGGCGACCATGCGCATCGTCGTGGTCTTGCCGCAGCCGGAAGGCCCCAGCAGGACGAGGAACTCGCGGTCGGCGATTTCGAGGTCGAAGGATTTCACCCCGACAAAACTGCCCCAGCGCTTGGTCACGCCCTTGAGTGTGATGGTCGCCATGCTGCGCGCCCCTATCCCTTGACTGCGCCCGCGGTGAGCCCGCTGACGATCTGTTTTTGAAAGGCCAGAACCAGCAGGAACAATGGCGCCGTGATGCTCACCGCGGCCGCCACGGCCTGCACCTGATCGGTCGATGTCGTCTCGCTGTCGAAGAACTGGGTGATGGCGGGGACCATCGTCTGGTTCTGCGAATTGAGCAGGAGCGAGCAGATGAGATAGTCGTTGTAGGCGAGCAGGAAGCTGAAAAGCCCCGTCGTGATGACGCCCGGCCACATCACCGGCATGATGACCTTCCGGAACGCCTCGAAATCCGAGCAGCCATCCACGCGCGCCGCCTCATCGAGTTCGGTCGGGATGGACTTGAAGAAGGATCGCAGCATCCAGATCGTAAAGGGCTGATTGATCGACACCAGCACCGCGATGACCGCATAGGGCTGGCCGTAAAGGGTCGGCGGGTTCGCCGAGAACAGGCCGAGCACCCAGCCGAGAACCGGCATGTCCCAGAGGGGCTGGAGGATCGCGCGGCTGCTGATGAAGGGCGGCAGATAGCCGGTGACCAGCACCGAATGTGGCAGCGCGCGGAAGACCAGGGCGAGAATGAGCAGCCAGAAGGCCAGATTGCTGGACGAGCGCGCCAGCCCGTATCCCGCCAGCGTTCCGACTGTCAGCGAAACGGTCGTCACGCCGGCCGTCACCAGAAGCGTGTTGAAGAAGTTGCGATAGAATTCCCGGCCGACCCAGACCGACTCATAGTGCTCGCCGGTGACGCCGATCACCGGCATGGCAAGCATATCGATGAGCGGAACGGCCGAAAGGACGCTGCGGACGACCGACAGGATGAACGGGATCGCATACCAGGCGAGAGCAGCGGCAAGCGCGAGATAGATCGTGGTCGCGAGCAGGTAGCCTAGAACGACGCTGTCCTCGCCCGGCTCGTCCGCAAATGCCAGGAACCAGACCAGCGCGGCGCCCGCGACCGCTGCGAGGACGGTGAAGCCGGTGATCCAATAGGCGTCGAGCATGAAGGCGACGGCGGCGAGATAGACCGGGACGATGACGAACCGGCCCCAGCGGCCGGCCGAAAGGCGTTCGACCGCAGGCTTTGCGAACAGTCCGGGCACCTTGTAGATGCCGTAGGCAAGGAGCGCGCCGAAGATCAGGTCGGATATGGATATGCCGCCCCGCTGCTCCCGCGTGACGGGGCCGAAGATGACCTGAAGCGCGTCGTCGGCGAAGGCGTCCAGCGGAACCTTGAACGACATGACGACGATCCAGAACAGCGGAAAGCACGCCAGCAGCGACCAGAACACGAGGAAGCCCGTGCTGGCGAGCCTGAGGCCCAGCGGTTGACGAATGGCGGCATCCGACATGACCAGCTCCTCAGGATTTGTGGTCGCGCCAGGTCCGGCGCAGGACGGGGAAAAGGATGATCACGATGCCGATCATCGTCAGGATCGACGAGGCGGACGCCCGGCCGATCGACCTGTTGCCGGAATCGTCGGGCTGCAGGAAATCGTAGGTCAGCCATTGCAGCGAGATGCGCTGCGACTGGGCGTTGAACGCCACGACTTCCTCGAAGACGCGGTAGCTGTCCATGAGATGGATCAACGTGACGAAGATGATGAGCGGCATCAGATGCGGAATGATGACGTAGCGCAGCCGCTCGAAGCGCGAGGCGCCGTCGATCATCGCGGATTCGAGCGTGTCGCGGTTCACGCCCTGGAGCCCGGCATAGAAGATCACGAAGGCGAAGGGCGCCACGTGCCAGACGCGGTAGAACATCATCAGCGCCTCGACCGCCCAGCCCATCGTCATCACCGCGATGTTGCGGTCGATGACGGCTTCGATGAGCCGCGTCGCGATCCCGTCGCCGACGAAGAGCCAGTAGATCGAGATGCCGCCGATGACGGGCGTGATGATGTAGGGCAGGAGCGAGACGAAGATGACGGGTCCGCGCACCTTTGGAGCGGCGTTGTTGACCGCAAGCGCGATCGCGAGGCCGATGGACAGTACGAGAGGCAGCGTCACGAAGGTGAATGTCAGCGTGAACCTGAGCGCGCGCCAGAAATCGATCCGCAGAATCGCCTCGTAGTCCCCTGTCTTCAGCGCCTGCCAGACGGTTTCAGGCTGGACGACGGCATTGTAGAGCTGCAGCCCGACAAAGGCGGTGTTGGTGACGGGACGGCCGTTCTCGTCGAGGACCGGACGCGATTTGAGTTCGGTGACGCAGGTCTGGCTCGGAAAGCCCGGCGAACAGGTTTCGACCTCGACCGACTGCACAACCGGGACGCTCAGGAAGAAGCTTTGCCACAAAACGGCGACAAGCGGCGCCGCGATGAAGAACAGCATGAGGGCGACCGACGGGCCGACAAACTTCCAGAACGTTTTGCGTCTCATGTCTCGGCCTCCCCGTCGTTCGTGCTTGGTTTGATCTCCGTCAGGATGCGTCGGCGACGACGATCATCTCGACCTTCAAATTCTTGTTGGCCATGTTCACCTGCGCGCAGGCCCTGACCGGCGGATGGTCCGGGTCCACCCACTCGTTCCAGACCTCCGTCACCTCCTGGAAATGCAACAGATGCGAGATCCAGATCGTGATGTGGGCGATGCGCGCCTTGTTCGAGCCGACGCGTTCGAGGCGGCGCTCGATTTCGGCGAAGATCGCGCGCGCCTGGTCTGCGGCGGTGCTGTCATGGGTGATCGGCAGCGGCGGGATCACCGTCATGTAGGCGAAGCCGTTGATCACGGCGATGGACGACGACCGGACCGCCGACTTGCCCTGCGCATCGGCGGATTTGAGGTGATGCTCGATCATTTTGCGACGCCCGCTGCGGGAAAGTCGTAAAGCTCGGCAGGATTGTCAGTCAGGATATTGGCTATGACCGCGCTGTCGTCGGTGTAGTCGAGCAAAAGGTCGAGCAGCAGCGCGTGATCCGGGATCGGCTCGTTCAGGACGGGCAGCATCGATTGCGGCCATTCGCTGCCCCAGACGACGCGATCGGGCGCGACGTCGAGAAAGGCGCGCGCGATCGGCACGAGCTCCGGCCAGGGCGCGGGCCGGCGATGCCGCCCGGCATAGGGAGCCGTCAGCTTCACCCAGCCCCGGCCGCTGCCGAGGAGGCGCAGCACAGCCTGTACTGCCGGGTGATCGACCGGCAAGGCATCTATGAACTTTCCATAGTGGTCGAGCACGACCGGGCATGGCAGGCCGAGCAGCCGGTCGACGAGATCGGGCAGGCCGCGACCGTCGGTCTGCAGGTCGATATGCCAGCCGAACGGCGCGATCTTGGCCGCGATCGCGTCGAGCGCCTCGAGCGGCAGGATGCCGTTGTTCATCTCGAAGCGAATGCCGCGCACGCCCGCATCGGTCAGGCGCTGAAGCTCCGCGTCGCCAACATCCGGTTCGACCACGGCAACGCCGCGTGCGCTGTCGCCGAAGGCCGCCAGCGCCGCCAGGAGGTTGGAATTGTCAGCACCGTGCGTGACGGACTGGATGACGACAGCCCGCTCCAGTCCGAGTCGCTCGCGAATGGCTTTGTTGTAATGCGCAACGGGCGCGACCGGGGCGACATAAGGCGTGTTCTTGCGGGCGGGAAAGCGCGGCTCGAAAATGTGCATGTGGCAATCAGTGGCGCCTGCCGGCGCCTTCAGGCGCGGCGGTACCGGTTCCTGCACCGGAACGGAGGGGGCCGCGGAGATAGTCGTGTCGAGCGCCTGCGCCATGATGTTCACCTCTCCTCATGCCCGTCCGGTTGACGTGACGGGAACATGACATCGAATGTACAGCTTTGCAAGACTGATTTGCGTGAGCTTGAGATTTGCCATTTTCCACGATATAGATGGCAAAATTGAATGGTTTTCACATGTATGCCAATTGCGATGTCATTGGAACACGTGTGCATCCAATGGAGACTAGCATGGGATATCTGCACGAAGGCACGTGGCTCGGCGGCGACGAGAGGCAGATCGGCGCCTCCGGGTGGGAGCCGCGGCAGGAGCGGATCAGGGGCTGGATAACGGCCGATGCACAGGCAGGCACGTCACCCGCCGTCCCCGGCCGATACCATCTCATCGACTGCCCCGGTTGCCCGATGAGCCATCGCGTTTCGATCGTCCACCGCATGAAGCGGCTGCACGGCGTCGTATCGACCGCGCGCGTCAGGCCCGTGATGGGACCGAACGGACGCGAATTCGGCACGGCCGACCATGCCGCGCCCGACCGGGTGACCGGCTACGCCTATCTCTACGAGCTCTACCTTGCGACGGACCCGGCCTATAGCGGCCGCGCCTCCACGCCGGTTCTGTGGGACACCCATGAAAGACGCATCGTGTCGAACAGCTACTCCGACATCTTCGCCATGATGAACAGTGCCTTCGACGCGTTCACGGATGTCGACATCGATTTCCGCCCGCCCGAACTCGAGGCGGAACTCAAGGCGGAACTGGCGTGGCTCGGTGAAGGCATCACCGGCGCGGTCTATCGCGGCGGCTTTGCGCGCGACCAGGCCGTCTATGAGGAGAACGCCGCGCGCCTGGCACGCACCTTCCCGCTGCTGGAGCAGAAGCTCCGCGACCAGCCCTATCTCCTGGGCCCGAAGATCACCGAAGCGGACCTGACCCTGCTCGCCACGCTCCTGCGCTTCGACGCGATCTATGTTCCCCTGTTCAAATGCACAGGCAAGCGCGTTTCGGACCACCCGAACCTGTGCGCCTATGTCGGTCGATTGATGGCGCTGCCCGGCGTGGCGGAAACGTTTGATCTGGGGCAGTCCATGCGGCATTACTTCGTCTCGCACGCTCATCTCAATCCCACGCGGATCGTCCCGGTCGCGCCCCCCAGTCCCTGGGCCGTCGGCGTGGCGCATCCGACTGCGTGATCGCGACGAGGGAAATGATGTCAGGACGGGCACGATGAGCAGTTTTGAAACGCCAGACCCCGGAAACAGGCGAGCATCATCGGCGGATGTCGCGGCGCTGGCGAAGGTGTCGCGCGCCACGGTTTCGCGCTGCTTCAGCGACGGCGCGACTGTCCGGTCGGAGACACGCGAAAGGGTGCTGCAGGCCGCCCGCGAACTGGGATACGAGCCGAACCTTCTGGCACGGATGCTCAACAAGCAGGAAAGCAGCATCGTTGCCGTCCTGACCTCGGACTTCACCAACCCGTTCCAACCGGCGCTGATGGAGGCGCTGACCGGCAGGCTCCGCGCGGCGGGCCTCACGCCGTTGCTGCTCAAGGCGGATTCCGTCTTCGAATCGGCCGACGCGCTGATCCAGCTCGCATTGTCCTACCGCGTAGCGGCCATCGTCGTCACGGTCATCAACGCCTCGGACCGGATGATCTCGCGCTGCTTCGAAGCGAAAGTGCCGCTGATCTTCTTGAACCGCGTCGCCGAGGATACGCCGGCGATCTCCGTGTGCTCCAATTCGCGCAGCGGCGCCTTTCGGATCGCCGAAGTTTTGGTCGAAGGCGGCACGACGCGCATCGGAATGATCACCGGGCAGCTCGGCTCCTGGACGAACTCCATGCGTCGAGGCGGCTTTCGCCAGCGCCTCGACGAACTCGGCTACGACGTGCTCGGCAGCGCCCAGGGCGACTTCACCTATCGCGGCGGCTATGCGGCGGCGGTGGAACTGATGGATACGCTTCCCTCGCTCGATGCCATCTATGCCTGCAACGACGCCATGGCATTCGGCGCGCTCGATGCGGTTCGCACGCTGCGCGGGCACCGCGTGCCCGAGAACATCGCAGTCGTCGGCTTCGACGACGTGCCGATGGCGGCCTGGGAAGCCTATCGCCTGACCACGATCCGGCAACCGGTCGAGCGTATGGTGGAGGACACATGCAGCATCCTGCTTCGCCCGGACCGCGGCCTCGATCTTTCGCGCCAGGTGTTCTTGCATGACGGATCGCTGATCCAGCGCGCAACGACGCGGCCCGTCGAGCTGCGCGACGGCGAGGTCGACGAGCGGGCCGTCAGCCAGGTTGCACCGCGCGAGATGTGATCCGCAGGACGCTGTTGATCACTCCTCGCCGATCTCCCGCGCCAGCGCGTCGAGATGGGCTTGGGCGGCCATCGTCGCGGCTCGTTCGACGGCGCGGTAGCGGGTGACGAGGGCGAGGCCGAGCGGGGTGAGTTCGGCGCCACCGCCACCGGAGCCGCCCTTTTGCGCGAGGATGACCGGCCGGCCGAAGAGCTGCGTCAGTTCCTCGACCAGCGACCAGGCCTGGCGGTAGGACATCTTCATCTCGCGCGCGCCGGCCGAGATCGAGCCCGTGGCCGCGATGTGCTCCAGAAGCGCGATCTTCCCCGGCCCGATCCGGCCCTTGGGCGGCAGGTCGATGCGCAGGCTGAGGCGCGGCGGTTCCAGCATGGCTCAGCTCTCCTTCAGGCGAACGGTCTTGACGATGGCGTGGACGGCCATGCCCTCGGCCAGATCGAGCCGGGCGGCCGAATGACGGGTGATGCGGGCGGTGAGACGATCGCCATTGCAATCGAGATCGACCAGAAGGTCATGCGAATGCGCCGACCGCAATGCGGTGACGCGGCCGGAAAAGACGTTGAGCGCGCTGATGCCTTCGGGCGGCTGCGTGGCGAGAAGGATGTCGGACGCGCGGACGAAGATCGGCACCTTGTCGCCCGGCCGGTGGGCGGAGGGCGGCAGGTGCCAGATGCCGGCGGCAGATCGGAACAGCGAGAGCCCGCTTTCGGTGTCCAGGCGGTCGAAGTCCAGCAGCATGCGCGAGCCTCCCTCGTCTCCGGCAGCACCCGGCAGAAGGTCGAGCTCGGCAAGGACGTCGCGCGCCGGGCCTGTCGCGCTGACGCGGCCGCGATCGAGCACGACGATGTCGGTGGCGAGCCGGGCGACCTCGGCGACGGAATGGCTGACATAGACGATCGGCACACGCGCCTCATCGCGCAGGCGCTCGATGAAGGGCAGGATTTCCGCCTTGCGAGCGTCGTCGAGCGAGGCGAGCGGCTCGTCCATCAGGATCAGGCGCGGACTGGCGATGAGCGCGCGTCCGATGGCAACACGCTGCTTCTCGCCACCGGAAAGCCTGGCCGGCTTGCGGTCGAGCAGATGGGAAATGCCAAGAAGATCGACCGCTTGGGAAAAATCGCCATAGCGCTCGGCCTGCGGCACGAAGCGACGGCCATAGACGAGGTTCTGACGCACGGTGAGGTGCGGGAAGAGGCGGGCGTCCTGGAAGACGTAGCCGATGCGGCGCTTGTGCGGGGGAAGGAACGTGCCCGTTGCGGTGTCGACCAGCACGCGGTCATCCGTCGATATCCGGCCTGAATCGGGTCGCACCAGCCCGCCGATCATGTTGACGACGGACGTCTTGCCCGACCCGGACGGGCCGAAGAGGGCGGTCAGGCCGCCGGCCGAGCGGAACGCGATGTCGAGCGCGAAATCGCCCATGGTGTGACGCAGCGCGACGTCGAGGCTCATGCGCCCTCCATCCGGCGCGACACGCGGCGCGCCAGGATTTCGCTTGCGACGAGCGCAGACATGGCGACGGCGATGGCGATGAGCGTCAGGCGCATCGCGCCGGTGCCGCCGCCGGGAACCTGCGTGAATGTGTAGATGGCGGACGGCAAAGTCTGCGTCTGGCCGGGAATGTTGGAGACGAAGGTGATGGTGGCGCCGAACTCGCCCATCGCCTTGGCGAAGGCGAGGATGGTGCCGGCGATGATGCCGGGCAGCGCGAGCGGCAGGGTGATCGTGGCGAAGACGAAGGTCGGATGGGCGCCGAGCGTGCCGGCCGCCTGTTCGAGCTTCGGGTCGACTGCCTCGATTGAAAGCCGGATCGCCCGCACCATCAGCGGAAAGGCCATGATGGCGCCGGCCAGCGCGGCGCCGGTCCAGCGAAACGAGAAGACGAGGCCGAACACCGTTTCGAAGAACTGGCCGAGCGGCCCGCGACGGCCGAAGGCGAGCAGCAGGAGATAGCCGGTGACGACGGGCGGCAGGATCAGCGGCAGGTGGACGAGGCCGTTGAGGAGCGCCTTGCCGGGAAACGACCAGCGGGCGAGCGCATAGGCGACGAGGATGCCCAAGGGCAGGCTCGCGACCGTCGCCCAGGTCGAGACCCAGATCGACAGCCGCACCGCAACCCATTCATCTGCCGAAAGCTGCAGCCATTCCATTCCCGGTCAGTCGCCGGCAAGGACGGTGAAGCCCTGTTCCTCGAAGATCGCGCGGGCTGCGTCCCCTTGCAGATAGTTGAGGAAGGCGGCGGCGTCGGGATTGGCGCTGTCGACCGTCAGCGCGGCGGGATAGATGATGGGCTCGTGGCTGTCTTCGGGAAAGGCGCCGACGACACGCACGCCGGGCTCAACCGTCGCGTCGGTCTGGTAGACGATGCCCAGCGGCGCTTCGCCGAGCGCGACGAACTGGAGTGCGGCCCGAACGTTCTCCGCCTGCGCGACCTTGTCGGCCACACCGTCCCAGACGCCGAGCGATTCGAGCGCGGCCTTGCCGTAGCGGCCGGCGGGCACGGCGTCGATATTGGCCATGGCAAGTCGTCCATCGCCGAGCGCGCCGGCAAGGTCGAAGCCGGGCGCGATGGAAAGCTCGACCGAGGAGTCTGCCGGTGCGACGAGGACGATGCGGTTGCCTAGAAGGCGGCGCTCGCTTGCCGTGTCGATCAGGTCGCGATCGGTAAGATAGGCCATCCAGTCGAGATCGGCGGAGATGAAAAGATCGGCCGGCGCGCCTTCCTCGATCTGCCTGGCGAGCGCAGAACTGCCGGCATAGGAAACCGTGGCTTGCCTGCCCTCTTCCTGCGACCAGGACTCACTGATCGCGTCGAGTGCGGTCTTGAGGCTGGCGGCGGCAAAGACCGTGACCGGTTCCTGCGCGCGCGCCGGCAGGGCGACACACAGGAAAATAGCAATGGCCGCAAGAAATCCGCGCATCTGAAACCCTCCCGCCGCGATGGCGATGGTTTCAGATGAACATAACGCATCGCTTCGTGCAAGGCGTGGAAGAAGCCGAGGGCGACAGTCGATATGTCCGGACCGCCTCAGCGGTCCGGAATGATCTCGATTTCCGAGCGCCGCGCCTTGACGGCCGGCAAGCCGAGGATGAACTCCGCGAGATCGTGCGGTAGTGACATCGTGACGTGTTCCTTGCCGTCGCTTTCGGTCTCGGCGAGATCGGCGATCATGCCGCCGGCGACCGTGTTGTTGGTCTTCGGGCTGATCAGGATGAAGGCACCGGTGTCGCGGCAATCGGAAAAGCGGTCGAAGATCGCATCTTCCGCAAAATGCAGGCGGACCCGGCCAATGGCGTTGACGGGCAGCGTGGTCGATTTCGTCCAGCGTCCGGCGCCGAGATCGTAAGCCTCGTCGATGGACACGCGGACGCGCTTCATCCGGCCGGCAGCCTTGAGCCAGAGGCGCGCGCCATCCTTCAGGCCGTCCGTTTGCAGCGTGACCAATGTCGCCGTGAAATCGCGACCGGTGAGCGGCGTGGCATCCGCAGCCGTCAGCACATCGCCGCGCGCGGCATCGACCTTCCGGTCGAAGACGAGGGTGACGGCAGCGCCGGCTTCGGCGCGTTCGACGTCCCCGTCGAAGGTGACGATGCGGGCAACCGAGACCGTCTGACCCGACGGCGCGACCACGACGCGGTCGCCGACGGCGACGGAGCCGGCCGCGACCGTGCCCTGATAGCCGCGAAAGGTTTCCCCGGGGCGCGAGACACGCTGGATCGGCATGCGGAAGGACAAGCCGGAAAGCTGGGCCGTCGGGGCCGTCTCCAGCGCTTCGATCAATGTCGGGCCGGAATACCAGCCGAGATTTTCACGCGCCGGCGTGACGATGTTCTCGCCCTTGAGCGCGGAAAGGGGGATTGCGGTGATCGCCATCTCGCCGAGCCGGGCGGCATAGGCGCGAAATTCGAGTTCGATATCGTCAAACACAGCGCGGTCGTAGCCGACGAGGTCGATCTTGTTGACCGCAAGCACCACCTGCCGGATGCCCATCAGATGGACGATGGCGGCGTGGCGGCGCGTCTGTTCGAGAAGGCCGGCGCGCGCGTCGACCAGAAGCACGGCGAGGTCTGCCGTCGAGGCACCGGTCGCCATGTTGCGCGTGTATTGCTCGTGGCCGGGCGTGTCGGCGACGATGAAGGCGCGCCTCGGCGTCTGGAAATAGCGGTAGGCGACGTCGATCGTAATGCCCTGTTCCTGCTCGGCCTTGAGCCCATCGAGGAGCAGGCCGAAATCGGGCAGTGACAGATCGTTTTGCTTCGAGCCCTTGGCGATCAACGCCGCGCGGTGATCCTCGGCGACGGATTTCGTGTCCCACAGCAGGCGGCCGATCAGCGTCGACTTGCCGTCGTCGACGCTGCCGCAGACGAGAAAGCGCAACCGGCGGCCGTCTTCATGATCGGTGGCGACGGGCTCGCCGTCACGCTCGAATTCGGGTTCGAGCGGCAGGATTTCAGCGTCGAGGCTCATGGTCAGAAATATCCTTCGAGCTTCTTCTTTTCCATCGATCCCGCCTCGTCGCGGTCGATGGCGCGGCCCTGGCGCTCGGAAACGGTTGCGGTGGTGATCTCGTCGATGATGTCGTCGATCGTCTCGGCTTCGGAGAAGATGCCGCCGGAAAGCGCGAAGCAGCCGAGGGTGCGGAAGCGGATCGAGCCTTCCTGGCGCACCTCGCCGGGCCAGAGCTCCAGCCGCTCGTCCTCGGCGAGAATGATCATGCCGTCGCGCAGAACGAACGGCCGGCGTTTGGCGAAATAGAGATCGACGATCGGGATTTCCTCGGCCTTGATGTACTGCCAGACGTCGAGCTCGGTCCAGTTGGAGAGCGGGAAGACGCGCACGCTTTCGCCGCGCGCGATGCGGCCATTGTAGAGGTTCCACAATTCGGGCCGCTGGTTGCGCGCGTCCCAGCGATGGTCGGGCGAGCGGAAGGAGAAGATTCGCTCCTTGGAGCGCGAGGCGTCCTCGTCGCGCCGCGCGCCGCCGAAGGCTGCGTCGTAACGGCCGGCATCCAGCGCCTGGCGCAGCGCCTCGGTCTTCATGACGTCGGTGAAGTAGGAAGAGCCGTGCTTGAACGGGCTCAACCCCTCGGCCGCACCGCGCGGATTGGTATGGACATTGAGGTCGAGGCCGAGGTCGCGCGCGGTCTGATCGCGAAAGGCGATCATCTGCGAGAACTTCCAGCCGGTGTCGACATGGAGCAGCGGAAACGGAATCGGCTCGGGCCAGAAGGCCTTGCGCGCGACATGCAGCAGGACGGACGAATCCTTGCCGACCGAATAGAGCATCACCGGCCGCTCGAACTCTGCCGCGACCTCGCGAAAGATGTGGATCGCTTCGTTCTCAAGGGCCTGGAGATGCGGCGAAAGGCGGCTGGAGTGGCTGTTGTCGTCGGTGGTCTGGAGGCGGGCTGCGGCTGCGGTCATGTTGCGGGCACTTGCACTTTCGAGGAG
Source organism: Rhizobiaceae bacterium (assembly GCA_016742175.1). Lineage (GTDB taxonomy): Bacteria > Pseudomonadota > Alphaproteobacteria > Rhizobiales > Rhizobiaceae > Aliihoeflea. The sequence goes on from JACVCH010000022.1 coordinate 30,551, forward strand.
GAGATCGGGGCGATCGGCGAGACGGCGTCCTTGACGTGAAGCCCGCATTCGCGGGTCTGGTCCTGTTCCCACCACCAGCGGCCGGCGCGTTCGGGCTCGCCCGGCTTGATCGCGCGGGTGCAGGGCGCGCAGCCGATCGAGGGATAGCCGCGCGCGTGGAGCGGGTTCAGCGGCACGCCGTGGCGCGACGCATAGGCGCTGATCTCGTCGAGCGTCAGGTCGGCGAGCGGGTTGACCTTGAGGAGGCCGCGCGGCGCGTCCCATTCGGCAAGCGGCGTTTCGGCACGCGCGCCCGACTGGCCGCGCCTCACGCCGGTGATCCAGACCGCGGCGCGGTCGAGCGCCAGCGCGAGCGGGCGCAGCTTGCGGATGTCGCAGCAGGCGTGCCGCGCCTCGACGCTGTCGTAGAAGCCATTGAGGCCGTAGCGCGCGGTGTAGGTCTCGACGTCGATCGGCGCCGGGCGATAGCGCTCGATGGCAAGGGCGAAGCGCCGCTCGGTCTCGTCGATCAGCGCGCGTGTCTCGTCGAACAGGCGGCCGGTGTCGAGCGTGACGATCTCGATCGAGCCCGCCGTACCGGAACGCGCGATGGCCGCCGCGATGATTTGGTCCTCGATACCGAGCGAGGTCGTGAAGACCTTGCGGCCGGCAAAGCGCGCCACGCGTTGAAGCCTCGCTTCCAGATCGAGGGAGCTGAGTTCGTCGGCGAGAGCGTCAATGGCGGCAGGTGCGTGCGTCATGCCTGCAAAGATGCGGGATCGGGCCGCGCCGCGACAGGAAACGGGCTCTCATTTTGCCGCGGCTGCGAGCAAATTCGAACCCGTTTCGCCGCGCGCGCGCAATTGCCGGCCTCAATGGGCGGGAAAGAGCTTCCACGCGCGCGGCCTGAAAGCGATACGCGTGCCCTCCGCGACCGCGCTGTCGGCCGGCAGTTCGATCTCGACCCGGTGGCCGGGACCGCCGACGGCAAGCTCGATGCGCCGGCGCGCCTCGACCCGGCGCGTGGCGGTGACGGTGCCCGCGATGCAACCGCCGCAGCCTTCCAGGACGTCGATGTCGTGCGGGCGGAAATAGAGCTCGGCCGGGCCGGCGGGCGCGTTCTGCGCGTCGAGCCCGATGGTCCGGTCCTCCAGCCAGACCTGGCCGTCTTCAACACGAACCGGCAGCCGGCTCGATTCGCCGATGAAGCCGTAGACGAAGGGGGAGTTGGGCGTGTCGTAAATATCGTCGGCCGAGCCGACCTGCTCAATCCGGCCGCTGCTCATGACGACGACGCGGTCGGCAAGCTCCAGCGCCTCCTCCTGGTCGTGCGTGACGAAGACGGTGGTGTGGCCGGTGCGGTCGTGAATCTCGCGCAGCCAGCGGCGCAGATCGCGGCGTACCTGCGCGTCGAGCGCGCCGAAGGGCTCGTCGAGCAGCAGCACCTTCGGCTCGATGGCAAGTGCGCGGGCGAGCGCGACGCGCTGACGCTGGCCGCCGGAAAGCTGGTTGGGAAAGCGCTTTTCGAGGCCCGATAGCTGGACGAGGTCGAGCAATTCGAGCGCACGGCGGCGGATTTCGGATTTCGGCGGACGGGTCGCCGCCGGCCGCACCTTCAGCCCGAAGCCGATATTGTCGAGAACGTTCATGTGCCGGAAGAGCGCGTAGTGCTGGAAGACGAAGCCGACATTGCGCTCCTGCACGCTTTTCTTCGAGGCATCCTCGTCGCCGAAATGAATCGCCCCGCCGGTCGGGAAGTCGAGCCCGGCGATGAGGCGCAGGAGCGTCGTCTTGCCGGACCCCGAAGGTCCCAGAAGCGCGATCAGTTCGCCGGAGCGGATGTCGAGCGAGACGTTGTCGAGCGCATGGAAGCCCGAGAAGGTCTTGTCGATGGAGTTGACGCGAAGTTCCATTGAGGGATTCCCGATTAATGTCCGCGCAGGCCGTCGCCGCGACCGTAGACGCGTTCGAGAACGGCCTTGAGGACGAGCGTGACGAGGGCGAGGACGGCAAGGAGCGAGGCGACCGCGAAGGCGGCGACGAAATGGTACTCGTTGTAGAGGATCTCGACCTGCAGCGGCATGGTGACGGTCTCGCCGCGCAGCCGGCCGGAGACAACGGACACGGCGCCGAACTCGCCCATGGCGCGGGCGTTGCAGAGGAGGACGCCGTAGAGCAGGCCCCATTTGATGTTGGGCAGCGTGACCAGCCGGAACGCCTGCCAGCCCGACGCGCCGAGCGAGATCGCCGCCTCCTCGTCGCCGGTGCCCTGGTCCTGCATCAGCGGGATCAGTTCGCGGGCGATGAAGGGGAAGGTGACGAAGATCGTCGCCAGCACCACGCCGGGAACGGCGAAGAGGATCTGCAGCCCATAGGAGTTGAGGAGCGGGCCGAAATAGCTCTGCGCATTGAAGAGCAGCACGTAGACGAGGCCCGCGATCACCGGCGAGACCGAGAAGGGCAGGTCAATGAGCGTGATCAGGAACGCCTTGCCCTTGAACTCGAACTTGGCGATCGCCCACGCCGCCGCGACGCCGAAGACCAGATTGGCCGGCACTGCGATGGCCGCGACGAGCAGCGTCAGCTTGATCGAGGCGAGCGCATCCGGCTCGACGATGGACGCCAGCGCCACCTGCCATCCGCGCCGCAGCGCCTCGGCGAAGACCGCGACGAGCGGCATGAACAGCACCAGCGCCAGAAAGGCGACGGCGATCGAGATCAGCACCCATTTCGCGACCGGGCTCTCGCCGGTCGGATCGCGGAACGGCGTCTCGGGCGTCGCTGCGAACGATCCTTGCAAGGCCAGACTATCCGCCATAACCGAACCTCCTGCGGCTCCAGGCCTGGATGAGATTGATGGTGAGGAGCACCACGAAGGCCAGCACCAGCATGATCGCGCCGATGGCGGTGGCAGCGGCGTAGTTGAACTCCTCGAGCCGGATCACGATCAGCAGCGGGGCGATCTCCGAGACGAACGGGATGTTGCCGGCGATGAAGAGGACTGAGCCGTACTCGCCGACGGCGCGGCCGAAGGCGAGCGCGAAGCCGGTGAGGATCGCCGGCAGGAGGCCGGGAAGAATGACCCGCCACACGGTCTGGAAGCGGTTGGCACCGAGCGTCGCGGCGGCTTCCTCCACCTCGCGGCTGATCTCCTCCATCACCGGCTGGACGGTGCGCACGACGAAGGGCAGGCCGATGAAGATCAGCGCGATGACGATGCCGGTCGGCGTATAGGCGATGCGGATGTCGTAGGGTTGGAGCCACTGTCCGATCCAGCCGTTCGGCGCGTAGATGGCGGTGAGCGCGATGCCTGCCACCGCCGTCGGCAGCGCGAAGGGCAGGTCGACCGCGGCGTCGATCAGCCGGCGGCCGGGGAAACGGTAGCGCACCAGCACCCAGGCGACGATGACGCCGAAGACGACATTGACGGTTGCCGCGAATGCGGACGTCCAGAACGAGGTGCGCAGGGCCGCAAGGACGCGCGGGTCGGTCGCCAGTCGCCAGAATTCCGCCCAGCCGAGCGATGCCGAGCGCCACCCGAGCCCGGCGAGCGGGATCAGGATCAAGAGGGAAAGATAGAAGATGGTGAAACCGAAAGTGATCCCGAAACCCGGGATCACGCTCGGTTCCCTCCAGCGCCAGCGCGCCGGCGCTGAAAGCACCATACTCATGGATCAGCGGCCCGGCTGGTAGATCTGGTCGAAGACGCCGCCATCGCCGAAGAAGCGCGGCTGCGCCTCCCGCCATCCGCCGAGATCGTCGATGGTGACGAGTTCGAGATCGCCGAAGCGCTCGAGTTCCGACGGTTCCACCACGTCCGGTTTGGCAGGGCGATAGAAGTTGCGCGCCGCGATGTTCTGGCCCGCATCCGAATAGAGGTATTCGAGATAGGCGGTCGCGACCTCGCGGGTGCCCTTGGCGTCGACATTGCCGTCGACCACCGCGACGGGCGGCTCGGCGAGGATCGAGAGCGACGGCACGACGATGTCGAACTGGTCGGGCCCGAGTTCCTCGATAGCGAGGAAGGCCTCGTTCTCCCAGGCGAGAAGCACGTCGCCGATGCCGCGCTGGACGAAGGTCGTGGTCGAGCCACGCGCTCCGCCGTCGAGGACCGGCACGTGCTTGAAGAGCTCGGTGACGTATTCGGTCGCCTTGGCTTCGTCGCCGCCATGTTCCTTCAGCGCCCAGGCCCAGGCGGCGAGGAAGTTCCAGCGCGCGCCGCCCGAGGATTTGGGGTTCGGCGTGATCACCTCGACGCCCTCGCCGATAAGATCGTCCCAGTCGGTCAGGTTCTTCGGGTTGCCCTTGCGGACCAGGAAGACGATGGTCGAGGTGTAGGGCGCATTGTTGTTGTCCAGCGTGCCGCGCCAATCCTCGCGGATTTTTCCGCTATTGGCCACGATTGCATCGATGTCCGCCTCAAGCGCCAGCGTTACGACGTCCGCCTCGAGCCCGTCGATGACGGTGCGCGCCTGGCTGCCGGAGCCGCCATGCGTAGTCTGGATGTTGACGGTTTCCCCTTTTTCCCCCTGCCAGTGCTCCGCAAAGGCCGCATTGAACTCACGATAGAGTTCGCGCGTCGGATCGTAGGAGACGTTGATGATGGTCTGTTGTGCGTAGGCGAAACCCAGTCCGCCGAACTGCACCGATGCGGCCAGAGCCGCCGTGAAGAGAAGATGTCTTCGCGTGAACATGTCGACTGCCTCCGTTGACAGTTCCAATGGTACGCAAGTCACAGGCGCGCGGAACGCAGCCCGCGACCAATCTCATCAGCGAATGGGAATGCTCGTTCCAAATTGCGGCGGAATGACGCAAAATCCGCATGGCTCCCGCAGAAGTGACCGCGCACCCGACCGCGCGGCGACCGGATTGACAGGCTCCCGGCCGCCCGCCATCGTCCTGCGGTTCGACACGGAGGCTTCTTCCCGCATGTTGCCGAAATCCTTCGATGGCCGGCTCAAGCTGCCGGCCATCGCCGCACCGATGTTCCTGACCTCCGGACCCGATCTCGTCGTCGAGACCTGCCGGGCGGGCGTGATCGGGACGTTCCCGGCACTCAACCAGCGTTCCAGCGACGGCTATGCCGCATGGCTGGACGACATCGCCGAACGGCTCGACGAAGCGAATGCTGCGCCCTTCGGCATCAACCTGATCGTCCACCGCTCCAACCCGCGCCTGATGGCGGACATCGAGATCACCGTGAAGCACAAGGTGCCGATCGTGATCACATCGCTCGGCGCGGTGCGCGATGTAGTGGATGCCGTCCACTCATATGGCGGGCTGGTGTTCCACGACGTCATCAACCGCCGCCACGCCGAAAAGGCGGCCGAAGCCGGCGTCGACGGCATCATCGCGGTGGCGGCGGGCGCGGGCGGCCATGCCGGCACGATCAGCCCCTTCGCGCTGGTCTCCGAAATCCGCGAATTCTTTGCAGGCACCATCATCCTGTCGGGCGCGATCTCGACCGGGGCGCAGATCGCGGCGGCGCGGATGATGGGCGCGGACCTCGCCTATCTCGGCACCCGCTTCATCGCCACCGAGGAAGCGCTGGTGGACGAGGCCTACAAGGAGATGATCGTCGCCGCGCGCGCGGCCGACATTCTCTACACGCCGAACATATCCGGCGTTCACGCCAATTTCCTGCGCCCCTCGATCGTCAGGGCAGGGCTCGACCCCGACAATCTGCCGAACCATGGCAAGCTCGATCTGGAAAGCGAAGCGAAAGCCTGGAAGACGGTCTGGTCGGCCGGCCAGGGCGCGGGCGCGGTGCGCGACATTCCGCCGGCCGCCGAACTCTGCGCCCGGCTGATCGCGGAGTATCGCGACGCCATCGCGGCGATCGCGAAGGACCGGTTCGCAACCTGAGTCAGATGCGCGAGAACACCTGCGAGAAGGTCGAGACCGGCGCATTGCGGTTCGCAAGGGCGTAAATCTCGTCGATCATGCCGCGCGCGGCGGAATCGTCGAAACCGGCAAGGCCGAAAAGCTCGACCGCCTTGGCGGTGAGTTCTGTGCGGTCGAGCGGGTTTTCGGGATCGCCCTTGCAGGCTTCGCAGCGCTCTTCGAACCATTGGTCGCCGACCCGCGCCTTGACGCTCGCGCCCCACGCGCCGGGATAGGCCGCCTCGATCGCTGGATCGACCGAAACGGTCGTGACGGCGCAGAGGCCGCGGGTGGCGTCGCGATGGTCGCCGTCGAAGGAGGAGGTGGTGATCGCGCCTGTGCGGATCGCCTCGGCGGCGCAGTGCTGGAGCGAGAACTTCGCGCCGAACGGATCGGCCGGCTCCGGCCGGTCGCAGACGTCGAGCGCGGCGCGGTAGGTCTCGACGCGGATTTCGTCGGGCGTCGCACCGTCGAGCCGCGCGTTGAGCGCCAGCGCGGCGTCGATCGCCGGGTGGGTGTGGCGGCAGCACGGCCAGGGCTTGATCGAGGTTTCGAGGAGCGCCCACGGTGCGTCCGGATCGGCGAGGACGGCCTCGGGAACCGGGTCCTTGCAGAAGGCGGCGAAGAACCCCTTCTCGCCCTCGAGGATCGTGTCGGCGCCGGTAAAGCCCTCGCGCGCCAACAGCGCGGCGATGACGCCCGCTTCGGCCGCGCGCGCGGTGTGGAGATGCTTGCTCATCGCGCCTGCCGACAGGAACTCCCAGACCCCGCCCGACTGCGCCCCCGCATTGCCGAGCGCCCAGACGGCCCGGTCCTCGTCGAGGCCGGCGAGATGCGCGGCGGCCATGGCCGCGCCGAACGTGCCGCAGGTCGCCGTGTTGTGCCAGACCCGGTAATGCGCCTTGCCGACGGCGTTGCCGACCCGGCAGCAGGCCTCGTAGCCGTGCAGCACCGCGACGAGGAACTCGCGCCCGCTCGCCTGCAGCGTCTCGGCGAGCGCGGCGGCGGCCGGAACCACGACCGTTCCCGGATGGGTGACCGAAGTGCGGTGAAGATCGTCGAGTTCGAGGATGTGCGCGAGCCCGCCGAAATAGAAGGCGCGGCGGCCGGCATCCGGCGTCGACCAGGAGGACAGCGTCGCGATCGCGCGGGCCGGGACCGTGTCCTTCGCCGCCAGCGCGGAACCGAGCGTGTCGACCACGAACCCGGCGGCGCGTTCGAGGTCGGCGTCGGTGACGGGCTTGCTGCGGATCAGCCGGACGAGTTCGCGGGTCAGCGTCATGGGTCAGAATTCCGTCGTCGAGAGCATGATGAGGCGATCGTCGTCGGTGCGGGCCTCGAGCGCAGTGCCGCCCTCGCCCGCCACTTCGACGAGGCGGATGGCGGTGCCGCAGAAGACGGGCGACATCGCCCGGAAGGAGAAGGCGACGGGTCGCCTGCCGGTCAGCGTCCGCGCCCTTTCGAAGAGCAGCATGGCGACCAGCGGCCCGTGGACGATGAGCCCCGGATAGTGCTCGACGCCGGTCACGTAGGGATGGTCGTAATGGATGCGGTGGCCGTTATAGGTGAGCGCGGAAAACCGGAACAGCGCCACCTCGTCGGGCTTCACGGTCACCTCCGAAAGGATGGGCCTGTCGGAGCACGGGGCAAGCGGCTTCGGCGCGGCCGGGTCCTCCGCCTCGCGATAGACGATGTCGTGTTCCTCGGTCGTCGCGACATCGCCGCCCTGCGTGATCTCGTGCCGCACCGTGACGAAGGCGAGCGGGCCGGACCGGCCCTGCTTCTCCGTCGCCGACACGATGGTCGTCCGCTTCTGCGCCGGCGCTCCGAAGGCGAGATCGCCGGGAAAGGTCAGCCGGCCGCCGGCATACATGCGCCGCGGCAGCGGGATCGGCGGCAGGAAATCGCCCCTGGCGGCGTGGCCGTCCGGTCCCGTCGCCTCGCGCTCCGTCGCTTCGAGGAAATGGAACCAGTGCCAGAGCGGCGGCAGGGTCTTGTCGCCTGCGGCAAAGGCGCTGGACCAGTCGCCGAGCATCGCGGCCGCCCGGATCGCGGGCGAGCGCACGATGTCGTCGGTGACGGTCTTCGTCCTGCCGACCCAGTCGCCGAACTGCGTCATCGTCGAACCTCCCTGCGGCCGCTGCGGTCAGATCGTGCGGCCGCCATCCACTTCGAGAATGACGCCGGTGATGAACTCCGCCTCGTCTGATGCGAGGTAAAGACACGCATTGGCGATGTCCTTCGGCGTCGACATGCGCCCGAGCGGGATGGTGGAAACGAATTTCGCGCGGTTTTCCGGCGTGTCCTCGACGCCCATGAAGGCGGACAAAAGCCCCGTCGCGCCCATGACCGGGGCGATGCAGTTGACGCGGATCTTGTCGGGCGCAAGCTCGACCGCCATCGAGCGCGACAGGAGGTTCACCGCGCCCTTTGTCGAATTGTACCAGGTCAGGCCCGGACGCGGGCGGATGCCGGCGGTCGAACCGACATTGATCACCACGCCGCCGCCCTGCGCCCGCATCACCGGCACGACGGCGTTGGTCATATGGAAGATCGACTTGACGTTGATCGCGTAGACCTTGTCGAACTCGTCCTCGGTGACTTCGAGCATCGGCTTGTTGCGATGCGTCCAGCCGGCATTGTTGACGACGATGTCGAGGCGACCATCCTGCGTTGCCGCCTCGACGGCGCGTGCGATATCCGCCGCCTTCGTCACGTCGCCTCCGACCGCGATCGCGCCGTTGCCGCAGGCCTGCGCCTGCGTCTTCGCCCCGTCCTCGTTCAGATCCATGATCGTGACGCGGGCGCCCTCGCGCGCGAAGGTCGCCGCGATTTCCGCTCCGAAGCCCGAAGCCCCGCCCGTCACCAGTGCCGTCTTTCCCTGCAACCGCATGTTCAACTCTTCTCTTCCCTTGAAAAATAGCTGGGGAAGCGGCGCGTCGGCCGCTCACGAAACGGATCGTTCAGTCGTGCTTGACGACGATGGTCTTGACGACCGAGAGGTCCTTCAGCGCCTCGAAGCCCTTCTCGCGGCCATGGCCGGACTTCTTCATGCCGCCGAACGGCAGCTCGATGCCGCCGCCGGCGCCATAGGCGTTGACATAGACCTGCCCTGCCCGGACCTTGCGCGCGACGCGGGTCGCGCGGCCGGCATTCTGGGTCCAGACGCCCGCGACGAGCCCATAGTCCGTGCCGTTGGCGAGCGCCACCCCGTCCGCCTCGTCCTCGAACGGGATGACGGAGAGCACCGGCCCGAACACCTCGTCGAGCGCCAGCGCGTTGTCGCGCGGCACGCGGCCGAACATCTTCGGCGCCACATAGTAGCCGGCTTCCGGCACGCCGTCGGCGATGCTGCCTTCCGCGATCAGTTCGATCCCGTCATGTCCGGCATTGCCGCAGAACCGCTCGACGCGGCGCTTCTGGCCGGGATTGATCACCGGGCCGAGGTCGAGATCCATGTCCGGCGTGCCGGCGGTGAGCTTGGCGAACCGCTCGGCGACCGCGCCGACGATACGCTCATAGCCCGATTTCTCGACCAGGAGCCGCGATCCGGCCGAGCAGGTCTGGCCGGCATTCTGGACGATGGCGTTGACGAGCGAGGGCAGCGCCGCGTCGAGATCGACGTCCGCGAAGACCACTTGCGGCGACTTGCCGCCGAGCTCGAGCGTGCAGCCGATATGGTTCTTTGCCGCCGCGATCTGGACCATCGTGCCGACTTCCGGGCTGCCCGTGAAGGACAGGAAATCGAAGCCAGGATGGGCGGTCAGTGCCGCGCCGGCTTCCTCGCCGCGACCCGGCACGATGTTGATCGCGCCTTCCGGGAAGCCCACTTCGGCGGCAAGTTCGGCCAGCCGCAGCGGCGTCAGGCAGGCGTCCTCGGCCGGCTTCATCACCGTCGCATTGCCGACGGCGAGCGCGGGTCCGAGCGTGCGGCCGAACATCTGCGCGGGATAGTTCCACGGAATGATCTGCCCGGTGACGCCGTGCGGCACGCGCTCGGTCAGCGCCAGATAGCCGTTGAGGAACGGGATCGTGTCGCCGTGCAGCTTGTCGGCCGCGCCGCCGTAGAACTCGAAATAGCGGGCGCAGGCGACGATGTCGGCGCGGGCCTGCTTCAACGGCTTGCCGCAATCGAGCGCCTCGAGCCGCGTCAGTTCGTCGGCATGGTCCTCGATCGCGCGCGACAGCTTCAGGAGCAGCCGGCCGCGCTCGACGGCGGTGAGCCGGCCCCAGGCGCCGTCCTCGAAAGCCCGGCGCGCGGCCTTGTACGCCCGGTCGACGTCGCCCGCGCTGCCGGCCGCGATGCGCGCGACGACGGCGCCGGTGGCCGGCGCATAAACGTCGACTGTGTCGCCGGTTTCATTGGCATGCCACGCGTTGTCGACGAAGATGCCCTTGGCTTCCATGATCTGGCCGGCGGTGGGTTTGGATTGGATGTTCATCGGTGAACGGCCTCCACGAGTTCGGACTGCTGGCGTCGGCATAAAGGCTGGCGACCACCGGGGCTAGACCCTGGAACGGGTCGTCGAATGGCACAAGCCTCGCCTAGCGCCACATCCCGCGCATCCGTGCCTTCAGGTCGCGCTCGATGGCCGGCGGGCCGCTGCGCGCATAGCCGTTGGCGGCGACGGCCTTCGGCCAGTGCGTCCGCTCGAACTGGCCGAGAATATGCTCGGGAATGAAGCGGCTGCGCGCGGCATAGACATGCCGGTCGCCGCCGCGCGCCTGGCCATGCGTGTAGAAGCGCTGCGGCGTGACGAGATGGAGGCTGTCCTTCGCCCGCGTCATGCCGACATAGAGGAGCCGCCGCTCCTCCTCGATTTCCGGCGTCGAGCCGGTGGCAAGGTCGGACGGCAGGCAGCCGTCGACGACGTTCAACATCAGGACGTTCTTCCACTCCTGGCCCTTGGCGGAATGGATCGTCGAGAGGATCAAATAGTCCTCGTCCTTCAGCGGCACGCCGGATTCGTCGCTGGTGGCTGAGGGCGGATCGAGCGTCAAATCGGTCAGGAAGCGCTCGCGCGAAGGATAGCCGGCGGCGATCTGCTCGAGCTGGATCAGGTCGGCGCGCCGCGTCGTGGCGTCCTCATGCAGCCGGCCGAGATGCGGCTCGTACCAGAGGCGGGCTGCTTCGAGAGCGCCCGGCCACGGCGCGTGCGAACCGCGCAACTGCGCGTAGAGCGCCACGAAGCCCGGCCAGTCCTCGGCTGCCCGCTTCGGCGGCGCGAATGCCTTGAGGCCGATGACGGGATCGAGGGCGGATTGCATCGCGCGCATCGCCTGGTCGGCCGTCGTCGGCCCGATGCCCTGCATCAGTTGCAGCACCCGAAACCCGGCGACCCGGTCGCCCGGATTCTCGGCCAGCCGCAGCACCGCCAGCACATCCTTGACATGCGCGGCATCGAGGAATTTCAGCCCGCCGAACTTCACGAACGGGATGTTGCGCCGGGTCAGCTCGATCTCGAGCGGGCCGGAATGGTGCGAGGTGCGGAAGAGCACCGCCTGTTCCTTGAGCGCCGTCCCCTCCTCGCGCGCGGCCAGCAAGGCCTCGCAGACATAATTCGCCTGCTCGTTTTCGTCGCGCACGGTGACGATGAACGGCTTTTCGTGCCCGGCGCGGTCGGACCACAGATTCTTGGTGAAACGCTCACGCGCCTCGCCAATCACCGCATTGGCGGCATCGAGGATGGGACGCGTCGAGCGGTAGTTGCGCTCCAGCGTGACCACGCGCGCCGGCGGCGTGAAACCGGCCGGAAAATCGAGGATGTTGCGGACTTCGGCGGCCCTGAAGGAATAGATCGACTGCGCGTCGTCGCCGACGACGGTCAACCCGGCGCCATCCGGCTTCAGCCCCTTGAGGATCGCGGCCTGCAAGCGATTCGTATCCTGATATTCGTCGACGAGGACGTGATCGAACCGGCTGGAAAGATCGGCAGCAAGCTCCGGATCGGCAACGAGTTCGGCGAGGTAGAGCAGGAGATCGTCATAGTCGAGGACGTTGCCGTTCTGCTTCGCCTCGACATAGCCGGCAAATAGCGCCTTCAGCTCTTCTTCCCACGCGACGCACCAGGGAAACGTCTCGCCGAGCACGGCGCCGAGTTCGGCCTGCGCGTTGACCGCGCGCGAATAGATCGCAAGGCAGGTCGACTTCGCCGGGAAACGGCTTTCGGTCTGCGAGAAGCCCATCTCGTGGCGGACGAGATTGATGAGGTCGGCGGAATCCTCGCGGTCGTGGATGGTGAAGGCCGGATCGAGCCCGATCTGGGGTGCATAGTCCCTCAGGAGCCGCGCGCCGATCGAGTGGAAGGTTCCGGCCCAGGTCAGTCCGTCGGTCAGGACCTGCGCCTTGGCGCCCAGCACCTCGCCCGCAATGCGCTCGACGCGGCGCGTCATCTCATTGGCGGCGCGGCGCGAGAAGGTCATCAGCAGGATGCGGCGCGGGTCAGCGCCTTTGACGATCAGGTGCGCGACGCGGTGGGCCAGCGTGTTGGTCTTGCCCGAACCGGCGCCGGCAATGACCAGCAGCGGCCCATTCGCGCCGCCGTTGCCATGCAGAACGGCGGCGCGCTGCGCCTCATTGAGACGCGCCAGATATGCGGGCTCGGTAGCCGAATCACGGACGATCATGTTCATGCGCGCGCATGAAGCATCGTTTCCGCTTTGTTCGCAACGATCGGGTGGCTTCTATCCGGCCAGAGACCGGGCGATGATGATCTTCTGGATGTCGGACGTGCCCTCGTAGATCTGACAGACGCGCGCGTCGCGATAGATGCGCTCCAGCGGGAAATCGGCCATGTAGCCGTAGCCGCCGAAGGTCTGCAGCGCGCCGGAGATGACGCGCTCGGCGGCCTCCGAAGCGAACAGCTTGGCGATTGCCGCCTCGGTCAGGCACGGTTCACCGGCATCCTTCATGCGCGCGGCGTTCAGCACGAGCTGGCGGCCGGCTTCGATCTGCGTACGCATCTCCGCAAGGCGGAAGGCGACGGCCTGGTGCTCCATCAGCGTCTTGCCGAAGGAGCGGCGCTCCTTGGCATAGGCCACCGCATGGTCGAACGCGGCCTGCGCCATGCCGACGGACTGCGCCGCAATGCCGATGCGCCCCGTCTCGAGGCTCGACAGCGCAATGCGATAGCCCTCGCCCTCCTCGCCGATGCGGTTCTCCGCAGGAATCTCGAGGCTTTCGAAACGCAGCGAACAGGTGTCGGAACAGCGCTGGCCGAGCTTCTCCTCCACCTTCGCGACGACGTAGCCCGGCGCGTCGGTGGACGTCAGGAAGGCAGTGATTCCGCCCTTCGAGCCCGCGCCGTCCATGCGGGCGAAGAGGATCGTGTAGCCGCCGATCTTGCCGGAGGTGATGAATTCCTTCGACCCGTCGACGATGTAGCGGTCGCCTTCCCTGCGCGCCCGCGACTTGAGCGAGCCGGCATCCGAGCCCGCCTCGGCCTCGGTCAGCGCGAAGGCGCCGATGAAGTCGCCGGCCGCTGCGGGGCGCAGCACGCGCGCCTTCTGCTCGTCATTGCCGTAGCGCTGCAGGATCGCGTTGAACGGCGCGTTGTGGACGCTCATCACGGTCGAGATCGCGCCGTCGCCGGCGGCGATCTCCATCAGCGCCAGCGCATAGGACACATAATCGGCGCCGACGCCGCCATCAGCCTCCGGCACGGTCATGCCCATGAAGCCCAGCTCGGCAAGGCCCTTGATCACCTCGGGCTCGATCGTCTTGTCGCGGTCGCGCCGGGCGGCTCCAGGTGCAAGCACCTCGCGCGCGAAAGCGCGTGCGGTGTCACGGATCATGGTCTGTTCGTCGGTCAGCATCGTCGTTTCGCTTTCATTTGCCGGCAAAGATCGGCTTGCCGGGAAGCCAGACACCTGCACGCCCTGCTCAACCTATTCAAGGGAATGGTCGAAGGGTCAAGCGCCACCGCGCGATCGGCATATTGACAGCAGGCCTGATAATTGGCCCCTAGGGCTCAAGGAGAGCGGAGACGGCATGGCACAGAAGAAGGCGCATGAGGTGGACGGATGGCTGGCGCGCCCGCAAGGCGCGTTTCCGGTCGTGCTGATCTATGGCCCCGACCGCGGCCTCGTCTCGGAACGTGCGACGCTCTTCGTGAAACAGGCGGGCTTTCAGGCCGACGACCCCTTCTCGGTCACCCGGCTCGGCGCAGGCGAATTGGAAAGCGACCCCGGCCGCCTGATGGACGAGGCCAACACGGTTGCGATGTTCGCCGACCGGCGGCTGATCTGGATCAAGGGCGCCGGTGCACAAAAGGCGCTGGGCGCGGCCCTGAAGGACCTTTGCGCCAAGCCGCCGGAGGCGACGATCATCCTCGTCGAGGGCGGCGACCTGAAGAAGGCCGCGCCGATCCGGGCTGCGGTTGAGCAGGGTTCCGCCGGAATGGCGCTGCCCTGCTATGTCGACCAGGCGCGCGCGATCGATGGCGTCATCGACGAAGTGCTCGCACGTGACGGCATCGCCATCGCCCCGGACGCCCGTCAAGCGCTGAAGGCATCTCTGGGCGGCGACCGCCTCGCCACGCGCTCCGAGATCGAAAAGCTTGCGCTTTATGCGCGAAGCGACGGGCGGATCGAGGTCACCCATGTCGCAGACATCATCGGAGACGTTTCAGCCAAATCGCTCGACGACGCGACCGATGCCATCCTGACCGGCGACATCGCCGGCTTGGATCGCGCGTTCTCCGGCTGGGTCAATGCCGGCAACGCGCCCTTCCAGCTCGTCGCGGCCGTGATGCGCCAATTCCAGCAGCTCGAATTGCTGCGCATGGCGGTGGATGGCGGCGCAAGCGCCTCGGCCGCCGTCGGCGTAGTGCGACCACCAGTCTTCTTTAGTCGGCGAAATACGGTCGAGCGGGCAGTCCTGAAATGGACGTCCGTGGCAATTTCGCGTGGCTTAGAGCGGCTACAGGTGACGGTGCTCGCGATGCGCACGCGATCGCAGCTTGAGGAGCCGACGGCGCGCCAAGCCTTGCTGGCGCTGGCGGTCGAGGCCCGGCGCCTGCGCTGACCGGCGAGCTTGTTTCACGTGAGTCCGGTTCAGCTCCGCTGCAGACGGTGACAGATCGTGTCGAGCTGTTCGAGGCTCGAATAGCGGATCTTGATGTCGCCGCCCCGCTGGCCGTGGGTAATCGAGACTTTCAGCCCGAGCGCGTCCGACAAGGTTTTTTCCAGCGCGATCGTATCCGCATCCTTCTCCGGGGCTGCGCTGCGCTCGGTGCGGCCCGTTTCGGCGCGCGCCGGCTGCTGAGCCAACGCCTCGGCCTGGCGAACCGACAGGCCTTCGTCGACGATCCGCCGCGCGAGGCCGGCCGGATCAAGCGCCGTCACGAGCGTGCGCGCATGGCCGGCGGAAAGCGATCCGTCTGTCACCAGGGACCGAACATGATCCGGCAACTTCAAGAGGCGCAGCGTATTCGCGACATGGCTGCGGCTTTTTCCGATCACCTGCCCCAGATCGGCCTGCGTGTACTGGTGATCATCGATAAGCTGCTGATATCCCTGCGCTTCCTCGACCGCATTGAGATCGGCGCGCTGCACGTTCTCGATGATGGCAAGTTCGAGCGCGACGCGATCGGTGACGTCCCGAATGACGATCGGGACGCTGGTCAAGCCAGCTCGCTGCGCAGCGCGCCAGCGCCGCTCGCCGGCAATGATCTCGTAGCAGCCGTCCGGCATCGTGCGCACGACCACCGGTTGAACGATCCCATGCTCGCGGATCGACTGCGTCAGATCCTCGAGATCATCCTCGCCGAAGGTCCGGCGCGGATTGCGCGGATTGGGGGACACGAATTCGATCGGCGCCGTCCGGTCTGCCCGCACCGACGCGGATTGCTCCGCAGGCGAGGCCGGCTTGTCGAGGTCGCCGATCAAGGCGGCAAGGCCGCGGCCAAGCCGCTTGCGGGACAGGTCTTCGTTCATATCACTCTCCCTATGCGGCGCGCAAAGTACGCTCGCGGCGGATGACCTCCGACGCAAGCTGCAGGTAGGCCTGGCTGCCGGAACATTTCAGATCATAAAGGATCGCCGGCTTGCCGTATGACGGCGCCTCCGAAACACGGACATTGCGCGGAATGACCGTGTCATAGACCTTGTCGCCCATATGCGTACGCACGTCCTGCACGACCTGATTTGCGAGATTGTTCCGCCCGTCAAACATCGTCATCACAATGCCCTGAATCGTCAGACGCGGATTCAGGTTCGCGCGGACCTGATCGACCGTATGCAAAAGCTGGCTGAGACCCTCGAGAGCGAAGAATTCGCATTGAAGCGGCACCAGCACGGAATCGGCGGCCGCCATGGAATTGAGCGTCAGGAGATTGAGCGACGGCGGACAATCGATGAGGATATAGTCATAGGACGCGGCGCCGCCATTGGCTGACTGGATGGCATCGCGCAGGCGAACCGCGCGATCCGGCTTGGCCGAGATTTCCATTTCGACGCCGAGCAGGTCAAGCGTCGATGGAACCACCGAAAGGCCGGGAACCGCAGTCTTGACAGCCGACTGCGCAATCGTCGCCTCGCCGATCAGCAGATCATAAGACGAAATCGCGCGCTCGGCGCGCTCGATGCCAAGCCCTGTGCTGGCATTTCCCTGTGGATCGAGGTCGACGATGAGAACCCGCTCGCCGATCGCCGACAGCGCCGTCGCGAGGTTGATTGCGGTCGTCGTCTTGCCGACACCGCCCTTCTGATTTGCCACCGTGATGATCCGTGGCTGCGAGCCCACCATGATCAATGCTCCAGACGCTCAACGTTGGACAGTTCGAGAACGCGACTCATCGCGTCAACCATGCTGGCATGTTCTACCAGATCGAATCGCCAATGGTCACGTGCCTCGCGAATTTCCTGTTGGAAATCGCGCCCTTTCGGGAACAAGGCACGCCCCGCCTCAGGTCGAAGCCATCTTTCAGTCAAGTCGAGAAGTCTGGACAGCGGCGCAAGAGCACGCGCCGAGACAATTGCCGGGGTCAGAATCTGTACTGCGGTCTCGACGCGTTCCGGCCGCACGAAAGCCGTCAAACCGAGCTCTACGGCCGCAGATCGTAGAAACGCAGCCTTCTTACGGTTGCTTTCGACGAGAGTGACAGTGACCCCTGCCGGCTTTCCCAGCACAGCAACCACGATGCCGGGTAGGCCTCCGCCACTGCCGATGTCGGTCCAATTCGTATCCGTCTTTTGGTGTCGCCAGAGTTGTGCGGAATCGACGATGTGGCGCGACCAGAAATCCTCGCGCGAGCCACTGGCGGCGAGATTGATCGATTTGTTCCAGTGATGAAACAGCCGTTCGAAGATCAAAAGCTGTTCATAAGTTTCACGTGAAACGTCACCCGCGGCCCGGCACAACTCGTCATACTGCTTCATGCCGCGACCGAATCACGCTTTCGCTGCACATGGGCGAGGAGCAAAGACAACGCGGCCGGAGTCATGCCTTCAATCCGGGCAGCCTGCGCGATGGTTTCCGGCTGTGCCTTGACCAGCTTGGCTTTCGTCTCATTGGAGAGCCCGACAATTGCGCCAAGATCGAGGTCACTCGGAATTGCCAGCGTTTCCTGCTTGCGCAGCCGTTCAATATCGTTGACTTGGCGTTCTAGATAGACGGCATAGCCGGCCTCGATCTCGATCAGTTCTCTTACCGTCGGTGAGAAGGCCTGGAGGCCCGGCCAGATGCGGTCGAGATCGGTCAAGCCGATCCCCGAATGGCCCAGCAACTCATAGCCACTTCTAACCTTGCCGTCCGCATTGACCGGAAGGCCGAGCTTAATGGCCGCGGATGAGGACAAGACGGATGCCTGGAGCACCCCCCTGAGGTCAGCGAGTGCAGCCGAACGCTCCGCAAACATCGACGCACGCTCCTTGCTGACCACGCCCCATGCGAGCCCCAGCGGCGTCAAGCGCTCGTCCGCATTGTCGGCGCGAATGGAGAGGCGGTACTCGGCCCGCGAGGTAAACATGCGGTACGGCTCGGTAACCCCGCGCGTCGTGAGATCGTCGATCATGACGCCGATATAGGCATCGGACCGGGAAACCGAGACAGGCGCTCGCCCCCCAGATCGCATGGCCGCATTGACACCCGCCAGAATGCCTTGCGCGCCAGCTTCCTCATAGCCTGTCGTGCCGTTGATCTGGCCGGCCAGGAAAAGGCCTTGGCAGGCGCGCAGTTCCAGCGACGCATAAAGGTCGCGCGGATCGACGTGATCATACTCGATCGCATAGCCGGGCTGCACGATCTCTGCCTTGTGGAGGCCCGCCATCGAACGGATGAACGCGATCTGGACGTCGATGGGCAGCGAGGTCGAAACGCCATTCGGATAGACGAGGTCGCTGTCGAGGCCCTCTGGCTCAAGGAAAATCTGATGGCCGTCGCGATCGCCGAAGCGAACGATCTTGTCCTCGATCGACGGACAGTAGCGCGGGCCGACACCCTCGATAGCGCCGCCATACATCGCAGAACGATGGAGATTGTCACGAATGATGCGATGCGAGCTCTCATTCGTCCGTGTAATGGCACATTCGATCTGCGGGGTGGTGATTGATGTCGTCATGGTCGAGAACGGCGTCGGCGTTTCGTCCGCCGCCTGCTTCTCGAGCGCATTCCAGTCTATCGAGGCGCGCGCAAGCCGCGGCGGAGTGCCGGTCTTGAGGCGGCCGAGACGGATCCCGAGCCGGTTGAATGTCGCAGCCAGACCGGTCGTCGCCTGTTCACCCATGCGGCCGGCGACGATCTGGTCGGCGCCGATATGGATCAGGCCCCGCAGGAAGGTCCCGGTCGTCAGGACGACGGCGCCGCAATTCAATCGCCCCGCATGCTTCAAATGCGCGCCCTTCAGGCGCCCGTCGCGAATGTCGAGATCAACGACCTCATCGGCCAGCACATGGAGATTGGCCTGATCGGCCACCAGATCCTTGACGGCCTGCGCGTAGAGCTTGCGGTCGGCTTGCGTGCGCGGACCGCGCACGGCCGGGCCCTTGCTCCGGTTCAGAAGCCGAAACTGAATGCCCGCCATGTCCGCGGCACGACCCATGATGCCGTCGAGCGCGTCGATTTCTCGTACGAGCTGGCCTTTTCCCAGTCCGCCGATTGCCGGGTTGCAGGACATGACGCCGAGATTGTCCGCGCTCAGGGTCACAAGAGCGGTGACCGCACCCATGCGTGCCGCAGCGGCGGCGGCCTCGACGCCGGCATGCCCACCGCCGACAACGATGACATCGAAGCTGGGATGATCCTGTTTCACGTGAGTCATTTCCCTATGCAGAAACGGGAGAAGATATCGCCGAGCAAATCCTCGACGTCGATGGCACCCGTCAATCGTCCGAGTGCGTCAGCCGCTATGCGAAGTTCTTCCGCCACAATCTCGAACGCTTCGACCCGTCGCGCGCGACCGAGAGCAGCGATACATTGATCAAGATGGGCGACATGCCGCTGACGCGAGGGCACCGTATCGTGGATTTTCGCGGTCGAATCAAGGATGTCTCGTATCCGGGCCATCAGGTGATCCATCCCGGCGCCGGTCTTTGCCGAGATTGGGACGTCGAGCGCTCCGGTCGGACGCAGGTCCGCCTTACTGCTGACTTTCAGTACATGGGCAGCTTCAATTGCAGGCAAGGGTGCGTCCCCATCGTCCAGCAGCAGGACCAGATCGGCACCGCGTACGGCGGCTTCGGCTCGCTGGACACCGATTTTCTCGACCGGGTCTGCGGTGCCACGCATCCCTGCGGTGTCGGTGATTCGAACGAGATGGCCACCAATATCCAAACGGACATCGATCAGGTCACGCGTCGTGCCTGGAATGTCGGTAACAATGGCCACTTCGCGCCTTGCTAAATAATTGATTAGACTGGACTTTCCGGAATTCGGCGCGCCGGCGACAACGATATGAAAGCCTTCGTTGACGATCTCGGCAACCCGGAAGCCGGCTAAGTGAATGCGAATCTGTTCGGCCAGGTCGCCGATCTGCCGCCGAACCGCATCTCCGAATTCGGGCGGCACGTCGTCCTGGTCGGAAAAGTCGAGGTCCGCCTCGATCCGCGCCCAGATCGACAACAGTTCGGCGCGCCATGTCTCGTAAAGGCGCCGCTGCGCCCCGTCGGCGTTTGACAGCGCGAGGCGGCGCTGCGCATCGGTCTCGGCGACGAGCAGGTCGGACAGCGCCTCGGCCGCCGTCAGATCGATGCGCCCATTGAGAAAGGCGCGCATGGTGAACGCGCCGGCTTCGGCGGGCTCCAAACCATCCAACATGGCAAGACGACGGAATAGGGCCGCCGTCACGGCGCGGCTACCGTGAAGCTGGATTTCCAGCACGTCTTCGCCGGTAAAGCTCGCCGGAGCCGGGAAATGGAGGCACAAGGCGTCGTCGATCGGCGAGCCCGTCTCGTCACGGACCGTGCAGAGAACAGCGCGGCGCGGTTCAAGAGCGGGCCGGCCGGTCAGTTGAGGGATGATCGACGGCACATGCGGGCCGGAAATGCGCACGACGGCGACGCCGGCGGGCAGGGACCCGCTCGAAAGCGCGTAGATCGTCGTCGTCGAACGCATTCGCTACTCCCAATGCGAAACGGCGGACATGAACTGCCCGCCGGATCGATAAGCCAGAAATGGCGACCGCAAAACGGTCAGGTGTTCATGGAATCGAAGAAGTCGCCATTGGTCTTGGTCTGCTTCAGCTTGTCCATGAGGAATTCGATCGCATCGGTCGTGCCCATGGGCGCGAGGATGCGGCGCAGGACGAAAATCTTCTGCAAATCCTGGCGCTGGACGAGAAGGTCTTCCTTGCGGGTGCCCGACTTGAGGATGTCCATGGCCGGGAAGATGCGCTTGTCGGCAACCTTGCGGTCGAGCACGATTTCCGAATTGCCGGTGCCTTTGAACTCTTCGAAGATGACTTCGTCCATGCGGCTGCCGGTGTCGATCAGCGCGGTCGCGATGATGGTCAGCGAACCGCCTTCCTCGATGTTGCGCGCCGCGCCGAAGAAGCGCTTCGGTCGCTGCAGCGCATTGGCGTCGACACCACCGGTCAGCACCTTGCCGGAGGACGGAACGACCGTGTTGTAGGCGCGGCCGAGGCGCGTGATCGAATCGAGCAGGATGACGACGTCGCGGCCATGCTCGACGAGGCGCTTGGCCTTCTCGATGACCATCTCGGCGACCTGGACGTGGCGAACGGCCGGCTCGTCGAAGGTGGAGGAGACGACCTCGCCCTTCACCGAGCGCTGCATGTCGGTGACTTCTTCCGGCCGCTCGTCGATCAGGAGGACGATCAGATAGGCTTCCGGGTGATTGTGCGCGATCGAATGCGCGATGTTCTGGAGGAGGACGGTCTTGCCGGTGCGCGGCGGCGCGACGATCAGCCCGCGCTGGCCCTTTCCGAGCGGCGCGACGAGGTCGATGACGCGCGCCGACATGTCCTTCGAGGTCGGAACCTCAAGTTCCATCTTGAAGCGCTCGTTGGGATAGAGCGGCGTCAGATTGTCGAAATGGATCTTGTGGCGGATCTTCTCGGGGTCTTCGAAATTGATCGTGTTGACCTTGAGAAGCGCGAAATAGCGCTCGCCTTCCTTCGGGCTGCGGATCGGGCCTTCTACCGTGTCGCCGGTCTTCAGCGAGAAGCGGCGGATCTGCGAGGGCGAGATGTAGATGTCGTCCGGGCCGGGCAGGTAGTTCGCATTGGCCGACCGCAGGAAACCGAAGCCGTCCTGCAGGATCTCGACGACGCCCTCGCCGATGATCTCGACCTCCTGTGCCGCGAGCTTCTTCAGGATCGCGAACATGAGCTCCTGCTTGCGCATGACGCTCGCATTCTCGACCTCGAGCGATTCGGCGAACGCGATGAGGTCGGTCGGACCCTTGCTCTTGAGCTCTTGTAGTTTCATTTCCTGCATATGCGCACTCGGCTGGCGTAGGGGGAAGTCTGGAAGGACGTAGGAAGATGCGGCGCGGATGGGCCGTCATGAAAGAAGCGGGCCGCGCGGCGAAAGGAAGGACCGATCTCTTAGCGCCGCACCTGGAAAAGCGCAAGCGGGGCGCGCGTGCCTCAGAACGGCTTTACCACGACCAGGATGACGATGACAATCATCAACAGGGTGGGGCCTTCGTTCATCAAGCGCCAGTGCCGGGCGGACTTCTCGTTGCGGTCCTCGGCGAAGAGGCGCACGGCCTTGGAGAAATAGCCGTGCAGCCCCGACATGGCGATGACGAGGGCGATCTTCAAGTGCAGCCAGCCGCCCGAAAAGCCGAAGCCCTGCCAGGCGAGCCAGAGGCCGAGCACCCAGGCGACCGTCATCGCCGGGTTGATGATGACGCGCAAGAGGCGCTGTTCCATCACCTTGAAGGTTTCGGATTGCGGCGTGCCGGGGCCGATTTCCGCATGGTAGACGAAAAGGCGCGGCAGATAGAGCATCCCCGCCATCCACGAGATGACGGCGATGACATGCGCAGCCTTGGCCCACAGATAGGCCTCGGCCGGAAACAGGAAGAGCGCGGCCGCGGTCAGGACGAGGAAGATCGCGAGCGCGATGCCCGCGCGCCTCCCCGGCCCCGCCCTGTTCGTCGTGTCGCTCACCGCGTCGCTCCCCGAACCTGCGCGATCATCGCCTCGACATGCGCGATCGGTGTCGGCGGCGTGATGCCGTGGCCGAGATTGAAGATCAGCGGGCCGCCGGCGAGATTGTCGAGAATGGCCGCCACGCCCTCACGCAGCGCCTCGCCGCCGACGACAAGCCGCAACGGGTCGAGATTGCCCTGGACGGGCCCCTCGGCCTGCAGACGTCGTGCCTGGCTCCAGGGAACGCTCCAGTCGAGCCCGAGCGCCGCGACGCCCGTCTTCCCACGGTACCCCTCGTAAAGCGCCCCTGCCCCCTTCGGAAAGCCGATGATCGGCACGTTCGGGTGAACCGAACGGACCTTGTCGACGATCCTCTTCATCGGCTGGACGCAGAACGCTTCGAACGATGCCTCGTCGAGCACGCCCGACCAGGAGTCGAAAATCTGCACGCAGTCGGCGCCGGCTTCGATCTGGCGGATGAGATAATCGGCCGAGCAGTCCGCCAGAAGCGCCAGCAGCTTTCGCATCTCGGCCGGATTGCGATAGCCGAACAGACGCGCCGGCGCCTGGTCCGGCGTGCCGTGGCCCGCGATCATGTAGGTCGCCACCGTCCACGGCGCGCCGCAAAAGCCGATCAGCGTCGTCTCGGCTGGAAGCTCGGCGCGCAGTCGCCGCACCGTCTCGTAGACCGGCGCCAGATGATCGTGGAGCCGGGACGCGTCGAGCCGCTCGACCTCGGTTGCCTCGATCGGCGTCATCAGCGGCCCGCGGCCTTCCTCGAAGCGCAAATCGCGGCCGAGTGCATGCGGAATGACGAGGATGTCCGAGAACAGGATCGATGCGTCGAAGCCGAAGCGGCGGATCGGCTGGAGCGTCACTTCGACGGCGAGATCGGGATTGTAGCAAAGATCGAGGAAACTCCCGGCCTTTGTCCGCGTTTCCCGATATTCCGGCAGATAGCGCCCGGCCTGTCGCATCATCCAGATCGGAGGCGGAAAGACGCTTTCTCCCTGCAAGACCTTCAGCATCTTCCGTTCGATCGTCATCTGCGGCCTTTCCGTCGAGCGTCTTAAAAAATTAAAGAAATTTTTAAGGACTCTTATGGTTCTTAGAGTCTGTTGGAATCGGGGTTTCCCGCTTCTCCCCGAACGCATGCGCGTCGGCCAGTGGTTATATCGCCGCAAGGCGAATTGCGAAACCTGTTGACGATCAACGGGGACGGTCGCGATTCGACATTTTGGAACAGGGGCTTGCCCGTACCGCCGGTGACACGGCCCGTTGCACCTGCCTGTGCAATCTCACTGCCCTGCCCACGCAATTTCCCACAAGCGCGATTCCGATCTCACAGGAGAGCGAATTGTGGAGAAACCGCCATCTGATACATTGGCCCGCGAACGGCCCTGCCGCTCTCCCGCTTTATGCACACTCGCCCACAGGGCAGGCAGAATCCCGTGAACAAACCGCAGAACTTCTTCCATCTCCACCTGATTTCGGATGCGACCGGCGAGACGCTGCTGGCGGCCGGCCGTGCCGCGGCGGCGCAATACAAGAACGCGCGCGCGATCGAGCACATCTACCCGCTGATCCGGACCGACAAGCAGCTCGAGAACGTCTTCGTCGACATCGAGGAAGCGCCCGGCATCGTGCTTTATACGGTAGTGGATCAGGAACTGGCCGCACGCATCGACGCGCACTGCCAGTCGCTCGGCCTGCCCTGCGTTTCCGTGCTGGAGCCGGTGCTGATGGTCTTCCAGTCCTATCTGGGCACCCCCGCCGGCCGCCGGGTGGGTGCGCAGCATGTGCTCGATGCGGATTACTTCCGCCGCATCGATGCGCTGAACTTCACCATGGAGCATGATGACGGGCAGTTGCCGCCGGACATCGAGGAGGCCGACATCGTCCTGATCGGCATCTCGCGCACGTCGAAGACGCCGACCTCGATCTATCTGGCCAATCGCGGCATCAAGACCGCCAACGTGCCGATCGTCATCGGGGTACCGATCCCGCCGCAGATCGTCACCGCGAAAAAGCCGCTGATCGTCGGATTGATCGCGACGGCAGAGCGGATTTCGCAGGTGCGCCAGAATCGCGTCCTCGGCGGCGCCGGCTTCAACCATGGCGACTATGTCGACCGGCTTTCGATTTCCGAGGAACTGGCCTATGCCCGTCAGATCTGCCACCGGCATGGCTGGCCGCTGATCGACGTCACCCGCCGCTCGATCGAGGAAACCGCAGCCGCCATCGTCGCGTTGCGCAACAAGACCCATCGCGAGGAAGCCTTGTGAGACAAGAAATCATCCTGGCCTCGGCCAGCCCGTTCCGCGCCAGGATGCTGGAGGATGCCGGCATCGAATTCACCGTCGAACGGCCAACGGTCGACGAACGCGCGGTCGAGGAGGCCGTCGCGGGCGCGGGGCTGCGGCCCGACGATCTGGCGCAGATTCTCGCCGAGGCCAAGGCCGTCGACGTCAGCCAGAACCATCCGGGCGCTTTCGTCATCGGCTGCGACCAGACCCTGTCTTTGGGCGAGGAACTGATGCACAAGCCCGCCGACATGGAAGAGGCGAGGCGTCGGCTCCTGAAGCTGTCCGGAAAGACGCACCATTTGAACAGCGCGGTCGTCATCGCGCAGGACGGCGAGGCGATCTGGCGTCACGTCTCCGTCGCGTCGCTGACGATGCGCGATCTCGACCCGGGCTTCATCGGCCGGCACCTGTCGGCAGTGGGCGACGCGGCCCTGTCGTCCGTCGGCGCCTATCAGGTCGAGGGCAGGGGCATCCAGCTCTTCGAGAAGATCGAGGGCGACCACTTCACCATCGTCGGCCTGCCGCTGATGCCGCTTCTGGCGAAGCTGCGCGAACTGGGCGCCATCGATGGCTGATGCGGCCCATGCCTTCGTGATCGGCCATCCGATCGCTCATTCCCGCTCGCCGATGATCCACGGCCATTGGCTCGCCGCGCACGGCTTGGCGGGCGACTACCGCGCCATCGACGTCGCGCCGGCCGACCTGTCGGAGTTCCTGCAGCGCGTCCGGCGCGGAGAGTTCGCGGGCGGAAACGTCACCATTCCGCACAAGGAAGCGGTCTTCGAAGCCGTCTCGCGCCGCGATGCGGCGGCGGGCGCCATCGGCGCGGTCAACACGGTCTGGCTCGAAGAGGGCGAACTCGTCGGCGGCAACACCGACGCTTACGGCTTTGCCGCCAGTCTCGATGCGGGCGCGCCTCAATGGCGACAGGCTGAGACGGCCCTGGTGCTGGGCGCGGGCGGCGCGGCGCGGGCGGTGCTTCACGCGCTGCGCGAGGCGGGCATAGGCAAGGTGACGGTCGCCAACCGTTCGGCCGCGCGCGCCGGCGAACTGGCGCTCGCCTTTCCGGGCGTCAAACCGGCCGGGCTCGACCAGGCGCAGACCTTGCTGCCCAACACCGATCTTCTGATCAACACGACCTCGCTGGGCATGAAGGGCCAGCCACCGCTCGATCTCGACCTCGATGCGCTACCGGACGAGGCGATCGTAACCGACATCGTCTATGCGCCGCTGGTGACGCCGCTTCTGGAGCGCGCCGGAGCGCGCGGTCTGAAGACCGTCGATGGGCTCGGCATGCTGCTGCACCAGGCCGTGCCCGGTTTCGAGCGCTGGTTCGGTGTCCGGCCGGCGGTCACGCCCGATCTCCACGCCTTGATCGTCGCCGATCTCGAGGCGGGGCGATGATCGTCATCGGGTTGACCGGGTCGATCGGGATGGGCAAGTCGACCACCGCGCGCTTCTTCCGCGAGGCGGGCGTGCCAGTCCACGATTCGGACGAGGCCGTGCACCGGCTCTATGCCGGCAAGGCCGCGCCGCTGATCGAAGCCGCCTTTCCCGGCACCGTGACGAACGGCGTCGTCGACCGCGCGCTCCTCGGCAACCGCATTCTCGGCGACGCGGCGGCTCTGAAGACGGTGGAGCGCATCGTCCACCCGCTGGTGCGCGCCGACGCCGATGCGTTTTTGGCCGAACACCGCGCGGCGGGCCAGAAGCTTGCTGTCCTCGACATCCCGCTCCTGTTCGAGACGGGCGGGGAGGGGCGCGTCGACCGCATCGTCGTGGTCTCGGCCCCGGCCGACATCCAGCGCGAGCGCGTGCTCGCGCGGCCGGGGATGTCGGTGGAGAAGTTCGAGGCGATCCTTGCCAAGCAGGTGCCGGACGCCGAAAAACGAAAGCGCGCCGATTTCGTCGTCGATAGCGGCGGCGGGCTGGAGGCGGCGCGCGCCGCGGTCGAGGCGATCGTGGCGGAACTCAAAGGCGAAGCGGCATCCGATGCGTGAGATCATCTTCGATACCGAGACGACCGGCCTCGACCCGAGCGAGGACCGGATCATCGAATTCGGCGGCATCGAACTCGTCAACCGCTTCCCGACCGGGCGCAGCTTCCACGTCTACATCAACCCGCAGGGGCGGCAGGTGCATCCCGAGGCGCTGGCGGTGCACGGCATCACGGACGCTTCGCTCGCCGACAAGCCGACCTTCGACGGCATCCTCGCCGACCTGCTCGCCTTCCTCGAAGGCGCGCATCTGATCGCGCACAACGCGAATTTCGACATCGGCTTCCTGAATGCCGAGTTCGGGCGGCTTGGAATCGACATGGTCGAGCCGGCCCGCGTGGTCGACACGCTGGCGATCGCGCGGCGCAAGCACCCGATGGGGCCGAACTCGCTCGATGCGCTGTGCCGGCGCTACGGCATCGACAATTCGCACCGCACCAAGCACGGCGCGCTGCTCGATTCGGAACTGCTCGCGGAGGTCTATATCGAGCTGATCGGCGGCCGGCAGGCGGCGCTCGTGCTCGACGTGCAGGCGAATGCCGCCGGCAAGCGCTCCGATGGCGGTGTCGTGATCGAGATCCGGCCGCGCCCGCGGCCACTCGCTCCCCGCCTCGGCGAGGACGAGATCGCCGCGCATGAAAAACTCGTCGCAACGCTCGGCGACAATGCCATCTGGCGGGTGGTCGAGCCGTCCTATGCGGCCGCCGCAAACGGCTCCTGAAACGAAAAAACCCGGCGCTGAGGCCGGGTTTTTCATCTCGCTGGGCGTCTCGATCAGGCGGTGCCGGTCGGCTGCGCGACCTTGGCGCGGGCCTGTTCCTCGGCCATGCGGCGCTGGAACATCTGCGCGAAGTCGATCGGGTCGATCATCAGCGGCGGGAAGCCGCCCTGGCGCGTGATGTCGGCGATGATCTGGCGCGCGAACGGGAAGAGCAGGCGCGGGCACTCGATGAAGAGCAGCGGCAGCATGTGCTCCTGCGGGAAACCGTCGATGCGGAAGACGCCGCCATAGACGAGCTCGGCGTTGAAAACGACGGTCTTTTCGACTTCCGCCTTTGCGTTGATCGTCAGAACGACGTCGAATTCCTTGTCGGCGATCGGGTTCGCATTGACGTTGACGTTGATGTTGATGCCGGGCGGCTGGGTGCGCGTGCGCAGCGACTTCGGCGCGCCCGGATTTTCGAAGGAAAGGTCCTTCACATATTGCGAGACGACGTTGAAGGTCGCCCCCTGCTGGGGCTGCGCGCCGGGCTGGGCAGCGCCGCCGCCGTTCGGACCATTGGTGTTTTCGGGCGTTTCGGCCATCTCGTCATTCCTCTCCACGTCCGGATCCGTCTGTCCGGACGGCTGTTGCTCCAAGAAATCGGGCGTTCGCTAACATGCACGCCCGATCGTGACAAGTTTAGCGAGGCGGCAGGCGCGGATCGGAAGGCGAGCGCGTCTGCCGCTCGGCTTCGGCGGAAAGATCGCTGTAGTCGTCCGCATCGAGATCGACCACGCCGTCGCGGGCGCGCCGCCGCGCCTGCCAGGCCGCGCCGCTTTGAACCGTGGTGACGCGGATGCGGTCGCGCAGGAAGCGCCAGCCGAAATCGCGCACCGGCGGCAGGAAGAGGAGGAGGCCGATCGCATCGGTGACGAAGCCGGGAATGATCAGGAGCAGGCCCGCGACGACGATCATCATGCCGTGCACGAGGTCGCGCCCGGGCGAGCCGCCGCGGTCGAGCTCGGCGCGGATGCGCTGGATGGTGTTGAAACCCTGGACGCGCACGAGAATAATGCCGAGAAAGGCCGACAGGAAGATCAGCCCGAGCGTCGCCAGCACGCCGATCTGGCTGCCGACGGCGATGAAGGTGGCGATCTCGACCAGCGGCATGGCGAGGATGAGAAGGGGAATGAGCGGAAATCGCACGATAGGGGCCTCAAGAGCGGTTCGCCGATATATAGGGAAGGCCTGCGTCCATTTGAATGCGGCGGTTCGGCGATCTATATGCAAAAGATGGACCGGCGCGCTTGATTTCGTGCCAGAAGGCTTCACCTACTGCGCAACGGCCCCGCAAGCGGGGATTTGCGATCTGAATTGAGTGGCGAGCATCGGACGGCGCCGGGCAACCGGCAGGATTTCGATCCGGTGCTCCAGTGTAACGACGAACAGGGTCTTGGCGGACGATATGGAATTCTTCGACTTCGGAACCATCTTCTTCCTCGTCGCCGCCGCGGTGATCTTTTATCAACTGCGCAGCGTGCTCGGCCGGCGCACGGGCAATGAGCGCCCGCCGCACGATCCCTATACGCGCCCCGATTCGGACAAGCAGGCGGCGCCCGAAAATGTCGTCTCGCTGCCGCGCCGCCGCCTCGGCGACCAGCCGCCAGCGCCCGACTTCGCCGCGATCGACGCCGTCGCGCCGGAAGGCACGGCCGTCAACAACGGCCTGCGCGCGATCCGCCAGGCCGATCCGAGTTTCGAACCGGGTCAGTTCGTCGACGGCGCCAAGATGGCCTACGAGATGATCGTGATGGCCTATGCAGACGGCGACCGGCGCACCCTGAAAAACCTTCTCTCGCGCGAGGTCCATGACGGGTTCGTCCAGGCCATCGCCGACCGCGAGGCGCGCAACGAGAAGGTCCAGTCCTCCTTCGTCGGAATCGACAAGGCCGAGATCGTCGGCGCCGAGCAGAAGGGTTCGGAAGCGCACATCACGCTGCGCATCGTCAGCGAACTGATCTCGGCGACGCGCAACGCCTCGGGCGAGGTGATCGACGGCGACCCGGAGACGGTCGTCGAGGTCAAGGACGTCTGGACCTTCGCCCGCGACACCCGCTCGCGAGACCCGAACTGGAAGCTGGTCGCGACCGAAGCGGAAGAATAGGACCGAGACCGCTGGCATGGAAACGCCGGCTACCCTCGAATTTCTGAGCTTCGACGACATCGCCAACTGGCGGCGCGACGACCATCGCGCCGCCTTCGAAGCGTTCCGCCGCTCCGCCTTCCGCAATCTCGAAAAACCCTCCAAGACCGGCGCGTTCGGCATTTCGGCCGCCGATCTCGAACCGGCCTTCGCCGCCGCGCGAAACGGCGTCGACGATGCCCGCACCTTTTTCGAACGCCATTTCCGCCCCGCGCGGATCGTCGCCGACGGGTTCGTGACCGGATTCTACGAGCCCATTGTCGAGGCGAGCCCGGTAAGCACCCAGCGTTTCCGCCATCCGATCCTGTCGCGGCCGGCCGACCTCGTCGATATCGATGCGGAAAACCACCCGGTGGATTGGGACGCCGGGATTGCTTTCGGCAGGCAAACGACCGAGGGCATCGTACCCTTCTTCGATCGCGGCGAGATCGAGCGCGGCGCACTCGACGGGCGCGGGCTGGAGATGGCGTGGCTGGCCGACAAGGTCGATCTGTTCTTCATCCACGTCCAGGGCGCGGCGCGGCTGGTGATGACGGATGGCAGCGAAAGGCGGGTCACTTACGCCGCGAAATCCGGCCATTCCTTCTCCGGACCGGGCAAAATCCTCGCAGAACGCGGCGAAATTCCGCTGAAAGACGTCACGATGCAGTCGATTCGGGCCTGGTTTGCCGCCAATCCGGCCCGAATCGACGAGGTTTTGTGGCAAAATCGCTCGTACATTTTCTTCAAGGACGCCCCCGTCGACGACCCGGCGCTCGGCCCGATCGCCGCCGCAAAGGTGCCGCTGACGGCCGGGCGGTCGCTCGCCGTCGACCGCAATCTGCACACCTTCGCCACGCCCTTTTTCGTCGAAGCGCCTCAGATGGAGTTCGCCCGGCTGATGATCGCGCAGGATACCGGCTCGGCGATCATAGGCCCGGCGCGGGGCGACATCTTCTGCGGTTCGGGCGATGCGGCAGGGGACGTCGCGGGCGTCATCAAGCATCGCGCGAAGTTCTTCATGCTTGTGCCGGAGCGGCACGCATGACGCGCCGCGCCAAGGGATTGAGCCGGGAAGACCGCCAACTCTGGTCGAAGGTCGCGCGCTCAGTCGCGCCGATGCCCGGCAAGAGTTTTCCGGAAGAAATGGAGGAGGCGCTCGCCTCAGAAGAGAAAGCATCGCCGGCGCTGCCGCCGGTGATCGCCGAGGCCAAGCACCAGGCGGAAATCCTGCGCCGCGAGCCGGCGCAGCGGCCGGTGATCGACCGGCCGACGAAGAAGAAACTCGCCAAGGGGCGGCTTGCGATCGAGGGCAAGGTCGACCTCCACGGCATGACGCTCGCCGAGGCGCATGGCGTTCTGCTTGCCTTCCTGCACAATGCGTATGCGCAGGGGCGGCGGCATGTTCTGGTGGTGACGGGAAAGGGTTCGTCCATGGGCAGCGACGGCGTGATGCGCCGGCAGGTGCCGCAATGGTTTGCGACGCCGGCCTTTCGCGGCCTCGTTTCGGCGCATGAGGATGCGGCGCGCCACCATGGCGGGCAGGGCGCGATGTATGTGCGGCTGCGCCGGCGGCCGGGAGACGCGACATGACGCCCTTCGGCGAAAAGGTGCGGTCGATGCGCACCGAGCGCGGCATCGCGCAAAAGGATATGGCGGCGGCGCTTGGCGTCAGCCCGGCCTATCTGTCGGCGCTGGAGCACGGCCGGCGCGGCGTGCCGAACTGGGCGACGGTGCAGAAGATCATCGGCTTCTTCAACGTGATCTGGGACGAAGCCGAGGAACTGGAAGCGCTGGCGGCACGATCCGATCCGCGCGTCACGGTCGACACGGCAGGCCTCTCGCCGAAGGCGACGGCACTCGCCAATCGTCTGGCAACGCAGATCGGAATGCTGGGCGAGGACGATATCGCCCGGATCGTCGCGCTGCTCGACGAGATCGATCAGAAAAGCGCTTCGAGGTCCTCCAGCCGGTCGTTGACCAGCCAGCCATAATAGTTCTCTTCCGGCAGGCGGGGCGCCTCGCCGCGCGACGCGCTTTCGAGGTTCTCGCGCTTGAGGCGATAGGCGCGCTGCTCGGGATTGCCGACATTGTAGAGCGTCGCGGTGACGCCCGGATTGGCCGAGATGTCGAAGCCGGCTATGCGGCGATAGGCGTCGATCGAGGTCTTCAGCGTCGCCGCCACATAGGCGAGCGTCAGGTCCGGGTCCATGATCGTGCGGTAGACCGCCTGCGGATCGGATGCGTCGAGCTTCGGCAGGCCGGAGACCTGGTGGACGAGGTCGCTCATCTGTAGCGCGGTCAGCGGGTTGAGTTGGCCGATGCCAAAGGTCTGGCCGGCGTAGAAGGGCTGGAAGAAGACCGCGCCGAACCGGTTGTCCGGATAGGAGCCGCCATCGACCGTCCGGCCGCGGAAATCGCGTTCCCACACGACCTCGCGGCAGGACCACAGGTCGTAGCTGTCGGCCGCCACCGCGTTGCACTCGGAAAATTCCGGCCGGCCGACGAAGGCGGCGACGTTCTCGCCGCCATGGGCGAACTGGAAGCTGGTCGACAGGTAGGAGACGGCCTTGACGTAGTAGGTCTGCAGCCGGTCATAGGCATCGACATTGTAGGTGTGCTCGCCGACGATCGCGCCGGCCATGTGGATCGGATCGATGCCGTATTGGGCGGAGACCTGCCGAATCTTGGAGCGCAGCGTCTCGTCCTGCTGGAAGAGGCGCAGAACGCGCTGGTACTTCTCTTCGTAGGTCGTCGAGAGGGCACGGGTGCGGCTGGCGGAGCCGCCCGGCACGCCGGGCTGCTCGACATTGCGGTTGCCGGGCGGGACTTTCGTCACGGCATGCGCCTCGCCCGCGACGAGCGCGACCGATAGCGACAGGATCAGACCGGCAAATGCATGCATGAGATTCGGGCCCTCGGCCAAAGCGGCGCGACCATAGTGAGCGGCCATCGGCCCGTCGAGCGCGGATTGCGCCCGGCGGGCCGTGATTCGCTCACTTCGTCGCGAGGTGTTGCCGATGGGCCTACAGAATGAAACGGGACAAATCTGTGTTCTTGGCGAGATCGCCGACGAATTTGCGCACATATTCGGCGTCGATGGTGACCGCGGAGCCAGACTTGTCCGGCGCTTCGTAGGAAATCTCGTCGAGAACGCGTTCCATGACGGTCTGCAGACGCCGCGCGCCGATATTCTCGACGGTGGCGTTGAGATCGACCGCGATGCCGGCCAGTTCGTCGATCGCGTCGTCCGTGAAGTCGAGTGTAACGCCCTCGGTGTCCATCAGCGCGATGTACTGCTTGATGAGGCTCGCCTCGGTTTCGGTCAGGATGCGGCGGAAATCGTCCTTTTCGAGCGCGCGCAGCTCGACGCGGATCGGCAGGCGGCCCTGAAGTTCCGGCAAAAGGTCGGACGGCTTGGCGACATGGAACGCGCCCGAAGCGATGAAGAGGATGTGGTCCGTCTTCACCGGCCCGTATTTGGTCGCGACGGTGGTGCCTTCGACGAGCGGCAGGAGGTCGCGCTGGACGCCTTCGCGGGACGGCCCCGTGCGGCTGTCGCTGCCGGCGACCTTGTCGATCTCGTCGAGGAAGACGATGCCGTCATTCTGGGTGACGTCGAGCGCGCGGGCGATGACCTCGTCATTGTCGAGGAGCTTGTCGGATTCGTCGTTGATCAGGTGGCCGTAGGATTCCTTGACGGTCGTCTTCCGGGTCTTGGTCTTCTGGCCCCCCATCGCCTTTTGCAGCATGTCGTTGATGTTGAGCATCTGCGCGCCCGGCATTCCGGGGATTTCGAACCCGCCCATCGGCGTGCCGGTGTCGGCGACCTCGACCTCGATCTCCTTGTCGTCGAGCTCGCCCGAACGCAGCTTCTTGCGGAACGAATCACGCGTCGCCGGACTCGCCGTCTTGCCGACGAGCGCCTCGAGCACGCGTTCCTCTGCGTTGAGATGCGCGCGCGCCTTGACGTCCTCGCGCATTTTCTCGCGCGTCAGGCCGATGGCAGTCTCGACGAGATCGCGGATGATCTGCTCGACGTCGCGGCCGACATAGCCGACCTCGGTGAACTTGGTCGCCTCGACCTTGATGAAGGGCGCGCCGGCGAGCTTGGCGAGGCGGCGCGAGATTTCGGTCTTGCCGACGCCGGTCGGCCCGATCATCAGGATGTTCTTCGGCATCACCTCTTCGCGCATCTGGCCTTCGAGCTGCTGGCGGCGCCAGCGGTTGCGCAGTGCGATGGCGACGGCGCGTTTGGCGTCTTTCTGGCCGATGATGTAGCGGTCGAGTTCGGAAACGATCTCGCGGGGGGAGAATGTGCTCATGAGTTTTCGGTGTCCTGCGGTGCGTCCAGCGCCATCAGATGGGCAGGACCATAATGTGAATTTCGCGTGTCGATGTGGCGAAAGCCCGCCTTCTCGTAGGCGCGGATCGCGCGGGCATTGTCGGGGTGCGGGTCGATGACGAGGCGTGGCGCGCCTTCGGCGAAGAGTTCCTCGGCGAATTGCGCGACGATTGCGCTTCCATGGCCCTTGCCGATGAGATCGGCGGGGCCGATCGAGATGTCGAGGCCGAGCGTTCCCATCGGCTGATCGGCATAGGGATGGTCGTCCTCCAGATGCGGATCGTAGGACTGGAGATAGGCGACCGGGTTGCCGTCAAGTTCGACGATCAGCGGTTCGGTCGAGATGTCGTCCATCGCCGCCTCGATCTCCGCGATGCCTTTGTCCGGATCACCCCACCATTCGCGTACATGCGGCCGGTCGAGCCAGGCGCGCAGCGTCGGCAGGTCGTCCGGCTCGACCGAGCGGAACGCGTAGCGGGGCCTATTCGGCATCCAGCACTTCCATGACGACGTTGGAATTCGTGTAGACGCAAATCTCGCCGGCGATCTTCATGGCGCGGCGCGCGATCTCCTCGGCATCGAGGTCGGTGTCGACGAGGGCGCGGGCGGCGGCGAGCGCATAGTTGCCGCCGGAACCGATCGCCATGACGCCCTGCTCGGGCTCGAGCACGTCGCCATTGCCGGTGAGCGCCAGCGTGACCGACTTGTCGGCAACGAGCATCATCGCCTCCAGCCGGCGTAAATAGCGGTCGGTGCGCCAGTCCTTGGCGAGTTCGACGCAGGCGCGGGTCAACTGGTCGGGATACTGCTCGAGCTTGGCTTCGAGCCGTTCGAGAAGGGTGAAGGCGTCGGCGGTGGCGCCGGCGAAGCCGGAAATGACGTTGCCCTTTCCGATGCGGCGCACCTTGCGAGCATTGCCCTTCATGATGGTTTGACCAAGGCTGACCTGCCCGTCGCCGGCGATCACCACCTTGTTGCCCTTGCGCACGGTGACGATGGTCGTCGCGTGCATGGAAGCCTCGTTGGACATATCTGCTCCGATACTGTCTCCGGCAGGCCCGATGGCGCCCGCCACTCGGCTCGTTATGTATGCTGCCGGTAAGCGTTTGCAATCGGCGCACCGAGGCTGGTATGAGGCAGGCGCTTATCTGATGAGGGCAGGGACGCCACCATGGCCGACGGCAAGAGCGCGCGCAGCGCGACGATCGAGCGCAAGACGAAGGAAACCGAGATCACCGTCACGGTCGATCTCGACGGCACCGGCCGGTCGCAGATTTCGACCGGCGTCGGCTTCTTCGACCACATGCTCGACCAGTTGTCGCGCCATTCGCTGATCGACATGACGATCGAGGCAAAGGGCGACTTGCACATCGACGACCACCACACGGTCGAGGACACCGGCATCGCGATCGGCCAGGCCATTGCGAAAGCGCTCGGCGAGCGCCGCGGCATCGCGCGCTATGCCTCGATAGACCTCGCCATGGACGAGACGCTGACCAAGGCGGCGATCGACGTCTCGGGCCGGCCGTTCCTCGTCTGGAACGTCGCCTTCTCGGCGCCGAAGATCGGCACGTTCGACACCGAACTGGTGCGCGAATTCTTCCAGGCGCTGGCGCAGAATGCCGGCATCACGCTGCACGTCCTCAACCACTACGGCGTCAACAACCACCACATCGCCGAGACCTGCTTCAAGGCGGTGGCGCGCGCGCTGCGCATGGCGGTCGAGCCGGATGCACGGCAGGCAGGCATGATCCCGTCGACCAAGGGCACGTTGAAGGGCTGAGCCGATGGCAAGCTATGTCGTGATGGAGCCGCCGGTGCGTGACCCGGCCGAAAAGGCCGTCCTGGTCCGCGACGGGTTCCATTTTCTCGGTTTCCTGATTCCATTCGTCTGGTTCGCGTTTCACCGTATGTGGCGCGAGGCGCTGATTGCGCTCTTCGCGGCCGTCGCGCTTTCGTTGGCCGGTGCCTATGTGGGCCTTGGCGGGGCGACGGCCTGGCTGTCGCTGCTCGTCGGCGTCTATGTCGGGCTGGAAGGCGCTGCGCTGCGCATCGCCTCGCTGAAGCGATCCGACTGGAACGAGTGGGGCGTGGTCGAGGCGCAGAACGCGGCGGACGCCGAAATCCGTTATCTCGCCGACCGCGAAACGATGGTGGAGGCCGAGGCGCCGCCGCGCGTGATGGCGCCGTGGTCGCGCACCGCGCCCGCCGCGCGTCACAGCGGTCCGGCGCTGGGACTGTTCGGCTATCCTGGAGCGAAGTGATGCGGGTCGCGATCATCGATTACGGGTCGGGCAATCTGCGCTCGGCGACCAAGGCCTTCGAGCGCGCCGCGCGCGAGGGCGGCACGGATGCTGAGATCGAGTTGACCGACGATGCCGCGCGGGTGGCGAGCGCGGACCGGATCGTGCTGCCGGGCGTCGGCGCCTATGCCGACTGTCGCCGCGGGCTCGACGCCGTGCCGGGCATGGTCGAGGCGCTGACGGAGGCAGTCATCGCCAGGGGGCGACCGTTTCTCGGCATCTGCGTCGGCATGCAACTTCTTTCGACGCGCGGGCTCGAGAAGACGACCACGCAAGGGCTTGGCTGGACTCCCGGCGACGTCAAGGAAATGGAGCCGGCCGACCCCGCGCTGAAGATTCCGCAGATCGGCTGGAACACGATTCACGTGAAACAGGAGCACCCGCTCTTTGCCGGCATCCCGACCGGCGAGGGCGGTCTGCACGCCTATTTCGTGCACTCCTACCAGCTTGCCGCAACCGACCCGGCGCACGTGCTGGCAACAACCGACTATGGCGGGCCGGTCACCGCCGCCGTCGGCCGCGACAACATCGCCGGCACGCAGTTCCATCCCGAAAAGAGCCAGGCGCTGGGCCTCGCTTTGATCGCGAATTTCCTGAGGTGGAAGCCATGATCCTCTTTCCCGCCATCGATTTGAAGGACGGCCAGTGCGTGCGCCTGAAGCTTGGCGAGATGGATTCAGCGACCGTCTACAATCCCGATCCGGCCGCGCAGGCGAGGGCCTTCGAGGATCAGGGGTTCGAATGGCTGCACGTTGTCGATTTGAACGGCGCGTTCGAGGGGCAGTCGGTCAATGGGGCCTCGGTCGAGGCGATCCTGAAGGCGACCAAGAATCCGGTGCAGCTCGGCGGCGGTATCCGTACGCTGGCGCATATCGAGAGCTGGCTGGAGAAGGGACTGGCGCGGGTGATTCTCGGGACGGTTGCCGTGCGTGATCCCGAACTGGTCAAAGAAGCCTGCCGGCTTTTCCCCGGCAAGATCGCCGTCGGCATCGACGCCAAGGGCGGCAAGGTCGCGGTCGAGGGCTGGGCGGAAGCCTCGACGCTCGGCGTCGTGGAACTGGCGCAGAAATTCGAGGGCGCGGGCGTTTCGGCGATCATCTACACCGACATCGACCGCGACGGAGTCCTGACCGGCATCAATTGGGAATCGACCATCGGGCTTGCCGATGCGGTCTCGATCCCGGTGATCGCGTCGGGCGGCCTCGCCTCGCTGGCCGACATCGTGCGCATGACCATGCCGGACGCGCAAAAGCTCGAAGGCGCGATCTCGGGCCGTGCGCTTTATGACGGGCGGATCGACCAGGCCGAGGCGCTGGCGATCCTGAAGGGCGAAAAGCCCGCTCCGGCCGCAATGTTCGAGGAACCGCGCGGATGACCCTCAAGGCTCGCGTCATTCCGTGTCTCGACGTCAAGGACGGCCGTGTCGTCAAGGGCGTCAACTTCGTCGACCTGATCGATGCCGGCGACCCGGTTGAGGCGGCGAAGGCCTATGATGCGGCGGGGGCGGACGAGCTTTGCTTCCTCGACATCACGGCCTCATCCAACAATCGCGAGACGATCTTCGACATCGTGGCGCGCACGGCCGAGCAGTGCTTCATGCCGCTGACGGTGGGCGGCGGGGTGCGGCAGGTGGCGGATATCCGCAAGCTCTTGCTCGCCGGCGCGGACAAGGTGTCGATCAACACGGCCGCCGTGAAGAACCCGGATTTCGTCGCGCAAGCCGCCGACAAGTTCGGCAACCAGTGCATCGTCGTCGCCATCGACGCCAAGAAGGTTTCGGGCGCAGGCGAGGCGGATCGCTGGGAAATCTTCACCCATGGCGGGCGCGAGAAGACCGGCATCGATGCCGTGGAATTCGCGCGCAGGATGGTCGATCTCGGCGCGGGCGAACTGCTCCTCACATCGATGGACCGTGACGGCACCAAGATCGGCTACGATCTGGCGCTCACTCGCACGATCGCGGACGCGGTGCGCGCGCCGGTGATCGCATCGGGCGGCGTCGGCAATCTCGACCATCTGGTCGAGGGCGTGCGCGACGGCCATGCGACGGCGGTGCTCGCCGCCTCCATCTTCCACTTTGGTACCTATACGATTGCACAGGCCAAGGCGCATATGGCACAAGCTGGATTGCCCATGCGGCTCGATCCTGCTGCGTGAGCTT
Organism: Rhizobiaceae bacterium; assembly: GCA_016742175.1. Classification (GTDB taxonomy): domain Bacteria; phylum Pseudomonadota; class Alphaproteobacteria; order Rhizobiales; family Rhizobiaceae; genus Aliihoeflea. Next base: position 68,966 of record JACVCH010000022.1, read on the forward strand.
CGGAGGGTAGCATGGCGGATTTCACGCTCGCCGATCTCGAGCGCATCGTGTCCGAGCGCGGGCGTTCGGGCGCCGACGATTCCTGGACGGCGAAGCTGTTCGCCAAGGGACCCGAGCGGGCGGCCAAGAAGATGGGCGAGGAGGCGGTCGAGGCCGTCATCGCCGCCGTCAAGGGCGACCGGGGCGAACTCGTTTCCGAGACAGCAGACCTCCTCTATCATCTGACGGTGGTGCTGGCGCTGGCCGACATCCCGCTTGCCGACGTGATGGCCGAGCTGGAACGGCGCACGGGCCAGTCCGGCATGGCCGAAAAGGCGTCGCGGCCGCAATGAGCGCGCGCAAGCGACCACGCAAGGAAAAGGCGGGCGGCATGGACCAGCTCACGCCGGACCAGTTCTATTCGCCCTATCGCCGTTTCTCGGCCGAGGAATGGGCAGGATTTCGCGCCGACACGCCGCTGACATTGTCCGAGGACGAAATCCGCCGCCTGCGCTCGATGGGCGATCCGATCGACCTCGAGGAAACGCGGCGCATCTATCTGTCGATGTCGCGGCTCCTTTCGGCCCATGTCGAGGCGAGCCAGCTTCTCTTTCGCCAGAGGCAGATCTTCTTCCGGTCCGAAGCGGCGACCAAGACGCCCTTCATCATCGGCATCGCGGGCTCGGTCGCGGTCGGCAAGTCGACGACGGCGCGCGTCCTGAAGGAACTCTTGCAGCGCTGGCCGTCGAGCCCGAAGGTCGACCTGGTGACGACCGACGGCTTCCTGCAGCCCAATGCCGAGCTGCGCCGCCAGAACCTGATGGAGCGCAAGGGCTTTCCCGAAAGCTACGACGTCGGGGCGCTTCTGCGGTTTCTCTCGGGCATCAAGTCCGGCGCCCGCAACATGCGCGCGCCGCTCTACTCGCACTTCACCTATGACGTGCTGCCGGGCGAGTTTGTCACCATCGACCAGCCGGACATCCTGATCTTCGAGGGCATCAACGTCCTGCAGACGCGCGACCTGCCGAAGGACGGCAAGGTGGTGCCGTTCGTCTCGGACTTCTTCGATTTCTCGATCTATGTCGACGCCGAGGAAAGCCAGATCCGGCAGTGGTACGTCGAGCGCTTCATGCGTCTGCGCGAGACGGCATTCCGCAATCCCGATGCGTTCTTCCATAAATATTCGCAGCTTTCCGACACGGCTGCCCTGGCCATCGCCGAAGGGCTGTGGACCAACATCAACATGAAGAACCTGACCGAGAACATCCTGCCGACGCGCCCGCGCGCCGATCTGATCCTGCGCAAGGGCGCCGACCATCTGGTCGAGGAAGTGGCGTTGCGCCGCCTGTGACGGCCGCGATCTATATCGCCGCAGCGCTCGCCGAAATCGCCGGCTGCTTCGCCTTCTGGGCATGGCTGAAGCTTGGAAAATCGTCGCTCTGGCTGATCCCCGGCACGATCTCGCTGGCCGCCTTCGCCTGGCTGCTGACGCTGGTCGAAGCGGAAGCCGCCGGCCGCGCCTATGCGACCTATGGCGGCGTCTACATCGCTGCCTCGCTGGTCTGGCTGTGGGCGTTCGAGGGCATGCGGCCGGATCGCTGGGATTTGACGGGCGCCGCGATCTGCCTCGTCGGCGCGGCGGTCATCCTGTTCGGACCGCGCACGGTTTGAGCGGTCTTTCCTTCTCCCCCTGTGGGAGAAGGTGGCTGAGCGAAGCGAAGTCGGATGAGGGGTGTTCCAGCCTGGCACCGCCGCACACCCCTCATCCGCCCCTTCGGGGCACCTTCTCCCACAAGGGGAGAAGGG